>JAYVSZ010000020.1:0-50846 GCA_043774925.1 Methylophilaceae bacterium | reverse complement strand
ATTGTGTATTGCACCCTAAGATAACAGCATGCAAAATAACGCCATGCAAACTCATCCAGAAATCAAGCCTAACCAATCTATTGCCTTGCTGCAAGCCTTACATATACTCACGGTGGATGGCAAGCTAAATCAAGATAGTCGTCGTAAGCTTAAACAAGTGTATCACTTGGTGAATTTTATTAAGCCACTGTTTGATGACGTTCAGGCACAAAATGGCGCTGTAACGCTGGTGGATCATGGCGCGGGTAAATCGTATTTGGGCTTTATTTTGTACGATTTGCTCATGAAATCGCACGAAAATGCGCGCGTGATTGGCATTGAAACGCGTGCAGATTTAGTGCAAAATTCTGTTGAACTGGCGCAACTTTGTGGTTTTGAGCGCATGGGTTTTCAGCATCTCACTGTCGAGCAGTCGATTCAGTCCAATGCCTTGCCAAGCCGCGTGGATATTGTCACTGCGCTGCATGCTTGCAATACTGCAACCGACGATGCGATTCAATTTGGGTTGCAAAAACAAGCAAAATATATGGTGTTAGTGCCGTGTTGCCAAGCCGAGGTGGCGGAGGTGTTGCGGCTGCATAAGAATGAAAGTTTTGCCAAAACGCCACTTTCCGAAATTTGGCGACATCCGATTCACACGCGCGAATTTGGTAGCCAAATTACCAATGTTTTGCGCTGTTTGCAGCTTGAAGCGCACGGCTACAGCGTAACGGTGACCGAGCTTGTTGGCTGGGAACATTCCATGAAAAACGAGTTAATTATTGCCAAATATACGGGGCAGCCGCGCAAAAATGCGCGCGAGAGAACGCAAGCGATTTTGCAAGAACTTAACTTGGCTGATTTAAACGAGCGGTTTGCATG
This sequence comes from Methylophilaceae bacterium, assembly GCA_043774925.1. Lineage (GTDB taxonomy): Bacteria > Pseudomonadota > Gammaproteobacteria > Burkholderiales > Methylophilaceae > JAYVSZ01. Next base: position 49,985 of record JAYVSZ010000020.1, on the reverse strand, counting down.
ATGGGCTGGAGAAGTGCATGGATATTGGCTTGCAGCCTATGCCTGTTTTGGGCTACATCAAGCCTAGGCAAAGAATCTGGCACGGTTTTGCTGGCCAAAGTTTACAGCAAAGGCACGGATGTTACGCAATATTTAATCAGCGAAAAGTACGATGGCGTACGTGCCGTGTGGGATGGAAAAAGCTTTATTTCACGCGCTGGTAACCTAATCAATGCGCCTGCTTGGTTTACCAAAAACTTCCCTAAAGTCGCGCTAGATGGTGAGCTGTGGCTGGGTCATGGCAAATTTGATGCGCTTTCTGGCGCGGTGCGCAAAGATGTGCCAATTGACGAAGAATGGAAGCATATTTCGTACATGGTGTTCGAGCTGCCGAACGCAGAAGGTACGTTTGAAGCGCGCGCTAAACGCATTGTAGAGATTGTGAAAACGGCGAATATTTCGCACTTAAAAGCGGTAAAGCAATATCGCGTAAAAGATGATGCCGAGCTTGATTTTCAGCTTAAAAAAGTCGTTGCAGCGGGTGGCGAAGGTTTAATGTTGCATCGCGCAGATGCGCTTTATGTGACGGGGCGTAGCAATGTGTTGCTGAAATTAAAAATGCTTTACGATACCGAAGCAAAAGTCATTGAACACATTCCAGGTAAGGGCAAATATAAAGGCAAGCTCGGCGCGCTTTTGGTGGAAACGCCAGCAGGAGTCCGCTTTAAACTTGGCACCGGGTTTAGCGATGCGCAACGCGCAAACCCGCCCGCTATCGGCAGTTTGGTCACTTATACTTACCGCGATATAACCAAAAAAGGCAAACCAAAGTTCGCCAGTTTTTTGCGTGAGCGCCATGACTAGTGATAAGCAAATCAACGCGCTATGGCAACAGCTTTCTGGCTGCATGTTGGCGGATATTTATCCGCTACGTCGTCGCTTGAATGATGCCAAAGAAGCACTCGCGCAAAATAAGGCGATTGACACAAAATTAGTAGAAATTGCCAACAAAATTCGCAACTCAAGTGCCAAGTTGCAAGCACGTAAACAGGCGCTGCCCAAACCAGATTATCCGCTCGATTTGCCCGTTTCGATGCGTAAGGCTGAAATTGCACAGGCGATTTCAAAAAACCAAGTGGTGATTGTGTGCGGTGAAACGGGTTCTGGTAAAACCACGCAATTGCCAAAGATTTGCCTCGAACTCGGGCGTGGCGTGTCAGGTTTAATCGGTCACACACAACCGCGTCGCATCGCTGCGAGAAGCGTGGCAAGCCGCATTGCGCAGGAGCTTAAAAGCGCGCTGGGCGAGGTGGTGGGCTACAAAGTGCGTTTTAACGATAAAGTTTCGGATAATAATTTTATCAAACTGATGACAGACGGCATTTTATTGGCTGAAACGCAAGGTGATAGATTTTTAAATGCTTACGATACGATTATTATTGATGAGGCACACGAGCGCAGCCTGAACATTGATTTTTTGCTCGGTTACCTTAAGCAATTATTACCAAAACGCCCCGATTTAAAAGTCATCGTCACCTCCGCAACCATTGATGCAGACCGTTTTTCAGAGCACTTTAACGGCGCACCTGTGATTGAAGTCTCTGGCCGTACTTACCCTGTCGAAATTCGTTATCGCCCACTTGGCAAGGCAGGTTTTATCACGCACGAGATTGATGCGGATGACGACATTGATGACGATGAAGCACCCAATCACATAACACCAAGCAACATATCACCAAGCAAGACTGTGCATGGCATTAAGCGAAACCCTAAGACAGAAGCGCGCTGGCTGGCAGAAGATGACGAAGAAGAGGCGATAGAAGAAGCCATTTTAGACGCGGCGGATGATTTGCTTCGCTTGGGTGATGGCGATATTTTGGTGTTTTTGCCAGGGGAGCGTGAAATTCGCGACACTGCAGAGCACTTGCGCAAATATCAAGGCCGTTCGCCAAAGCTTAAGCATATAGAAGTGTTGCCATTATTTGCGCGGCTTTCAATTGAAGATCAGCAAAAAATATTCCGCACGACAGGGACTAGAAGAGTTGTTTTAGCCACCAACGTGGCAGAAACCTCGCTCACCGTGCCCGGCATCAAATACGTGATTGACGCAGGTTTGGCGCGGGTGAGCCGTTATAGTAGCCGCGCCAAAGTAGAACAACTACAGATTGAAAAAATTAGCCAAGCCGCCGCCAAGCAACGTGCTGGCCGCTGCGGGCGGGTTTCTAGTGGTATTTGTGTTCGCCTTTATGCTGAAGAAGATTTTAACGGAAGGCCGGAGTTTACCGAGCCAGAAATTTTACGCAGCTCGCTCGCCAGCGTGATTTTGCGCATGGGTGCGCTGCGCTTGGGCGATGTTACCGAGTTTCCATTTATTGAAGCGCCAAGTTCAAGATTAATCGCCGATGGTTATATGTTGCTGCAAGAGCTTGGCGCGGTGGATGTAAATCGAAAGATTACAGCGCTTGGCCTGCAGCTTGCCAAATTTCCGCTAGACCCCAAAGTAGGGCGTATGTTGCTGGCAGCAAAACATGAAAGTTGCCTGCAAGAAATCCTCATTATCGCCAGCGCATTGAGCATTCAAGATCCGCGTGAAAGGCCAATGGATAAACGCGAAGCGGCAGATCAGGCACATGTCAAATTTGCCGATGAACAATCTGATTTTATGGGCTTTTTAAAGCTGTGGGCATTTTATGATGAAGCATTAAAAAGCAAAAAATCGAACAAAGAATTACTTAATAAGTGTCACCAAAATTTCCTTTCATTTTTGCGGCTGAAGGAATGGCGTGAGCTTTACCACCAGCTGTTAGAAATCGTCGAAGAGATGGACTTTAAGCTTAACACTAAAGAGCCAAGTTTTGAGCAAATCCACAAGGCGCTATTGGCGGGTTTGCTGGGCAATATTGGCTTTAAAGATGGCGAGAGCGCCTCGTACGCGGGCGCGCGTGGCATTCGTTTTCACATTGCGCCAGGCTCTACGTTAAATAAAGGTAGCCAAAAGAAAACGCCGCCAAAATGGGTAATGGCGGCGGATCTGGTGGATACCAGCAAACTGTACGCGCGCTGTGTGGCTAAAATTGAGCCAGATTGGATAGAGCCGCTGGCTAAAGGCCTAACAGAAAGTCATTATTCCGACCCGCGCTGGGATAGAAAAATGGCGATGGTGAACGCATGGGAACGCGTCAGTTTGTACGGCCTGACCGTTATCCCCAAGCGCCGCGTACATTATGGGCCGATTAACCCGACGGACTCACGCGAAACTTTTATTCGCGAAGCGCTAGCCAATATGGAGTTTGATACAAAAGCCAGCTTTTTTGAGGCTAATCGCCGCATGATAGCCGAAATTGAGGCATTAGAGCATAAATCGCGGCGGCAAGATGTGTTGGTAGATGAGCATCAATTATTTGCGTTTTACGATGCGATTATTCCTGCTGGGATTTTCAACGGTGCAAGCTTTGAAAAGTGGCGCGAATCTGCTGAACAACAGAATCCTCGTCTGCTTTATTTAACCAAAGATGCGTTGATGCGCCATGGCGCGGCGAGCGTGACAGAGGCGCAGTTTCCTGAAACATTGGAAATCGACGGCGTAACGCTTAATCTAAAATATCGGTTTGAGCCAAATCATCCATTAGATGGCGTGACGGCAACTGTGCCGCTTGCGTTGCTCAATCAGCTAGATGCAACGCGCACCGAATGGCTAGTACCAGGCATGATGCGAGAGAAAATTACTAGTTTAATCAAAAACTTGCCTAAACAAATGCGCAATGCCTGTGTGCCTGTGCCAGAGTTTGTAACGGGGTTTTTGGAGCATACAAAAGTTGGCGAAGGCGCTTTACAGCCAACGCTGATGCATTATATTCAGCTAAAAACTAGTTTAAAAATTAGCATTGAAGATTTTAATTTTAGTGACTTGCCAGAACATCTAAGAATGAACTTTAGCGTGATTGATGAGAAAAATCGCGAACTGGGCATGAGCCGCGATTGGATAGCACTTAAAAACCAACTTGGCAGCGCGGCGCAGCTCACTTTCCGCAGCAATTCGCCGAGTATTGAGAAAACAGATCTTAAACAATGGGATTTTGGTGATTTGCCGCAAACGCTTACGTTTACTAAAGATAACCACCAGCTCACAGGCTACCCCGCGCTGGAAGATAATATCGACAGCGTAGCGGTGAAATTGTTTGATACCGAAGCTGCGGCAATCGCATCGCACCGCGCTGGTGTTCGCCGCTTGATGCGCTTTGAGCTTAAAGAGCAGATGAAGCAACTGGAAAAAAGCCTGCCAAATTTTAACCAATATGCACTGCAATTGCGCAATGTGATGAGCGTGGAAGATTTAAAAGAAGACATGCTTACCACCATTGCCGACCGCGCATTTGTGGGCGAAGATGATTTGCCGCGCACTAACGGCGAGTTTATGAAGCTTAAACAACGCGCCAGAACGCGCTTGCCAGCTGTCACAGAGGCGTTATGCCGCATGGTGAATACCATCGCTACCGAATATAACTTGCTTGTGGCTAAACAAGCGCAAATGCCCGCCACGGTGAATAGGCTTAAACGCGATGTGGAAAGCCAAATTGGCTGGCTGGTATATAAAAATTGCTTTAGCCAAACACCATGGGAGTACGTTGCGCATTTGCCGCGTTATTTAAAGGCTCTGCGCTTGAGAATCGAAAAACAAGCGAGTAACCCAGAGCGTGACGGTAAAAATGCCGCCAGCGTTGGCTTGCTTTGGCAAAACTGGGAGGCTGCGATGGATAAACAGCGCAAGCTAGCAGGCGCTTCGCAGGCCTTGCAAGATTTTAGATGGTTGGTGGAAGAGTTGCGCGTTTCGCTGTTTGCGCAAGAGCTTAAAACACCGTTTCCTGTTTCAATTAAACGCTTAGAGAAGATTTGGGGCGAAATTAGCTAAAATTGCGTCAGCATTTTCCGAATGGCTTCTTCATCCAAATCTTTGCCAATCAGCACAATGCGATTTTCTGGGTTTTCTTCACTCCAGCCATTTAGCAGCGTAGGTGGGTAAGGCGTAAAATGTACAGCGTGAATTGCGAGCGGGTGCGGCTGGTCTGCCGCATGGAGTATGCCTTTCAGGCGAAGTAGGTTTTCACCATGCGTTTGGCAAAGCTTGAGAATAACAGGCTTCAAATCCCGCCAGTTAAGCGGGCTGGGTAAGGTGACGGTAAAGCTAGTAATTTCGTCGTTATGTGGCTTTTGGGGTAGTGCGCCTTTATGTAATGCTCTGGGAGGCAATCTGGATGCGGCTCGCAGGGGTGATTTTAATGGTGCTCTCAACCATCTTTCAGGCTCAGCGCGCTTGCCAGTCGGGTCGAACAAGCCAACGTCGATAATAAAATCGGGGTCTATTTCGCCGTGCAAAATTTTGTGCTGCGTCGCGCCTGCGTTAATGGTGATGAGTTTTTCTTTTAAAGCGCTTACTTGTTCAGTTGTGGCTAAATCGGTTTTAGTGATGAGCAGCACATCGGCCACAGCCGCCTGTTTGCGCGCTTCGGCGTGTGCTTCAATCTGCTGCAAGCCATACACCGCGTCAATTGTTACCACAACGGCATCCAAGCGATACACCGATTCAATCACCGGCTCGTTCATTAAGTTGGCTAAAATCGGGCCAGGATCCGCCATACCAGTGGTTTCAATCACTAGGCGATTAAATTGCGGAATCGCTTCCATGGCACGCTTAAAAAACAAGTCGCGCATGGTGTCAGCTAGTTCATTGCTTAAAGTACAGCACAAGCAGCCATTTTGCAAAAGCACAGCGTTATCAGCCACATAGCTGCTTTCTACATTCTGCGCGAGGATATGATCTAAGCCAGTTGCACCCAGCTCGTTGATGATGACGGCGGTATTTTTCATGCCGCTGTGCGTCAGTAATTTGTTGAGTAAAGTGGTTTTGCCAGAGCCTAAAAAGCCCGTTAATAATGTGACTGGTATTCTGTTGTCCATAAGATAATTTTAGCATTGTCGATAAGCAAAGTGCTACGGCAGGTTAAAATAGCGCTTATGAACGTATTTTATGAAGAAGATGGCGGCTTTAAAGCCGCCAGCGTGATGTCTGAAACCGATGCATCGTTGCAGGTGGAATCGGCCAGTGGCAAGCGTAGCAAAATTAAGGCTGCAAGCGTATTGTTACGCTTTGAAGGCGCTTTAGCGAGCTTTATGGAAGCCGCCAACCAAGAGGCGGAAACGCTAGACACGGATTTTTTGTGGGAATGTTGCGGCGAGCCAGAGTTCGGCTTTAACGATTTAGCCAAGGAATATTACGGGGCGAAGCCCACGGCTATTCAAGCGGCTGCCACCGCCATTAAAGTGCATGCGGCGCCTGTTTATTTTTATCGCAAAGGCCGTGGCAATTACAAAGCCGCGCCAGCGGAAACCTTGAAATTGGCGCTTGCGGCGGTGGAGCGTAAACGCTTGCAAGGCCTGCAAATGGCGGCTTGGGTGGAGCAGCTTAATAGTAAAACCATGCCAGAAGGCTTTCAAAATAAGGCCGATACGCTGATTTACAACCCCGATAAAAATAGCTTGGAATGGAAGGCGATTGAAGAATCTGCCCATGCAACGGGCAGGCTGGCATTGAGTGTGATGGCGCAATGCGGTTTAATCAAAAACGCACACGATTACCATTTGGGCGCATTTTTGCGCGAGATGTTCCCAGAAAAAAATGGCAAGCATGGCACGGATTTTGGTGAGTTTGAGGAAGTCACGATTCCGCAAGATTTACCGCTGGCAAATGTGACTGCCTTTAGCATTGACGACGCGACGACGAACGAGATTGACGATGCGTTTAGTCTAGAAAAACTCAGTAACGGCAACACCCGCGTGGGCATTCACATTGCGTCTCCTTCTTTAGGTTTTAAGCCAGATTCAGCTTTAGATTTAATCGTGCAAAAGCGCCTATCGACTGTTTATATGCCAGGCAATAAAATCACCATGTTGCCAGAATCGGTGGTGCGGCCATTTAGCTTGGATGCGGGCCAAATAAGGCCAAGTTTAAGTTTGTATTGTGAAGTAACACCAACATTTGAAGTGGTTTCGCATGAGAGCAAGTTAGAAAAAATTAAGATGGGCGAAAACCTGCGCCATGATGCCCTAGAACCCTTATTTAATGCGGCTACGCTGGCAGAGCATAGCGGACATTCACATTGGAATGAATTGAAATTTTTACATGATTTTGCGGAGTCACTAGAAAAAGCACGTGGAAAATTTGACCCAAATCGCGCACCACAAATTGACTACAACTTTTATGTGACAGATGGCATTGTGAGCATTGTGCCGCGCGAACGTGGATCGCCGATGGATAAGTTGGTGGCAGAGTTGATGATTTATGCGAACGCCACTTGGGGCGCAGCGCTGCAGAAAGGCGGCTTTGCGGGCATTTATCGCGCGCAAACGGGCGGCAAGGTGTTTATGACCACCGAAGCCACGCCGCACCAAGGTTTGGGCGTGGCGCAGTACGCTTGGAGTACGTCTCCATTACGTCGCGCGGTGGATTTAGTGAATCAGCGGCAGATGATTGCGCTGCTGAACAGTGAGCCTGCGCCATACGCAGCAATAGACGGCAAATTGCAGACGATTATTCGCGATTTTGAGCTGACTTACACGGCGTATAGCGATTTTCAAACGCGTATGGAACGTTACTGGTGCTTGCAATACTTGATTCAAGAAGCATTTACAGAGGTGACCGCCACGGTTTGGCGCGAGAATTTAGTGCGTATTGATGGTATGTTTTTTATCACAAAAGTGCCGAGCTTGCCTGAGCTAAAAGTGGGGTCAAAAGTGTTGTTGGAAATTAAACATATCGACACACTTTTGATTGAATTAACGTGCAAATTCAAACAGATAGTCGAGACGGAAGTGCTAGAAATAACTGAGATAGAAAATGCGGATATTTAACCGAAAAATCCACAAAAGCGTGGCAGAAGCCAGCGTGGTGGAGGTGACCGAGGTGGGCAATATGCGCGCACTGCATTTGGGCTCTGTCACCATTCAAAGCGGCATGAACGTGCACGATCCATTTGCGTTGGAGCTGAATTATTCGCGCGGCATTATATGTTTTTTGCTGTTTTCTAGCAAAATTAAAACGGTGCTCACCGTTGGCTTGGGCGGCGCTTCTGTCACCAAATATATTTACAAATATTGTCCGCAAATATCGCAAACTGTTGTGGAAATTAACGCGCAAGTGGTTGCCATTGCCAAGAGCCATTTTTACCTGCCAGAGAATGACGAAAGACTGAATGTGATGACAGGCGATGGCGTGCAGCACCTGCTGGAAAACCGCGCCAGTGCTGATTGTGTAATGATTGATGTGTTTGATGCGCATGGCATTCCGCCGAATTGTTGCACACAAGATTTTTTTGATAGCTGCTTTTCTGCGCTTAAAAAAGACGGCATTTTTTTGATTAATTTGTGGGGCAGTGATAAAAATTTTGATATTTATTTACAACGTATCGAGCAAACTTTTAGCCGCCGCGTGCTGATGATGCCAACTGGAAAGCCAGGCAATATTATTGTGTTTGGCTTTAAAAATCTAACCAAACTTACCGAGAAAAAATTACGCGAACGCGCTAAAGCATTAGAAAAAGGCCACAAAATTGAATTTGGCGAATTTTTAGACAAAATTCACGCGCATAATGGTTATGGCGCGCTTTACAACTTACTGGACTCTCAATGAATCAGCAATTTTTCGCAACATGCCCACGTGGCCTAGAAGCCTTATTACAAGCGGAGTTGCAAGGCATCGACGCAAAAGACATCAAGCCGACAGATGGCGGCGTGGCCTTTGTGGGCGAGCTTGCAACCTGTTACCGCGCAAATCTGCACTCGCGCATCGCCACGCGCATTCTCATGCAAGTTGCACGTGGAAAATATGCCACAGAGGAAGATTTATTTGATGCCGCATACAAAATTAATTGGGCGAATTGGTTTGATGTAAAGCACGATTTTATGGTGAAAGTAACAGGCGTAAAATGCCCGCTTAAAAGCCTAGAATTTGCCACCTTAAAAATTAAAGATGCGATTTGCGATAAATTTAGATTAAGCGTCGGAAGCAGGCCGTATATTGATACCAAAACCCCTGCGGTGCGCATTCACGCCTATTTAACGGCAGAAGAATACATTTATTATATTGATACTTCGGGCAATTCACTGCATCAACGCGGCAACCGCAAAGCCAGCATAGAAGCGCCTTTGCGTGAAAATTTAGCTGCAGGCATTTTGCAATTATCTGGCTGGAAAGCGGGCGAGCCGCTGCTTGACCCAATGTGTGGTAGCGGCACGTTTTTGCTGGAGGCTTGTATGATGGTGCTTAACATTGCGCCAGGGCTGAATCGAAATTTTGGCTTTGAGAAACTGAAAAACTTTGAATCTGTACCTTCCGAATTAGAATCATGGAAGAAAATTAAAAACACTGCGCTAAAAAATGTAAAGCCAACAACTTTTCAAAAGATTTACGGTAGCGATAACGATTTGCGCGCAGTGCGTGTGGCCAAGCAAAATTTACAAGAAGCTGGCTTGCTAGAAGCGGTGCAGCTTGCGCATGTGGATGTGCTGGAGGCCGCACCGCCAGCGGATGCTGGCGTATTGGTAACGAATCCGCCTTATGGCGTGCGTATTGGTGAAGACGCGGATTTGGCCGCGTTTTATCCCAAGCTTGGCGAAGCGCTAAAGCGTAAATTTGCAGGATGGAGTACCTATTTTTTAACCAATGATTTACGCATGCCCAAGTTGATGCGCCTTGCGCCCAGCAAGAAAACGCCGTTGTTTAACGGCCCGCTGGAATGTCGATTGTTCGAGATTAAAATGGTGGCTGGCAGTAACCGCAAGGAGAAGGCAAGTGACTGATTCTTTGAGTGATTTAAGAAATCGCGTGAACAATTTTGTGGCCGAGCGCGATTGGGCACAATTTCATACGCCAAAAAATTTGGCGATGGCGATGATTGTAGAGGCGGCGGAATTAGTTGAGCAATTTCAATGGGATACACCGCAAGAAAGCAGCTATTTAAGCGCAGAAAAGCACGAGGCAGTGAGTCACGAGTTGGCAGATACGTTTGTTTATTTACTGAGAATCGCCGAAGTGCTGAACATTGATTTGATAGAAGCAGCCAACCAAAAAATCACGCTCAATGCGCTTAAATATCCAGTTGAAAAAGCCAAGGGCAGCAACGCAAAATATACCAGTTACAGCGAGGATTAAGCGCCTGAAACTAAGCTGAGCTTATTCAATAACGGAATTTTGTTAAGCATGCTGAAAATCGGCGCACAAAGGCGCACTAAAAATGCACTAGCCCTTGCTGCATAAGGGCTGTGGTAGCCCCAGCCAAACGTGACGAAGCTTAAAAACACGCCACCGACCAAATCGTCCGACAGCCAGTGTGCGCCTGCCACCAAGCGCGGCAGCATGAAAAATAGTGTAATCGCCCACACCAATAGCAACTTCCAACCGCGCGCAAAGCCAGCCATCAGCATCGCCCAAATCAGCAGCACCGAGGCATGGTCGCCCGGAAAGCATTGTTCAGAACTATCTTTCAAATACCAATGCGCTTCCCAGTCGGGAAAAAGCTTAGTCAACTGAACCGCGTCATTGATGACTAATGACGGACTGGCGCGCTTCCAATGCAGCATTTTTAGGACTGCATCAAAACCAAAGCGCACGAGCAAAAGCATAACTAGCAGGGCGACAAGCCCAAGCAGCGCGCGGCGCACTTGTGTGCCGCTAAATAACCAATCGCGTTTGATGAGCAAGCCGAACATAATGAGACCAACGCCCATATCGAAGGGCCGCATATTGCTGATGGCCCACATTTTTGCCCAAGTTGGGTTGTTTGCAAGTGGCGCATTCAGCAGATGAAACACGCCCGCATCGAGCGCATCCCACAATTGACGTGTGGGATGCCATAGCCAACTCGCAAGTATGACAAGCGCAATCAGGTTGAAAAGCACAATGTGCTTCCAGCGCCAGTTTGTTGCAAATAAATCTGCGTTATTCATGCGTAAATTCCTTTACCAATGGCTGTTGCCGGCCTTTAAGAAAAGTGACTAAGCCCGGCAAGCTGACAATAATCAGCGTTAAACCGTATAAAAGTGACATGGTAAGCACAGTGGCTTTATCTGCTCCGATGAGTGAAAACAGGCCAACCAGCGCGCCCTCGCGCACGCCCCAGCCCGCGATGGAGACGGGGATAATGGTGAGAATAATAGCGACTGGTACGATGGCGAAATAAATCATGAGATTGTATCGTAGCCCCAAAGCCCAGCCAGTGGCGAAAAAGCCGAGCAAAGCGAGAAATGGGATAAGCAAAGACAAAGTGATTAATAATAACCGCTGTGTACGGAAAATTTGATAGAGACGTTCAGTAATAATATTGAAAAATGCCAGTTTCGGGTAGCGGTTTAGCCACTGCATTTTGCCGATAATCAGCAAGCTCAAAAACCCGACTAAGCCTGATATAATCAGCAACAACATGGGGCGATAAACTGACATTGGCAGTAAATCTGGTTTTATTAAATAGGCAAACAAACTCAGCAACATCAGCGCACCAAGTCCCACAGCGCGGTCCACCATCACGCCGTAAAGCGCATCACGTTTGCGAAAACCATGCTTTGCGACATCTAGCACACGCACCGCATCGCCGCCAATGCTAGTCGGTAGGCCTTGATTGAAAAACATACCCTTAAAATAACTTTGCCAGTAAAACAAAAATGTTTGCCCAAAACCTAGGTTTTGCATAATGATTTGCCAGCGATAGGCTGAAACAGCGGTGCTGCAAAACTGTAGAATAATGGCCAGTAGTAGCAAACCAAGTTGTGCGTGTTGCAATATTTGGCCAACATGCTTGATGTCAATCGCGCGCAGAATCGCGACTAAAATTGCCGAAGTAATGGCAAGGCGCAGCATAAATTTGAGTGGGAGATGTTGCATAAAAAGATGTCGTTAAAAGATTAGTGGCTATGATAGCCTGTAACTAGGCGGTAGTAATAGTGGCCAGTCGTTTTGCCGTCTTTTTGTGCGGTAATTTCTTTGATTTCGCCCATCGTTTTTACGCGCGAAATGACGGCTTCGCTGCTTAGATCGCTCACATTCTCTGCTACTAGCAGCATGCTTTTACCTTCTTGTTTAGCGATGGGAAACCACAGCTCGTACATCAAACCGACGTCACCAAATAAATGCTCGCTCGCGGTACTGAAAGCAGGGTTGTTTGCTAAGTTTTTAGCACCGTAAAACGCCAAACCGCTAGCGATTTTGTTTCTGTCCATGCCCACCACCAAAATATCTTCGCCAGATGCTTTGCTGCTATCTTTTTCCATCTGTGCTTTGATATTTTCAATCTCGCGGCTAAGGCTCTGAAAGCCGAGTAGATGGGTGTTCTGCGGGTAGGGAATGTTGGGAAAGCCGATGCCCAAATAGTGCATGCCAGCACCGTAAATCAGCAGCAAAAAGACGATGGTGGTAGGCCATGCGCGCTGGCTCCAGGCCAGTAATTTTGGCGTACTAATGCTTGGCTTTTGCGTGACGAGCAATGCTAAAAATGGAATCAGCGCGAGCCAGCATGGCCCAGTCCAGTTGAGTTTACTGGCTTTAAACAGGCTTAGCACTGCGTAAATTGCCACGGGAAAAAGACTCAGCCACATCAGCAACAAATATTGACGATTTGCATACTTACCAATATCCGAATGGCTTTTGCCAAAGTTTTTGGTAGTGTGATTGATTGCTTTAATTTTAATTAAAAAATATTCATGCGAGAAAATCAGTGCAACTACCGAGAGCAAACCAATAGGCGTGAGCGTGATGAGCAAGTTGCTAATAAATCGCGGCAGCGAAAAATGGTTGCCGCTTTCCAACCGTCCAGCGCTTTGGAAAGTGAACGAAAGCCAATCATGCTGAATGTTCCAAATAATCACTGGTGAAAATAACACCAAGGCTACAAGCGCCGCCAAATAAGGCTCTCGGCGCATCAGCCATTTTCTAGCGGTTTTATCAAACATTAAAAATAAAACGATGGCAGCAGCCAATAACGCGATGGTGTATTTGGAGCTCATGCCCAAGCCCAGCGCAATGCCTAGCTTTAGCCACGCATTTTTATCATATTTTATAAGTGATTGATAAGTATAGTAAATCGCCGCTGCCCAGCATGCAGTGAGTGGCGCATCTGGCGTCATAAACCAGCCAAATGAGAAATAAGCAGGCAAGATGGCAACGATGACGAGCGCGCAATAAGCAATGGTTTTGTTAAAAATTTCACGCGTGAGTTTAAAAGTGAAATACGCTGTTACAAACCAGTATAAAAACGCACCCAAGCGCACGGCAAACTCAACATTACCAAACAGACTGGTGAACGCTTTAATCGTCCAAGCAACAATCAAAGGATGGTCGAGGTAGCCAATATCCAAGTGCTGCGCGTAGTTCCAGTAATAGGCCTCTTCAAAAAGCAGCTCGGGCACGCCCAAATAAAACAGTTTGAGCAAGATAATGTAAGCAACGGCGGCCAAGTACAGTGCGCTTTTACTGACGCTTTTTTGCGCAAAAGAATAAGCATAAAAAAGCGTAATCGCGCTAAAAATAGCGGTGATAAAAATGGCCACAGAAGCTGGCATGGCAAGGATTTTTAGCAATGAAGCGAGTAAGCCGCCATGTAAAAATAGCGTAAGAAAAGTCAGCAAAATAAAAGTTGCAGATTGTTTTAAGGTTAAACCTTGTTGATTGAAGCGCGAAAACGCAAAAAAGCCAATAGCTGAGGCGCTTAAAAAGCTAGTGATGTGCGCAGAAGCTAATAAATCTGCCTGTTTGTACAGATTGAGAAACAGCGCGACGTCCACACCCGCACAAAGCAGGCAAATGATAAGAAACGGACGAGTCAGTAGAAAAGAAAAGTCGATCTTTTGCAGATTCATTGCGGTTTATTTGGCTTTTGCTAAGGCGGTGCGCAGTTGCTGAGTAACGGCCTCTGGCTTGATGGCTTGCAGGCAAACGTTATCGGTGCAAGGCGTTTTGCGATGATTGCTAGCGCTTACGCAGGGTGAGCAAGCAAGCCCTGCGTATATCGGAGTGCTATTGCCCAGCGAGCCATATAGCGCAGGTGTTTCTGGGCCGAATAGTACAAAGGTGTTGAGATTGGTCACGGATGAAAAATGGCCTGGGCCAGAATCGTTAGTGAGCATGACTTCGGCGATTTGATATAGCGCTGGAAGCTCGGTCAGCAGCTGGCGACCCGCGAAATTGATGCAGCGCTCGTGCGCAACTTGCATTTTTAAGGCAGCGGCTTGTTCGCGCTCGGCAGGTGCGCCAGTCATCAGCACGAGATAATTTTCGTTATCATTTAGCAGGTTGCGCATCACGGTGATGAAATTTTCGGGCATCCAACGGCGTTGCGGTAGCAAATCGCTCGCATTCGGGTTGATGAGAATGATGCGATGTTTTTTTTCGTTGTAACTTGGATAGTCCGCACGAATGCGGTCACGCATGGCGGCAATCGCACTTTCGTTGATTGGCGCGCTTGCCAGCGTAATTTCGCTGTCATCGATGCGCATTTTGGAATAAGGTAATTCGGCTTTTTCCGCCAGCGCCGCATTCACCAAAGCGATAAAATTTTTGGCAATATGCATGTGCGGGTTGTATGAAACGGCGCGGTTGAGCATGGCGCCGCGGTATAAACCTTCGTTATGAAATGCGTGGAAGCCTACCCTGCGAGCCGCACCAGATAAGCCTGTCAGCAAGGCGCTATAACGCGAAAAAAGCTCTAAATCAACCGCCGTATCGATATTATTTTTGCGCGCCCAAAACAAAAAACGCAAGCTATCGATTGCCAGGTTCAACACATTATTCTCGCGAATGGCGAAAACGTTATTTTCGGGAACGGTGCCGAGCAAGCGTAAACTTGCTGCGTTGGATTTGAAAATCACAAAAAACAGCGCTGCACCGGTTTTTTGTATTTTTCGCATGGCCGGATCGACCAAAATGGCGCTGCCCATTTCGGACAATTCAACGAATAAAACGTTGGAAGGTTTAAGGTTTTTGGCTGAAAATAAGTGCGATAACCACACAAAAAACGTGGCAAAAAAACACAACGGTATGCCCGCAAAGTAATCTACTTTGCGCATTGTGTCTATTTTCATGCTAATGCTACTTGAGTGCTGCTAAAACTGCATCGTAATTAGGCTCGTCAGCAATTTCTGGTACTAATTCCACATATTTAACAACGTTGTTTTCATCAATCAAAATCACAGCGCGAGCACATAAGCCAGCCAATTTGCTGCTATAAATTAACACGCCGTAATTCATTAAAAAGTCACGGCCGCGCATGCTAGATAAATTGGCAACGTTTTCGATGCCTTCTGCCGCGCAAAAGCGTGTTTGTGCAAAAGGTAAATCGGCAGAGACGTTAAGTACAACGGTGTTATCCATGCTTGCGGCAAGCTTGTTAAACGCGCGAATCGATGCTGCGCAGGTGGGCGTATCGACGCTTGGAAATATATTCAACACTTTGCGCTTGCCTGCATAGCTATCAAGCGTGACATCGGCCAATGCTTTATCAACTAAGGTGAAATTAGGTGCTGTGCTGCCAACTTTAGGCAAATTGCCTGCAACATCCACTGGATTGCCCTTGAGGGTAACTGAATTAGACATCATTTTTCCTTTTTAATAATATGCTTTGCACTAGCCAGCTATGATAAAACAAAATGCCTAAAACAAAAAGCTTCTAATAAAACAAAAAAGCACCTAGTTGCGTAGGTGCTTTTTTAAAACCACAAAACTAGCAACAACTTTACTTAAATGGTCTCGCTTAAATAGCCAATGGTCATGGTTTGGTTGTGCAATACGCTATCGTTGGTGTTAGGGCGTGGCGCCAGCTCGCCGTAGGAATAAAAACCAGTTACGCTGGTTTGCGGCCCTAAAATCTGCCGCACCAATTTCACTTCATCGCCGACTTGTTCTGCCATCACGCCTTTGCGGCCGACGCAGCTCACACATAAGGCCAAACCTGTTTGATTGGTTTTATGGTCGCTAAGTCCATCCAGTACCAATTGTGCGGCAGCGCCAGCGCCTTCTACCAAGCGGCCGTGGTTGGTTTGGCACAAACGCACAGTGGTGCCTTCTTCTACGTTGCCGAAGAAAGTCAAGCTGTTGTCTTTTACATTAAATCCGCCCAATGTTCGAATTTTTTCCACATCGCGTTTGCCTTCTTCAATGACAGCTAATGGGAATCTCAAGCCGGTGCCAGGTAAGCCGCGCGCAAACGCCTCGCCGATATACATTCTATAAAGCGGCAATGCAGGTTTGCCATCTAGCTCGTACACCACGTTTTTCTCTGATTTTGTCACGGCGCGTGGTGGACCATAAGGCCTCCAGCCGCCAAGTGCGCCGCTAGACATGACCAGCGCATCGCCATACAGGCCAATGGCAATGGCCATGTTGCTAGAAATAGTGTCGTTGTAAATTTGCAAGGTTTTGGTAAACGCACCGCCATCGCCCGCCAAGCCGCCAATAATGGGCACATCGCCCAAAATCGCCTGAAAGCCTTTTAACAGTTCCGAGCCGTTGGTATTAAGGCCGTCGGAAATCAAAAGTACGGTACGCAGACTATCGGCTTTTAGCTGTTTAGCCAAGCCAACGCCAGTGTCGAATGAATCTTGCATACCTGCAATTTTGGCACTGGCGACGCGCTGCATCACTTTTTGCCATTGAATGGCGGTAATTTGAATGCTGTCGTCATATACGCCAGTCGGGCTAATTTCGCCCGATGTAGTACAGCCGACGATTTGTGCAGTGGGGTAGCGCGCCTTTAGCGTGCTTTGAAGCTTGCCCTCGTTAAAGCGCTTTACAGAGCCAAATACTAGTACTAAGTTGGCCGATGCGAGCGGGGATATTCCGGGTAAGTCTTTAAGCGTCGATTTCGAACCGACAGACTCTTGGGCAATGATCATATTAAATAAAAACCTTTTAAGAAGTTACACATGCAAGTTTTTGCATGTGCTTTACTTGCGCTTCATTAATACTTCTTGTTTTTATTTTATATTATTAAAGTACCTTAGCATGAATGCTTGCTAAGGTATTGCAAATTATCGCAAAATAAGTATTATAAAGTAAAGCAATTTTTGCAATAGTTTAAGTGTAATATATAGGTTAGTAGCATAGATTGCAATTTTTTTTGCAAATTCTTATATAATTTAGTTGTTTTATAACTAAGGGGAAAAAAGTGGCGCAGGCTCAAGCTAAAGTGGCTGGTACAAAAGTCATGGTCATCGACGATAGCAACACTATTCGCCGCAGCGCAGAGCTGTTTCTGAAGGCGGCGGGCTGCGAGGTAATACTGGCGGAAGACGGCTTTGACGCGCTTGCCAAGATTGCCGACCAGCTTCCGCAAGTGATTTTTGTCGATATTATGATGCCGCGCTTGGATGGCTATCAAACCTGTGCGCTGATTAAGCGCAATGCCCGTTTTAAAACGATTCCCGTTATCATGCTTTCTAGTAAAGATGGTTTATTTGACCGTGCGCGTGGCCGCATGGCGGGTTCTGACCAGTATTTAACCAAGCCTTTCACGCAAGAAAGTTTAGTAGAGGCTGTGAATAGCTACGCAAAAGAGTAGCGACATTAAAATTTTGATGCAAAAAACAACATACACAAAGTAATCGTATATAAATAATTGCATAACGCATCATTTAGGAGAGAAAAATGGCCATAAGCAAAGTGTTAATCGTGGATGATTCATCCACCGACCGGTTTTATCTAACGGAAATGTTGGAAGACGAAGGCTACAAAGTCATTGCGCTGGAAAGCGGCGAAGCTTGTGTAGAAAAAGCGGCAAGCATTAAGCCAGATTTAATCATTATGGACATCATTATGACGGGTTTGAGTGGCTTTCAGGCGACACGCTCGCTCACTAAAGACCCAGCAACGGCGGATATTCCAATCATCTTATGCTCGGGAAAATTACAAGTCACGGATCATTCATGGGCGGCTAAAATGGGCGCAAAAGATTGCATTCAAAAGCCTATTGCTAAAGCCGATTTAAAAGCGCTGCTCGCCAAATTTTAATTGAATACGTTTTAACTCATTTAATTAATAACTAGGTTAATTATTAAGCGGAATAAAAGTCAATGGCTAAAGAAATCCAGCTACGCGATTACCAAAAAAGCATTTTAGATAGAATTGAAAGTGCTAAAAGCGCCGATGCTATGGCGCCCGCAGGCTATTTGGGCGTGGTGATTGGCAACAAAAACGTGTTGATTGATTTACAGGAAATTACCGAAACTTTGCCCGCGTTAGAAATTCAGCCCGTACCGTTGGTTAAGCCCTGGTTTTTGGGCATGTCAAACGTGCGCGGCGTGTTGTACGCCATTAACGATTTAGCACAAATGTTAGAGCAAAAATTTACCAGCATGTCCTCTAACACCCGCCTGCTGCTTATCGGTGAGGGCATATCGGCCAATGTAGCGTTTTTGGCAGATAGGCTGATTGGTTTGCGCAGTTTAGACAAGCTGACCAAGCGCGAAGAACAAGAAACAGACAGTATTTGCTTTAAAGCAGACATCTACGAAGACGAGGAAAAGCGTGTTTGGCATGTGTTGGATTGCGATAAACTGGTGCGCTCCAAAGAATTTGCAACACCGTATGCAATATAACTTTTCATTAAAATATAAGAATTTACAAACACTTAATAAACTTTATTAGGTTAAGGGAAACAACATGGCACTTAATATTCAGGCAATAATAGGTAAATTTAAATCACTGTTTTCTAAAAACGCAAGCATGGGCAGCGGCGGCAACACAGGCTTAAAACAAGTGCTTGTCCCTATTGTTGGCTTGCTTTTGTTTATGGCCTTGGCGTTTTATGCCATTCAGCAAGTGCGTATTAACGGCCCCATGTTTAATCAGATTAAGGCTGCACAAGATTTGCGGAGAGAAATTTTGCCACCGCCTTTGTACGTGGTAGATGCCTATGCAAATGCCAACAGCATGTATTTTGCACTCGTTTCTGGTGACGCAAAGGCAATAGAAGATCACTTTAAAACACATAACCTGTATGAGCAACTTTTTTTAGACGCAAAAGGTAGATGGGATGCACATGATAAAGCTAAAGTACCAGCGGCATTAATAGCTAAATATACAGCGTTGACAAAAACAGGTGAAAATTTTTTCTATGTCTATAATACAAAATTTGTACCAGCAATTGATGCCAACGATGTCAATTTAGCACTAGTGGCTTTGGGTGAACTTAGGCAGGTGTATGAGGTTAGCCTGCAAACCGCAAATATATTAGGCTTGGCGTTAAGAGATGAATCTGAAAAGATTGCCGATAATGCTAATAAGCTTTTACAGACACTCTTTATTGGCTTAGCCTTGCTGGCAGCGGCCATTATCGTGGCGATTTATGTGTTTGGCAAGCGCCAAGCCAATGCGACAGCCACTGCGATAAATGCGCTGGAGCAAGATGGCCAAAACAACCAAATGGCGGTGTTGGATTTGCTGGATGAAATGGGCGACTTGTCGGAAGGCGATTTAACTGTGCACGCGCAGGTAAAAGAGAATATTACGGGCGCGATTGCGGATTCGATTAACTATACGATTGACAGCTTACGCAGCGTGGTGACGGAAATTAACCGTGCCTCTGAGCAGGTTAACTCGGCCACTGGCGAGGCACAAAGCACCTCGGTTGCCTTGCTGGAAGCGGCGCAAATGCAGCAAGAGCAAATTACTTCAACTTCTGAAGCGGTTAGTTATATGACCACTTCAATTAAGCAAGTGTCAGGTAACGCGGCGCAAGCGGCGGAAGTGGCGCAACGCTCATTACAAGCGGCGACACAGGGCTCGCAAGCGGTGCAAAATACCATTGCGGGTATGAATGGTATTCGTGAACAGATTCAGGAAACATCAAAACGAATCAAACGCTTGGGCGAAAGCTCGCAAGAGATTGGCGAAATTGTGGAGCTGATTTCGGACATTACCGAGCAAACCAATATTTTGGCACTTAACGCGGCGATTCAAGCAGCATCAGCGGGCGAAGCAGGTCGCGGCTTTACGGTGGTTGCGGAAGAGGTGCAGCGCTTGGCGGAACGCTCATCGGAAGCCACCAAACAAATTAGCGCGATTGTGAAAACGATTCAAACCGATACCAATAGCGCGGTGGCGGCGATGGAAAAATCTACCGAAGGTGTTGTTGAAGGTGCGCGATTATCGGACGCTGCTGGTAAAGCACTCACCGAAATTGAAACGGTGACCAATAACTTGGCACGCTTGATTCAGTCGATTTCTACTGCGACAGAAACGCAAACCGATGCGGCGACGCAAGTGACGCAAAACATGGTGCAAATTCAAGAAATTACTACGCTTACTACGCAAGGCACAAAACAAACGGCGGAATCAGTTGGGCAATTGAACAAGCTGGCTGCGGAGCTGCGCCAATCGGTTGCCGGCTTTAAGTTGTCATAATTTAATTCGGATAAATAGGAACTCGATTAAGTGTCTGAAGATTTTGACATAGGCCCATTAACTTGGGTTAAAGATGAGATAAATCAAGCACTTGACTCTGTGCTTGAAAATTTGGCATCGGTGCAGAGCAATATTCATGACACAGCGGTGATGCGTTTTTCGCAAACCTATTTGTATCAGGCCTCTGGCGCGCTGGACATGGTGGGTTTGGAAGGCTGCAAACGTTTTTGCGACGAGCTAGAAAAGCTGGCATCTAAGCTAGAGAAAAAAATGCTAGAAGCCACGCCAGATATGGTGGAAGCTTTTATCAAGGCGGTTAAAACCCTTAAATATTACATCCAAGAACTGCTCAATGGCGCGCCAGATATTCCGCTGCGCTTGTACTCAGTGCTCAATCCAATCGTACTCGCGCAGGGTGAAACCATCGAGGAAAGTGAATTATTCTTCCCCGATACCAGCAATAGCGCGCCTAAAGACATTCCAAGCAAAGAATTTAGCGATGAAGATTACGCAAAATATATCGTTGAACAGCGTTTGCAATATCAAAAGTCACTACTCAGTTGGCTGCAAACCAAGCAAACAAGCGCAGTAGAGAACATGCGCGATGCGGTGAGCAATGTCAGCCAAGCGCAGCATAAAAGCAGCATAAAAACCTTGTGGTGGGCGGCCAGCGCATTTACCGAGACCTTAGAATTGCCGGCGATTGCGGAAAATGCATCTGCAAAAAAACTACTGCGCCGTTTAGACCAAGAATTGCGCCAATTAACAGATGGTATCAATAAGCCGCACAACAATTTGCTGCGTGATATTTTGTATTTTGTTGCGATTAGCGAAATCGACAAAGACACCGTTTTAAAAGTGAAAGAAGTGTTCGAGCTCGACAGCGCGGTGGATAAAAAATCTAGCGTTCGTGTGAATGCGTCCGTGGCAGATGCCAATGAATTGGCCGTTATTGAGCAATTAAAAGGTGAGCTAGAAAGCCTGCGTGAGATTTGGGATGAAGTATCTAATAGCATTGATTTTGGTAAGTTGGATATCGATGACGACCACGCGCTAGTCAATTTGGACAATGTGCTCATTACCAAGTTTGCAGATAAATTAGGTGTAAGCCAAGATTTAGCAAAAAAAATCAGCCAAATAGTGGTGGTAGATTTAATTACCTCCTTGCAACAAGCCAGCAATATCCTGCGTGACGACAAAACCAAAGTAAACCACGCCGCATTGATAGAAGTGGCCTCCGCGCTGCATTTGCTAGATAGCTCGTATAGCCATTATCAGCATTTAGATGCAGATAGCATTCAAAGCTTGTTGTATGAAATTAAGCGCTTGGAGGCGATTGCCTCTGGCTTAAATTACGACCAACTGGAAAGTGATCGCACTGGCGATCTGGACCGTGACACGTTAATTGCCGTGGTGAAAGATATTAATGCTTCGTTAAAAGTGGTGGAGCAAGCGCTGGATACCTTCTTTCGTAATCCTACAGAAAAATCACCACTGTCGTTGGCAACAAAACCGATCAAACAAGTGGCAGCGATTTTTGACATGTTAAGCTTGCCGATACCCATGAATATTGTCAATGCAAGTGGACATTTTATTCAATATTTTCAACAAGATAACTACAAAGTAAATCAAGCGGACTTTGAGCTGGTAGCGGAGAGCTTGAGTATGGTTGGCTTATACGCCGATGAAATGCCCAATGTTCGACCGCAGTTTGAAACTGCGCTAGAAGGCGCATTGGAGCGCCTGAATAGTTTGCTTGCCTCGGCTGGCGTGGAAGTTAAACCGCATGAAAAACCAGTCGTCGAGCAAGCAACAGAAGCGAATAAAGCCACTGCAGCGGTAGATGATGATGCCCTAGAAGCCGCATCAGTGCTTGATGCTGGCGATGCCGAAAAAATACTAGATCAAGCTTTTGATGCTGAATTATTGGATATTTATCTTACGGAAGCTGAGGAAGTGCTGGCGCACATTGCACAAAACTTGCAGGCCTTGCGCGTGAATGCAAGCGCAAACGAGCCGCTGGTTGAAATACGCCGCAGCTTCCACACGTTGAAGGGCAGCGGACGCACAGTCGGCTTGGTTGGTTTAGGCGAAGTTGCGGCAAAAGTTGAAACGTTTTTGAATGGCGTGCTCGACAAAAAAGCCATTTTAGATCCCGCGCAAATCATCAAAATTGAAGAAATCACTGGCGCATTTGCTCATTGGGCGGCGGAATTGCGCGCTGATGATCAAGTGTATGTGGCTCAAGCGCATTGGTTGGAAAAAGTTGCAGCGCTTTCTTCCCCTGTCGCAGGTAAAGCTAAGCATAAAGCCGAAGCCAAGCCAGCCAAAAAAGCAGAAGAGCATGTGTTGATTGGCGGTACACGCAAATTAAGTAAAGCGCTTTACGATATTTTTATGAATGAAAGTATGCAAAATCTGACGATTTTGGAACAAGATGTCGCCAAAGTCACGGAAAGTAAAGCGTCAAAACCCGCCAAGGCGGCGCGTCAAGCTGTGCATACCTTGGCCAGCAACGCCTTGGCGGCCGAATTCACGCCCATGGGCGAACTTTGTCGCGCGGTTGAACATTGGTTAGATGAAACCACGAGCAGCTGGACGTCGCAACACCTGGATTTATATACTAGTTCAGTAAAAAATATTGCAGGTATGTGGCAAAAAATCTCCGAGCTTAAAAATCCACGCGCTGCAAAATCACTCATTAAAGTGTTAACAGAAGCGACCGAGCAAGCAAGGCAAAACAAAGCGCTCAACGTTGATTTTGATGCGATGTCGCTTGCAGAACAGGAAATGGCGGCTGAGGCTGCAGAGATAGCCGAAACTGATATTGCGGGTTCTGAAGTTGCTGATATTGAATTAAAACTGGTGACGGAAAGCAGAACGTTTAATGCAGAAAGTGCTGATGTCGATCAAGAATTACTCACCATGTTTATCGACGAAGCGCACGAAATTCTGCCAGAAATTGGCTCTGAGTTACGTGCTTGGCGCTCAGATCCTAAAACAAAATCACATCCCGAGGCGCTTCAGCGCTCATTGCACACACTAAAAGGCAGCGCGCGTATGGCAGGCCAATTGGCGCTGGGCGATATTGCACATGGTTTTGAAGAGCAAGTGGTGCGCGCACTTAAACATGCGCCGACGCCCGATGATTTTGAAAATATGTTTGTTGATTTAGATAAAATCGGCGGCTACTTCGAAAAATCTGTAGAAGAGGCGCCAGAAGAAACCACGCAAGCTGCCAATAACGACGATCCGCAACCTTCTGGCCGCGCTAAAGATCGCAAAGCGCAGTTTTTACGCATGCGTGCCGATACGCTGGATAGGCTGATTAATGAGGCGGGGGAGATTTCGATTATTCGCTCGCGCATGGACCGCGAATTGCTTGGTTTTAAGCAATCATCTAGTGATTTAACCGAAAGTTTGCAGCGCTTGCGTGGTTATCTACGCGAGCTGGAAATTGAAGCGGAATCACAAATGCAATCGCGCATGAGCATTTTGCAAGAAGCTAACGAAACCTTTGACCCGCTAGAGTTTGACCGTTTTACGCGCTTACAAGAACTCACCCGCATGATTGCCGAAAGCGTGAACGACGTGGGCACCATTCAAAATGGCTTGCTATCGAATTTAAACCACACTGAAGCGGCGTTACAACAGCAAAATCGCATGAATCGCGATTTGCAACAAGGTTTAATGGGCGTGCGCATGCTGCCGTTTAAGCAAATTGCCGATCGCATGCAGCGCATTGTGCGGCAAACCGCACGCGAGCTTAAAAAATCGGTGGATTTAGTGATTATAGGTGAGGATACAGAGGTTGACCGTAGTGTGCTGGACAAGCTTGGCGCGCCGCTAGAGCATTTATTAAGAAATGCAGTAGCGCATGGGATTGAGTTGCCAGGTGAACGCAAAATGCACGGCAAGGCAGAAATGGGCACGATTCGCCTAGAAGTACGCACGCAAAATGATGAAATCCACCTTACCATTAGTGATGACGGTGCTGGCGTTAATCTGAAAAAAGTAAAAGAAATCGCCATTAAAAACAAACTGTTAAGCCAAGATGCGGAAGTCACAGAGCAAGCCTTGCTTTCAGTTATTTTTGAGGCTGGCTTTTCTACCAGCGATAAAGTTTCGCAAATTTCAGGTCGCGGCGTTGGTTTGGATGTGGTGCGCAACGACATTAGCGGCTTGGGCGGACGTGTCGATTTAACGAGCGAATACAACAAAGGCACGGCATTTAATATCTTCTTGCCAGTCACGCAATCTGTCGCACAAGCGCTGCTGGTGCGTGCAGGCACAAGTATTTACGCCTTGCCAGTGGCCTTAATTGAGCAAGCGCAAAAAATCAAACGTAATGAGCTGATTGCCGCCTACGCTGCTGGTGAAATTAACTGGTCTGGCACAAAATATCCGCTACACCATCTCGCTAAACTATTGGATCATCATGACCATCAGGTGGAAGATGGCACCTACACTTCGCTGCTGTTGTTACGTAGCGGCGCATACAACATTGCCCTACACATTGACGAGGTTATCGGCAACCAAGAGGTGGTAATGAAGCCAATTGGCGTGCAGCTGGCGCGTGTACCTGGCATTGTTGGCGCCACAGTGACGGGCGATGGTAGTATCGTGCTAATTATTAACCCTGTTCAAATCGCCAATCGCGAAATATTATCCGCGGGCAATGTCTCGGTTAAATCAGTTAAGCGCGCAGAAAAAGTCGTCGCAAAAGTGCGCGCTTTGGTGGTAGATGATTCGCTCACCATGCGCAAAGTGCTTGGCCGCTTGCTAGAGCGCGAAGGCTACGAAGTTTTGGTCGCCAAAGACGGCATGGACGCGATGCAACTGCTGCAAGAAACCACGCCAGATATTATTCTCACCGATATTGAAATGCCGCGCATGGATGGTTTCGGCCTCGCGCGCAACATTCGTGATGACGCGCGTACCAAAGATACGCCGCTGATTATGATTAGCTCGCGCACGGCCGACAAACACCGCAACATGGCGCGTGAAATCGGCGTTAACGCCTTCTTTGGTAAGCCAGTTTCGGATGATGATTTGATTGAAAGCATGAAAGAATTGCTCCAAAATAGAAAGTAGTTTAAAAGTAATTAAAAATAGTTTTAAAAGAAAGACTTAACAAAACCATGCAGGCTTTAGTGTAGCTGAGCATGGTTTTTTTATTTTTAGGCTAAGATTTGCGAGTAAAATATGCGCATGCAAGAATCCGCCAATATGCCATCCTTTATTCACCTGCGCTGTCACAGCGAGTACTCGATTGTGGATGGCATTGTGCGGATTAGCGATTATGTTGCCGCCGCCAAGCAAGATGCCATGCCAGCGCTGGCATTGACCGATTTAAGCAATTTATTTGGCGCGATTAAGTTTTATAAAGCAGCCCGCGAGCAAGGTATTAAGCCACTGGTAGGCTGTGATGTGTGGCTAGAAAACACAAAAAAGCGCGATCAAGCGCATCGCGCTTTGCTGCTAGTGCAATCCCATGCGGGTTACCTGTTGCTGTGCCAATTATTAAGTCGCGCTTATCTCGAGAATCAATACCGCGGACGCGCTGAGCTAAAGCCGGAATGGTTTGCGGCAGGCACCGAAGGCTTGATTTTGCTCACCGGAAGCGCGCAAAGTGACATTGGCAGTGCATGCCTGCAAGGTAATATCCATGCGGCTTCCAAGCATGCGGCTGAATGGTCAGCCTTGTTCCCCAACCGCATGTATATTGAGCTGCAGCGCGTTGCAAACCCAGCGCAAGTGGCGCAGCAAGAAGCACTCATTCAAAATGCTTTGCATGTGGCCACCAGCCTCAATTTGCCCGTGGTTGCCACGCATCCCATTCAATTTATTCTGCCAGAAGATTTTAAGGCACACGAAGCGCGTACTTGTATTGCGGAAGGCTATATGTTGGCGGATTCACGCCGTCCCAAAAACTTTACTGAAGCGCAATATTTCAAATCACAAGCGCAAATGACCGCGCTATTTGCCGATATTCCCGAAGCACTTGCGAACACGGTGCAAATTGCCAAACGCTGTAATTTATCACTCACGCTCGGCAAAAATTATTTGCCAGATTTCCCCACGCCGAACCAAGAAAGCTTGGACGCATACTTAACTGAGCAATCGCAGATTGGCTTAAATGGCCGCTTGGCGGTGCTTTATCCAGACGAGGCAAAGCGCGAAAGCAAGCGCGAGGCTTACGAAAATCGCCTGACTTTCGAATGCAAAATAATCAACCAAATGGGTTTTGCGGGTTACTTTTTGATTGTGGCGGACTTTATCAATTGGGCAAAAAATAATGGCGTGCCAGTCGGGCCAGGGCGCGGCTCTGGCGCGGGCTCGCTGGTGGCGTATAGCTTGGGCATTACCGACCTTGACCCGCTAGAATACAACTTACTGTTCGAGCGTTTTTTGAATCCAGACCGTGTTTCCATGCCCGACTTTGACATCGACTTTTGTCAAGAAGGGCGCGATCGCGTCATCGACTACGTCAAACAAAAATACGGGCTAGATTCTGTTTCACAAATCGCCACTTTTGGTACGATGGCCGCCAAAGCGGTGATTCGCGATGTCGGCCGTGTGCTGGATTTACCGTTTAATTTTGTCGATGGCATTGCCAAGCTCATTCCTTTGGAGCTTGGCATTACGCTGGAAAGCGCGCTGGCAAAAGAGCCGCAACTGCAAGAGCGCCGCGAGAAGGAAGAGGAAGTCGCGCAGCTTTTGGAATTGGCTTTACGCCTAGAAGGCCTAGTCCGCAACGTAGGCATGCATGCGGGCGGCGTGTTGATTGCGCCTGGCAAAATTTCGGATTTCTCACCGATTTACTGTCAGCCAGATGGCGCAAGTTTAGTCAGCCAATTCGATAAAGACGATGTGGAAGCGGTTGGCTTAGTCAAGTTCGACTTTTTGGGGTTGCGCACGCTGACAATTTTGGATTTAGCAATCAAAAACACTAATGTGCAACGCGCCCAGGATGGGCTTCCAGCCTTGGTGCTAGAGATGTTACCGCTAGACGACAAAGCGACGTTTGCGCTGTTAAAAAAATCGAATACTACGGCCGTGTTCCAGCTCGAATCGCGCGGCATGAAAGACATGCTGAAGCAAGCCAAGCCAGATTGTTTTGAGGACATTATCGCGTTGGTGGCGCTGTATCGGCCTGGCCCGATGGATTTGATTCCCGATTATTGTCGCCGCAAGCACGGCCAGCAGCGCGTCGAATATCCACATCCTTCTACGGAAGCCATTTTAAAAGAAACTTACGGTATTGCAGTGTATCAGGAACAGGTGATGCAAATCGCGCAAGTGGTGGCGGGCTATAGCCTGGGAGGCGCAGATTTGCTGCGTCGTGCCATGGGTAAAAAGAAGGTGGAGGAAATGGACGCGCAACGCGCCACCTTCACAGAGGGTGCGCAGAAAAATGGCCTAAATGAGCGTCAAGCCAAAGAGTTGTTCGATTTGCTTGAAAAATTTGCGGGCTACGGTTTCAATAAATCGCACGCAGCGGCTTATGCATTAGTCGCGTACCAAACCGCCTATTTAAAAGCGCATTATCCTGCGGCATTTTTGGCCGCCACCATGTCGGCGGACATGAATAATACCGATAGCATGCACATCTTTTTTGATGATTGCGCGCCGAACCAAATTGAAGTGCTGCCGCCCGATATTAATCAAAGTGAATTCCAGTTTAAGCCGTTGAATAATAAACAAATGTTGTATGGATTGGGCGCGGTAAAAGGTACAGGTTTTGTGGCGATTGAATTAATGCTTGCAGCGCGTGAGCAAGAGGGTCGATTTACTAATTTATTCAATTTTTGCAGCCGCTTGGATTTGCGTAAAGTGAATCGGCGCGTGATTGAATCACTGATTCGCGCAGGTGCTTTTGATAAGCTGGAACCCAATCGTGCTGCGCTTCTGGCGGGTGTGAGTATGGCAATTTCCGCGGCCGAGCATAGCAATAATCACGCTGGGCAAAACAGTTTATTTGGCGAAAACGCTGCTACGCAGCACGAATTGCCAAAAGTTGTCGCTTGGTCGCCTGACCAAACTTTGTTGGAAGAGAAGGCTGCGCTGGGCTTTTATTTTAGCGGACATCCGTATTTGTCGCACAAAGAAGAGATTGCACAATTTGTGCGCGGCACGCTGGAAGATTTGAAGCCGCAAGAGCAACCAAAGCTCATCGCAGGCGTGGTGATGGGCATTCGCGTGCGCATGACGCAGCGCGGCAAAATGGCGATTGTGACGCTCGATGACGCCGTAGCGCGCGTGGATGTGGTGGTGGGTAGCGAGCTATTGAATCAGCACGCGCATTTGATTAAAGAAGACCAACTTTTGGTGATAGAAGGCCGTGTCAGCAACGACGAGTTTTCTGGCGGTATTCGCGTGAGTGCGCGCAAACTGTTCGATTTGCCTTCCGCCCGCAGCGCCTATGCCAGCATGCTCAAAATTTCCTGCAACGGCCAATCGGATGCGGGAAAACTCACGGCCATTTTGAAGCCTTTTTGCGCTAAAACAGACGACAAAAAATTATGCCCAGTCAAAATCGAATATCATAATACGCAAGGCCAAGCTAGCCTGATGCTGGGCGACCAGTGGCGCGTGGAGCTGCAAGACGATTTAATCCACCACTTGCAAGCATGGCTTTCGAAAGAAAACGTAAAAATACTTTATAATTAACGCAGTCACTCAATTAGGCATTATCGATTTTATGAATTTTAGAAGAGCTTCAGACGCAAAAATTAGTTATCTGGATTTCGAGCAATCGATAGCCGAGCTTGAGAATCGCATCGACGCCTTGCAGGTTTCGCACGACGAGCATGATGCCTTGGATATTTCTAAAGAGTTAGACCAGCTACAGAAAAAAAATAAAAAACTGCTAGAAGAAACGTATCAAAATTTAACTGCATGGCAGATTTCGCAAGTGGCGCGCCATCCGCAGCGTCCGTATACACTTGATTACATTGAACATTTGTTTACTGATTTTGAAGAGCTGCATGGCGATCGGGCATTTGCCGATGACCCAGCGATTGTCGGCGGCATTGGCCGTTTAGAGGGTATTCCAGTGATGGTGATTGGCCACCAAAAAGGCCGCGACGTGCGCGAACGCCAATACCGCAACTTTGGTATGCCGCGCCCAGAAGGCTATCGCAAAGCCTTGCGCCTGTTCAAGCTTGCCGAGAAATTTCATTTACCCATTATTACACTCATCGATACGCCAGGTGCATATCCTGGCATTGGTGCGGAAGAACGCGGGCAATCGGAAGCGATTGCGCGAAACCTATATGCAATGAGCGAACTAAAAACGCCGATTATTGGTGTGATTATTGGCGAAGGTGGCTCGGGAGGCGCGCTGGCATTGGGTGTGGTCGATCAGCTAATCATGCTGCAATATTCCACTTACTCGGTCATTTCGCCAGAAGGCTGTGCATCCATTCTGTGGAAAAGCGCCAGCAAAGCGCCAGAAGCCGCTGAAACGCTGGCCATTACCGCGGTGCGATTAAAAGCTTTAGGCTTAGTGGACGAAATTGTCCCAGAACCGCTAGGTGGCGCGCACCGTGATGCTGCAGCGACCATGGAATCGCTACGCAACACACTCAAAGCCAATTTATTATCGCTACAGAAAAAACCTACAGAAAAGCTTTTGGCGACAAGGTACGAGCGCTTGATGAGTTATGGCAAATTCAAAGAAGCCAGCAAATAAGCGCGATTCGATTTTAATTCAGGTTCAGCAGGTTTTAGCCGAAGTTTTTGCGGCGCAAAAGCTTGCAAATCCGCAACTGCTCGTCGCGTTTAGCGGCGGCTTAGATTCCACTGTTTTACTGCATATTTTATCGAAATTGCGTGCCGACTTACCTATTCAACTCAGCGCAATGCACGTGCATCATGGCTTGAGCGCGAATGCGGACGGCTGGGCGCACTTTTGTGAACAAACGTGTGCTAATCTCAATATTCCGTTTCAACTTAAAAAAATCCAAATTGATAAAAAAAGTGGCCTTGGCATCGAGTCTACTGCGCGCAACGCACGTTACCAAGCCTTGAGTGAGCCACAAGCCGATTTTATTTGTTTAGCACAGCATCAGAATGACCAAGCAGAAACTTTGTTGCTGCAACTGGCACGTGGCGCTGGCGTAAAGGGCTTAGCGGGCATGTCGCAGATGGATTTGCAACGAAAACTGCTCAGGCCTTTGCTCAATATTAGTCGCGCAAATTTAGAAGCGTACGCCAAGCAATATCGCCTGCAATGGGTTGAAGACGAAAGCAATGACGACACACAATTTGACCGCAACTTTATGCGACATGATGTGTTACCTGTCTTGCAAAAGCGTTACCATGCGATTTCGCAAACCTTAACACGCTCGGCAGAAAATTTGGCAGAAGCAGGTGCGTTGCTAGATGAATTGGCGAAAATGGACGCTGGGAATGCTGACCAGCCGCAAAAAATAAATTTAGCTTTATTTAAATACTTGAGCACAGCGCGCCAAGCCAATTTGATGCGCTGGTGGCTAGCACAAAATCAAATTGGCATGCCCAGCGCGCAGCAATTGCAGCAGATTTTACAACAAATTTTACATGCAAAATCGGATGCAGTCGTCAAAATTAAAGTGGCTGAGAGCCAATATCTACGGCGTTATCAGGGCAGTGCTTATTTGGTTTCTGCATGTACAAAAGTGCTGCCAATTAATTTGCTGTGGCAGGGTGAAGAGGCCATTGTTTTACCCGATCAATCAAGTTTGATTTTTACCAAAAAAATGGGTGAAGGCCTTGCGCTGGCGCGCGATGGTTTGCTACAAGCGAACACGAAGTTGCGTATCAAAAATCGCGATGGTGGCGAGCGATTTAAACCTGCGCTTGGCCGACCCAGCCGCACACTAAAATATGTGCTGCAATCTATTGAAATGCCGCCTTGGCAGCGCGAGCAATTACCGCTTATTTTTATGGATGAAACCTTGGTTTATATTCCTAATCTTGGCGCTGCCACCGATTTTCAAGCCGCACCAAATGAAATGGGATGCGTCATCACTTGGGCAGGCAGTGAGCCATGAGCTTAAAGCTGCGTCTAAATCTCATTATTACCATGCTGCTTACCTTGGTTTTTGTCACTGGCGTGGTACTCAATATTCTTAATGCGCGGCAAAACGTACGCGCAGAGGTAGAATCCACCGAGAAGCTTGCGCTTTATTTGTTTGATAACGGCGTGCTGCAAAATTCGAGCAAGGTGCTTAATTCTGCTAGCAGCAAGTCATTACGTTTGCAAAGTCTAAAGCACATGCGCCATGTGCGTATTGAGTTTTATGATGCCGAACACAAACTCATTGACAGTAATCGGCAGTATGGCGATGTGGCGCAGGAAAACGCGCCACCCAGCTGGTTTAAGCACGCGCTAGATGCATTTTCGCCGCACTGGGTAGCTGTAAAACGCGAGATTCTCTACCAAGATAAACAGTTAGGTGAGCTTGTTATTACCCCCGACCCCACCTATGAATACGCGGAAATTTGGAAGCAAATAACGGATTTACTGTTGTTACTTGCGCTGTTTTTTGTTGCCATTAATTTGGTGATTTTTTGGGCGCTGGGCAAGGCGTTGGAGCCCACAACACGCATTTTGCATACGCTTAATTTGTTGGAAGGTGGCGATATGCATGCGCGCTTGCCAGTTTTTAAATTGCCAGAGCTGGCGCGCATTGGCGACAAATTCAACCACATGGTGGAAACGCTTGCGCAGAGTATTCAGCGTAATCATCAACTGTCGCAGCAGCTCATTAATCTGCAAGAAACGGAGAGAAAAACCCTCGCGCGCGATTTGCATGACGAATTTGCGCAGAGCTTAACGGCGATTCATGCCGATGCGAGCGTGGTGCTACAATTGGCCAAAACCAAGTATCCAGAGCTGAAAGAAAGCGCGACAGCCATTTCGCAGATTTCTAAACATTTAATGGAAATGGTGGGCGGATTGCTGCAAAGATTGCGTCCTGGGGCGTTGGACGAACTTGGATTGGCGGCGGCGCTGCAGGACTTGGTGGCAGTGTGGCAAATCCGTAATGAAAACTGTCAGTGCAAGTTGAATATTGAAGGTGAGTTGCCAGACAGCATGAACGAAGCCTTGCGCGTGACAGTCTATCGCCTCGTGCAAGAGTGCTTAACCAATGTAACGCGCCATGCGGATGCGAAAAACGTGTCGATTGATTTAGCGGTGATAGGTAAGCAACTGAGTATTCAAGTGACAGACGACGGCAAAGGCTTTGAGGCATTGGCTAGTGCGGGATTCGGCCTATTGGGCATGCGCGAGCGCGTAGAAGGTTTAGGCGGGAAATTCGCCATCAATTCTGGCTTGGCAACTGGCACAGCGGTGCTTGCGCAGCTTCCGTTAAGTATCGAGTCGAGATAAAATGACAGATCAAATCAATATTATGCTGGTCGATGACCACACCGTCGTCCGCGCGGGTATTCGTCGCCTGCTGGAGCAGCGCGCTGGCTTTAGCGTGATTGCCGAAGCTGAAAGCGGCGAGCAGGCGTACCAGTTGTTTGGCGAGTATCTGCCCGATTTAACGGTGATGGATTTAACGATGCGCGGCATGGGTGGGTTGGAAGCGATTGGTCGCATTGTGGCGCGCTATCCGACGGCAAAAATTTTGGTGCTGAGCATGTATGAGAGTGGCGTATTTGCTACGCAGGCGTTAAAAGCTGGCGCTAAAGGTTATTTGCCCAAAAGTAGCTTGGCTGACGAGTTGGTGAGCGCGCTAGAAGCAATTTTGGCTGGGCGCACCTATATCGACACCACATTGGCGAAAAATTTAGCTTTAGATAATTTGGAAGGCCAAGCCACACCCTTGCAACAACTTTCGCCGCGCGAGTTCGAGATTTTTCGCTTGCTGGCAGAAGGTGGTGATTGTGACAGCATTGCACAAGCGCTTAAAATTAGCAGCAAAACCGTGTCAAACCATCAAACCAGCCTTAAACAAAAACTTGGCATCAATAGCCCAGTTGAGATGGTGCGCTACGCCATTAGAGCTGGTGTGATTAGTAGCTAAAATAAGCTGCTTGCGGGAAGTTTTCCTAGTGCTTTTTTGCACGAAATTTACTATATTTCAGGCTATTGAAAAAAGTCAGGAAAAAATGAATGAAATCGACCCAAATTAAACCAATCGCGCTTGCAGTTGCCAGCATGTTTTTTTACGCACAAGTGGCACAGGCTGCAAACAAAGCAGAAGCACTAGAAACCAGCACGATTGAGGTGGTTGGCACTACGCCATTGCCAAGTATCGGTACGCCGATAAACCAAGTGCCATCGAATGTGCAAACGGGTTCATCCAAAAGTATTGAGCAACAACAATCGCTGGATTTGTCAGAATATTTGGATAATAACTTAGGTTCTGTGAATACCAGCAACACGGTGGCGAACCCGTATCAAGCTGATGTGCAGTTTCGCGGGTTTACCGCGTCACCCTTGCTCGGCACGCCGCAAGGCTTATCGGTGTACATGGATGGCGTGCGCGTGAACGAAGCCTTTGGCGACATTGTGAACTGGGATTTGATTCCTGCTAACGCCATTGCTAATATTAATTTAATCCCAGGTTCAAACCCATTATTTGGCTTAAACACATTGGGCGGCGCGCTGGCCGTTCACACCAAAAGTGGCGCAGAGTTTCCCGGTTTTAAGGCGACTGTATATGGTGGCTCATGGGCGCGACGCGCGTTTGAGTTTGAAGCTGGCGGCGTGAGCAAAGAAAATAATTTAGATTATTTTGTCGCGGGTAATTTGTTTAAAGAAAATGGTTGGCGCGAGCATTCTAGCTCAGACGTGAAGCAAATTTTCGGCAAAGTGGGCTGGCAAAATGACACTAGTGATTTAGATTTATCCATGGCGTTGGCGGATACCAGCATGGAAGGCACGCAAGCGGTACCTTTATCATTGCTTGATAACCCTAAAAAGGCCTACACCTATCCTGATTCTATTGGTAACCAAATGGTGATGCTGAACTTAAAAGGCAGCCATTTTTTGACAGACGACAAGTTGATTGCAGGCAATATGTATTACCGCAATAATAAAACCGATGACTTTAACAGTAATGCAAATACTGTCGACCCTCATGATTCAAGAAACATCACTGCCACAACCAATCAAAATGGTTTTGGTGGCGCGTTTCAGCTAACTTTGCTGGGCGACTTGTCGTTAGGTATGGGGGTTGCACATAAAAATCAATTTACCGTTGGGGCCAGTGTAGATATGGGTCGCACTGATTTTAATAGTGATTCTGCTATTGCGAGTATTATTGGGAATGAAACAGTCACGGATAGTCCATTAGTGATTGATCGCATTGTGCGATTAAAAACCAAAAATGATTACTACGGACTTTACGCGACAGATACCTTTTCGTGGTCAGACAAGTTGTATATGACACTTTCTGGCCGCTATAACCTAGCGAAAATTAAACTATCAGGGTTTAGCCAAGACAGTACTGGCACTGGTGATTTAAACGGCAATCATCGCTACAGCCGCTTTAATCCGGCGATTGGTTTTAACTACAACCCTTCAAGCGCGTTAGGTTTTTATGGTGGCTACAACGAAGGCATGCGAGCTGCAACGCCGGTAGAGCTTTCTTGCGCGGATGCTACGCGTCCTTGCTCGTTACCCAATGCCTTTGCGGCTGATCCGCATTTGGAAAAAGTGGTGGCCAAAACTTGGGAAGGCGGCGTGCGCGGCAAGCTGGGCAAGGATGCGAGCTGGAATATAGGCGCTTTCACGACAACCAATAGCAACGATATTCAATTTATTTCTAGTAATATATCGACGCAAGGTTTTTTTAAAAACGTGGGTGATACTCGCCGCCAAGGCTTAGAATTTGGTCTTAATGCCAAGCTAAATACGCTGAGTTTATCGGCTAACTATGGCTTTGTGGATGCAACGTATCAATCTGCGTTTGAAGCAGCATCTGCTGCTAATAGCACAGCAGATGCTATCACTAGCAAAATTCAAGTAAGTAAAGACAACCGTATTCCTGGCATTGCGCGCCATACATTGAAGCTGCGCGCAGCCTACGATGTTACGCCAAGCTGGAATGTGGGTTCTAACCTGATTTTGACCTCTGGCCAATATGCACGCGGCGACGAGAACAACCTAGACGTGAACGGCAAAGTGCCAGGCTACGGCGTGGTGAATTTGGATACGCATTACAGCATTAATAACAACTGGAAATTATTTGCCAAAATCAATAACTTATTTGATAAGAATTACCAAACATTCGGCGTGCTCGGCAATAATATTTTTAACGGACTAAACGAGCAATTCCGCTCGCCTGCCGCGCCACGCGCTGGTTGGATTGGCGTGACTTATGAGTTTGGCACCAAAAAATCGTCAAGTGTAGATAATGATTAATTAAATTGTGATAAGAAAACGGCTCTCATTTGAGCCGTTTTTTTGCGTCAAAATTTTGCCTGCTTCATGTTAAAATTGGCTATTCGCAGACTCATTGGAATTTTTATGCAACCCTCTGTAATTTTGGGCACGCCACTTTCCCCTTCCGCCACCAAAGTCATGCTGCTTGGCAGCGGCGAGCTGGGCAAAGAAGTGATTATTGCGCTACAGCGCTTGGGCGTGGAGGTGATTGCAGTAGATCGTTACGAAAATGCACCTGGCCACCAAGTCGCGCATCGTGCTTATACCATCGACATGACTGATGCAGCGGCTTTGAAAGCGCTTGTTGCCAAAGAAAAGCCGCATTTAATCGTGCCAGAAATTGAGGCACTGAATACCGATGCGCTGGCGGATATTGAGGCTTCTGGCATCACCGTCATTCCCACTGTAAAAGCTGTGCAATTGACCATGAACCGCGAAGGCATTCGTCGTTTGGCGGCAGAAGAACTTAAATTACCCACTTCTTCCTATGCTTTTGCGCGCAGCGAGGATGCCCTGCGAGCCAGTATTGATGCGGGTATCGGCTATCCGTGCTTTATCAAACCCACCATGTCGTCTTCTGGCAAAGGCCAATCACGTATCACTTGTGAAGCTGAAATTAAAGCCGCTTGGGATTACGCTGCCACAGGCGGTCGTGTGAACCTTGGTGTGGTGATTGTGGAGGGGCAGATTGATTTTGATTACGAAATTACGCTACTCACCGTGCGTGCCAAAAACGCGCAAGGCGAAACGCAAACTTATTTTTGTGAGCCGATTGGTCATGTGCAAAAAAGCGGCGATTATGTGGAAAGCTGGCAGCCGCAAGCAATGACGAAAAATGCGCTGAAAGCCGCGCAGAGCGTGGCGAAGCAGATTACCGATGCGCTTGGCGGCTTGGGTTTGTTTGGCGTGGAATTATTTGTAAAGGGCGATGCGGTTTGGTTTAGCGAAGTCAGCCCACGTCCGCACGACACTGGCATGGTGACCATGTGCAGTCAGCGTTTGAGTGAGTTTGAACTACATGCACGCGCCATTTTAGGCTTGCCAGTGGATGTAGAAATGACGCAAGCAGGTGCCAGCGCAGTGATTTATGGTGGAATTGAGAGCAAAAACTTAAAATACACTGGTCTGGAAGCCGCATTAAATATACCTTGCAGCGATGTGCGTTTATTTGGCAAGCCACAATCATCTGTTAAACGTCGCATGGGCGTGGCGCTGGCAACGGGTAAAGACACGGATGAAGCCAGAGCCCGCGCCAAACTTGCTGCGAGCCTTGTAAAACCTGCATAAATGTTAAATAAAATAGAAGAAGCAGGCAGCAATAAAGCTACATTTTTTGAACTGCTGGGCGGCGAAACAAGCGGCACAGCCAAACTCCGCGTATTGGTCGAGGCGTTTTATGACATTATGGATGCCGACCCAAAAGCCGCAGGCATTCGTGCCTTACATGCGGCAGATTTAGCCGAGGCGCGTGAAAAACTCTTTATGTTCCTCACTGGCTGGACAGGCGGTCCGCAGTTGTATATTGAGCGTTATGGCCACCCATTTCTGCGCCGCAAACACATGCCATTTGCCATTGGCGACAGTGAGCGCGACCAATGGATGTATTGCATGATTGAGGCGATGAAAACACTCAGTTTAGACGAAAAAATCGCCGTAAAACTCGCACAGCAACTTTACGGTGTAGCCGATTTTATGCGTAACAAATAGGCCTATGTGATTGTTGCGTTGGCGCATAAAGTGCTATAGTTGTCTTGCTATATATGGCGCAAGTGACTTGGTGTATTCAATAATATCAATAGATACGCATCATTGGGGGTTAATTTGCACAGAAGCAGATTCTTTACTTGGTATTTGCGCGCTATTTTAATAGTTATCCGCTAGCAATGAAAACGGCTAGCAAAAAAACCTTAAAACTATTACTTGCCAGTCTGTCGGCATTAATCGTTTGCTATTTGTTAGCATTTTTTGCCTTCCCAAATCAAATTTCAACACGTATATATGTGCTGGCCGTCTTTGCTTTTGCTGTGGCATGTGGCTATTTTTTGGGAAGTTTAAGGCGTGACAGGCAAGTGTGGCATTTAATTAACGACCTTAAGCTGCAAATTCAAACTAAAGAAACGGCACAAGAAAAGCTAATGCAAGCGGATTTACGCTTAAAGCACCAAAATGAGGCGTTAGCAACCCTAACCGCCAGCCAGCTTACTGACTGGAAAAAACCAGAAGAAGTATTTAAACAAATTACAGAGCTCTCTGCTAAAACGTTAGAGGTCGAGCGTGTAGGTTTTTGGCTGCTTTCAGAAAACCAACAAACCATGCATTGCGCCGATATGTACCATCGCAGCACAGGACAACACACCGCAGGAGCCACATTATCTGCAAAAAAGCTCCCCAAGTACTTTCATGCATTATCTACGCAACGGGTAATTGCCGCGCATGATGCCATGACAAATGAAGCCACAATAGAGTTTGCTGGCGATTATTTACCTAGTGGCAATGTAGGCGCCATGTTAGATGGCGCGATTTGGCTCAATGAAAAAGTGGTGGGCGTGGTTTGTCATGAGCATGTGGGAGGCACGCGTGAATGGACGCTAGATGAGCAAAATTTTGCAGGCTCGATGGCGGATTTAGGCCGGCTTACTATCGAAACAAATAGGCGACGCATGGTTGAGGCTGAATTGCTGAAGCACCTTGATCATTTAGAAGAAACAGTGCGTGTTCGTACCGCCGCATTAGAAAATAATGCAAAAACGTATCAATTTCTAGTTGAGCGGGCTTCTGTGAGTATTTTGTACATGAATCGCGCAACAGAGGTGATTGAGATGAACCCGGAAACAGTGCTTGTTTCTGGCTACTCAAGAGAGTATGCAATCGGCAAAACTTTTTTCGAATTATTTTCCAATAAAGCAATTAAAAAGCATCATGCTGCAGTTTTTAAAAGGATTCTAGACGGCGAAAAATTACAAGGCCTAGAGTTGTTGATGCGCCGTGCGGATGGCCAAGTTAATGAGTATTCTATTTCTGCAAGCTTAGAAGAAGACGCAGACGGAAATTCAGTGATTGTGTCGATTGCTCAAGATAAAAGTGCGCAAAAAGCGCTTGAGCGTTCATTGATTGTGGCGCGTGAGGCAGCCGAATCGGCGGATCGCATTAAATCTATGTTTGTCGCTTCCATGTCGCACGAGCTGCGCACACCGCTTAACTCGATTATTGGCTTTTTGGGCGTGGTGTTGCAAGGCATGTCTGGCGCGATTAATATTAAGCAAAAAGAGCAGCTCGGTCGCGCTTATGACTCAGCTAAACATTTGTTATCACTTATTTCGGATGTGATTGATATTTCAAAAATAGAGGCCGGTTTTTTGCAAGTGCATACAGAAAAGTTTGAGTTGCAGCCTTTGTTGCTGGAAGTAAAGCAAGTCATTCTGCATATTGCCGATGAAAAGAAACTAAAAGTGAACATTGATTGCGCAAAGAATATCATGCTGGAAACTGACCGAAAGCGCTTGTACCAAGTGGTGCTGAACGTGATGAGCAATGCGGTGAAATATACGGAAAAGGGCGCAGTTAAGGTAGTGGCGCAAGTGGTAAAAGATGCGCTTATTATCAGCACGCAAGATACTGGAATTGGCATTGACGAAGCATGGCTGGTTAATTTATTTAAGCCGTTTGAGCGGGCAGAATCGCGTTTGCGCATTAAAACGCTGGGTACTGGCTTGGGTTTATATCTTACACAGAAGATTTTAACGCAATTATTAGGTGGTAAAATTACTGTTGAAAGTACACCAGAAGTGGGGAGTACGTTTACTGTTAAAATACCCCTAAAAGCGCCAACAATAAGTGCTGAAGCAGGTTCTGCGTTGGAGGGTTTAGCAAAATGACCACCGTATTAATCATTGAAGATAATGAAGATAATTTAGAGTTGATTAAACTCATTCTGGAACAAGCGCATTATAAAACACGTTTTGCGATGACTGGATTAGAAGGCGTGCAGCAAGTGATCACCATTCCACCTGATTTTGTGATTTTAGATATACAATTACCTGATATTAATGGCTTGGAAGTGCTAAAACGCATTCGGTCGCATCCTAGGGTTGGAAATATTCCAATCATTGCCATGACCTCGTACGCCATGTCGGGGGATAAAGAAATGCTCATGGCGGCTGGCTGTACAGCTTATATTGAGAAACCAATTGACCCGATGTTGGTGATTGGTCAAATAGAGCAAGCTATAGGCAAGGGAAAAAGCAAATGAGGGTACTGGTTGCAGAGGATGACGAAAACTCTAGAGCACTTCTGGAAACAGTGTTTGCCGCGAAAGGCTATGAGGTCGTTAGTTTTGAAAATGGCCTAAAGGCGTTAGCTTATTTACAGGCCGAATCCGCAGATGTCATTATTTCCGATATTCTCATGCCAGAAATGGATGGCTACGGCTTATGCAAAGCGGTTAAACAGAACATCAGGCTGCAAAAAATCCCCTTTATTTTTTATACCGCCACATACACTTCGCCGCAGGATGAGCGTTTTGCCATGACTTTGGGCGCGACAAGATTTTTGGTTAAGCCAATGTTGATGCAGGAGTTATTGGAGATTGTGGCCGCGGCGATTAGCCATGAAGTGCACCCAAAACTCGTTAAAGGGCGTGGTTTGTATCGTGCCAGCCCAACCAAGCTAGATAAGCAGCATGCAGACCGTGTACGCGCAAAACTGGACGAGAAAATAGTCGAGCTGAATGAAGGTAGAAAAAAGCTGGT
Organism: Methylophilaceae bacterium; assembly: GCA_043774925.1. GTDB lineage: Bacteria > Pseudomonadota > Gammaproteobacteria > Burkholderiales > Methylophilaceae > JAYVSZ01. The sequence goes on along the minus strand of JAYVSZ010000020.1, from coordinate 9,430 downwards.
TGAAAGTGAAATCCGTTTTAAAGACTTTGCTGAAGCTTCCGCCGATTGGTTTTGGGAGTCTGATGAGACGTTAAAAGTGAATGCGCTCACAGGCGCCCCTGCTAGCTTGGCTTCAAGCAATTTGGCGGATTTGGCTAATGCTTGTCATAGTCACACCCCCAATGAAATGCTAAAAACCTTACAATCACACAAAAAGTTTGCCGATTTTATCGTGCATTTTACCGATGAATCAGGCAAGCTTTCTTCTATGCGCATGTCTGGAAAGCCCGTATTTGCTAGTGATGGCACATTTGCAGGTTATCGTGGTGTGGGTCGAGATGTAAGCGAAATGGTAGCTCTTAATCGCCGCGTGGAATTTTTGGCGACGCATGACGATTTGACTGGTTTGCCTAATCGCAGCTTATTCCGCCAGCGTTTAGAGCACGCTATTGCCAAGGCCAAGCGCGCAGGCAGCCAAGTCTTGCTGTTATTTTTTGATTTAGACCATTTTAAAATGGTCAACGATACACTCGGGCACGAGGCGGGTGATCAGTTATTGATTATGGCGACCAAGCGCATTGCAGAGAAGGCGCGCTCCACTGATGTGCTATGTCGACTCGGTGGTGATGAGTTTGTGATGGTGATGGAAGGCGCATCCCCGCAAGATGGACACCGACTGGTGCGCGACATCATCGCGGCGTTTGCTACACCTTTTGAAATTAAAGAACAGCGCGTTTACACCACGGTGAGCATTGGCGTGAGCGTGTATCCAGACGATACAGTTGATCCGCAAACCTTGTTCGTGTATGCAGATTTAGCCATGTATCGGGCCAAACAAAATGGCCGCAATGATTTTGAGTTTTATACCACAGGGCTTAATTTTATTGCGCACCAATGGCTAGAAATGGAACATGGCATTCGCAATGCCTTAAAGGAAAATCAGCTTTTTGTCGTGTATCAACCGCAAATTGACTGCGAAACTCAGAAATTGGTGGGCATGGAAGCTTTGCTTAGATGGCGCCACCCAGAGCGCGGACTGATTCCTCCACTAGAGTTCATTAAAATTGCAGAACAATCGGCGCTGATTAATGACATTGGCGAATTCGTGCTGGATGCTTGTTGTGCGCAGATGCGCGTGTGGCTAGACGCAGGTTACAGCGTGCCGCGCGTGTCGATTAATATTTCGCCACGCCATTTGCGCTCGGAACATTTAAGCAAAATGCTTAATCGTATTTCTACAAAATATAATATTTCACCAGAAATGCTCTGCATAGAAATTACCGAACACGCGCTGCTAGAAGATGCGGAAGCAGTGAAGAAAAATATGCGTTACATCAAAGAATCAGGCTTTCATGTGTCGATTGATGATTTTGGCATGGGGCATTCGTCTTTGCTTTACCTCAGGCGTTGGGCGGTGGACGAGGTAAAAATCGACCAATCGTTTGTGGAAGGCTTGGTGAACAGCGAAGAAGATCGCGTGATAGTTAAAGCAATCGTGGCTTTGGGCAATGCGCTAGGTTTAAATCTAGTGGGCGAAGGCGTTGAAAATCAACAACAATCGGACATTTTGGCAGAGAGTGGTTGCAAAATTATGCAGGGCTATTTTTACTCGCAGCCCGTTTTAGCGGATGAGTTAGAAACTTGGCTTAAAAAGTAAGCTTAGGAATTACGTTTTACGCCACCCAGCAAGGCCGCAAGCGGTGTTTTTCGATTCACCATACCGCTTTTCACATTGCTTTCCACTACCTGTGTTGGCTCGTAAGGTTTATCGAACCATGGGTCATGGCTTTTGCTCGGTTTACGGCTGTAATTACTGCGACTAGCAGGTGAATGGCTGGCTGTAGAGCCGCTTGTTTGCTTGCTCGCAGGCCTGGTTGCTGGGGCATCATTTTGCGGTTTCGCTCGCTCGCGGCTTGCATGTTCCACTTTGGCGGTTTCGCGCGGAATGCTCTTTTTAATCAATTTCTCAATTTCGGTTAAATATTTCTCTTCTTCTTCGCACACCAAAGAAATCGCGATGCCGCTTGCACCAGCGCGGCCAGTACGGCCAATGCGGTGCACATAATCTTCTGGTGCAGATGGAATTTCGTAATTAATCACCATCGGCAAATCGCTAATATCTAAGCCACGCGCGGCTACATCGGTCGCTACTAATACGGTGACTTTACCTGCCTTAAAAGCATCTAATGCTTCAATGCGTTCTTTTTGGCTTTTATCGCCATGAATCGCATCTGCTGCAATGCCTTCTTTTTGCAAAGTGCGGCTTAATCTGCTGGCGGTGATTTTAGTTTTGGTGAAAATAATCACCTGATTCGCTGCTTCATTTTTCAATAGCTGGGTCAAAAATGCTTGTTTTTTGGCTTGCTCCACCAAATACACTTTTTGCGACACGTTCTCGTTGGTCGCGTTACTGCGCGCCACTTCAACCAATACTGGATTCGTTAAAAAATCATCTGCTAACTTTTTGATTTCGTTAGAAAAAGTGGCAGAGAACATCATGTTTTGGCGTTGTTTTGGCAATAAAGCCAAAATGCGCTTCAAATCAGGCATAAAACCCATATCGAGCATTCTGTCTGCTTCGTCCAGCACTAAAATTTGTACTTGGCTCAAAGACAAAGTTTTTTGCTCAATATGGTCTAGCAGCCGCCCTGGTGTTGCAACTAGCACTTCCACACCGGTTTTTAAATGCGGCGTTTGCGTTTTAATATCAATGCCACCAAATACGACCAAGCTGCGCAATGGCGTGTTTTTGGCGTAAACCTTAAAGCTTTCTTCTACCTGAATGGCCAATTCACGCGTTGGTGTTAACACCAAGGCGCGTATTGGGTGCTTGGCAGGCGAGGTGCTAGTGCTGGCCAGCGGCAATAGTTTTTGCAACACTGGCAACGCAAAAGCCGCGGTTTTACCCGTGCCAGTTTGCGCGCCTGCCATTAAATCCTTGCCTGCTAAAGCCAACGGAATGGCTTTGGCTTGAATCGGCGTCGGCGTGGTGTAGCCGCTTTCAAGAACGGCTTGCAGCAACGGTGCTGCAAGCCCTAATGAATCAAAACTACCTACTGTTTCTATGCTTGTTTCTACTGTCATGTTTTTAATTATGCAAAGTTGCGGGTACGTCTAGCACCGTCAGCCCCGTTTGAAATATTGGAACGGCGCGGCGCGTGATCACCAGAAGGTGCGGCGTTAGGCGCACGATCATTTGAACGTTGTGGGCGCGGGTTACCGAATTTTTCGCCTGAAATTTTAGCAGAACCAGCATAAGCTGGGCGCGCTGTGTTTGAACGAGGCGCCTCATTTCGTGCCGGACGTGCGCCGCCAAAGCCTTTGCTTAATTCGCGGGCAAATTGCATGTCGGTATCTTTAGTGTAGCTACGGCTATTGCCATTGATTTCACTTGAGCCTTCACGTGGTGTGCGGTTGCCAGCGTTTTCAGCGCGGTCTGGAGTGCGTCCAGTATTGTTCGAAAAGTGACGATCTGAGAAGTTGCGGTCAGATTGTGGTCTATCGCCAAAGCCACGGTCGCCAGCAGGACGTGAAGAAGGCGCGCGGTCGCTAAAACTACGTGCTGGGCGGTCAGAAAAGTTACGGTCGCCGCGCGGTTTGTCACCAAAGCTACGTGAAGCTGGTTTCTCACCCATTACTCTGTCACCAAAGCTTTGGCGTGGGCTTGCGCCTGTTCGCGGTTGATAACCGCCGCTGCCGCCTGGTTTGTGTGAGCGCTCGTTACGGTCATTGCGACTTGCACCGCGACTGTCTCCGCGACCCGCACCACGCTTGCCTTCTGCGCCATCCATCTTTATAGCACGTTTTGGTTCAAAACCTTCAATCACTGCTGGCTCCATTTTGTTGCCAGTGAATTGTTCAATTTTACGTAAAATGTGGCGATCCATATTGGATGCGAATGAAATCGCAATACCAGTATTACCCGCGCGACCTGTACGACCAATACGATGCACATAATCTTCAGCAAATTTTGGCAAATCGTAGTTAATGACGTGGCTAATACCTTGCACATCAATACCACGCGCAGCAACGTCTGTGGCTACCAAAACTTTAACATCGCCATGACGCAATTTAGTCAACGTGCGGTTGCGCGCGCCTTGTGTCATATCGCCGTGCAGCGCGGCTGTTTTGTGGCCTGCGGCGTATAAATCTTCTGCCAATAAATCGGCATGACGTTTTGTGCTGGTAAAAATAATGGCTTGGTTCATGTCTGGCGCAATTAACAAATGCTCAAGCAATTTGTTTTTGTGCGTCATGTCATCCACATAATGCAAACGTTGTTCAATATTCGCGTGCTTTTCTTTTTGTTGCGCCACTTGAATTGTTTTTGGATTTTTCAAAATATCACGTGCAATGCGGCCAATGTTGCCATCCAGCGTGGCTGAGAACAACAAGGTTTGGCGTTCTTTTGGAAGGGCGCTGCAAATACGCTCAACATCAGGCATAAAGCCCATGTCCAACATGCGGTCAGCTTCGTCAAGTATCAGCATTTGCAAACGGCTTAAATCAATACGTCCGCGATCTAAGTGATCAATAAAACGGCCGGGCGTCGCCACTAAAATATCTAAAGGTTGTGAAAGCAATTTGTTTTGTAGTGGGTAAGGCATGCCGCCGACAATGCTCACCGTGCGAGCGCGAATGTGTTTGCCATATTTGCGTGCAGATTCATTGACTTGCGCCGCTAATTCGCGTGTTGGTACAAGTACCAAAATGCGCGGACCGCGGCTGTTTGAAGCGTGTGGCGTTGCTAGTAAATTAAGCGCTGGCAGCGTAAATGCTGCTGTTTTACCTGTGCCAGTTTGGGCGGAGGCCATAATGTCATGTCCCGCCAATACTTCTGGAATAGCTTGCGCTTGGATTGGCGTGGGTGTGGTGTAACCAGATTCTTCAACAGCGCGAAGAATAGATGGATGTAAATTAAGTGATTCAAATGTAGTAACTAAAGACAAAGTATGTCCCTTTCTTATGTTATCACCAAAAGTGATAAACAAATTAATAGTGCTAAAAAGGGCGCAAGCAATAACGCACATCAGGCTCGTTATCTAAGTGAAAAACTTAAAATTGAGCAAAACATAAACGCAGAAGAGTTGATTTTTAAAACTTCTTTTACCAGCGCACGGGCATAGCCACTAACCGGTAAAAATGATAACAACGTCAAAATTTCACGCGTTGTTGATAGGTCAGGGCGATGAATCTAAAGCTCTAAAGCTTCAAGTTGTGCGCAGTATAACGATTTAATCCGAAATGTCAAATTAATTGCGTAGTAATTGTGTTAAAATCGCGCCCTTCCAAACAGTCGGCAGCACACAATGTTACGTAATTTAAGAAATATCGCAATTATCGCCCACGTTGACCATGGTAAGACCACCATGGTAGACAAGCTTTTACAACAATCTGGCACGTTTGCAGCCTACCAAGCCATTACAGAGCGCGTGATGGACAGCAACGACCTAGAAAAAGAACGCGGTATTACTATTCTCGCAAAAAATACCTCAGTGATTTACGAAGGTACAAAAATTAATATTGTGGATACACCAGGCCATGCCGACTTTGGTGGCGAAGTAGAGCGCGTATTGGGCATGGTAGATGGCGTTGTGTTGCTAGTGGATGCAGTTGAAGGCCCAATGCCACAAACGCGTTTTGTGACTAAAAAAGCTTTGGCGCTAGGTTTAAAGCCAATTGTGGTGATTAACAAGGTGGATCGCCCAGGTGCGCGTACCGATTGGGTGATTAACCATACGTTTGATTTGTTCGCCAATTTAGGCGCAACCGATGAGCAATTGGATTTTCCAGTGGTTTATGCTTCTGCGCTCAATGGTTTTGCCATGTTGGATATGAAAGACACATCTGACAATATGCGTCCGCTGTTTGAGACGATTTTGAGCCATGTAGCACCGCCATCAGGCAATAGCGATGCGCCTCTGCAGCTACAAATTTCTGCGCTAGATTACTCAACTTATACCGGCCGCTTAGCGGTTGGCCGTGTGCGTAATGGCCGCGTTAAACCTGGCCAAGCCGTTGCGGTGATGAATGGTGATAAGCAAGTCGGCCAAGGCAAAATTAACCAAGTGTTGGGTTTTGTCGGCCTAGAGCGCGTGCCTGTCGATGAAGCTGAAGCGGGTGACATTGTAATTGTTTCGGGCATTGATGAAATTGGTATTGGTTTTACCATTGCCGATCGCGAAAACCCAGTAGGTTTAGAAGTGATGGGCGTGGATGAGCCAACGCTGACCATGGACTTTATGGTGAATTCATCACCGCTTGCAGGCACAGAAGGTAAGTTTGTCACATCGCGTCAAATTCGCGATCGCCTCACTAAAGAACTGCTGGTCAACGTAGCGCTACGTGTTGAAGATACTGAGGACACCGATGTGTTCCGTGTTTCTGGCCGTGGTGAGCTGCATTTGACGATTTTGTTGGAAACCATGCGTCGCGAGGGTTTTGAGATGGCTGTTGGTAAGCCGCGGGTTGTTTATCGCGAAATTAACGGCGAAAAATGCGAGCCGTATGAAGTATTGACCGTGGACTTGGAAGACGACAACCAAGGCGTGGTGATGGAAGAGCTCGGTCGCCGTCGTGGTGAGTTGCAAAATATGGAATCGGACGGCAATGGTCGCACCCGTTTGGAATACAAAATTCCAGCGCGCGGTTTAATCGGCTTTCAATCAGAATTTTTAACCATGACGCGCGGCACGGGCTTAATGGCGCATATTTTTGATGAATACGCACCAGTTAAGGCGGACATGCCAGGCCGTCGCAATGGTGTACTGATTTCTGCTGAAAAAGGTGAAGCGGTGGCTTACGCATTGTGGAAACTACAAGACCGCGGAAAAATGTTCTCGGTGCCAGGCGATAAGTTGTACGAAGGCATGGTCATTGGCATTCACAGCCGCGATAACGATTTGATTGTGAACCCAATCAAAGGTAAACAGCTTACCAACGTGCGTTCAAGCGGCACAGATGAAGCGGTGCGTTTGATTACGCCGATTCAACTCACTTTGGAATCCGCAGTTGAGTTTATTGATGACGATGAATTGGTAGAAATTACGCCAAAAACGATTCGTATCCGTAAACGTTATTTGCTTGAGCACGAGCGTAAACGCGCGATTAAAGAGTAATTCTTTTAATATTCGAAAAAGCCAAATTCTGAAAAGAGTTTGGCTTTTTTGTTGGCTTTTGAGTACGATAGCGTTACGAAAACAGGAGAGGTGGCAGAGTGGTTGAATGTACCTGACTCGAAATCAGGCGTACGCGCAAGCGTATCGAGGGTTCGAATCCCTCCTTCGCCAAATGAAAAGTGTTCTAGTTTTAAAAGGCTTTTTTAAGTTGTTTGCTTATTAAACGTCCAAGCCACAAAGCGGCTTTTCTTTTGCCCTTGCGCCATTGGAATCGTCAGTACTTCTGATGCGCCTACATCACGTAGTGCTTGGTAAACCGCTGGCAGGCTGGCTTCTTTTGAGATTAAACTGCTAAACCAGCCAACTTGTTTTGCAAAAGCTTTGCTCTCTCGCACCATGCTGCATACAAAGGCTTCTTCACCACCCGCATAAATCAGCTCGTGCGCTTGGCCGCCGAAGTTAAGTGCTGGTTTGTCGCTGACTTTGTGACCTCTTAAGCCGCTTTGTTTGCGTTGGGAGGCAGCCGCAGCTTCGTCAGTAGATGCGTGAAACGGCGGGTTGCACAGGGTGATGTCAAAATACTCACCTGTTTTAATCACGCCTTTAAAGAAATTGGCTGGGTTCGCTTGCAAGCGCAACTCAATGGCCTTACTTAAATCGTTGGTTTTTACAATTTTTTCTGCGTTTTCAATGGCAACGCTATCGGTATCTGCCCCTACAAATTCCCAACTATATTCACGATTGCCAATGAGCGGGTAAACCACGTTTGCGCCCACACCAAGATCGAGCGCGCGAATTGCTTTTTGCGTTGGGGCGAGTAAATCAGCCAAATAGTGAATGTAATCGGCACGACTGGGGATAGGTGGGCAAAGATATTGTGCCGGAACATCCCAATCGCGAATACCGTAGTGATGCGCCAACAAAGCCTTATTGAGTGCGATAACGGCTTGCGGATTGGCAAAATAGATGGATGCGTCACCATACGCATTAGGCGCAACAAAATCCGTTAACGATGGATTGGCTTGCATTAAAGCCTCAAAATCGTAACGCGCGCGGTGCTTGTTGCGCGGGTGCAGATTTAGCTTTTCCGTTAAAGGCAATTTTTTCTCTAAAGACTTCTCAACAAGCAATTGCTTGCTTGCAAGCCGATTTTTTGCCGTTTTTCTTTTGGAAACTTTTTGGTTGATTTGTTTTTTACTCGGCTTGGTATCACTTTTTTCGATGTGCATTGGGGGTTTGGATAATGCCTTTAGTAATTTTTATCAGAGGCGATCTTTAGAATGGTACATGCTATCGCCACATTTTCTTTGTCATCCATTAGCCACACTTGGCCTTCTTGAATATTGCATTGCAAAGCCATGTTGCGCTGCGCCAATGCGGCGATGGCGCGCGTGCTTTCTTGTGCGACGCTGATGACGGTGAGGTTTTTTAAGCGCTCAAATTGGTTGGAATTTTGGTCAAACCACATTTGCGCAGGGCGACCACCATAGCAATATACAACGACTTGCATAGCACGTCCGCAGGCTTTGCGGATGAGTTTTTCATCGGGCAGGCCCACATCAATCCAAAGCTCAATCACGCCTGTTAAATCTTTTTGCCAAAGGTCGGCCGATTCGTCATCGGTCATGCCTTGGGCGAACTCTAAAAATTCATGCGCGTGCAAGGCAAACGCCAACAGGCGCACCATCATGCGCTCGTCGGTTTCTGAGGGTTGTTGCGACAGCGTTAGCGCGTGTTCGGCGTAATAATGTCTATCCATGTCTGCAATTTGCAGATTGACCTTGAATACGGTGGCTTTAATCGCCAAAGCTTATTCCACGCCTTGGCTGGCGAGATATTCCTCGTAGTTGCCACTGAAATCTACAATACTGTCGGCTTTGATTTCCAAAATGCGCGTGGCGATTGAGCTGACAAATTCGCGGTCGTGGCTGACAAAGAAAAGAGTACCTTTGTATTTATCTAAAGCGGTATTGAGCGCTTCAATCGATTCCATATCCATGTGGTTGGTTGGTTCATCCATCAGCAGTACATTGGTTTTGGCTAGCATTAATTTGCCATAAAGCATGCGGCCTTTTTCACCACCTGATAATACTTTAACAGACTTCTTGGTATCTTCGCCGCCAAATAGCAAGCGGCCAAGCATGCTGCGCACCGTTTGGTCGTCGTCATTAGCTCCTCTTTGCAGCGTCATCCACTCAAACAAGTCTTCACCTTGTTCAAATTCGTATTCATGGTCTTGCGCAAAGTAGCCAATTGTTGCTTTCTCTGCCCATTTTACTTCACCATGTTTAGGTTTTAAATCGCGCGCTAAGCAGCGCAATAGGGTAGTTTTG
>JAYVSZ010000019.1:0-36527 GCA_043774925.1 Methylophilaceae bacterium | reverse complement strand
AGGCAAACCTTGATTGTTAAATTACGTTTAGTACTATTCCCCCACAGCCAGTATGCGAATAATATTGCTAGCATCAGGTAGAGTAAATCATTGGCGATAATAATGGCAACATCGATAATCCATTTTGGCGTAACAGTACTTGCGTTGATTTGTAAGAATAGCGACTGGTTGAAAGCCTCAAGATAGTTCATGGTTTTTCATAACTCGAGTAGATTTGATTGTATGCTAGCATAAAGTTATTTTTGAATGTTAGCCTAAGCTATATTCTGTGCAATTTAACATGGGCTGGTTTGTAATCAGTTTTTACTAACAATTTATGGCTAATCTACTACAGCCCCTAAATATTTTGTGTTCTTGCATTAAAAATTTTTCATTGCCCAGGTAATTATTGTTACAATAATCAAATGAGTTCTGATATTAAAAATATACATGGTGGTAATCGGCAGGGAGCGGGCCGAACTGTTGGCACTGGTAAGTTTGGTGAGCCCACCAAAGTATTACGTATTCCTATCAGTCAAGATGCTGTCATAGGCGACTTTCTAGCTGCCTACCAGCGCAAACAACAAAAGGTTGGCCTTGACCCTGTCACTGAAATAATACTGCCTGCAATCGATGCAAAACGGGCCTATTTACCTTTGTTTGGTTCTAAAGTACCTGCTGGCTTTCCTTCACCGGCTGATGACCATTTAGAGAAGCGCCTTGATGCCAATGAGTTCTTGATTGACCAGCAAGACGCCACTTTCTTTGTCACCATACAAGGGGAGTCGATGATTAATGCCGGCTTATTGAGTGGTGACAAAGCCGTCGTAGACCGCTCTAAACAAGCAAAGGTAGGAAATATTGTGATGGCGGTGGTTGATGGTGAATTTACGATTAAAACACTCGGCAAAGCCAAGAGCGGGATGCCACGACTATTACCGGCTAATCCTGCGTTTCCAGTGATTGAAATTAAAGAAGGGATGGAGTTTGAAATCTGGGGTGTGGTAACTGGGTCATTTAGGCGTTTTAAATGATAGCTGTTGTACGCGTGAGTTAATCACTGCTGAAGTGAATAACAATTGTAGATATAGTAGATACAAAAAAGCCTAGTAAATTACTAGGCTCTTGTCTTGCAATTAATACGGGATTAATTACTTGTTCATGACGTACATTGTTACTTCAAAGCCAAAACGCATTTCAGTAGCTGCTGGTGTAGTCCACATAATATTTCTCCTAAATTTGGTTAACTTACAATTTTTACAAGTAACAAACAATTTATTTGTTGCTTGTTTGTATGACTGCATTGTGCGCTGAACGTTTTTAATTACACTGCACGCAACCATGATTGCGGCCTAATGATTTTCATTAGTTAATATTTGGTATTTTAAGCATATACCCTGCGAGCCAATAACCATGCGGCTCTCAGAGCAAACGCTTTTTAACCCTTAATATAGCTTTCTAATTGACTGATGAGATGCTGCTGATAAGTAATGGTTTCTTTCACCAAATCGCCCAGCGATAGCATGCCGAGCACTTTGTCGCCTTCCATTACTGGTAAATGGCGAATGCGCTTATCGGACATGATACTCATGGCTTTATCCACCAAATCATTGGGCGCGCCAGTAATCAGTTTTGAGGTCATCACTTCTTGCACTTGCGTGGTTTTAGATGAGCGACCTTGCAGTATCACTTCGCGCGCGTAATCACGCTCTGAGAAGATTCCCACCAATTTATCGCCATCCATCACCGCCAGCGCACCAATTTTATACTCGGCCAAAATCACCAGCGCATCAAAAACTGGGCGGTTTGGCGCGATAGAAATGATTTCTTTGTGTTTTTTATCATTTAAAATTTGCAATAATGTTTTCATGATTTTCTCCCCTGCAGCGAAATAAAAATATACGCTTAATCATCCGCGCTGAAAACCTATTAAAATAGTGTATGCAAAAAAACACAACGGCAAAAGCATTCCTTGCACTATTTCTGCTTACATTGATTTGGGGCTACAACTGGGTGGTGATGAAAATCGCCGTGCAATACGCCAGCCCCTTTCAGTTTGCCGCACTACGTACATTTTTGGGCGCGCTTATGCTGTTTGCTGTGATGTTTTTCACCAAGCGACCATTGGCCTTAAAAGAGTTTCCCACCATGTTATTGCTTGGTTTACTACAAACTTGTGGATTTACTGGTTTGCTCATTTGGGCGCTGGTGCATGGCGGCGCGGGCAAAACCGCGGTGCTGGCTTACACCATGCCATTTTGGGTGATGTTATTTGCTTGGCCAATGCTTGGCGAGAAGGTGCAAGGTTGGCAATGGTTGGCGGTGCTGTTTGCGCTGTTTGGCATTGTGCTCATTTTTGACCCACTGCACATTAAAGCCGATGGTTTTAGCATGTTTTTGGCGCTGTGTTCAGGCGTTTTTTGGGCGATTTCTGCCATTGTTTCTAAAAAACTGCACGCGCGCTTACCCGACTTGGATTTACTTAATCTCACCGCTTGGCCATTGATGCTGGGCTCCATCCCAATCATCATACTCGCCTTACTTTTGCCCGCGCCGCCTATTCAATGGACAGCGCCTTTTTTGAATACGATTTTGTTCAGCGTGTTTCTCAGCGGCTCGTTGGCATGGGTGTTGTGGATATATGCATTGCAGCGCTTGCAAGCTGGTATCGCCAGCATGGCGTCAATGCTGGCGCCCGTCATCGGTGTGCTTTCAGCGTGGGTTCAGTTGGGCGAAGTGCCAAAAACACATGAGCTGTTTGGCATGCTGTTCATCGCTGTATCGCTGGTGATTATTTCTACTATCAATATCCGCAAGCACACGCAGACTGACCCCGCCATGGGACAAGATTAAGAAGTCACAAGATTAAGGCAGGCAATGTAAAAAATAATTATTTTTAGAATGCTTTTTTGCAAAAGCGTTGAAAGCCTGTCAGCAAAAAGCTACTATCCTCGTTAACTGCTTATCTGCGTAGCTTTACCAGCATAAAAGCAGACATTTTGATAATTTTAAAACTGGATAGAAGATGAAAATTTCACGTTTATTTTTGGCGGTGATTGCCTGCCTACCTTTGTGCGCCAGCGCAGCCGCATTCACATCAACTGCCGATGGCAAAGCCATGGAGATTCCAGACGCGACTTTTGACACGCCTGCTGCTAAGGAGTTTTTAAAGTCTGGCAAAAATCCCTATGTTGGTAATATCGCGGCTATTAAAGCTGGCAAAAAAGTTTATCAATTATATTCATGCTCGCAGTGTCATGGCCCAGAGGCTAAAGGCCAAGTTGGTCCTGGCTTAACTGGCCCAAATTTCCGCTATCCAAAAGATGCTGAAGACAAAGGCATGTTCGAAACCATCTGGGGCGGTTCAGCAGGCGGCATGGGTGCCAAAGGTAAAGGCTTGATGCAGCCTGACGATCCGACAGCGGGTTTAACGCCAGATGAAGTGTTGAAGGTAGAATCGTTCTTACGCGCGGGCGGTAAAGTGCCAGAAAGCGACGCCGCAAAACCAGCCGAGGCTAAACCAGTGGAAACTGCTGTTGCGGCTACAGCTGCTGCGCCAGTGGCGGCAGCTACAACAACCGATGCTACCGCAGACAAATCTAAACATAAACAAAAAAGAAAAAGAAAAGGTCAGCATTCATAAATCGCTCTATTTTGGGCATTTAAGGAGTTAAATTGTGGGGCTTAGCGCAAACTAAGCCCCATTTTTTATGGCGCTGCACGCGCAAACCATTCACATCGGCGTGTGATAAAATGCAAGTTCGTAAAAGGCGCAAACAAGGACGAGTATGGCAGGGCATAGTAAATGGGCAAACATTCAGCACCGCAAGGGCAGGCAAGATGCCAAACGCGGTAAAATTTTCACTAAATTAATCAAAGAAATTACAGTTGCTGCCCGCCTAAGTGGCGGCGACCCAGACATGAATCCGCGCTTGCGTGCGGCCATTGCTGAGGCGAAAGAAGAAAACATGCCTTCGGATAATATTGTGCGCGCGGTTAAAAAAGGCACGGGCGAGCTAGAAGGCGTGAGTTACGAAGAGATGCGTTATGAGGGCTACGGCATTAACGGTGCCGCGATTATTATCGACTGCCTGACCGACAATAAGCAGCGCGCGGTGATGGATGTGCGCCATGCGTTGACCAAATACGGTGGTAATTTGGGCACTGATGGCTCTGTGGCTTTCTTGTTTAAACATTGCGGCAGCTTGATTTACGCACCTGGCACATCAGAAGATAAAGTGATGGAAGCCGCGCTGGAAGCGGGCGCAGAAGATATTATTACCGATGAAGATGGCAGCATTGAAGTGATTACGCCGCCCAACGATTTTATGGCGGTGAAAGAAGCGATGGAAGCCGCAGGCTTAAAAGCGGTGATGGCAGAAGTGACCATGAAGCCGAGTATGGAAACCGTGTTTGAAGGCGAAGACGCGGTGAAAATGCAAAAAATATTGGATGCGCTAGAAGATTTAGACGACGTGCAAGATGTGTACACCACGGCAATAATCGAGGACGAGTGAGCGCGGTACGAATTCTTGGCATCGACCCAGGCCTGCGCACAACTGGCTTTGGCGTGATTGAAAAAGTGGGCAATAAAGTGACTTATATTGCCAGCGGTACTATTAAAACGGCGAGCGCGAAAAAAATTGAAGGCAAGGAAGACCGCGAGGAATTGCCAGCACGCTTAAAAATCATTTTAGACGGTTTGTTTGAGGTGATTGACACCTACCAGCCAGACCAAGTGGCGATAGAAAAAGTGTTTGTGAACGTGAATCCGCAATCTACGCTATTGCTTGGTCAGGCACGCGGAGCAGCCATAAGTGCGGCGGTGATACGCAATTTAAGCGTGGCAGAATATACTGCTTTGCAAGTGAAGCAATCGGTGGTGGGGAATGGTCATGCGCAAAAAGAACAAGTGCAAGAAATGGTAAAACGGCTACTTAATTTGCCTGCCGTGCCAAGCCCAGATTCTGCCGATGCGCTGGCTTGCGCGATGTGTCATGCGCATGGCGGGCAGGGGCTAGGTAAGCTTGCTACAGCTGGTTTTAGAGTTAAAGGTGGGCGACTAATTTAAAATCATTCTAGCGTCACGATTCAGCGTTACCCCTTCAATTTTATTCAATTGCATACAAACCCGTATGCGCATTCATAAAATTAAATCTGCGCCTTGTCTCGTTTCGCTATAATCATTTTAAAAGATGAAATTTCCGCAGGCATTTTAAATAACAGCTTGATGAAAGTAGAAAATAAATGATTGCAAGGTTAAACGGAATTTTGCTCGAAAAAACACCGCCACATGTGCTGATAGATTGCAATGGCGTCGGCTACGAGGTTGAAGTGCCGATGAGCACTTTTTACAACTTGCCTGAAATCGGTACAAAAATCGTATTGCTGACTTACTTTGTGGTGCGCGAAGACGCGCAATTGCTGTATGGCTTTGGCTCGGAGCAAGAACGCAGCACGTTTAAACAGCTCTTAAAAGTCAACGGCATTGGCGCAAAATCGGCGTTATCTATTTTAAGTGGCGTGTCGATTGAGGATTTAGTGCAGGCAGTCAGCATGCAAGAAGTTGCCATGTTGACGCGCATTCCGGGCGTGGGTAAAAAAACGGCTGAGCGCTTACTTTTAGAGCTAAAAGATAAATTTAGCATCGCCAGCGTGACCGCAAGCAGCCAACCAAAATCTGCCTCGCACGATGTGCTGAACGCATTGCTGGCATTGGGTTACAATGAACGTGAGGCGGTAGCCGCAGTGAAATTGTTGGATAAAGAAGTTGGCGTTTCCGACGGCATTAAGCAAGCATTAAAATCCTTATCTAAATAGGAGTTGGCCATGAAAAAGCTTGGACTTTTGTTGGTGTTTTTCGCACTTTTTGCCTGTGGTAAACAAGGCGCAAATGCGCCATCTGCCGCGCCGCAAGCCATGCCTGCCGATGCAGCCATGCCGGAAGCTAAGATGATGGCACGAGCTGAGGGCGGCGCGGAGCAAAGTCTCACCCAAATTAGCGAGCCGAGCACCAACCACGCGGAAATCAAAAAATACATTGCTTTACGCCATAACCTCACCATTGAAACACCCGCAGAAAATATGCAAGCGAGTTTTGACGCTGCAGTAAAACATTGCGAACTGCTCAATTGCCAAATGCTGGGCGCTAATTACAATAAAGAAACGCCTTATAGCCCGCCATCTGCAAGCCTCAGCGTGCGTATTCCGCCGCGAAATGTGGAGATTTTCTTATCGGGCTTGGCAACCAATGGCGAGATTACTCAGCACGGCCGCGAATCTGAAGACAAAACGAATCAAGTGGTTGATGCCGATGCGCGTATTAAAAACTTAACCGAGTTTAGAGATCAATTGCGCGTGATGCTTGGCGATAAATCGGCCAAATTTAAAGATTTAATAGAGGTGCAGCGCGAGCTTGTGAACACGCAAACCGAGCTTGATAGCATTGTCAGCATGCGCAAAATTTTGTCGCAAGAGACCGATTTGGTCGCCGTCAATATCAACTTTACTGCCGCACAAGGCCTTACCGAGCATGGCTTCTTTGCGCCAGTTGCACGCGCGCTTAAAGACGCTGGGCGTGTAATGATGGAAAGTTTTGCGGCAATGATCACGTTCTTAATGAGCGCATTGCCTTGGTTGTTGATAGGCGTGCCTATTTTGTTGCTGGTGCGTCAATATTGGGCAAGAATCAAAGCCAAAATACTGTGATATAAAGCACTGTGGTATAAAGTAAGCTCGTTATAAGCACAGTAGTTTTGAGAGATTATTAGGGATAAATTCAAATGGATAAGCGAGTATATACGCTATTGTTCATGCTGTTTTTTGGCATGTTTTTACGCATTGCATACGCTGAAGAGCGCGAAGAGTTAATCGTTTCTGAAGACGACTATCTTGGCGATGTGCCCAAAGTCCTCACAGTTTCGCGTCTCTCGCAGCCTTTGTCTGATGTGCCTTCCGCCGTGACAATTATTGATCGCGCCACCATTCGCGCTTCTGGCATCGTCGATTTGCCCGAAATTTTTCGCCTAGTGCCAGGCATGTATGTGGCGGCAAACGCGGGCTTTGTGCATAACACCAACCATGTCGTGAGCTATCACGGCATGACCAGCGCCTACGCAGGCGCGATGCAAGTACTCATCAATGGGCGCTCTGTTTATAGTCCTTTGTACGGCGGTGTGCAATGGAGTGAGCTGCCACTGGCCATCGCCGATATTGAGCGCATAGAAGTGACGCGTGGACCTAATGCGGCCAGTTACGGTGCGAATTCTTTCTTCGGTGTCATCAACATCATCACCCAACAGCCAAGTGAGGCGCCAAGCAACAGCATCATCGCAACGCATGGTAATGGTCGCAATGAGGCGTTTTATCGGCACGCGGGCAAGATGGAGGACTTAGCGTACCGGGTGACGGTGGGTTATCGAAGCGACGATGGCTTTGATAATCGCAATGATTTTAAGCGTACACAATTTTTAAACGCGCAAGCCGATTATCGCATTAACGATAAAAATAACTTGGAGCTGGAGTTTGGCTTGGCGGATGGCGACCGCGAAGAAGGTGAAATTACCAAAGATAATGCGATATTTTTGCCGCGCGAGAAAGATATTAATAACCATTATGAGCTGATTCGCTGGCGGCATAATGTGTCTGACGACAGTGATTTTTCTTTGCAGGCGTACCACTCTTTTGATAGGTCGGATGATACTGCTACTTCTGCAAATTTGCGGCCAGCTGTTGCCGCAATTACTCGAAGAAACATTTTGACAGCATTTGAAAATAAATTCCACATTCAGCCCCCCCCAGCAGTCATCGCATCGGCCAATAAACAAGCAGCGGCGGCGGCTAATGCTTTGTTGAGCAATACCATTACGATTCAAAATCCAGTTGAGGCCGAGCGATACGATATTGAAGCACAACATAATTTTTCTATAGGTAAAAAAATTAGAGTGGTTTGGGGTGGTAGTTTGCGGCGAGATAGTATGTATGCGCCGCATTATTTAGGCACTGGCGAAACAGATTATTTTAATCTGCAACGCCTATTTGGCCATGTGGAATGGCAAGCGAACGAAAAGTTGGTGTTGAATGCTGGCGCTATGGTAGAACATAACGATTTTACTGGGACTGGTATTTCTCCGCGTGCTAGCATTAACTTCAAGCCATTTCCCAATCACACGCTACGTTTTGGTATTTCATCAGCGTTGCGTACGCCAAATTATCTTGAAGAAAAATTTAATCGCAGTTTTGTTATTCCTGCTAAAGCGCCATTCCCTTCAATACTTTTTCAATATGCGGCCGACAAGGGCAATGTGGATCCAGAACGGATTGTTTCAAGAGAAATTGGCTATTTGGGAAAAATTGGCGCATTGAGTTTAGATGCAAGACTATTTCATGACAGTATTTCTGACCATATTGGGCTAAACAGCAGGACTTTTAAAGCGCCACCTGCCTTTGTATTGGTGACTAATGGCAATAAGGTTGCTAATTTCGCAAACGCTGGCTGTGTGGGCACTGATGGCTTTGAAGCGCAATTGAGTTGGCGCTTAGCGAGCAGTACAAACCTATTGCTGAATTATGCCCATGTCAATATTTATACAAGCCCAACTGGTCTGCCAAGAGATTTTGCTGATTCCATGCCCAGTGATACGGTGAGTGCCTTAATAACACATCAATTTGATGATAAGTGGGATGGGAGTCTTGCATATTATCAAACGGGAAAAGTAGCCGCCCTTGGCGATGGCGACCCTGTAGGCTTAATTAGGAGGGCAGACGTTAGATTAGCACGTAAATTTAATTTAGGCGCTCGGAATGGTGAGGTTTCTGCTGTGGTCGAAAACTTATTTGACAGTCATTATCACGAATTTGCGGATTACAACACGGCCAAACGCCGCGCACGTATTAATTTGAGCTTTGATTTTTAAGTGTTTTGAAAAAATAGCAGTTGAAGTAATGGAAATAGATGAATTACAAAAGTAAAAACAGAAATGTTTTAAGTGCATTTGTGCAATTTGCGCTAATGCTGGCTTTGTTTGCGCCATTTTTTGCGCATGCCTATACTGGCGTGACCATTGTCATGAGCACGCCAACAGAAACCAATCTTGAGTTTGTAGAAGGCTTTAAAGCAGAACTTGCTGCCGTAAAAAACAACAACTTAAAAGTCAAAGTAATCGAATTAAAAGAGTCGGATAAACTTGCGGTAGCAGAAAATAGCGAGTTGGTGATTACGCTGGGCGTAAAAGCGATGGAGGTGGCAAGTAAATTAAAATATACCACACCGGTTTTGGGCGTATTTACGCCAATGCCATCGTTTAACGCACTGTTGAGTAAGAGCAAGCGTGATTTGGGTAATTTTAGCGCGATTGTGTTGGATCAGCCTTATTGGCGGCAAATTTCGCTGATTAAAACCATTTTGCCAGAAACCAAAAAGTTAGGCGTTTTGTTAGGAACAACCTCTGCGAAATACACCGATTACCTCACAGAGGAAGCGGAAGAAGTTGGCCTAAGTTTGGGGGTGGAAAATGTAAGTCAAGTATCCGATATTATCCCAAAACTAACAAAAGTATTAGATGCAAACGATGTATTATTGGCGATTCCAGATCCGCTTATCTACAATCGGGAAACGGCAGAGCCGATATTGTTGACCAGTTATCGACATCAAAAACCTGTTTTTGGCTATTCACAATCTTATGTGCGGGCAGGCGCGCTGGCTGCGGTGTATAGCAGTACCAAGCAATTGGCCAAGCAAGCAGCAGAAATTGCACTTGCCGCGCAACAAGCGCCTAGTTTGCTGCCACCGCCACAAGCGCCTAAATATTTTTCTATTTTAGTGAATCGCCAAGTGGCGCGTTCTCTCAACATTACATTGATGGATGATGACATACTGTATAGCAAGATGCTTCAATTAGAGTCGGTGGAGCAAGTTGAGCATGAAGAGACGCATATTAAATGAAAAATTTAGGCATTAAATCTAGAGTAATCCTTTTGGGTACCATGCCAGCGGTGCTTTTCGCCATGATTTTGGCTGGCTATGCTATCACAAAAGTGTTCACCGTATTGAATCAGTCATTACATGACCGCGGACGCATCATCGCCACCCAATTAGCGCCTGCAACCGAGTATGGTGTCATTTCTGGCAACACGCAAACCTTGCAAAAGTTAGCACAGCAAGCGCTCACTAACGAGCAAGAACTTAAAACTGTGATGGTGACAGATAAACAAGGCAAAGTGCTGGCGCTGAGCGGGCGACCGATAGCGCCCGAACTCATCGCCCAAATCAACAATGATCATGTGCAAGAGCTGGCTTGGGAAAACGGCATTATTTTTGTTTCTCCCATTGAGCGAAGTTTGGTGGAGATTGATGACTTTCCGGCGGCGGGCGAAGTCAATAATGCAGCAACACCAAGTAACCCGCAGCTAGAAATTGGTCGTGTCTATGTTGATTTAAGCAACATGGGATTGCAAAATATTCAGCAAGGTTTAATGGTAAAAATCATTTTGATAGGTTTGCTAGGGTTGCTGGCGAGTTCACTCATCGCATGGATGATTGGCCGCGACATTACCAAGCCGATTCAAGAAATTGCACATGCGGTGAATAAGGTGGGCGAAGGCATTTTCTCGCAAACCATCACAGAAAACTCCAGTGGCGAATTGCAAGTATTGCAAAAAGGCTTTAATTCCATGTCTCAAAGCCTTAAAAATGCTTATGAGCATATGCAAGAAAGAGTGCATGACGCCACCGCACTGCTTCGCTACCAAACACAACATGATGATTTAACAGGATTAATTAATCGCCGTGAGTTCGAAGTGCGGCTTGAGCGTTGCCTAAAAAGCGCACATGAAAATCATATTCAGCATGTGTTTTGCTATTTAGATTTAGACCAATTTAAATTGGTGAATGATACCTCTGGCCATAATGCTGGCGATGAATTGTTGCGGCAAATTAGCGCGCTATTTGCCAATAAAATGCGCGATCGCGACACCTTAGCACGTATTGGCGGCGATGAATTTGGCTTGCTTTTAGAAAATTGTAGCTTGGTGGATGCCAATCAAATTACCAATAAACTGCTTAAATTAGTGCGCGATTATCGTTTTGCGCATGAGGACAAAGTGTTCAATATCGGCGTCAGTATTGGTATTGTGGTCATCAATTCAAGCTTCCCAAATATCAGCGACATTATGCATGCGGCTGATGCCGCTTGTTATTCTGCAAAAAAAGCGGGGCGCAACCAAAGCTTTTTGTATAACCAAGGCGATGTAGAAATCGTGCAGCGGCAAACGGCTGTTGAAGCGGTTTCTGACATGACGGATGAAATTGATGACGATCGTTTTATCCTTTTTTGCCAGCCTATTATTCCACTTTCTGAGAGTGTGCCGCAGCAACTTCATTATGAAATTTTGATTAGAAAAGTGGGCTTGGATGGCGAAATAACGCTGCCAACCAGCTTTATTCCATCGGCGGAGCGCTACCATTTAATGCCCAATATTGACCGCTGGGTGATAAAAAACACATTCGCTGCTTATCGTAAACTGCTCGATAAAAGTCATGAGAAATGTGATTATGTTTTCTCAATTAATATATCTGGCACCTCGCTTGGCGATAAAAGTCTGTTAGGCTATATTCGCGAACAATTCGCTATTTACGCCATTCCACCAAGTGCTATTTGCTTTGAAATCACTGAAACTGCAGCGATTGTCAACTTAAAAAACACCATCAATTTATTCACTGAACTCAGAAAAATTGGCTGTAAATTCGCGTTGGATGACTTTGGCAGCGGCATGTCATCGTTCATGTACCTGAAGAATTTTGAAGTGGATTACTTAAAAATAGATGGCTCCTTTGTTAGGGAAATGCACGAAAACAAAATCGATCACGCCATGGTGCGCTCTATCCACAGCGTTGCAGAGGCAATGAACATCAAAACAGTGGCTGAGTTTGTAGAAAACAAAGAGATTTTACGAGAGCTGCAAGCCATTGGCGTGCATTACGGGCAAGGCCATTATTTAGGCGCGCCTACCGTTTTGAAAAAAATGATTGAGAATTTTTCCCTATTAAACAGCTAGTTTAATAGATAATATGGCTAAACTCATAATAGAGGCTTAATATCGTTGCGCAAAAAACACCATGATTGAAACCGATCGCCTCATCGCCCCTGCTGCCGAAAGCCCTCAAGAAGAGGTGATTGAGCGCGCATTACGCCCAAAAGTGCTAGATGAATACGTGGGGCAAGAAAAAGCGCGAGGCCAATTAGAAATTTTCATCAACGCTGCGCGCGGCCGTGCAGAGGCCCTAGATCACGTGCTGTTATTTGGCCCGCCAGGTTTAGGCAAAACCACGTTGGCACACATTATTGCGCGCGAAATGGGCGTCAACATGCGCCAAACCTCAGGCCCAGTGCTAGAGCGAGCTGGCGATTTAGCTGCGCTGCTGACGAATCTCGAACCAAATGATGTGCTGTTTATCGACGAAATTCATCGCCTTTCCCCCGTG
Source organism: Methylophilaceae bacterium (assembly GCA_043774925.1). Taxonomy (GTDB): domain Bacteria; phylum Pseudomonadota; class Gammaproteobacteria; order Burkholderiales; family Methylophilaceae; genus JAYVSZ01. The sequence goes on along the minus strand of JAYVSZ010000019.1, from coordinate 24,067 downwards.
GTAGAAGAAATTTTATACCCCGCGATGGAAGATTATCGCCTTGATATTATGATTGGCGAAGGCCCTGCGGCACGCTCTGTGCGGCTTGATTTAGCGCCATTTACGCTGATAGGCGCCACCACGCGCGCGGGCATGCTTACCAATCCATTGCGAGATCGTTTCGGCATCGTATCGCGGCTCGAATTCTACACGGCCGAAGAACTTGGCCGCATCGTACATCGCAGCGCAACTTTATTAGAAGTAAAAATGACCGATTCTGGCGCAAATGAAATCGCCAAGCGTTCGCGCGGCACACCGCGTATTGCCAATCGTTTACTGCGCCGCGTGCGCGATTACGCGCAAGTGAAATCGGATGGCAATGTGAGCGCCGAAGTCGCTGATGCGGCGCTTAAAATGTTGGATGTGGATAATTTAGGTTTTGACGTGATGGACAGAAAGTTACTGCAAGCGGTGCTGGAAAAGTTTGGTGGCGGCCCAGTGGGTTTGGATAACTTGGCGGCGGCGATTGGCGAGGAGCGCGATACGATTGAAGACGTGCTCGAGCCGTATTTAATTCAGCAAGGCTACCTTATGCGCACGCCGCGCGGGCGCGTGGCAACCAGCCTAGCGTATCAACATTTTGGCCTACAAGTGCCTAAAACCATTGCGACGGGTGAAGTTTGGCAACAGTAAAACTATTTAATTGGCAGGTGCGTGTTTATTACGAAGACACGGATGCAGGCGGCGTGGTGTATCACAGCCAATATTTAAACTTTATGGAGCGCGCCCGCACAGAATGGCTGCGCAACTTAGGCTTTGAGCAGACGTATTTGCGAGATGAGTTGAACGTGGTGATTGTGGTGTGTGGCGTACAACTTGACTTTAAAAAGCCAGCGAAGTTTAATGACTTACTTACAATAACAAGTGAAATTGTGAAAATCGGCCGCAGCAGTTTCGAGGTCGCACAAACCATCATGGTAGCATCAACAATATTGGTACAGGGGCTTGTAAAGGTTGCCTGCGTCAATCCGCAAACTTTCAGGCCTGTTGCAATTCCAAAAGAAATTTTATTAAAGTTGGAGTAACTATGAGTGTCGCAAACGATATGTCTTTATTGACCCTGATTACTGGCGCCAGCCTGCCCGTGCAAGGAGTGATGGCGATTTTGCTCATCACCTCGCTGTTTTCTTGGTGGTATATTTTTATTAAAGTATTTACCATCAAAAATGCCGAAGCGGATGCGGAAAATTTTGAAAATGGTTTTTGGTCTGGCGGCGATTTGAATAAACTTTACGATGGTTTAAGCACGGGACGTCGCAAGCCGCAAGGCATGGCAGCCATATTCGAGGCGGGTTTTAAGGAATTTATTCGCCATAAACAGCAAGCACATTTGGAAACAAAAATGGACGTTTCCGATGTGATGGAAGGCGCGCGCCGCGCCATGCGCGCCACTTACAATCGCGAGCTGGATGACCTAGACGCGCACTTACCTTTTCTCGCCTCTGTCGGCTCAGTAAGCCCGTACATTGGCTTATTTGGCACAGTTTGGGGCATTATGAACGCGTTTCGCGGCCTCTCAAGCGTTGCACAAGCAACACTTAGCCAAGTGGCGCCAGGTATTGCCGAAGCGCTGGTGGCCACGGCCATAGGCTTATTCGCGGCAATTCCCGCGGTGATTGCCTATAACCGTTTTGCCTCAAAAGTAGATAGGCTTTCTGTGCGTTACGAGAGCTTTATGGAAGAGTTCACCAACATTCTGCAGCGCAAAACATAAGGAGGTTCGCCATGGCTAGAACGCGCAAACGCCGTATGATGAACCAAATTAACGTTGTGCCTTACATCGACGTGACCTTGGTGTTGCTGGTGATTTTTATGGTCACCGCGCCCATGACCAATCCTGGCTTAGTGGAGCTTCCCAAGGTTGGGCAGGCGCTCAAGCAAACAGGCACGCCAATTGTGGTGACGGTGCGCAAAGATGGTACGGCGGAAATTGAGGGCAAAAAATTGCCGCGTGACGAATTGTTGTTCGAAATTAAAAAACAGCTTAAAAAATCGCCGCGCGCCGTGGTAGTGGCTGCCGATGAAAAAACCGAATACGGCAAAGTAATTAGTGTAATGGATTTACTCAAGCAAGCCAAAGTCGATAAAGTAGGATTGTTATTTAAGCCAGCGCAATGATACGCAAGCACGAAAATTCAGTTTCTTGGAAAGCGGGCTCGCTCGCAGTAGCGGTGCACGTGGCCTTGCTAGGCGCGCTGCTCATTTCATTCAATTGGAAAGCCGCACACAGCGTGTTAAACGCCACCGAGGTGGATTTGTGGGATAAATTGCCTGCGCAAAGCACGCCTAAAATTGAACCTAAGCCAGAACCCAAGCCTGAACCTGTGGTAAAAGAAGCACCAAAACCTGACCCTAAAATAGAAGAAAAAAAACTTGAGGCGCAACAAAAACTAGAAGAACAGCAAGCAGAAATTGCGCTAGAAAAGAAAAAACAAGCGCTTGCTGAGAAAGAGCGGCAAATGGCGGAAAGAGAAAAGTTGCTAGAAGAGAAAAAAATAGAAGATAAGCGCAAAAAAGACGAAGACAAGAAGAAGTTGCTCGCAGCCATGCGAGAAGATACATTGCAGGAAAAGCCAAAGAAAAAAGATAATGACGCTGCTAAGAAACTTGCACAAGAATTTTTAAATGAGGACAAAGGCGATAGCGACAAAAAAGCCAGTGCTGCAAATGCGAGCCTGATTGGCGAGTACACGGCTAAAATTCGCGCTAAAATTCGCGGCAACGTGAACAAAACTTTATGTGCAGATGGCAACCCAGAATTGCGTTTTGAGATTGGCTTGCTACCCACAGGTCAATTGAGCGGCACGCCAAAAATCACTAAATCTAGCGGAAGTTCAGCTTGTGATGACGCTGTAGAGCGCGCCATTATGGCCTCTGAGCCCTTACCTTTGCCACCTGATTCAAGTTTATTTCCCAGCTTTAGAAACCTAAACCTCAAATTTAGGCCGAATGATTAGCTGCTAAGAAAACCAGTCTGTAAGCAAAGCGTAAAAAAATGTAATAAAGTGTAAATGCTGTGGCGTCGCAGCCCGTTTGCAGTAGAATTTAACTGAACTTTTAATAACAAAAGACACTAATAGCTTATGAATATAATTCGACTGGTATTTTACGGTGCAATTTCTTTGATTGCATCCACCGCTAGCGCGGCGCTCGATATTGAAATTAGCGGTGGCAGCGCGCAACAAATCCCCATCGCCGTCGTGCCATTTGGCAACGCTAATGCGGCTAAAGAAAACATCAGTGAAATTATTGCGGCCGATTTAAAACGCAGCGGCTTGTTTCGCATTTTAGAAACACGCGGTATGGCGAATCTGCCCACTTCCTCAGCGCAAATTAAATATTCAGAATGGACGGCATTGCAGGCGCAAGCAGTTACGGTAGGCAATGTAGAAGCTATTGCTGGCGGTCGTGTGAAAGTGAGCTTTCAGTTGATGGATGCGCTTAAGCAAACGCAATTGGCGGGCATGGATTACCAAATCGCGCCTTCGCAAGAACGCATTACCGCGCACAAAATTGCCGATATTATTTACCAAAAACTCACGGGCGAGCCTGGCGCGTTTGCCAGCCGCATTGCTTATATTACTAAGCTAGGCAAGCGCTACGCGCTGCAAGTAGCGGATGCAGACGGCTACAATCCGCAAACTGTGGTGTCGTCCAATGAGCCAATCATCTCGCCTGCTTGGGCGCCCGATGGCACGAAATTGGCTTATGTTTCGTTTGAAAAGAAAAAGCCGATTGTGTTTGTACAATCGCTCACCAGTGGCAGCCGAGAAATGGTGGCCAATTACAAAGGCAATAACAGCGCCCCCGCTTGGTCGCCCGACGGCAGCAAATTGGCGATTGTGCTGACATACGGCGCGAATTCGCAAATTTATACAATTGATTCTAGCGGCGGCGGCTTAAAACAAATTACCAAAAGTAGTGCGATTGATACCGAGCCCGCATTTTCGCGCGACGGCAACTGGATTTATTTCAGCTCCGACCGTGGAGGCAGACCACAAATTTACAAAATCCCCACAGGCGGTGGCGATGCTAGCCGCGTGACGTTTGAAGGCGCGTATAACGTCAGCCCGCGTTTTTCACCCGATGGCAAATCATTGGTGTATATTCGCAATGATGGTGGCAGATTCAAAGTCGCGCTGCAAGATTTAGCCAGCGGCCAAGTGCAATTATTAAGCGAGGGCAGTCAAGATGAATCGCCCAGCTTTGCGCCAAATGGCCGCGTGATTTTATATGCAACAAAAGTAGGCGGACGCGGCAGTTTGGCTGCGGTTTCGTCAGATGGAAAAGTGCGCCAACGCTTGAGCGAATCGCGTGGCGATGTGCGTGAACCCGCCTGGGGTCCGCTGCTTAACTAATAAATTCAGGGCAACAAATCTCAAAGAGGAGTTAGTATGTACAAATTATCTAGAATGAATTCAAAGTTGCTCGGCGTGATTGCGCTGACGGTATTGCTCGGCGCGTGTAAAAGCACGCCGATGACGCCAGCCAAAGTGGAGGACAAAAGCCCGACGACACCAGCAGCCACAGCCCCCGCAGATACTGGCGCGGATGCTAACGCCGTGAAAGAAGTGGCGATTGATAGCAGCGCAAAAGATGCTGGCAATAATCCGCTGAAAGATCCAAATAATATTCTCTCCAAGCGCGCGATTTATTTTGATTACAATAGCGATACGATTCGCACTGAATTTCGCCCCAACATAGAAGCGCATGCTAAATATTTGGCGAGCCATGCAGATGCAAAAACGATTCTGCAAGGCAATACAGACGAACGTGGCACGCGCGAATACAACTTATCGCTCGGCCAACGCCGCTCGGTGGCGGTGAAAAAAGCGCTTAATTCACTTGGCGTACAAGATAAACAAATCGAAACTGTGAGCTACGGCGAAGAGCGCGCTACGCCTAATTGCGCCGATGAAGATTGCTTCCAAAAAAATCGCCGTGTGGACATTGTTTACGAGGGCGACTAAAGCATGGTTTCATTCAAAAATACGCTATTTGTCGGCCTAAGTTTGTTCGCACTCACTTCTCACGCCGCCTTGTTTGACGACAAGGAGGCGCGCAAGAAGATTTTGGATGTGGAAGCGACTGCGAAAGCCAATAATGATGCGCAACAGGCGCAGATTAATGAGCTGAAGAAAAAACTCAGCGCGGTGGAATCGCTACAAACGCAAAATGTGCAAGATTTGCAGGGTCAAGTCGAGCAGTTAAAGCAAGAGATCGCGCAGCTAAAAGGCGATTTGGAGCTGGCGCAGCACAACTTGGAGCAAGCACAGCAACGGCAAAAAGACTTGTATGCAGATACCGATACACGCTTGCGTAAGCTAGAAGGTGCAGGAGCAGCTGCCGCGGGAGCCAATAGTGGTGCGGCTCCTGGCACTGCGCCAAATACAGTGCCTGCAACGCCAGTTGCAGAAGAAAAAGATGTAAAAGCGTTTGCCGATGCCGATGCGCTAAGCAAATCTGCAAAATACAAGGATGCGTTTACCGCGTACGATGCTTTCTTAAAAGAGTATCCAACGAGTAAGTTGGCGCCTGATGCGCTTTACGGCATGGGCTACGCGCAATTTGCGCTTAAAAGCTACAAATCGTCTATCGCCACGCAGCAAAAAGTGCTCGATTTTCATGCAGATAGCCCAAAAGCGCCAGACGCGATGTACAACATGGCGAACAGTCAGATTCAGCTTGGGCAAGTGACCAGCGCGAAAAAAACTTTGCGTGATTTAATTGCAAAATTTCCTAACGCGGATGTGACGCCGAATGCGCAAAAACGCTTGAAGATGCTGGAAAGTATTAAATAGCTATAATTGATGCCAGCAGAAATGCTGGACTTAATTCTTAAGCAATTTTGTTTTAAAATAGCGCCAACTTTAGCTTTTTAATCAAGGCGGTTGGCGTTTTCTTTTTTTTACCCAATTTTATGTCACTCAAAATTTACGAAATATTCTATTCCTTACAGGGCGAAACCTCGCGCATTGGCTTGCCTACGGCCTTTGTGCGCCTGACTGGCTGCCCCATGCGCTGCACGTATTGCGATACCGAATACGCGTTTTCTGGCGGTAGCAATATGGAAATTGCAGAAATTCTGCAAAAAGTGGCGGAATTTGACGCTAAGTTTGTCACCGTCACAGGTGGCGAGCCGCTTGCGCAAAAGGAATGCTTAAATTTGCTGCAAGCCTTGTGCCATGCGGGTTACAGCGTATCGCTAGAAACGGGCGGCGCCATGGATATTGCTTTGGTGGACAAACGCGTATCGGTGATTTTGGATATTAAAACGCCCGCCTCCAACGAAGAAAAAAACATGCTTTGGAGCAATTTAGAACATGTAAAACCAACAGATGAAATCAAATTTGTGCTGTGTAATCGTGCCGATTACGATTGGGCGAAAGCCAAAATAGTTGAGCTGAATTTAGTTGAAAAATGCCCTATTTTGTTCTCACCCAGTTATCATGAATTGCCTGCAGAGGCGCTTGCAGCTTGGGTTTTGCATGATAAATTGCCTGTTAGAATGCAAGTGCAGTTGCATAAAATTTTGTGGGGCGAAAAGTCAGGCGTTTAAATTAGTAATTGTTTAAATTAGCCAATATTTTAATTATTAGTAAGTGTTTAAATTAAAGGAGATAATATGTTTGCATACGCGACGATAGGAAGCACCAATTTTGAGGTATCAGTAAAGTTTTTTGATGCAGTATTAGCGACGCTTGGCCATGCAAGATTACATGACTATTTTGACAATGGCTGGGTGGCTTACGGCAACCCAAAAGATGCGCAAAACCCTGCAACGCCTTTATTATGGCTGTGCAAAACGCCATTTAACGGTCAGCCAGCCAATGCAGGCAATGGCAACATGGTGAGCTTTGCCGCCAATAGCCGTGCCCAAGTAAACGCATTTCATGCGGCTGCGCTTGTTAATGGCGGCACAAATGAGGGCGAACCTGGCACGCGCGAGGCTTACGGCCCAGATTTATACATTGCCTACGTGCGCGACCCGATGGGCAACAAATTTTCGGTAATGACGCGTAACCCAACATAAACGATGAGCATTATCAATAAAAAAGCGGTCATCTTACTTTCTGGCGGATTAGATTCTGCGACTTGTTTGGCGATTGCAAAATCGCAAGGGTTTGACTGTTTTTGCTTGAGCTTAGATTATCACCAGCGCCATATCGCTGAGCTGGAAGCCGCGCGGATATTGGCTGCCAGACTAGGTGCTACGGAACATAAAACCGTGACTTTAGATTTGGGTCTGTTTGGCGGTTCGGCGCTCACCGACAATAAAATTGCCGTTCCCGAGTCAGGGCCTGATTCTGAAATTCCACAAGGCATTCCCGTGACTTACGTGCCTGCGCGCAACACCATTATGCTGTCACTGGCGTTGGCGTGGGCGGAGGTATTGGAGGCGCGAGATATTTTTATCGGCGTTAATGCGCTGGATTATTCGGGCTACCCCGATTGTCGTGGTGAGTATGTGCAAGCGTTTCAAGAAATGGCGAATTTGGCCACTAAAAGCGCTGTGGAAGGTAAAAAAATCACTATACATGCGCCGCTGATTGACATGACAAAAGCGCAAATCATCGCGCTGGGAACCAAGCTGGACGTGCCTTATAGCGCGACGGTTTCATGTTATCAGGCGAATGAAAATGGTGAGGCTTGCGGCTTGTGCGATTCGTGCCGTTTGCGGCGCGAAGGCTTTAACAAAGCGGGTTTGCCCGACCCCACGCGTTACGCGCACTGAATTTATCAAAAAAAGCCGCAATAAGGTTGCCAAGCGCTTCAAAAATAACGTATAATCCGCGCCTTTCTGCAGAATATTATTAAGAGAATAGATTATGGTCGTTATTCGTTTATCACGCGGTGGCTCTAAAAGAAATCCATTTTTCAATTTGGTTGTGGCCGATTCACGCAATCGCCGCGATGGTCGCTTTATTGAGCGCGTAGGTTTTTACAACCCATCTGCAACTGCTGGCGTTGAGGGTTTACGTGTGGATACAGCGCGCGTAAATCATTGGGTAGATGTTGGCGCACAACTTTCTGACACGGTTGCGCGTTTAGTTAAAACGCACGCAAAAGGCCCTGAATTTTTGATTGCCTCTAAAGCAAAAGACGCTGAAAAAGCGATTGCTGCTAAGGCTAAAGCTGCTGCCGCAGACGCTGAAAAAGTAAGAGCAGCAGCCGATGCTGCTAAAGCGGAAGCCGACGCAAAAGCTGCTGCAGATGCAGAAAAAGCCGCTGAAGCCGCAAAAGCAGCCGAGGCAGAAGCCGCCGCTGTAGTTGAAGAAGCGCCAGCCGTAGAAGAGGCTGCAGTTGAAGCTGCTCCTGCTGCTGCTGCTGAAGAAGCACCAGCCGCTGAAGCAACAGAAACGCCAGCAGCTGAATAGGTTTTGAACCGTTTTCCATGAAAACGGATCAAGATTTTCTTACGAATGATTTAGTCGTTATGGGGCGCATTGTTGCGCCCTATGGCGTTTTTGGTTGGGTAAAAGTAATCCCCGATACCGAAGAATTTGATGGTTTGCTGGGTTACAAAACGTGGTGGGTTGGCAAAGACGATCATTGGCGCGAGCTGAAGGTTGAATCTGCAAAAATTCACAACGATGTGCTGGTGGTAAAGCTACAAGGCATTGAAGAGCGTGACGGCGCGCTAGCCTGCAAAACCATGAAGGTAGCGGTTCCCAGAGCAATGCTACCTCAGCCAAAAGAGAACGAATATTACTGGTCTGATTTAATCGGGCTGGCGGTCAAAAATCAGCAAGAGGTTGATTTTGGCAAAGTGACAGATGTGCTGGAAACTGGCGCGAATGATGTGATTGTGGTGACTGGTGTAGACGAAAAAGGTAAGCGGGAAAGGCTAATTCCTTTTACTGCAGATGCGATTTTAGACGTGAGTTTGGAAAAACAAACGATGCTGGTGGACTGGGACGCTGACTTTTGATGCGGTTTAATGTCATCAGTTTGTTGCCAGAAATGTTTGAAGCGCTGACGAAATATGGCATTACAGCGCGCGCATTTGAGAATAAATTAGTCGATTTGAAGCTGTGGAATCCGCGTGATTTCACTACCGATAATCATAAAACCGTGGATGATAGACCCTACGGCGGCGGCCCTGGCATGGTGATGCTGATTGAGCCGCTAGAAAAAGCGATTGGCGCGGCAAAAGAAATAGCAGGCGCGGACGTGAAAGTGATTCACCTCTCACCAAGCGGCAAGCCGCTGACGCACCAAAAAGTGATGGAACTAAGCCAAGAAAAAAGTTTGATTTTGTTGGCAAGTCGTTATGAAGGTGTCGATCAGCGCCTGTTAGACGCGCTGGTGGACGAAGAAATATCGATTGGCGACTATGTGTTAAGTGGCGGTGAAATTCCTGCCATGGCGCTCATGGATGCGCTTATCAGGCAATTGCCAGGCGTGTTGGGTGATGCAGATTCAGCGGTGGAAGATTCCTTTGTGGATGGCCTGCTGGATTGCCCGCACTACACGCGGCCAGAAGAATATGCAGGAGATTTTGGCGAAGTTCTTAGGGTGCCTGAAGTGTTGTTATCAGGCAACCATGCAAAGATTAAGCAATGGCGACTTAAACAATCGCTGGCTTTAACAAGGGCGAAACGCCCGGATTTATTGGTCGCAAGGCCGTTGACGAAAGAGGAAGCTCGGCTGCTTATTGAAATAGAGCAGGAACAAGCATCTTCATAATTTAAAAGGAACCCGCAAGGGATAAAAAATGGCAGATATTATTAAAATGTTAGAAGAGGAAGAAATTGCCCGTTTAGGCAAAAAAATTCCTAATTTTGCACCAGGCGACACCGTTGTTGTTGGCGTAAACGTGGTGGAAGGTACGCGTAAGCGCGTGCAGGCATACGAAGGCGTTGTTATTGCAATACGCAACCGTGGCCTTAATTCATCATTCATCGTGCGTAAAATCTCATCTGGCGAAGGTGTAGAGCGTACATTCCAAACTTACTCACCATTAATCGCTGGCATCGAAATCAAGCGCCGCGGTGATGTACGTCGTGCAAAACTTTACTACTTGCGCGAGCGCTCAGGTAAATCTGCACGTATTAAAGAAAAATTGGTTTCTCGCGAAAAAGAAGTCATGGCGCCAGAAGCTGCAAAAGATTAGCAGTTCAGATTAGTTTTAAGCTTGTATTTAAAAAGCCCCAAGTTTTGGGGCTTTTTTATTTACGTTCACTTAATATTTGCGTTCACTGGGCATACGCGTAAAATTAAGCTATGCAAAACCATTTACCTTTGCAGTTCGATGCCGTCGTCAGCGTACCATTTGGTGCGGTTGGCTTAATGCTGCATGGCGAGCAGGTGTCAATTGAATATGTTTCAGAAAAGCTGCCTACAAAACACTCGGAAAATAAAACATTAAGCCAAGTTGTCAGCCAAATTGAAGCTTATTTTGCCGATGCAAAAAACGAATTTAGCTTGCCACTCAAGCTCAACGGCACAGCTTATCAACAACGCGTGTGGCACGCTATTAGCGCCATTCCGCGAGGGCAAGTGCTCACTTATGGGCAAATTGCAGACCAAATTGGTAGCGGCCCGCGCGCAGTGGCAAACGCTTGTGGCGCGAATAATTTGCCATTGCTTATTCCGTGCCATCGCGTGGTGGCCAAAGGCGGTTTGGGTGGCTTTATGCAAGGTAATCCAGAAGGTTTAAAAATCAAAAAATGGCTGCTCAGGCATGAAGGCGTTGAAGTGTGAGCCAAGAAAAAAATGAGCCAAACGCTAGCTTAGACCACGCCCAGCTTGATACGTTTATCGATCACTTATGGCTAGAAGATGGCCTTTCTAAAAATACACTAGAGAGTTACCGCGCCGATTTAAGCCAATTTGCCACTTGGCTAGGCAAACGCAACACGCAACTGATGACTGCAAATCAGGCCGATATTCAGCAATATCTCGCGGTAAAATTTCCGCACAGCAAACCGCGTAGCATTGGTAGGTTAATCGCCAGTATGCGACGTTTTTATCGCTATTGTCTGCGTGAGAATTTAATTCAAACTGACCCAACGTTACAAATCGAATCGCCCAAACTGCCGCGCAGCTTGCCCAAAAGCCTCAATGAACAAGAGGTAGAAGATTTGCTCAACGTCCCTGACACCCGCATGCCTATTGGCTTGCGGGATAGAGCCATGTTGGAGCTTCTATACGCCAGCGGCTTACGCGTTTCTGAGTTGGTGACGGTAAAAGTGAACGAAGTCAGCACGCAAGATGGCGTGGTGCGCGTGACGGGTAAAGGCAGCAAAACGCGGCTGGTGCCGATGGGCGAGGAAGCTGCCGATTGGATTACCAAGTATTTAAAAGAAGCGCGGCCCGAGATTTTGCAAAAGCGCTTGAGTGATGCTTTATTTGTAACAAACAGAGCCGAAGCAATGACGCGCCAAGCCTTTTGGTATCTCATCAAGCGTTATGCGCTGGTCGCGGGCATTACCAAGCACATGTCGCCGCATGTGTTGCGCCATGCCTTTGCCACGCATTTGCTTAATCATGGCGCAGATTTACGTGTAGTGCAGATGTTGCTCGGGCATTCGGATATTTCGACCACGCAGATTTATACGCATGTAGCAAGGGAACGCTTGAAGCAATTGCATAGTGTGCATCATCCTAGGGGGTAGTGAATATTGATGCTCTGCAAGCCAATATCCATGCGGCTCTCAGGGCAGGCGCTTTACCCTCGGGGGTTTAAGTAAAGCAAAAAATCAAATTTAGCCCGTCATTCTGAGCGTAGCGAAGAATCCAGTAAAACTAAAAAATTTCACCCCGTCATTCCGTACAAGCATAGCGCGATACGGAATCCAGTGGCTTTTGACCTTGTTTTTTAAGTTTTAAAATTCAAAATGGATTCCCGCCTGCGCGGGAATGACGGCGTGGGGTGTTTGAATTTCGTCCCCTTACATCACGCTGAGTAGCGCAGACAAAATAAGATGAAGGCGAGCACCTGTTCGAGCACCGCAACAAGCCTTGCGCTGTGAGGCTTGTTAGGGCGAGTTGCACAGCCGCTTATTTTGATGAGCAACGCAAGGTAGCCGAAGGCCGTGATGTCGGGGTGCTGGTTTCTTTGGTTACTTTCTTTTTAAGCACTTAAAAGAAAGTAACTAGCTGTCGGGCTACCCCCGACGGGTTTAGGCTGAGGGAGTTTCGGCTAGTTTTTTGGATGATTGGCGAGCAATTTTAGCCGTAACTTTTTTAATCATTGCTTGGGTTTCTTTTACCTTTTCCCCTTCAATGACTTCTCTTTTTAATACATCATTAATTAAAATTTCTGAAATATGCTCAACATCAACTTTCAGTTCTGGAAAAATTCGCTTTAATTCACGCCTTAATGTTTGCAGGACTGGCTCGGAGACTGTTAGTTGAGCAATAACGAATCTATTTAACATCTGAGTGTGCTGATGGAATTGTTCCATAGCATCGCTACTAATTCCTTCTCTGCAAAATAGGAAAAGTTTTTGAATATCATCTTCATTTTTCAGAGAAACATTCAAAAAGTGCAGTGCTGTTATTTCCTCGTAACTGTAATGTTGACCAGGAATAATTTTATAAAGCCTCCACTCCACCGAGTTGGTAAGCACGACCCAATAAATCCCTGACTTTGCTCCATAATCCACAGCTTGTTTTATGTGAGATTCATTAAGAGTGCTACCTGCAGATTTGACCTCAATTAAATATCTGACTTTGCCATCTATTTTTACAGCTAAATCGCAATAAGTACCACGAATCAGCAGTTCACTTGTTAGTTCTGCATATTTATCAAACCCAAAAACATCAGCCATAATATCTTTAACCAACGTTACTGTAGTAGCTTCAGGAACGTCTTGTGATTTATGCATATTTGCTACGGTTTGATATTTTTTTATTGCACTAGTAAATCTGTCAGTAACTTTTTTTGAGATTTTTAACATTTTTTGCTTTCTCTTTTGAGTTTAAGTTCTTAAATTATATATTAGCAAAATTTGTTGAAGTGCGCTCAATTTCCACCCCTAACGCCTTCAGCCCCGCCAATATCGTGGGTTTGGCGACTTTTACTTTCACGTTTTCGGCTTTAAATTCTTTTAAAATCAGTTGTGCAACATGCTCTGCCAGCGCCTCCACCAATTGAAAGCTGTGTTCGGCTAAGGTTTCGCGAATACGGCTGACGACTGCGCCGTAATCAATGGTGTCGGCAATCGCGTCGCTTTTGCCCGCCTTGCTTAAATCGTAGCCAATTTCAATATCCAAAATAATGGTTTGCGGCACCATGCGTTCCCACTCGGGTACGCCGAGTTTGGTTTGTACTTTGAGTTCGCTTATAAATATTGTGTCCATATTTTCTCTTCGTCATTCCCGCGCAGGCGGGAATCCAGTAATATCAGTAATATAATACCAACATATTAGTAAATAGAGAGAAAACCTCTGGATTCCGTGGTTCGCAACACAAAACCGTTGCTCCCGTCGGAATGACGGATAAGGGAAATTTGATGAATGAATTAGGGTTTATCCCAGTTACTTTGGTGCCAATTGTTTGGATTGTCGGCGCGTATTTGCTCGGCTCGGTTTCGTTTGGCATTTTGGTGAGCAAAGCATTTGGCTTGCCAGATCCGCGCACCGTGGGCAGTGGCAACCCTGGCGCGACCAATGTGCTGCGTAGCGGTAAAAAATCTGCGGCTATTTTAACGCTGCTGGGCGATGCGCTTAAAGGCTGGTTGCCTGTGTGGGCGGCGCTGCAAACAGATATGCTGATGTGGGTGGTGAGCGCGGTGGGCATTGCCGTATTTTTAGGGCATTTGTACCCGATTTTTTTCAAATTTAAAGGCGGCAAAGGCGTGGCGACTGCGGCTGGCGTGATTTTTGCCATTTCGCCCATGGTGGGTTTGGTGGTGCTTGCGGTGTGGGGCGTGGTTTTTGCACTTACACGCTATGCCTCGCTAGCCAGTATTGGTGCGGCTCTTAGCGCACCTGTTGCTTCAGCTTATTTTCTGCAACCTTATAAAGATTATTTGCTCATGGTAATGGTTATCGCCGTGATGTTGATTTGGCGGCATAGAAGTAACATCGTGAAGTTGTTGAATGGCACAGAGTCAGGTTTTAAGAGGAAAAGCCGCTAGATTCCGTGTCAAGCACGGAATGACAGTTAAGGCTTCATCAGTTCTGCTAAATCCCAGCGTGGCCGAACGCTGATACTGTAATCTTGTTTATTTTCATGCATGGCTTTTAGCCGCATTGCACCTGCAAAGGCAATCATGGCGCCGTTGTCGGTGCAAAATTCTAAGCGCGGATAACTAACGACACACAGTTTTTTCTTAGTCGCCGCGTTTAGCCGCTCGCGCAGTCTTGTGTTTGCGCCCACACCGCCAGAAACAATCAAATTATCTAAACCCGTTTCGCGCAAGGCCGACATACATTTAGTGGTGAGGATTTCAGTCACAGCTTCTTGAAATTCCCAAGCAATATCCGCTTGAGTTTGCGAGTTAAGCGGTTGATTATTATTGACTAAAGTCAAAACTGCAGTTTTTAAACCGCTAAAACTAAAGTTCAAATCGCCGCTGTGCAACATGGGGCGCGGCAGCTTAAACCTTGCTGTGCCTTGCTCGGCCAATTTTGCAAGCGCAGGCCCGCCCGGGTAGCCCAAGCCAAGCAATTTTGCAGTTTTGTCGAATGCTTCGCCCGCTGCATCATCCAGCGTGTCGCCCAGCAGCGTGTATTGTCCGATGCCATCCACGCGCATGAGCTGGCTATGCCCGCCAGAAACCAAGAGCGCGACAAACGGAAATGCGGGCGGATTTTCTTCTAACAATGGCGCAAGCAAATGCCCTTCTAGATGATGCACACCGATGCTGGGAATGTTGAGGGAAAACGCCAAAGACTGTGCCACGCTAGTGCCAACCAACAGCGCGCCAGCCAGCCCCGGGCCTTGTGTGTAGGCGATGCCGTTAATATCTTGCAATGTTTTGTTGGCAGCTTCTAGAGTACTTTGCGTAAGTGGCAACACGCGCTGAATATGGTCGCGCGAGGCAAGTTCTGGCACTACGCCGCCAAACTCCGCGTGCATGGCCACTTGTGAGTGCAGCGCGTGTGCCAGCAAACCTTGCTCGGTATCGTAAAGCGCGACGCCTGTTTCGTCGCACGAAGACTCAATTCCCAGCACTAACATTAGATTTTATGGCCTTGCATTAAACTTTATCCCCATAATTGACGAAAGGTGTTGATAAAGCAGCATTATATGATTAAAATGGCAGACTTTTCTTGGGTTTCTAAACCGAACTCGAGCATTATTGTTAATTAAGAGAGACCGAATGTCTAGTGTACGCGTAAAAGAGAATGAACCGTTTGACGTTGCCCTGCGCCGTTTTAAACGCTTGATTGAAAAAACTGGTTTGATTAACGACTTGCGCGCGCGCGAGTTTTACGAGAAACCAACATGGGAACGTAAACGCAAAGCAGCGGCTGCGGTTAAGCGTCAATATCGTCGCTTACGCAACCAAATGCTTCCTGCAAAACTTTATTAAGTCTTTTCATGTTGTTAAAAGCTCAGATTACTGAGGACATGAAAAATGCTATGCGCGCCAAGGAAACAGCGCGTTTAGGCACCATCCGTTTGTTACTATCGGCCATTAAACAGCGTGAAGTGGATGAGCGGATTGAGTTGACGGATGCTGATGTAATTAGCGTCATTGAAAAAATGCTTAAACAACGTCGCGATTCTATTGCAGCGTACGAATTAGCTAAGCGCGATGATTTGGCTGATATTGAAAAGTTTGAAGTCACCGTGTTGCAAACCTATTTGCCACAGCAGCTTACTGAAGATGAAGTCAAAGCGATTTTAGAAAAAGTGGTTGTCGAATCTGGCGCTGCTGGCATGCAAGACATGGGCAAAGTGATGGCAGCCATTAAGCCCTTAGTGGCTGGCAAGGCCGATATGGGCAAGATTTCTGGTTTGATAAAAGCGCGGCTAGGTTAAGCGCGATTAGGCTAAGTAAGTGTAAGCAAAAAATTAAAGGAGCGAAAGCTCCTTTTTTGTTTTGTAAATTAAGTTAAAATCGACTGAATAGCAGAGAAACCATTTTGATTCCTGAACAATTCATTCAAGAGCTTCTAAATCGTGTCGATATCGTCGATGTGGTGGATAAAAGTGTGCCGCTTAAAAAAGCGGGTGCGAATTACTCCGCTTGTTGCCCCTTTCACAACGAAAAATCTCCCAGTTTTACCGTCAGCCCCACTAAACAGTTTTATCACTGCTTTGGTTGTGGCGCGCATGGCACCGCCATTAGTTTTTTGATGGAGTGTTCGGGTTTAAGCTTTATTGAAGCCGTCAATGACCTCGCCAAAAACGTGGGTATGATTGTGCCGCAAGAGCAATCTACACCTGCCTCACGCGAGGCGGATGCGATAAATAGAACCGTTAAATTAGGCTTGCAAGAAAGTTTGCAACAGGCCGCCAATTATTATAAAAACCAATTAAAGCTATCGTCACGCGCGATTGAATACCTAAAAGCGCGTGGTTTGAGCGGACAGATTGCCGCTAAATTTCAAATTGGCTACGCGCCTGCTGGCTGGCAAAACTTGCAAAGCGTGTTTCCAAATTATGAAAATGAAGCGCTCACCACGGCGGGCTTGGTGGTAACGAACGAGCAAAGCAAGCGTTATGATCGCTTTCGCGACCGCATTATGTTCCCCATTCACAACCAAAAAGGCGAGGTGATTGGTTTTGGCGGCCGCGTGATTAACCCTGAAGATACGCCCAAATATTACAACTCGCCGGAAACGCCACTTTTTCAAAAAGGGCACGAATTATATGGTTTGTTTGCTGGCCGCAGAGCCATAAGGGACGCGGGTCGCGTGCTGGTGGTGGAAGGCTATATGGATGTGGTGGCGCTGGCGCAATACGGCATAGAATACGCGGTTGCAGCGCTGGGCACGGCAACCACGCCGTTTCATATTACTAAACTGATGCGTCAAACAGACGAAATTGTATTTAGTTTTGATGGCGACAACGCAGGGCGCACCGCAGCTTGGCGTGCGGCCATGAGTGCTTTGCCAGCGCTGACGGATGGCTTGAAATTACGCTTTTTATTCCTACCTAAAGAGCACGATCCAGATAGTTTTGTGCGCGAATTTGGTAAGGATAAATTTGAAGCAGAAATCAAAAATGCGACGCCGCTTTCGCAGTATATTGTGCAGCATTTAAGCGAGGAAAATCTGCTTAATTCGCAAGAAGATAAAGTGAAGTTTTTGAACGACGCTGAGCCGATTTTGCGACAAATTGTTGCGCCGCGATTTTCGCTGATGTTGCGCAAGCGCATTGCAGAATTGGCAGGCGTGAGCGATGCTGAAATGCAAAGTATGATGCGGCTGCCAACCAATAAAAAAGCGCCTGCCAGGGCAATGCAAAAACAATCACGCGCACCTTTATCAATAAAAAAACGCTTTATATTAATGGCGCTGATGCGGCCAGATTTGGTGACAAAAGAGGATTTAGATTTAGCGACCGGTAGCGCGGAAGAGGACATTTTTTTAAAAGAGACTTTGCAAGCCTGCTTGCAGCAACCGCAGTTTAAACCAGCGGTTTTGCTGCACCGTATTCAGAGCGTAACCAATCCGAGCTTGATGAGTGAGATTGAGAGCGAATTGCACCAATTACCTGAAAGTTTAGACATTGCGCTTGAATTTGAGGGCGCGCGTACCCAATTAGTAGAGGCAGTTAAAGAAAGCCGCGGTGCGCAATTACTAGGCAGCGCGAATGAAGTGCCGCTTAGCGCACTCACTCAGGAGCAACGCGACTCGCTCAATAATATTTTAAAAAGAAATAAATAGCACAATCACAAGGCAATGTTTTTAAATGCTTTTGGTTCATAAAGTCGCAAGTTTTAAGTAATATTTACCGCTATTTTCGGGTATAATCCGCGGTTACCTAAAAGTTAATAATCATTCTTGTTGCATGACATGTAGGTGAATGAAAACAGAGGATTAGAGGATTCGCATGGCTAGACCAAAATCAGAAAAAACCTTAGAAAAAGAAAAACTTAAACTTGCAAACGAGGCATTGCAAGATCCGACCGTGCTTGCGCAGGATGCTGAAGCGCGCCGCTCGCGCTTAAAAACGCTGATTATTTTAGGTAAAGAGCGTGGTTATTTAACTTACGCTGAGATTAACGATCACTTGCCAGATGACGTACAAAACTCTGAGCAAATTGACGGCATTATCGGCATGATTAACGATATGGGCATTCAGGTGTATGAAGAAGCGCCCGATGCCGAAGTATTGCTGATGTCCGATTCGCCGCCAGCGGTGACAGATGAAGATGCCGTAGAAGAAGCTGAAGCCGCACTTGCCACGGTAGACTCTGACTTTGGTCGCACCACTGACCCTGTGCGTATGTATATGCGCGAAATGGGTACAGTAGACTTGCTGACGCGCGAAAGTGAAATTGAAATTGCGCGCCGGATTGAAGATGGCTTGAAACACATGGTGCAAGCTATTGCGGCCTGCCCCACCACGATTGCCGAGTTATTGGCGCTGGTAGATAAAGTCGAAAAAGATGAGATTAGCGTAGATGACCTAGTTGATGGCTTGATTGATAGCGATATTGGCATAGAAGATTCTTTGGCTGTTGAGGCGGCTGAAGAAGAGTCAGATGAACTTGAGGTTGAAGAAGAGGAGGAAGATGACGATGGCGCAAAGGCTGCCGCGATTTCTGCCGAGGCTTTGGCTAGACTGAAAGAGGAAGTATTGAAGCGCTTTGCGGTGATTCGCAAAGCTAATGCGGAGATGAACCATATCCGCGAGACAAAAGGGTCGCAAGATGCCGAATACAAAAAATTGCATGAAGCGGTATTACTAGAGCTCACTGCATTTCGGTTCTCGGCCAAGCAAGTAGAGTCGCTTTGCGACCAAGTGCGTGTGATGGTGGAAGAAGTGCGTAGCCATGAGCGCAAAGTGATGGATTTTTGTGTGGATAAATCTGGCATGCCACGCACGCATTTCATTAAGAGTTTTCCCAGCAATGAAATTAATTTGACTTGGTTGGACGGCGAATTAAAAGAGGAAAAGCCTTATACGGCAATATTGCTACGCTATAGGCACTCGATTATTGACCAGCAAGACCGATTGATTGCATTGCAAAATAAGGTTGGTATTCCAATCAAAGAGCTTAAAGACATCAACAAGCAAATGACCACTGGTGAGGCTAGAGCCCGCCGTGCCAAACGAGAGATGATTGAAGCCAACTTGCGTTTGGTGATTTCGATTGCTAAAAAATATACCAATCGCGGTTTGCAATTCCTTGATTTAATTCAAGAAGGTAATATTGGCTTGATGAAAGCGGTCGATAAATTTGAATATCGTCGCGGTTTCAAATTTTCTACTTATGCCACTTGGTGGATTCGTCAAGCGATTACGCGTTCTATTGCCGACCAAGCCCGCACGATTCGTATCCCTGTGCACATGATTGAAACGATTAATAAAATGAATCGCATCAGCCGTCAGATTCTACAAGAAACAGGCGTAGAGCCAGACCCAGCCTTGCTTGCAGAGAAAATGGAAATGCCTGAAGACAAAATTCGTAAAATTTTGAAAATCAGCAAAGAACCAATCTCCATGGAAACGCCGATTGGCGACGACGAAGATTCTCATTTGGGCGATTTTATTGAAGATACTTCTACGCTCGCCCCAATGGAAGCCGCTGTTTACGCCAGCTTGCGAGATGCGACCAGCGAAGTATTAGAGTCACTCACCCCGCGGGAAGCAAAAGTATTACGTATGCGCTTTGGTATTGAAATGAATACGGATCACACGCTAGAAGAAGTGGGTAAACAGTTTGACGTAACGCGTGAGCGTATTCGCCAAATTGAGGCCAAAGCACTACGTAAATTGCGCCATCCAACGCGTTCCGAGCGCCTAAGAAGCTTCCTCGAAACAGGCCAAGATTAAAAGTTTGTTGTTTATTTTTAACTAAAAATAAACGCATGGCCCCTTAGCTCATGCTTGGTTAGAGCAGCGGACTCATAATCCGTTGGTACTGTGTTCGACTCACAGAGGGGCCACCAATATCTAAGCGGCTTGTAGAGATACGGGCCGTTTTTTATATCCCGTTTTTTGGAGTTATATTAGACAATTGTCTAATACTTTTACTAAGTCTTAGTAAATTTTGTGATTAACTACCAATAATTCTTGTGTTAGATACCACTGGTTTGTTTAACCTAGACTTGATGTAAATCTCTGTAGTTGTTACCGACTCATGCCCAGCTAATGCCTGAATATATGTTAGCGCAATCCCTGATTGAAACATGTCAGTAGCGCCCTTGCCCTTTAAGTCGTAGATTCCAAAGCTCTTTGGCTTAACTCCAGTGTTTGCCTTTACTTGTTCACGGTATTTATTCAATGCGCGCCTAAAGTTTGAATCAATACCATCCAAACCATAAGGGTTACCATTGCGATTGACAATAAAGAATTCGTTTGAGGCGATATTTTTTTGAGAATTGACTGTATTCGTCAATGTTTTGTCCGTACCATACAATGCGGACTTGAGATCATTGGATAAAATAATTTCAACTATTGCTTTGGTTTTGCCTTGCTCAAAACTTAGCACTTCAACCATTTTTCCATCAACCATTCGGTTAACGATATTTTTCGGGCCAAATTTTAAAATATCTGATGGACGCTGCAGAGTTCGATAGACCAATGTCATCAGTCTTTTTACATTTAAATTTGCCAGATTGTAAACGCTCATGTACTCAGCATCTTCAATAATACGAATACGCTTAGTTTCTTTATTTCTAACTACTCCTGTACACGGATTATGTTGAATCACACAGCCCCATGTTGGATGGCGTATTGCCCAGGTAAAAACATGCGAGAGTAGGGCTTTTTCGCGGTTTGCGCGTACGGGGCGTGTTTCACGATTTGCCTCAAGGTATGCACCAACATGCCTGCCTTGAACGTGCTGGGGTTGCATTTCTCCAAAGTAGGCTTTTAGATACTCTGCTTCTATAAGATTATCTTTGTATGTTCTTGGGGCTTTGGCAGTTGCCGCATACTTGCTGAGATATTCATCGATTAGCGCAGCTAGCGTACCGAAGGTTTCACTTGGTTGTTCTAAATGAGCCCAAGCAACTCGCATTTCACGTTCCTGACCAACGCTCGCCAAGCGCTGCCATTTGCCAGAAACATGAACGTAGTAATAAGCGCCGTGTTTGGTATAAACACGAGGAGGTAAATCTTTGCGAGATTTTCTGGGTCTACCCATTGATACTTGCTTTTTGAATTCTGAGTCGAAGTTTGTTCAAGTTTGGCTCTAAAGATGCAGTTGATTGCATGGTAAGCTCTTGATTTCGCTGATTGTTTAATGGCCTCGGTGTGTTTAGAATTAACAGATTTTCTGGGGTATGATTACGACGCATTTCTTCAACTTGCGAGTAAGTAATACGTGGGATTCCTCGAGCGTTGATTTCCACATAATATCCGCGATTAGAAAGCCAACTAGATTGTTTACTAGGAAGCTTATAGCCTGTCAATTCTTGCAACTCACTGCTTGTTAAAAACAAACTCATCCTTTAGGTTTTGCTGTTCATATCAACATACACTATTTTAAAATTTGTCAAATTTAAGCAAATATTTAGCGTGACTGTTTGAGTCAAAACGTTTAAATATGCAGTTAAGCCAAGGGCGTGTTTCATAAAGTACCTACCCCTTTCTTTTTGCCAAAATAGGAATTTGTGATTGAAGTCCTGCTGTGACCCAGCTCTTTTGCAATTTCGATTCTTGCTTGATGGTCGATATGCGGGTCTGAATGTGACGATAATCCTTTCACAGGAGCATGATGTCCACTTAGCATCTTGAGTCGTAAATGAGCGTTTTCATGTCGAAGACCGTGCGCTGTAACACCTGAACCTAGTTTTGTGATTCCTAGAATTGTCATAACATAGCTGAACCTACGAAGAGACTGCTTCAAATTTTTACCAGGGATTCCCAAAGACTGCCCTGGCTTTACAAGTAGCCTAGCCCTATATAAAAATTCTTGTTGAGATTCTGTTATTTTCGGAACAGCACGTTTACGCCCACCTTTTGCACCGCGCGAAATTTGTACTAAAATTCCCTGGTCTGAAGTATGAGGAGTAAACATTACTGCTTCTTTTCTGCGAAATCCGAACAGAAGCATGCCTTCAAGCGCAATTGCTACATAGGCGTCAATTGCTTTTACTTTTTCTAAAACCACTTCAAAATCAATCTGATTTCCAGTCCAACTTTTGTCAACTGTAGCTATGTAGCTTCGTTTTACTAAAGCAGGATTAGAAAAGTAACACTCAGTTTTGCGAACCATCCCCACTTTACCTAGCCAACTACAGAAAACTCGTATAGCGCTAAATCTGGTTTGAATAGTCGCTGCACTAAGTCTTTGCTTTTCCCGTAATTCTGCCAAAGCGATTACATGTCGCTCCTTGAATTTGGTTGCGTCGTCAAGTTCTGGAAATCGTTTTAATAGAAACTTAAAAACTTGTTTTAAAATCCGCCTGCGTGCTTGGCGGGTGGAGTGGCTGGCGACTGAGCCGTTCGCTCTGGTGCCATTAAATTTTTTTAAAATATCATATAAAGACACCCTATGTTTGCTGCTTTTGCTAGCATTGCTATTATTTATTGACATCTTTTACCACCTTTAAAATTGTTAAAATATCTAAATCGCAGTTATGGAAAGCATGCTTCCTTGGCTAATCTTAAAAATATAATCGCTAGCTAAACTCGTCGTTTCCGACATAATCTTCACTCCTAATAATTGAAGGACAGTATTCTGCAGCTACCCTGCTTGCGGGCATAAATCTATTGCTGTTTTAAGTTGGCGCTCTCATCTGCCACCGATGAGCAACTTAAAATCTGGCATAGCATTTAAGTTCGATAAAACATTACCAAACTTAAATTGTGGAAAAACCACACTGCCAAAGTCAGCATTTTTACCTTGCCAAAAACCTCTGGCTTGGTGTGTCGCCTCAGCGACTCTGATTTAAAATGCTTGCCTCAAAGAGCAAGCCAGTTTGCTCGCGCAAAATGTTATTAATTTAACCACAGCTCTGTCATTCAAGTGATTAAGCATACGGAGCTAAAACGGCCTATATTTGATTTAGTTTTGTGGCGGAAATGAATCTTAAGGATGAAAGCTCAGCTCAAACCAGTGAACGAAAAAATCCGTTCACTCGCCGTTTTTTTTCGAAGCATGCTGTAAAGTCAGCAGAAATAGGGCTTGCGGCGCATATTTTTGCGCCTCTCTTTCCTTTCTGATGTTTTTTGAAGTTGCTACTGACTTTTTAGTATCAAGTTTTTATTTTGGAGTTTTGAAAAGAGATATTCAATATTGGAATCAATAAAAATATTTGAAATGTTTATGTGAGTTTTAAGTATGTGACAAATGGACTGCTATTCACCTCAAACTTTGTTTGGGGTGAATAGTGTTTGTGTTAAAAACTACGGCTGATGATAAATAGTTCCGCACTTATTGCAAAGCCAGCTCTCCTGCCAGAGTTGGTACAAAGGTGGCCAGTCAGTATTGTTATACGCAAATGCCCGATACCCAAAATAAGCACATACAGCAAGCATTGTCCCGCCAATAAAGATTTTTCCCAAGAACATGGTGCTGATTAATGCACCGATGATTGCCCATTTATAAGTCTTCCGCGCTGGTGGCGCAGCTTTGCTGCCCACTAGGCTTTGTGATACCCCGCTAGTTTTAGTAGAAACCCCTCCCACACCAAACGAGCCACCAATCCCAGCGCCAGCAGAATGACTGCGAGTGTTGATATTTTGTGTCCCATTTTCAAAAACGACTTCCAAACGTTGCGTATTATCGGAATTGCATTTTGTGCATTGCATTTAATTCTCCTTGTTGAATTCCCCTGTATACCAACAATAAGCGCGGGTAAATGCCTAGTGCCTTTACTTGATGTAACTATAGCAAGTGTTTGTAATGGTCTAGTTTTCTGCGACACTTAGTTAGAGGCATTTGTTACGTTTTGTTGTTTAGCTTCATATTCTACAGGCGAAATATTGCCTAATGTTGAA
>JAYVSZ010000018.1:0-64148 GCA_043774925.1 Methylophilaceae bacterium | reverse complement strand
TAGTGCAGGGATTATCGGCACTGGCTTGCTCGCAATTCCTGTATTGGCGGGTTCTGCTGCTTATGCAATGGCTGGCGCATTTAAATGGAAAAGCAGCTTAGAACTTGAACCTATGGCTGCAAAACAATTCTATAGCATCATCGCAATATCTACTTTAGTTGGCGTAGCCCTTTGCTTCACCCCAATAGACCCAATCAAAGCACTCTATTGGAGCGCAGTAATTAATGGCGTTATTTCCGTTCCAATTATGGCGCTAATGATGTTAATGGCAGTTCGTCCAGAAATCATGGGGAAATTCATTATTACATTTAAATTAAAATTACTAGGCTGGATATGCACAGGCGTAATGGCGCTGGCAGTAACCGCAATGTTTTGGGCGCTAAGTAAATAAACTTTCTAAAACTGCACCAATTTAATCTAACATAACTCCATAGCAATACACATCTACACCGCAAGCAGGTTTGATAAGTGCGGCAGGAATGGCCTCACCATTACGCCAAGCATTTACCGCATCTTGCTTGCCTGCACCTGTCACTAAAAACAAGGCTTCTCTGGTATTGTTTAAACGATTTTGGCTCATCGTCACGCGCTCCGCAGGCGGTTTTGGCGAATCAAATACTGGCACCACATCGGCGCTATTATCTACCGCATGGCTTGGAAAAAGGCTGGCAGTATGGCCATCTTCACCCAACCCAAATAGCACTAAATCAAATGTACCTACATGCTCAAGCGTTTTTGCGTAAGCTTTTGCGCCTTCAATTGGGCCTAATTCGCAAGGAATTGCGTGAAACTGATTGTTGGGAATGCTGACGTTACTTAACCAAACTTCATTTATCATTTTGCTATTGCGTTCATCATCATCGACAGGCAAACAGCGGTCATCGTTAATAAACACATGCCAATGCGCCCAATCCGCCTGTTGTTGCGCCAGCATGGCGTAAATGCTTTTCGGCGTATTGCCGCCTGCTAGCACAATGTAAAAGCGGCCATGTTTAGCAATCGCCTCATTTGCAGCTTGTAATATGCGTGTCATAGCGGCGTGGTTAAGTGACTCTTGCGCGTTAAATGTGTGCCAACGCGTGCTGGCTAAAGGCTTGTTTTGGGTCATAAAAATCTCATTCAAACTTCTAAAAACAAAAAAAGCAGCAATTTCGTGGGCTGCTTTTTGAGAACTGCTACCGTATTTGGTATAATTATACCTAACTCGTTCAGTAATTACACCTGACTCTTTCTGTAATCACATTTGGCGAGTGCATCTTGTTCACAAGACAGATGCTTCTTTAAATCCTCACACCAATAGGAATCTGCATGAAATTAGCAATGATAGGCTTAGGCAAAATGGGCGGCAACATGGCTGCGCGTTTATTACGTCACAAAATTGAAGTGGTTGGTTTTGACTTCAATCAAGAATTCGTTTCAACTCTAGTCGAAAAAGAAGGCATGATTGCCGCCACATCGGTACAAGATGCGGTTAATAAATTAGGCATTAATAATGAAACCCCGCAAAAAATAATCTGGATGATGTTGCCTGCAGGCGAAATCACCGAAAATCAAATTATCGCTTTAATCCCGCTACTCAGTAAGGGCGACATCATTGTAGATGGTGGCAATAGCAACTACAAACACAGCCAACGTCGCGGCGCTATGTTGGCTGAGCATGGCATTGGCTTTATGGATTCTGGTACATCGGGCGGCGTGTGGGGCTTAGATAACGGCTACTGCTTAATGGTAGGCGGCACTAAAGAAGTAGGCGAAGCGATGACGCCGTTCTTAAAAGTGCTCGCCCCTGCAGCGCACCGCGGCTGGGCACATGTTGGCCCAATTGGCAGCGGCCATTTTACAAAAATGCTGCACAACGGCATTGAATACGGCATGATGCAAGCATTGGCAGAAGGCTTAGATTTGCTCAAAGGTAAAGAAGAGTTCAACCTAGATTTAGCGCAAATTACTGAGTTATGGCGCCATGGTTCCGTAGTGCGCAGCTGGTTGCTAGATTTAACCGCAGAATCGTTAAAAAATGACCAAACGCTAGATGGCGTTGCGCCTTATGTGGCCGATTCTGGCGAAGGCCGCTGGACCGTAGTAGAGGCCGTAGAGCAAGGCGTGCCCGCACCAGTGTTAACATTGGCGCTGCAAATGCGTTTTGCCTCACAAGAAAAAGATGGCTATAGTTATAAATTGCTGTCGATGATGCGTAACGCTTTTGGCGGCCATGCAGTTAAGAAGAGTTGATAAAATTTAACAATCACTTATGTGGTTTTTTAACAACAAATCTCAGTTAACTGTCATTCCCATGCAATAATTTAAGCTGGCAATTTGCAAGCAGATGCTCGCAAAATGGGAATCCAATTTGATGTTATAGACATAAATGGATTCCCGCTTTCGCGGGAATGACGAATGTGTAGTTTTTGAAATTAAAATATTAAGGTTTTAGATAAGGCTTAAGAAATGACGCAAACCAATGTAGCAAGTAATGATATGGATCCCTGCACGCTTGTGCTATTTGGCGCCAGCGGTAATTTGGCGCGCGTAAAGTTGATTCCTGGCTTATTCCGCCTCGATTCAATCGGCCGCTTGCCACCTGAGCTAAAAATATTGGCTGTTGGTCGCCAACAGGTCGATTTAGACGCTTGGCGAGCCGATATTAAAACCATGTTGGATGCGAAATTTAAAAAAGGTTACGATGCCGCGGCGTTTGAGCGTTTTATTGCGCGCAGTTTTTATCACGCCAATC
Source organism: Methylophilaceae bacterium (assembly GCA_043774925.1). GTDB lineage: Bacteria > Pseudomonadota > Gammaproteobacteria > Burkholderiales > Methylophilaceae > JAYVSZ01. Next base: position 61,414 of record JAYVSZ010000018.1, on the reverse strand, counting down.
CGCCAGATGACCCAGACGCGTTTCAAAAACTCAAAACCACTTTAAGCAACAAAAAAGTTTTTCCGCAAAACTTGGCTTATTTCTTATCCGTTCGCCCTACCGATTTCGCGCCAGTGGTTGAATCGCTGGCTAAAGTTGGTTTAACACATGAAGATAAATTTTGGCGTCGTGTGGTGGTAGAAAAACCATTCGGTATCGATTTGGATAGTGCTGTTGATTTACAAGCTGCACTGACTAAAAACCTGAAAGAAAGTCAAATTTACCGCATCGACCATTACTTGGGTAAATCTGCGCTGCAAAATATTCTGTTACAACGTTTTACCAACACCATATTAGAGCCGATTTGGAACAATCAATATATCGACCACGTGCAAATTACCAATACTGAGATGTTAGGAGTGGGCGATCGCACTCAGTTTTACGATAGCACTGGTGCGCTGCGCGATATGATTCAAAGCCATCTTCTACAAACCTTAGCGCTAACCGCGATGGAATTGCCAAAAGATTTAACGCCACATGGCGTGCGCGATGCAAAAATCAAAGTGCTAGAGCAAATTAGACCGATACCGATAAATGAACTGAGTAAACACGCATTTCGTGCGCAGTATGCGGCAGGTGAAGTTTATGCTGCCGACGGTAAGGGCGAAAAAGTGCTTGGCTATTTAGAAGAACTAGGCGACAAGTCAAGCGTGGTAGAAACTTACGCCGCACTAAAACTATTTATCGATAACCCACGCTGGCAAGGCGTGCCGTTTTACATCCGCACCGCCAAACGCCTGCACGAAGCCGATACGCGCATTGCGATTCGCTTTAAAAAAGCACCTTTAGATGTCAATAGCCAAAATCAGAACTGGTTAATCATCGGCATTCAACCGCGCGAATGTATCAAGATGGAGATTCAATCAAAAATCCCAGGACTAGATATTAAAACGCGTAGCATTCAGCTAGATGCTGCGAATCGTTTGGCAGAAGACGATACCGTGGACGCATACGAAGCTTTGTTGCTTAACTTGATGCAAGGCGACAACTCCAATTACTTGCACATTGCAGAAGCCGAAGCGCAGTGGCGCTTGGTTGACCCTGTCGTAAAAGCGTGGGCGGCCGATAAAGCGCCTGTGCAGCAATACCCCGCTGGCAGCCGCGACCCAGAAGCCAGCAAAATAATTTTTGAAAGCGAAGACCAGTTTTGGCGGTATTCAATTGAATTAGGCGGCGATAAGCACTGAGTTTATTTAAAACCTCCACGGTCATTCTGAATGTAGCGAAGAATCCATCGCGACGACGAAAAGTTCTGGATTCTTCACTATGCTCATAATAACGAATTTAGAATTTTTTTAGCACAACTTGAAGCAATGCACTTTATAATGCCCAATTAATTGTTGGGCATTATTTTTTAGATTAAAGATTATAAAATTATGAGCATAAACCATGAGTATTAAATCGGACAAATGGATACGCCAAATGGCGGAGCAACACGGCATGATTGAGCCGTTTGAGCCGAAACAAGTCAAAACTAACGAGCAAGGTGAGCGCATGGTGTCTTACGGCACGTCGAGTTACGGCTACGACATTCGCTGCAGCTCAGAATTTAAGCTATTCACCAACATCAACAGTACGATTGTTGACCCGAAAAACTTCGACCCAAACTCATTTGTGGAAGTGAACGCCGATTTCTGCATTATTCCACCCAATTCGTTCGCGCTTGCCAGAACGGTTGAGTATTTCAGAATTCCAAGAAACGTATTGACCATTTGCTTGGGTAAAAGCACCTATGCGCGCTGTGGCATCATCGTCAACGTGACACCATTTGAACCGGAATGGGAAGGCTACGTAACGCTAGAATTTAGCAATACAACGCCCTTGCCTGCCAAAATTTATGCTAACGAAGGCTGTGCGCAAGTGCTGTTCTTTGAGGCAGATGCAGACGACGTGTGCGAAACTAGCTACAAAGACCGCGGTGGCAAGTATCAAGGGCAAGTTGGCGTCACCTTGCCAAAAATTTAATTTATCCTACTACGCTCGCTAATACTGTGTTGGCTTCTTTCTCATCTTCCTCAATGTATAAAACATACTATTTCGTCGATGCTCAATTGCCGCCTTGTATTAGCTTCGCTCGTCACGGTTAAATGGCGTAAAATAAAACACTAATACCTAGCAGAAATTAAATTTGCGGGATGAAGTGCGAGAAGACGCGGAGCGAGAGACGAGACAGTATGTTTTATTACGGCGAGGATTGAGCGAGCACGCGACGAAGCGATTCGCCCGCAAAATTAATTTATGAAGGTATTTGAATGAAATTTAAGTTTCCCGTTGTCATCATCGATGAAGACTTCCGCACCGACAACTCGTCAGGGTTAGGCATTCGTGTGCTTGCGAAAGCCATCGAAGTGGAAGGTTTTGAGGTGCTTGGCGTTACCAGTTACGGTGATTTAACTTCATTCGCGCAACAGCAAAGTCGCGCTTCAGCCTTTATCTTGTCGATTGATGACGAGGAAATTGTAGAAGAAAAACCTGAAGCGATTAACCAATTGCGCAGTTTTGTCGAAGAAATTCGTTATCGTAACGAAGAAATCCCAATTTTCTTACACGGCGAAACCCGCACCAGTCGGCACATTCCCAATGATGTGTTGCGCGAGTTGCACGGCTTTATTCACATGAATGAAGATACGCCAGAGTTTGTAGCGCGCATGATTATCCGCGAAGCAAAAACTTACCTAGAGAGCCTGCCACCGCCTTTTTTCAAAGCGCTTACGCATTACGCTGCCGACGGCTCGTACTCATGGCATTGCCCCGGTCACTCGGGTGGCGTAGCGTTTTTAAAATCGCCCGTTGGCCAAATGTTTCACCAGTTTTTTGGCGAGAATATGTTGCGCGCGGACGTGTGTAACGCGGTAGATGAACTTGGTCAACTGCTCGACCACACAGGGCCAATTGCGGCTTCTGAGCGCAACGCGGCGCGCATTTACAACTGCGATCATTTGTATTTTGTGACGAACGGTACTTCAACTAGCAATAAAATTGTGTGGAACAGCACGGTTGCGCCGGGCGATGTGGTGGTGGTTGACCGCAACTGCCATAAATCCGTATTGCACTCCATTATTATGACAGGCGCGGTGCCCGTGTTTTTGATGCCAACACGTAACCATTTTGGCATTATCGGGCCGATTCCAAAGAGCGAATTTTCTTGGGAAAATATCCAAAAGAAAATTGCTAAAAACCCATTTGCGCTCGATAAAAACGCCAAACCACGCGTGTTGACGATTACGCAATCCACTTACGATGGCGTGCTATACAACGTGGAAGAAATTAAAGAAATGCTCGATGGCAAAATCGACACGCTGCATTTTGATGAAGCTTGGTTACCGCACGCGACTTTTCATGACTTTTATGGCGACTACCACGCGATTGGCGCAGACCGTCCGCGCTGCAAAGACAGCATGGTATTTTCAACGCAATCCACACATAAATTGCTGGCGGGATTAAGCCAAGCCAGCCAAATTTTAGTGCAAGACGCAGTCAATCACCAGCTCGACCGCGATGTGTTTAACGAAGCGTATTTAATGCACATGTCGACTAGCCCACAGTATTCGATTGTGGCAAGCTGCGATGTGGCAGCGGCCATGATGGAAGCGCCTGGCGGCACGGTTTTGGTCGAAGAATCCATCAAAGAAGCGCTAGATTTTCGCCGCGCCATGCGTAAAGTGGATGAAGAATGGGGTGCAGATTGGTGGTTCAAAGTGTGGGGTCCAGATGACCTTTCGGAAGAAGGCATCGAAGAGCGCGATGCATGGATACTGAAAGCGAACGAGGCTTGGCATGACTTTGGTAACTTGGCCGAAGGCTTTAACATGCTAGACCCAATTAAAGCCACCATCATCACGCCCGGCTTGGATATTAACGGCAACTTCTCAGACAAATTCGGCATTCCCGCTGCGATTGTCACCAAATACCTCGCAGAACATGGCGTGATTGTAGAGAAAACTGGCCTGTATTCGTTCTTTATTATGTTTACTATCGGCATCACCAAAGGCCGCTGGAACACCATGGTAGCGGCTTTGCAGCAGTTTAAAGATGACTACGACAAGAACCAACCACTGTGGAAAGTATTACCAGAATTTGTGCAAAAGCAACCGCGTTACGAACGCTTGGGCTTGCGTGATTTATGCACGCAAATTCACGATGTTTACAAGGCCAACGATGTGGCGCGCCTAACGACGGAGATGTATTTATCGGACATGATTCCCGCCATGAAGCCGACCGACGCGTTTGCTAAAGTGGCGCACCGCGACATTGACCGCGTGCCGATTGATGCGCTGGAAGGCCGTATTACCGCCATCCTGCTCACGCCCTACCCGCCTGGCATTCCACTATTAATTCCTGGCGAACAGTTCAACAAAATCATTGTAAATTACCTCAAATTCGCGCGTGAATTTAATGAGAAATTCCCGGGATTTGAAACCGATGTGCATGGCTTAGTGAAAAAAATTGAAGATGGCAAAGCAATCTATTACGTCGATTGTGTGCGCGCTTAATTCAAACTGAATGCGAAAGATTCTGCCCTAAGAGCCGCATGGATATTGGCTCTCAGGCCATGTGTTTTAACTATTTTTGTTCGTAAACCACATAATTAAACGCCAAGCCCTTTTCGCTCACATGCGCTTCGCGTGACGTTTCCTGCCAATCCTGCAAATCAAATTCAGGAAAGAACGCATCGCCCTGCACATCTAAATCCACTTCAGTCACGTAAAGTTGTTGTGCTACTTTTAAACCTTCCTTATACAACTCTGCGCCGCCGATAATAAACACTTCATCATCATTTTTGCACAATTTAACCGCCTCCTGCAGCGAATGCGCGATGAGCGCGCCTTCCACTTTGTAGCTTTTATTGCGCGTCACAATCACCGTCACGCGGTTTGGCAGTAAACGCCCCAACGATTCATAGGTCTTGCGTCCCATGACGATATGATGCCCAGTGGTCAGCGCGCGAAAGCGCTTTAAATCCTCTGGCAAATGCCAAGGCAAGGTATTGTTGATGCCAATCACACCATTGTTGGCAGTGGCAACGATCAGTGAAATTGTCGTCATTGCATTATTATACTAGATGTTTTTGCGGATTCATTTTAGACTTAAACATGCGTATTCATTACCCCGCTTCATTTTTAAAGCTTTTACTGATTGGCTTTGCGTTTGCCATTTTGCCTTTACTTTGGGCATTTATTAACGCCAACCTTGCTTTTGACACGCTGGCAAAGCAAAGTGAGGCGACCATCTCCAAAGCGTTGGAAACCACGCGCGCAAGCCGCGCTATGCAAGAGCAGTTACATTTAATGGAGCGCAGCATTCGGCAATATTTTGTGCTGCAAGACGAAGGTTTATTCAACAATTATACAAGTGCAAATACCAAATTTAGTGACGCAAACTTACGCTTAATTGCACTGAGCGCACAAGCGCAGCAGCAAGAAAAACTTGGTGCGTTGCAACTGCAAACACAGCAGCTAAACAACCAGGTACTTGATGCCAAACTCAACAAAACCACAGATTTAGGCTTTTTGGATGCGTTCAGCCAGCTCTCGCGACAAATTGAAGTGATTATCGAAGCAAATAACAAGGCCATTGATGGCGCATCTATGCAGCTGACGCTTGCTGCACAAAAAACGCAAAGAAATTTATTTTTACAAAGTTTAGTGCTGATTCCTTTGGCTTTATTGGTCGCTGGCGCAATTACTTTTTTGCTTGCGCGCCCCATTCGGCGCATGGATAGCGCGATTCGCAACTTAGGCGAAGGCCAATATGACGCACCCATTGCGATTGATGGGCCGGGCGATTTGCGTGTATTAGGGCAGCGTTTGGATTGGCTGCGCAGCGAGCTTAAAGATTTAAACGAGCAGAAGCAACAGTTCTTGCGTCACGTTTCGCATGAGTTAAAAACGCCGCTAACAGCCATTCGCGAGGCGACTGAGCTGCTGCATGATGGTATTGGCGGCGCGCTGACAGCGCAACAAAGAGAAATTACGCACATTTTACGCGACAATAGTTTGCGCCTGCAAAAAATGATAGAAAATCTGCTCAATTACACGCGGATTGAAGCGCTGCAGCCCAAGTTAAGCCTGCAAAAAATTGACTTGCCAGGCTTAATTAATAAGGTGGTTGACGCGCATGCGCTGAGTATTCGGAACAAGCAAATTGCAGTAGAAACCAATTTTGACGCCAAAGAAATGATTGCTCAAGAAATCATTGTTGACGAAGAGAAACTTACCATCATTTTAGACAATCTTATTTCCAACGCCGTAAAATACACGCCTAGCGCAGGGCAAATAAAAGTAAGTGCGGCGCAAGATAAAAAATGGCTTATGATTGAAGTGCAAGATAGCGGCCCTGGTTTAGCGAAAGAAGATCAAGAAAAATTGTTCGATCCGTTTTATCGCGGCGCAGCCATTAATAAAAGCTTGATTAATGGCAGTGGGCTTGGCCTAACTATTGCAAAAGACTTGGTAGTAGCGCACGGTGGCAGCATTGCACTGGCGCCCACGCAGCAAGGCGCGCACTTTATTGTGCGTTTGCCGATTCAAAATTAAGCATACTTTGGAGATTTAATGCACTGTAAAAATTTAATTTTAGGGATTTGCGCTTTGTTGTTAATTAGCGCCTGTGTGGCTAAAAACAGCACAGTAAAAACTGACGCTACTAAAGCTCCACCGCCTAGCAGCACGAGCATTTCCGCCACCGTGGCTAAGATGTTGCCAGAAAAACATGAACGCTTGATTGAACTGCTGTCATTTATTGAGAGCTACTCAAACTTAGCGCCCGATGCGCAAAAAAAGGTGTTTGCCGCCACAAATCAGGCATTGGCCGACAGCAAGAGTAACTTGATGCAACGCGCCAAAGCAGCAATTATGCTGGCGCTACCGACGAGCCGCTTGCGTGACCCTGCAAAAGCGCAAGCTTTGCTGCAAGACTTGTTACGTGATGACAGCTTAGATTCGCAAGAAAACGCCCTAGTTGGCCTGCTGTATGAATACGCGCAGGACGACAGCAAGCAATCTCAAAAAAGTCGTGACGATGCAAAAAGAATTGAAACTTTACAGCAAAAGTATGAAACTTTACAGCAAAAACACGAAGCCTTAGAGCAAAAACTGAACGAATTGAAAAACATTGAAAAAACCATGAACGAGCGCAGCACCAAAACTGATAGCAAACCATAAAGTATGCAAAAACCCAACATTCTCGTCGTCGATGACGATCAAGACATTCTCAAGCTCATCAGTATGCGCCTCGTTGCGGCGGGTTACAACACTGCCAGCGCTTGCAATGGTGTGGAGGCGATGTCCGCCATTTCGCTACAGCGGCCAGACTTGGTCATTAGCGATTTGCGCATGCCCGCGATGGACGGTATGGCCTTGCTGGAGGCGGTGCATAACGCGCACCCAACGCTGCCAGTGATTATTTTGACTGCGCATGGCTCCATTCCAGATGCTGTGCGTGCCACGCAACGCGGCGTGTTTGGCTTTTTAACCAAACCATTCGATAGCCAAGAGTTATTGCAGCAAGTGGCTGCGGCTTTGCGTTTGAGCGGCATGCAGGCAGTGGAATACGATACGGAAAATGCAAGCTGGCGCGAAGAAATATTAACGCGCAGCCCGCAAATGGAAAATCTACTTGGTCAAGCCAAATTGGTAGCAGCAACCGATGCCAGCGTATTTATTCAAGGCGAAAGTGGCTCAGGCAAGGAACTGCTAGCACGCGCCATTCATCATGCCAGCCCGCGCTACAATAATGCTTTTGTTGCGATTAACTGCGGTGCGATTCCCGAAAACCTACTCGAATCTGAGTTATTTGGTCATACTAAGGGTGCCTTTACTGGCGCTGTAAAAAATCATGTCGGCTTATTTGAGAGCGCAACTGGCGGCACACTGTTTTTAGATGAAATTGGCGATATGCCGCAGGCGCTGCAAGTAAAAGTGTTACGTGCGCTACAAGAGCGCGTCATTCGCCCAGTTGGCAGCACAGCAGATATCCGCATTGATGTGCGGCTCATCTCCGCCACGCATCGCGATTTAGCCAAAGAAAAGCGCGAAGGTCGCTTTCGCGAAGATTTATTTTATCGCATCAATGTGGTCGGTCTAGAAATCCCGTCCTTAGCCAATCGTCGCGAGGATATTAGCTTGCTGGCCAACCATTTTATTAAAATGTTCAATAAAAAATATAAAAAAAAGGTACACAGCTTTGCGCCAGAAGCGCTGGAAATATTGATTTCAGCCCATTGGCCGGGTAATGTGCGACAGTTGCAAAACATTGTGGAGCAAACGGTTGTGCTCGCCACCACACAAATTATTCCTGTTAACTTAGTACAAAAAGCGCTACAAGAAGAATCCAACACAGTGATTCCTCTGGATGTAGCGCGCCAGCAATTCGAGCAAAACTATCTTGTTAGCCTACTTAAAGCGACACAAGGCAACGTAACACAGGCGGCAAAACTGGCAAAACGCAACCGCACTGAGTTTTATCGACTTTTAGAGCGTCATCATATCCAAGCAAATGCCTTTAAAAACAATGACGAATTGTAATTAAAAGTGCATCTCTGATTTTGTCGTGAAACAGCGACAACATTTCTTATTAATATTCAATTGGTTAGCAATTTCATCTATTTACATGTCTCATTTTGGCGACATAAAATCATTCCAAAAAAACAGAAAAATACTTAACTTATTGATTTTATTTAATTAAAAAAGTTGGCACGAACCTCGCTAATTAAACAATGCAATCACAAGTTGCAAATTTTTAATAAGATTAGGAGTACAGCAATGAATTTCAATTTTTCACGCAAAATCGTTAGCCCAATTTTAGCAGGCCTAGCATCTACCCTATTATTCGCGGGTCTAAGCACCCCCACATTTGCTGATAGCAAGAGTGCTGTAAAAGAAGAAATGAAGGCTGGTGAAATTAAACCAGCAGATGCAATGACTAAAGCACCAGTTGACCCTGATTTTAAACGCTTAGATGGCAACGCTGACGGCAAACTCTCACTAAAAGAAGCTGTAAAAGATAAAGCATTGGCTGCGCAATTTGACGCAACTGATGTGAACCATGACGGCATGATTGCCGCTGATGAATATGCCAATTACAAGGCTGCTTTAACTGCAGCCGCACCTTCAGCAGTGACCCCAACAACGAATTAAAACGCTCAGCTTACTTGTGACTTACCCCTGAGAGTCACAAGTAGAGGCTGTCCTACTAGCATAGGGCAGCCTCTTTTTTTCGTCCAAAATTACACCGCAACTGGCGCTTTGATGGCTGGATCTGGATCGTAATTTTCCAGCGTAAAATCTTCAAACTTAAAGCTAAAAATATCGTTGACTGCTGAATTAATGTGCATTTGCGGCAAGGCTTTTGGCGAACGCATAAGCTGCTCTTGCACCTGCTCCATGTGGTTGCTATAAATATGCGCATCGCCCAAAGTATGTACAAAATCGCCCAGTTTTAAGCCGCATACTTGCGCTACCATCATGGTTAAAAGCGCGTAAGACGCAATATTAAATGGCACGCCAAGAAAAATATCGGCGCTACGTTGATACAACTGGCAGCTTAAACGACCATCGGCCACATAAAACTGAAAAAACGCATGACAAGGTGGCAGTTTCATCTGATCGACATCCGCTACATTCCAAGCGCTTACAATCAAGCGACGTGAATCGGGGTTGGTTTTAATCGCATTCACTACCTGCGTGATTTGGTCAATATGCGTGCCATCTGGCTTCGGCCAATTACGCCACTGGTAACCATAAACAGGCCCTAAATTGCCATTTTCATCCGCCCATTCATCCCAAATGCGTACACCGTTTTCTTTTAAATAGGCAATATTGGTGCTGCCTTGCAAAAACCACAACAGCTCGTGAATAATCGATTTAAGATGCACTTTTTTGGTCGTCAGCAGCGGAAAACCCCCATTCAAATCAAAGCGCATCTGGTAGCCGAATACCGAAATTGTACCCGTGCCCGTGCGATCGGTTTTAACATTGCCGTGCGCAAGCACGTGGCGTAAAAGTTCAGTGTATTGTTGCATGCTTATTCTTAAACAAACGCTTTTGCCTTGTAGATTGAATCAATAATATTTGGTTTAGATTTATATTTTTTAAGTAGTTTTTTTTCATCGTTTTCTAAAGCATCGCACTTTAATTTTTTAACTGCTGCTGTAATCTCTAAACTGCGCGCTTTATCGTAAGGCTCTTCACCGCCCCAATGATTACATTCAATTTGGCGCTTATTAAATTGCTGAACAGATTTTGGCACGCCTTTGTTAATAGCGACTAAATCTTCGTTGTAACCCGCATAGAGATTAGTTGTAGCGAAAATATATCCGCAAGTTACTAAGATGACAAAAGATTTAAACATTGTTAAGTATTGTTCACAATAAACGCTTTAATCGCGCTGTCACTCACATCCATCACCGTAAACTTTTGCGGCAAATCTTCAATGCCAATTAAGTTTTTTGGCCGCGGCGGAACAGTGCCTAGCGCTTCTACAATGGCATCTTCAAACTTGGCTGGCAAGGCGGTTTCTAGCACTAGCATCGGTGTGTTTGCTTGTTTCAGTTCAAGCGCCACTTTTAAACCATCCGCGGTGTGCGTGTCAATTACCACGCCATAGTTGGCTTTGGTTTGTTGAATGGTTGCCATGCGAGCCGCGTGGTTGCTTGATCCTGACACAAAGCCAAAATCAGCTATTTTGTACATAAATGCAGTTAAATCAAAGCTGCCGCCTTTGTCCACCGCAGCCCATAATTCACGCACTTTGGCAGTATCCTGATTAACCAAATCATAGACAAAGCGCTCAAAGTTTGAGGCTTTACTAATATCCATTGACGGGCTAGAGGTGTGGTAGATATTGGCAGCGCCGCGCGGGCGATAAACACCCGCTTTAAAGAACTCATCCAATACATCATTTTCATTCGTGGCAACCACCAGTTTATCAATCGGCAAGCCCATCATGCGCGCAATATGCCCAGCACAAACGTTGCCAAAGTTGCCGCTGGGCACGCAAAAATCCACTTTTTGGCTATTATTCTGCGTGACCGCAAAATAACCTTTAAAGTAATACACCACTTGCGCGACGATACGGCCCCAGTTGATAGAATTCACTGCGCCAATTTTATATTTCGCCTTAAAAGCCGCGTCATTGCTCACTGCTTTTACCATGTCTTGGCAATCGTCAAACACGCCATTCACGGCAATATTGAAAATATTGTCGTCTTGCAAACTGAACATTTGCGCGGTTTGAAAGCGGCTCATCTTTTTATGTGGCGAAAGCATAAAAACACGCACACCTTTTTTGCCACGCATGGCGTATTCCGCCGCGCTACCTGTGTCGCCAGAAGTTGCGCCTAGAATATTGGTCGTCTCGCCTTTTTTAGCGAGCACGTATTCAAACAAATTACCCAGCAACTGCATGGCCATGTCTTTAAACGCCAAGGTTGGGCCGTTAGAAAGCGAGAGTAGGTATAAATTTTCTTCTAGCTTGACGGTTGGCGTGATGTCTTCTGCGTTCTGCCCTGCACGGGTAAAACCATACACTTCAGCGCGGTAGGTTTTATCAATAATCGCTTTTAAATCAGTGCTTGGAATATCATCAATTAAACGGCTTAAAATATAAAACGCCAAATCGCGATAGTTCATGCTACGCATCGCCGTTAAATCGGCATCGTTAAGTTGCGGATAAGTTTCTGGCAGGTATAAGCCGCCATCTGGCGCAAGTCCGCCAAGCAGAATCTCGCTAAAACTAAGTGCGGGCGATTGCCCGCGGGTAGAAACGTACTTCATTACTAATTCAACTCTTCCATGCGGATTTTTACCAGCTTGCCGACAATTGCTGACAAGGCCTCAATCTGCCCAATCGCCGCGTCCATATTGGCTTCCAGCGTCACGTGGGTCAAAATCACAATATCCGCTTCAGTTTCGTTATCCTCTGGCTCTTTTTGTAGCATCGCATCAATTGATATATTGCGGTCTGCCAAAATTTTAGTCACACCCGCAAGCACGCCAGGTTTATCAGAAGCACGTAAACGTAAGTAATAAGCACTGCTAATTTCGCCAATCGGCAAAATCGGCAAATCGGCAATGCTATTCGGCTGGAAGGCCAAATACGGGACTCTTTGCTCTAAAGTTGCGCTACTCAAACGTGCAACATCCATCAAATCCGCCACCACCGCGCTGGCGGTGGGCTCTGCGCCTGCGCCCGCGCCGTAGTATAGCGTTGGCCCAACCGCATCGCCCTTCACCACCACGGCATTCATCGCACCATTCACGTTAGCAATTAGGCGTTTTTCGGGGATGAGTGTTGGATGTACGCGCAGCTCCACGCCTTTTTCAAAATGTTTGGCAATGCCAAGCAACTTCACGCGGTAGCCCAGCTCTTCTGCGTATTTAATATCTGTTTGCTGCAATTTGGTAATGCCTTCGGTGTAAGCTTGCTCAAATTTCATCGGCATACCAAACGCAATCGCCGACATAATGGTTAACTTATGCGCAGCATCAATACCTTCCACGTCAAACGTGGGGTCGGCCTCGGCATAACCAAGGCGCTGCGCCTCTGCTATCACATCTTCGTAACGCAAGCCTTTTTCGCGCATTTCGGTCAGGATAAAATTAGTCGTACCATTGATAATGCCCGCAAGCCACTCAATTTTGTTCGCCCCCAGCCCTTCACGCAGCGTCTTGATAATTGGGATGCCGCCCGCAACCGCCGCCTCAAAAGCCACAATCACGCCTGCTTTTTGCGCCGCACCAAAAACTTCATTGCCGTGTAATGCCAATAAGGCTTTGTTTGCAGTTACCACGTGTTTACCGTTGGCAATCGCCTTTAACATCAGCTCTTTGGCAATGCCGTAGCCGCCAATCAGCTCAATCACCACATCAACCTCAGGATTATTAATCACTACAAAGGCATCGCCAGTAATTGCAACATCGCCGCCTGTTACTTTTTTGGCGAGTTCAATATTTTTATCCGCGATTTGCACGATTTTAATCGCACAACCAGTACGGCGCGTAATTTCATCCGCGTTGCGCTTTAATACTGTATAAACACCGCCACCAACGGTGCCGATGCCCAACAAACCTACTCTCAATTCTTTCAAGTTTTGGCTCCAAACTTCATTCTATAATTCTTTAAAAAACGGGCGATACGATTTATCGCCTCGGTTAAATCGTCCACATTCGGCAAAAACACTACGCGAAAATGGTCTGGCGCCCCCCAATTAAAGCCTGTACCTTGCACCAGCAATACTTTTTCTTCCAGCAATAAATCTAAAATAAATTGCTGGTCATCTTTAATCGGGTACATTTTAGGATCGAGCTTGGGGAACAAATACATCGCCGCTTTTGGTTTAACGCAGCTTACGCCAGGAATCGCCGTCAGCATGTCGTAAGCCAAGTCGCGCTGCTTACAAAGTCTGCCAGCGGGCGCGACCAAATCGTCGATGCTTTGGTAGCCGCCCAGTGCGGTTTGAATGGCCAATTGGCCTGGCACATTGGCGCAAAGCCGCATGGATGCTAGCATGTTCAAGCCTTCAATATAATCTTTTGCGCACTCTTTTGCGCCAGAAACAATCATCCAGCCCGCGCGATAACCACAGGCGCGGTAATTTTTGCTAAGGCCGTTAAACGTCACAAAAAGCACATCATCGGCCAGTGAGGCTAATGAAACATGTTCATTGCCATCGTACAAAACTTTGTCATAAATCTCATCTGCATAAATCACCAAACCATGATGCCGCGCAATTTCAATAATGCCTTTGAGCGTTTCCACAGGGTAAAGCGCGCCAGTTGGATTATTCGGATTTATCACTACAATCGCACGCGTGTTGGCGGTAATTTTAGATTCAATATCCGCCAAATTCGGCAGCCAGCCCGAGACTTCATCGCACAAATAATGCCTTGGCATGCCGCCAGCAAGCGTCACAGCCGCCGTCCACAAAGGATAATCTGGCATCGGCACTAAGACTTGGTCGCCGTTATTCAGCAAACCCTGCATCGCCATCACAATCAGCTCAGAAACCCCATTACCAATGATAATGTCATCCACCGTCACGCCCGCAATGTGTTTGCTTTGCGTATAGTGCATAATCGCTTTGCGCGGCTCAAATAGACCTTTAGAATCGGTATAAACACCCGATTTACTCATGTTGCGAATCACATCTTGCTGAATTTCATCTGGCACTTCTAGGCCAAACACGCCAGGATTGCCAATATTCAACTTGATAATGCGCTGCCCTTCATCTTCCATTTGCCGCGCGCGTTGCAGCACTGGGCCACGAATATCGTAGCAAACGTTATTAAGCTTGTTGGATTTATTAAGTGACTGCATGCGGCTAGACTTTTTGCTTTAAAAGCGCTGTTTATAATGCCGTTAGTTTACATTAGAATGGTCGTTTCCATCAATGAAAGCCGTGCCAGATAGTCTTAGTATGAAGCTACATTTAACTACCAGCGATAATCTTAATTTAATTACTGGCTACGGCGCAGATTTTATTGAAATTAACCGTAAAAAATATGCACAAAATTTAATCGTGCTGGCGGATAAGCTTGTAGAAAATTGGCAAGTCACTGATTTTTCAGCATTAACTGAGCAAAGCTTTGACCTATTGTTAGAAATAAAGCCAGAAGTGGTACTGCTGGGCACGGGCGAAAAACACCAGTTTTTACACCCAAAAACGTTCAGAAAACTCACCGAAAACGGCATTCCGCTGGAATGTATGACCACCGCCGCCGCGTGTAGAACCTACAATATTCTCATGAGCGAAGGCCGCAATGTCGCTGCGGCGTTGATTTTGTAGGGCGTCAATAGCGAAGCGTATTGCGCCGTAGGAAGGTTTTAGGGAAGGTAGCTTGAGAGTTGAAGCGTTTTCATGCGGCGCAATACGCAAGCTATTGCGCCCTACGCTGGCTAATATTGAAAAAACCAATTAGTATGGCTAATTTTGCTTACGAAAATATGAGGAATTTAGAATGAATTGTCCATTTTGCAATGCAGTGGTTTACCACCTAAGGCAAGTTGATAGTGGCATACTTGCAAAACACAAAAGTGATCCTGAAATGTATCACAAGGACGGTAAATATTATGTTAATTGTCCCGAATGTAACAAATCTATTCTCCTTGAGCAAACCGCCACACCCTCTGGTGCTGGTGCTCGTTTTAGCATAGCTAAAAATCAGCTCGCGTAGGCTGTTAGTCCATCAAATCAATACCAAGCAGGCCAGCCACAAAAGAAATTGCAGCCACAACCATTAAACTACCAGTCATTATGTGATTTTCGGGAAAAGTACTCCATACCCACCTAACACCAAACCAAATTGCAGCTACAACAGCGACAATAACGGTAATAATTATTACTAGCGTTAGCCCATATGCCACCAAGTCCCCCATCATATTAGCAATTTTTGCTCTTGTTTTATCTGGAGATACTGCAATAACTACAATTAATACAAGTAATGAAATTGGGATAAACATTTCAAACCTCCCTTATAGTTATAAAGCTCATCCACTCTACAAAATCACTTAAAGCAGGTGCTCTGCAAGCCAATATCCGTGAGCCTCTCCGAGCATTTTTATCTCGCCGGGCTTAGCGTCAACTGCAAACCCTTATCGGTAATCTGCATATCTTTTGGGCTATATTGCGTGCCGCCATATTTCAAATCTTCTGGCTTTACGGTGTAAAGCGTCAAACCGTTTAACATTTCGCCACCCACAGATTTAGCCAGTGCGCTCAGCAAATCGTTATATTTACTGCCCGCACCATCTAGCAACAATTGCTCAATTTTTGGATCGTCTAGCACAATAGATTGGGTGGCCGCATCGAAGCGCAGCTTGCCAGAAATGCCCATTTTTCCTGCTAAAGTTTTACCTAGCAAACTACTGCTCATGTTGGTATCTAGCGTGGTATTCATGCGGCCGGTGGTTTTATCGAACTTGACTAGCGAATTAGAAAGATTCACATCAAAAATCTTGAGGACGGAAATGGGCAAGGCAAGCTTTTTATTCAGCATTTCTTGAATTTGTGCTTCGGAAACATTCACCGTGCGATCCATCGCGCAACCAGATAAAGTCAGTAGAATCAATAAGATGCTGAATATTTTTGTTTTCATGGCCTAGTCTTTATTTAAGTGAATAAGGCTTTAATGCCTGCTACAAGCCTTTGGTTGACATCGTAAGTGTTGCATTGGTA
The DNA here is from genome assembly GCA_043774925.1 of Methylophilaceae bacterium. GTDB lineage: Bacteria > Pseudomonadota > Gammaproteobacteria > Burkholderiales > Methylophilaceae > JAYVSZ01. The sequence goes on along the minus strand of JAYVSZ010000018.1, from coordinate 45,201 downwards.
CCGCCAAAGCCAAAGCTATTGGAAAGCGCGGTTTCAATCTTCACGTTATCAATACGTTTGCGCACAATATTCATGCCTTCGGCCGCTGGGTCGAGATTATCGATATTTGCACTTGCGGCGATAAAGTTATTTTCCATCATAATCAGCGTGTAAATCGCTTCGTTTACGCCCGCTGCGCCAAGCGCATGGCCGCTAAGCGACTTGGTCGACGCAATCGCCACAGGATTATTAGTACCAAACACTTCGCGAATCGCCTCAAGCTCTTTAGTATCGCCAACTGGCGTAGATGTGCCGTGCGTATTGATGTAATCGATATTACCCACACCTTCCATCGCAAGCCGCATGCAGCGCACCGCGCCCTCACCGCTGGGCGCAACCATATCGTAACCATCAGACGTTGCGCCGTAACCGACGACTTCTGCATAGATTTTTGCGCCGCGTTTTTTTGCGTGTTCGTATGCCTCAAGCACCACAATGCCGCCACCGCCAGAAATCACAAAGCCGTCGCGGCCTGCATCGTAAGTGCGGCTGGCTTTTTCGGGTGTTTCGTTATATTTGCTGCTCATCGCGCCCATGGCGTCGAACATATAAGACATCGTCCAATGTTCCTCCTCCGCGCCGCCCGCAAACACAATGTCTTGCTTGCCCATTTGAATTTGCTCCACGCCGTTGCCCACACAATGCGCGCTGGTGGAGCAAGCCGAAGTGATGGCGTAATTCACACCTTTAATCTGCGCACCAGTGGCTAAGCAAGCAAGCACGCCGTTACCCATGGTTTTGGTGACCATGTAAGGCCCAACGCGGCGAATGCCTTTTTCCGCCAACGTATTGGTGCCTTCTAGCATGGCCTCGGTAGAAGTGCCGCCCGCGCCCACTATCATGCCAGTGCGAATGTTAGAAACCATTTCTGGCGGCAAATTAGAATCAGCAATCGCCTCTTGCAGCGCAATCCAAGCATAGGCATGACCTTTGGCCATAAATCTAAATTGTTTGCGGTCTATCAGCGCTTCAATATCAAGATTTTTAATCGAGCCTGCCACTTGCGAGCGCAATCCACGCGCCGCATATTCTGGCTGAAAAGTGATGCCGGACTTCCCCTCAAACAAACTCTGTTTGACTTCTGCTTTGTTGTTGCCAAGGCTTGAAACAATGCCTAATCCTGTAATTACAACACGTCTCATTTACGTGCTCCCTTTTTTATTTTTTTAAAAATTGTCCGTGCGTGTAAATAAACCCACACGCAAATCGCTTGCCGCATAGATTTCACGACCATCCAGCGACATTGTCGCATCGGCAATGCCCATCACCAATTTGCGCAAAATTACGCGCTTTAAATCGATAGTATAAGTCGCCATTTTGGCCGTTGGCAACACTTGACCGCTAAATTTCACTTCACCCGCGCCAAGCGCCCGCCCGCGACCGAGTCCGCCCTTCCAACCCAAATAGAATCCGACCAATTGCCACATCGCATCTAGCCCCAAACAGCCTGGCATCACAGGGTCGCCGGTAAAATGGCAATCAAAAAACCATAAATCCGGCGTAATATCCAGCTCGGCAACAATTTGGCCATTACCATATTTGCCGCCGTCTTCGGTAATGCTCACAATGCGGTCAAACATGAGCATCGGCGGCAACGGCAGCTGCGCATTACCCTCGCCAAACATCTCGCCTCTGCCGCAAGCTAACAACTCTTCTTTAGTAAAGCCATTCTGTTTTGACATTTATTTATACTTTGCTTAATGAATTTATGCTATTTTCGCTGGAAATTGCATTTAACGAAAGCCTTATTCATAACTATATTTTCTTACGGGTATACGAACCTGTATACACTTTGTGAAATTTAGTTTAATATTTTGGTAATATTTAGTAACAGTTTAACTTTTAAATCACTCAAAAATCGTTAAGGAAAACTCGATGAGCGACCATCAACTGGCCGACTGGCGTCAACATGCGCTAACTTTAGAAACCGAAGTGAACAAGGTAGTGGTAGGCCAAGAGCGCCCTATCCGCCTGATTACCACCGCGATTTTTGCGCGTGGGCATGTGTTGCTGGAAGGCGATGTGGGTGTGGGCAAAACCACGCTGCTGCGCGCGTTTACGCGCGGTATTGGCGGCGGTTACCAGCGGATTGAAGGCACAATCGATTTGATGCCGAACGATTTGGTGTACCACACCTATTTGGGCGAAGACGGCAAACCGCACGTGAGTGCAGGCCCATTGCTAATGAGTGGCGAGAATTTATCGGTGTTTTTCTTTAACGAAATTAACCGTGCGCGCCCACAAGTACATTCGTTGCTATTGCGCGTGATGGCAGAACGCACATTATCTGCCTTCAATAAAGAACATAAATTTCCGCACATGATTGTGTTTGCTGACCGCAACCAAGTGGAAAAAGAAGAAACTTTCGAAATTCCATCGGCCGCGCGCGACCGTTTTATGATGGAAATCCCCATTGTTGTGCCAAATGACGATGCAATTATGCAAGGCTTGATGTTTGACACGCGCTACCATGACGCCGATGCGCTGGTAGACACATTAAAAGCCGATGTGCTGCAATTCGATACCTTAAATGCGTTTTCAGGCGTCGTGCAAAAAAGTGTAGAAGCCTCAAAAACACTAGAAAAATATGCGCTTAATTTGTGGAAAGCCACGCGCGCGCCACTAGATTACGGCGTAAAAGTCAGCAATGTGGATATGAATCGCTTAGTGCTTGCTGGCGCCAGTCCGCGTGGTATGAGTATGATGTTGCGCGCAGCCCGTGTGAACGCTTGGCTTAACGAGCGCACCGCGGTTACGCCAGAAGATATTCACGCCGTATTTCACGAGACTGTTGCACATAGATTAGTGTTCAGCCCAGTTTACGAAATGCGCCGCACAGAAATTGCGCGTGAGATGTTGAGCGGTATTATTAACGCGGTTGCCGCACCATAATTGCAAGCGGCATGAGCGAGCCTACCTACATTAAACAGTTTAGCTACCACATCGGTTGGCGCAACCGCGGCCGCCATCCTGGCCGCCACGCTAGCACGCAGCGCGGCATGGGTATGGAATTTATCGGGCACACCACCCTGCTTTCTTACCCAGATCCGCGTCGTATTGATTTGCGGCAAACCATTCGCGATCCGATGGAGCAAGTCTATGTGCGCCTGTTCAACCAAAAAAGTGCAACGCCAGTATTCGCGATTTGTGATTTATCTGGCAGCATGAATTTTGGCAGCAAAGAACGTAAAATCCGTAAAGCAGCAGACATTGTTGAATCCATTGCGCAATCGGTCAGCCGTAACGCCGACCCATTTGGCTTTATTGGCTTTGATGATGTGGTACGCGAAGATTGGATTAGCACCGCTTCATTCAAGCCACATCGCGCTATTGAGATGGCGGAAAACTTAAAAGAATTTCACCCAGGCGCCACCACTGGCGCGGGTATTGGCGATATTTGGCGCTACTTACCGCGCGAACGCTCGCTGATATTTCTTATCTCTGACTTTCACATGCCACTTGAGCAGCTAGAAGCCTCTTTGGCTAATTTGCTGCGTCACCACATTGTGCCTGTGGTGCTGTGGGATGCGGACGAATACACAAGCTTGCCAGAATTTGGCATTAGTGCGGTGACCGACCCAGAAACTGGTGCTAAGCGTACATTGTTTTTGCGCAAAGAATATCGTGAGCGGATTGTTGCTGCGTTTGAAGCCCGTCGCGAAGCCATTTACAAGCTTTTTATGCAGTTTGATATGCCGCCCATTTACGTTGAAGGCGCTTACGATGCTGACGTTTTTACCGACTATTTTCACCAATTTGTTGCAGCTTAAAATATGACCAAATTTATTCAAATTTTACTTTTACTCATTGCCTGCACAGCCAATGTTTATGCGCTTGACAGCCAACCTTTCCCGGATGTAAAAGAGGGTGTGGTGACGCTGCAAATACAAGAACCAGACCACAAAACGGGTTACACCATAGGTGACGTGCTCACACGTCAAGTCACTGTCACTATCAAAAAACCGTACAAGCTTGTGCTAGAGTCTTTGCCAATTATCGGCTACGAGAAAAAATATAAAGGTCAGCCGCTTGGCATCGACTTAAGCGACTTAAAACATACTGAAAAAGATGAGAAAATCCAAGTTACACACAATCTTTCCTTGAGTTATCAAGTATTTACCAGCAGCGTAGTAGCAAAGCCTGGCGCATTGCCGACTGAATACATTCGTTTGATTAACACGGAATCTAAGGGCAAAGAAGTGGTGAAGTTTCGTATTCCGAGCTACGAATTTGTGATTTCGCCGCTTTCTATTTTTGGCCAAGTCAAAGTAGAAGACGATATGGACGGCTTCCGCGGCCCAATGTTGCTGGATGCTAGCCGTGAGAAAAAGCGTTTAAAAATATTGCTTACTGTGCTAGGTTTAAGCTTGCTCGGCTTATTGTACATGCTGGGGCAACATGCTTGGTTGCCACGTATGGGCGGACCTTTTGCCAAGGCTTTCAGAGCGATTCGTAAATTACCCAATGACCAAACGGGCTTACAAACCGCCGTGAGCAAGCTACATGAATCATTGAACGCGACCGCTGGCAGTAGTTTGTTCACCAGTAATCTTGACGCATTTTTGCAGAACAAGCCAAGCTTCAAACCAATCGAAAATGAAATAAATCAATTTTTTGCTTTGTCGCGCCACGTATTTTTTGAAGCAAATGCCAAGCACGAAGCAGGCAATGAACCGATTCAATGGCTGGCGCGCTTCTGCCGCCGCTGCCGCGATTGCGAACGAGGCCTTGTGCCTGATACTTTAACCACACACCCCAAGGCATAAGCATGGCGTTTTCTTACCCTTGGTTATTATGGTTGCTACCGCTTGCGGCTTTGCCACTGGTGTTTCAGCGCGCACACAGCAAAAACTACTCGTGGTTGGATATGTTGCCGGCAGATCCACTTTCTGACCTGATTGGGCTGATTTTGAAGGTGTTGGCTGTGCTTATTCTAAGCTTTATTGTTTTAGGCTTGGCCGCACCACATAGCAACGAGCAGGAAATCGAAAAAATCGGCGCAGGCGCGCAAATTGGCTTAGTGCTAGACAGAAGCGCGAGTATGGACGACCCATTTTCTGGTGGCAGCGATGGCAAAGTAGGCGAAACAAAATCTGCCGCTGCTGCCCGCTTAATTACCGAATTTGTACAATCGCGCGACCACGACATGATGGGTATGATTACCTTTAGTAATTCCGCCATGCACGTGCTGCCGCTTACTGAAAATAAAGAGGCTATTTTAGCGGCAGTGCGCGCCACTGCTGGCAATGCGCTGTTTCAAACCAACATTGGTAGCGGCTTAACATCTGGTGCTGGCTTGTTTGACAAAATGCCAGATTCTGGCTCGCGCGCGGTAATTTTACTTTCCGATGGTGCAGGCCGCATTGATGCCAATACTGAGCAAAAAATTCGTGATTGGTTCGACCGCATGCACATTGGTTTATATTGGATTGTGCTACGTCAGCCAGGTGGTTTGAGCATTTTTAACAAAGATTATAAACCGCAAGAAAATCAGCCGCTACCGCCAGAAATAGAGTTGTACGAGTTTTTTAAAACCATGAAAACACCATTTAACGCCTACGAGGCAGAGGATCCAAAGACTTTGCAATTGGCGATTAATGATATTAATCGTAAAGAAAAGAAGCCAATTAAATACATGGAAAAAATTCCTGGCAAAGACTTTTCTAACTTATGCTTTTTGATTGCCGCCATCATGATTTCACTGTTGCTAGGCGTAAAATATTTAGAGGTAAAAACATGGCACTAAACTCCTTACTTACGATAAAAAAACTCACTTGGTTTTTGGTGTTGCTCAGCCTAGCTTGCCTACTTGGTAGCATTTACACCTACAAGCGCATCCATCAAATCGACGCATTCAATCTAGCGGCAAACACAGGTAAAACGCCATCGACAGACCAAGATAGCTTTGAAGCCAAATTTAATACGGCGCTTTATTTGGCAAAAAAAGAGCGTTTCAAAGAAGCCACTTTGCTATTTACGCAAATGCTGCCAAAAGGCAATGCAACACAAAAATCTGCGGTGCAATACAACGTTGGTAATATTTTCTTTCTGCGCGGCTTGGCGATTAACGGCGTGAATATGACGGTGCGCGACGAGGCCGAATACTTAGTGCGACAAGCTAAATTGGCGTATGTTTCATCGCTAAAAATCGAAAATAAGCACTGGGATGCGCGCCACAATTTAGACCGCGTGATGGGCATGTTGCCCGGCAACCCAACGCCAGGCGTGGGCGAATCTGACACGCCCGGCTTGATTATGGGCAGCATTCCAGTAGGCCTGCCTTAATTGAAAGCGCTGCCCTAATGAAAAAACTATTTAATTACCTGCGTCACCGCCGCGACATTAGCTTACTCGCGGCTGCGCTTGCTTTGCTAATGATTGCTTTATTTAAGCCGACAGTGCCCGTTAAGCGCGACGTTTACAGTTACTTGTTGGTCGCCGATATCTCGCAAAGTATGAACGTGAAAGATATGAGCATTGGCGGAAAAACCGTCAGCCGCATGGAATACGAACAATATTTGATGCACCGCATAGTAGGCGAAATGCCTTGCGGCACGCAAGTCAGCATCGCCCTATTTGTTGGTGTTAGCGTAGCCGCGCTTTACACGCCAATTGAGGTGTGTGAAAACTTTAACGCCATTGACGACAGCATCAACCATTTAGATTGGCGCATGGGCTGGTCTGGCAATAGTCGCATTCGCGAAAGCATGGTCACACTGGCCAAGCTCATCCGCAGCTTTCCCGAGGCGGCGCAAGTGGTTTATATGACTGATGGCGAAGAAACGCCGAAATTGCACATTTTTAATACAAGAGATTTAACCGGATTTCAGGGCGGTAAAGACTGGCTTATCGTTGGTATTGGCAGCGACAAAGGCACGGCGATTCCCAAACTTGATGAACACAATCAAATCATCGGCTACTGGGCGAATGAAAGCTTTGCCATGCAACCTGGGGTGGCACAAATTTCGCAAGACAATATCGGCGCGCGTAACGATGAGATTGCTAATGATGTCAGCGACCGTTATATGTCTAAGGTAGATGAAAAGTATTTGCAGTCACTCTCTAGCGAGGTAAGCGGACATTATGTGAATGGCGATAGCTTGCAGAATATTTTAGCAGCAATGAAAAAACAGCCGCCTGCAAGGCGCGAAAAAGCGGCGTTTGAGCTAAAATGGATTATCGCTTCATTAGCGGGCTTGTTGTTTTTAGCGGCTTATTTACCCAAACATCCACGCAAAGAACTTGTCGCAATTTTTGAGCGTTTTAAAGCACGCAGAGCGCGTCAAGCTGCACTCAAGTCCTCCTGATGCTTCCACCAGCGTAGCCACACGCGTAGCTTGCGCAGCGCTTCATGGTTTTCTTGGTTAGTAAATAAAATAACAGGCGGCAAGCGCCAGTTTAAACCGCTTCGTTCAACATTTAAAATCGTCACTATGCGATGAATCAAGCTGCTCGCGGCCAATGTTGGCTCAAATATTTGTCCTTTGTTATTCGTCAGCTTGAGTGCGCCTTGGGCGCTGACTTCAACCTTTTTCCACGAATTTGGCAAACGCAATAGTGCGTCACGCATGGCGAAATAAGTGCTTGAAATAATGACAAGTGCAATCAAGCCGCATTTAATGGCAAACGCAAGCGGCAACTGCGCTAAAATAGCGCAACACGCCATTGAAATTGCGCACAGCAAGCCCAATAACAGCATGGAAGGCTGAAGTTCAATCGAAACAGCCTGCATCAACCGTGGCTTCATTAAAGGCAATCATAAAAATGAGTAATCAAGATAACATAATCTGCGACTTATCGCATCTAGGTTTGCTGGAAATCAGCGGCGCCGATGCGGTGGCTTTTCTACAAGGTCAAGTAACAAACGATGTGAACCTGTTGATTGGCAACAACGCACACTATAGCGCCTACTGCACGCCAAAAGGCCGTATGTTGGCGCTGTTCTTGGCTTTTGTGCATGCTGATCATATTCATTTGCAGTTTAATCGCGAGCTACTCGAGCCGATTTTGAAGCGTCTAAAAATGTACGTGATGCGCAGCAAAGTGGAGATTAAAAACGTTTCGGATGAAATTACAAAGATTGGCATTAATGGCCCAGAAGCCTCATCCCTATTGGCTCGCAGCCATGCCACTATTCCGACGCAAGATTACGAATTGGTGACTTTGGAACACGCCACGATTTTGAAATTGCCTGCGATTGGGGAAAACCAGCGCTTTGAAATTTTTACCAATCAAGCCAATGCACCCATGATTTTGGATGCGCTTAAAACCTATTGCAAACTCGTTGAAAAATCTTGCTGGGATTGGCTGGAGATTCAAGCGGGCATTCCAGATATAACGCCAAAAACGCAAGAGAAATTTGTGCCACAAATGCTTAATTTGGATATTTTAAACGGCATCAACTTTAAAAAAGGTTGTTACACTGGTCAAGAAATTGTTGCCAGAACGCACTATTTAGGCACGGTAAAACGCCGCACATTTTTAGCCAGCATCAACAGTAAAATCACACCCGTTGAAGGCGACAAAGTATTGGATGGCGCACAAAACGAAGTTGGTCAAATTGTGCGCGTAGCGCCAAGTTTTGCTGGTGGATTCGATGCGCTTGCGGAAATTCGATTGGAAGCAATCGAGGCTGGCGATGTGTTTTGGCAAGGTGTAAAATTAGCGATTAAAGCGATGCCGTATTCGCTCGAAAATTAGAGGTAAATCTAGGTTAAAAATCCTCGAGAGAATTTCATGCCTCTGGAAGCCGCGTAGATATTGGCTCTCAGGGCAGCGACTGTGACATGGTGACATGGTGACATGGTGACGATTTTAAGTGATTTTGCTTACTGCAACGCGATTTCTGCCCAGATTTTTAGCTTGATATAAACTCATATCAGCGCGCGAAATTAAATGTTCAATATCCTCGTCTTTTTGCAAAGTGGCCACGCCAAAACTGCTGGTGAGCGCAATTTGATGCGTGTTGTAATGCACGGTAATTTGCGTCAAAGAATTGCGAAAATTTTCAGCAATGCGCGCAGCATTGGCGATATCGCAATCTTTGAGCAACACTAAAAATTCTTCACCGCCCCAGCGGCAGAAAAAATCGGCTTTGCGCATGTGTAGTGATAAATTATTCGCCACTTCTTGTAGCACCAAATCGCCCGCGTTGTGGCCGTAAGTGTCGTTAATTTTCTTAAAATAATCTAAATCGAATAGCATGATTGAAAGCGGTTTTTGATTGCGCTGGCTGTCATTTAGCATGCCCGCAATAACCACATCAAAAGCTGCCCTGTTGGGCAACCCAGTTAAACTGTCAGTTGTTGCCAACTGCTCAATCTGCGTTTGATAGCGCTTAATCGCCGACCACGCTAGCAATAAAGCAATCGTTGTAATGAATACGCTTAAGGCTAAGTTAACCAATAAAGCTTTTCTGTTTTCATTAAGTTCCAATATGTCGGCTTCGTCTTTCTCTACCACCAAATACCATTTTAATTCAGGTATATAGCGCATATTCAGCAAAATATTTGTGTTGTTATGTTGGTACGCATAGTCATCATTATGAGAAGCCTGTCCAGACTGGGCTTCTTGCAACATGATGTGTTTATAGGTTTTATCGCCAAATATTCGCTTGATATTGTCGCCAATATGCTTGGTTTTGTTATCCGAAAGCATAATCACGCCATTCGTATCCACAAAATAAATGTTGTGCTTGTAGCGCGCTTGGTAGCTCTCAATCATGCCCGTTAAGTAACTCAAAGCAATGCCGCTGCCTGCAAGGCCAATAAAATTACCAGAATCGTCCACCATTTTATGGTCTACATAGATGACATAAACATTTGGCGTGGCTTTGTCAGTATCCAAATTTAGCACATAATCTTGACCGCTTGCACGAAAGCGCGGATACCACGCATCCTGAGGATCCGTTTCCGAAACAGTTCTCGTTTTACCATCGCTGTAATAATATTTGTGCGTTTTATTTGAGACAAAATAGCTCACAAACGTTTTGTTACTGACTTGTATCTCGTGCAAATAACGAATTATCTTTGCTTCATCGCGCTCGCCCGCAATGACCCAATCGCGCAGAAAGCCATCGGTCGCCATCATTTTGGATGCCGTCACTGGCTGGATTAATTCATTTTGCATTTCAGCGTAAATCTTATCAGCGCTAAGCGGCAACTCATAATCAACCACCGCGCGATGAATGGATGATTGGGAGGCGAAAAAACTGAGGAGACTGTTCGCAAAAAAGCCAATGATTAAGATAGCTGAAAGCAAATAAATGAGCTTGTATTTTTTCATTGTAGTTAAAAACTATTCTTTACCTTTCACCTTGGTTTGTTCTTGTTGTTTTGCGGGCATGGTTGCCGCTGGGCTTGGTTGAATGACACTGGGTTGAATAACAATCGGCTGGTCAATCACTTGATAAAACACTTCATCTTGTTTAATCATGCCCAGCTCACTGCGGGCGCGCTCTTCAATCGCGGCATTGCCTTGTTTTAAATCGCGCACCTCAGCTCCCAAGGTTTCATTGCGTTGCTTGGCGGCATCATTTTTGGCTTTTTGCTCGGCAATTTGCTGGTTCACGTTCCACACGCGCAACCAACTGCCCTTGCCCAGCCACAGCGGATATTGCAGCAAGGCAATTAAGACCACAAAAATAAGCGTTAAGGCTTTCAAAACAATTCCTTGGGTGCATTGCAGCGTTGCCGCGGTGCTCGCAACCTTAATGTATCAACCCATACGATTTCGGCTTCTGCGCGCCGCGCGCCTTGCACTGCATCCCAAGTTGATTGTTTTGCTAATTCATGCATTATTTGAATAACTGGTAAAACGCCGACATCCCTGCGTAGCTTGTCGCATCACCCAGTTCTTCTTCTATCCTTAAGAGTTGATTATATTTTGCAACGCGCTCACTACGGCATAGCGAGCCAGTTTTGATTTGCAGCGCATTTGTCGCCACAGAAATATCGGCAATTGTAGTGTCTTCCGTCTCGCCAGAGCGATGCGAAATGACCGCCGTGTAGCCCGCACGTTTTGCGGTTTCAATGGTTTGAAAAGTCTCAGTAAGTGTGCCGATTTGATTGACTTTAATCAAGCATGAGTTCGCCACGCCGCGCTTAATGCCTTCGCGCAGAATTTTTGCGTTGGTCACAAACAAATCATCACCCACCAATTGCGTGGTTTTACCAAGGCGGTCGGTGTGAATTTTCCAGCCATCCCAATCAAATTCGCTCATACCATCTTCGATAGAAATAATGGGGTATTTGTCCACCCAAGTCGCTAAGTAATCGCTAAATTGTGCTGAGGTAAGCGCCAAACCCTCTGATTCTAAATGGTATTTTCCATCTTTGTAAAATTCGGTGCTGGCGCAATCTAAGCCCAAATACACGTCTTTACCTGGCTCGTAGCCCGCCGCCGAAATCGATTCCATAATTAATTTAAGCGCGGCTTCGTTGGAAGATAGATTTGGTGCAAAGCCGCCTTCATCGCCCACCGTCGTCGCCAAGCCGTTTTTATGCAGCGTTTTTTTCAGCTGATGAAAAATTTCCGCGCCGCAACGCAAGGCCTCACGAAAGCTGGGTAAACCTGCGGGAATAATCATAAATTCCTGCATGTCCACGCTATTATCTGCATGTGCGCCGCCATTGATGATATTCATCATCGGCACCGGCAATTGCATGGCGCCAGAGCCTCCTAAATAGCGGTACAGCGGCAAACCGCTCTCCTCCGCCGCGGCACGCGCGCAGGCCATAGAAACGCCTAAAATCGCATTTGCACCCAAGCGGTCTTTATTTTCTGTGCCATCGAGCTCGATTAAAGTTTTGTCGATAAACGCTTGCTCTTCTGCGTCCAAGCCGATAATCGCCTCGGTAATTTCTGTGTTCACGTTTTCTACCGCCGTCAGCACGCCTTTGCCGCCGTAGCGGCTCGCATCGCCATCGCGCAGCTCCATCGCCTCTTTTGCGCCCGTTGATGCGCCTGAAGGCACAGCAGCGCGGCCAATGACGCCACTTTCCAGCAATACGTCCACTTCAATAGTCGGGTTGCCGCGTGAATCCAAAATTTCGCGGGCGATGATATCTACAATTGCGCTCATAACTTTTCCTTAAAATTAAATACTAACTCTATAACTAACCGCCGATAAACGCAGATACATGCCGATGAATACATTTAATAAAAGCGCTCATCTAATAAAATGTGCCAGCTGATTAAATTCTGAATTTTAGAATTTATCAGCTTTTATCAGTGCGTATATGCGTTTATCGGCGGTAAAAAATTGTTTTTTGATTTAAAAAATTAAAGCGTGCTCTCAATAAAACCCGCTTTTTTTACCAATCTATCCAAATCTACCAACACGTGTAACAAATCTTCCAGCTTGCTCAGCGGCCAAGCATTCGGGCCGTCTGACAAGGCTTTTGACGGGTCTGGATGTGTTTCCATAAACACACCAGCCACGCCACTTGCTACGGCAGCACGTGCCAACACTGGCACAAACTCACGCTGACCGCCACTTTTATCGCCTTGTCCGCCAGGCTGTTGCACGGAATGCGTCGCATCGAACACCACGGGGCAGTTGGTCTCGCGCATAATCGCAAGGCCGCGCATGTCGGAAATGAGCGTGTTATAGCCAAAGCTCGCACCGCGCTCGCACACCATAATATTGTCCACACCACCGTTGGCTTCTTTGGCTTTATTCACCACTTGCAACATATCATGCGGCGCTAAAAATTGGCCTTTTTTGATATTCACTGGCTTGCCAGATTGCGCACAAGCGACAATAAAATCGGTTTGGCGACACAAAAATGCAGGCGTTTGCAGCACGTCCACCACGGCTGCCACATGCGGCACTTGCTCAGTGGTATGCACATCGGTCAGCACCGGTACACCAATTTGGCTTTGCACTTCGGCCAAAATTTTCAGTCCCTCTTCCATGCCAAAACCACGGAAAGTCTTGGTGGAGCTGCGATTCGCTTTATCGTAAGACGATTTATAAATAAACGGAATGCCCACGCGCGCGGCCATTTCTTTAAGTATTCCCGCAGTCTCAATTGCAAACTCACGCGATTCAATCACGCATGGCCCTGCAATGAGGAATAATGGGTGTTCTAGGCCGACGTTAAAGTTACATAGCTTCATTTAAAACCCTTTTAAAAACATTATTTTACCGCCGATAAACGCAGATAAAATCTTGATTAAATCCGATAAATCTTTAATTACCTAACTCAATAACCTAGTTAAAAAATATTGATTATATTTATCAGGTTTTATCTTGTCATTATCTGCGTCCATCGGCGGTTAATGGTTTTTTTTGTTTTTCAAAGCCGCATTCACGTAAGCCGTAAATAGCGGATGTCCAGTGCGTGGGTTCGACGTAAATTCTGGGTGAAATTGGCACGCAACAAACCACGGATGCACGTTTTGCGGCAGCTCAATCATCTCGCACAATTGCTCGGTTGGCGTGCGCGCAGAAATCAGCAGGCCCGTCTTTTTCAGCTGCTCGACATAATGATTGTTCACCTCATAACGGTGGCGGTGGCGCTCGTTCACAGCAGTGCCGTAAATGCTTGCAGCCAATGTATTCGGCTCAATTGGGCAGCTTTGCGCACCCAAGCGCATGGTGCCACCAAGGTCAGAATTCTCATCGCGTTTTTCAATTTTACCAGTTGCATCTTGCCATTCGTCAATAAGACCAATCAGCTTGTAAGGCGCATCAGGATTGAATTCGGTGCTATTCGCATCGTTTAATCCCGCCACATTGCGGGCAAATTCTATGACCGCCAGTTGCATGCCCAAACAAATGCCAAGATAAGGAATTTTGTTTTCGCGCGCGTATTGAATCGCCGCAATTTTGCCTTCTGTACCGCGTACGCCAAAGCCCCCCGGAATCAAAATTGCATCCATGTCTTTCAACGCATCCGTACCGTCGCGCTCAATATTTTCACTATCAATATAGTGAATTTTGACTTTGGATTCGGTGTGAATGCCCGCATGGATTAAGGCTTCTGTAAGCGATTTGTAGGACTCGGTTAAATCGACATATTTACCCACAAAGGCAATATCTACCTCGTATTTTGGATTGGCCAGCGCGTGCGTAATTTTTTTCCATTCCGTTAAATCGGCTGCTTTTGCCAAAATATTCAGCTTGTGGCACACAATTTCATCCATCATTTGGTCGTGCAACAAGCCTGGAATTTTATAAATCGAATCGCTATCAATGGCGCTAATCACCGCCTCAAACGCGACATTGGTAAACAGTGCGATTTTTCTGCGTTCTTCTTCTGGAATCGGGCGTTCTGCGCGGCACAGCAGAATATCTGGCTGAATGCCGATTTCGCGCAGCTCTTTTACTGAGTGCTGCGTCGGCTTAGTTTTCAGCTCGCCCGCAGTTGGAATCCACGGCAACAAGGTGAGATGCACGTAGCAAGCGTTGTTGCGGCCTTCTTCAAAACCCATTTGGCGGATGGCTTCTAAAAACGGCAGTGATTCAATATCGCCTACCGTGCCGCCAACCTCAATAATCGCCACATCCGCGCCCTCTGCGCCGCGTCTGATATTCGCTTTAATCTCGTCGGTAATATGTGGAATGACCTGTACAGTTTTGCCTAAATACTCGCCGCGACGCTCTTTTTTAATGACAGTTTCGTAAATTTGGCCCGTGGTAAAACTGTTGCGTTTGGCCATACGCTGGCTAATAAATCGCTCGTAATGGCCTAAATCCAAATCCGCTTCCGTGCCGTCGTCCGTCACAAAAACTTCGCCGTGCTGAAACGGCGACATGGTGCCTGGATCCACATTAATATAGGGGTCGAGCTTGAGCATGGTGACTTTGATGCCGCGCGATTCGAGAATGGCGCCTAGGCTGGCTGCGGCGATACCTTTACCAAGTGAGGATACTACACCGCCAGTCACGAACACATATTTGGTCATGGAATCGCTTTATAAGATTTGTTGCAGACGGGAAGTTATTTTACTGCAAAGACGTTACAATCACAATGAAACGAAGCGCTAAATTAAACATAAATAAAAGATAAATGCGGGAGAGTTTTCGTGGCAAAACACACCATTCATTGGCAAGCGATTGAAGCCGACCCGCGTTTTCAGCGCCTGCACAGCACCAAAACGCGCTTTTTATGCTGCCTTATGTTGATTGCGCTGATTTTTTATTTTACGCTGCCAATTAGCGCGGCTTATTTTCAAACTATTTTCAAAATCAAAATTTGGGGCGTGATTAATATTGGGGTTTTATTTGCGCTTTCGCAGTTTTTAGTTGCGTGGCTGATTGCCGCAATCTACGCTAAGCGTGCGCAACATTACGACACAGAAGCCAAAGCCTTAAAAGACGATGCGCATAACATCTCGAAAAATATAAAGAGTGCAGCATGAATCAGTGGCTCACCTTCGCGGTTTTTAGCAGCATTATCGCGCTCACCATGAGCATCACGTGGTGGGCAAGCAAACGGGTGAAATCGACGACCGATTTTTACGCGGCGGGCAATAGTATTTCTGGCTTACAAAACGGCTGGGCAATTGCGGGTGATTACCTGTCAGCCGCGTCATTCCTAGGCATTGCGGGTTTAATTTCACTTTATGGCTACGATGGTTTTATGTATTCCGTCGGCTTTCTCATGGGCTATATCGCGGTGCTTTTGGTCATCGCCGAACCATGCCGCAATATTGGCAAATACACCTTGGGCGACATTTTAGCGTTTCGCAACGACCCCAAAAAAGCACGCATTATTGCCGCGATTTCCACCATTACTGTCAGCATTTTTTACCTTACCGCACAAATGGTGGGCGGCGGCGTGCTGGTTAAAACACTCATCGGCATCAATTACGAAGTTTCCGTGATTGCAGTCGGCACGTTGATGTTAGCTTATGTGGTTTTTGGCGGCATGGTGGCAACCACTTATGTGCAAATCGTAAAAGCGGTTTTGCTGGTGATTGCTTCGTTGGTTTTAGTCACCTTGGTCTGGATGCCTTATGGCTTCAGCCTGCCCGCGTTTTTACAAGCGGTGGTTGATAACCCGAATGTACAAGCGCAAGTAGCGAAATTACTTGGAACGGCGGCCAGCAATATGAGCGCACAAGAACTTGGCCAGCGCTTTTTAGAGCCGGGTTTGTTTTTAAAAGATCCGATTGACCAAATTAGCTTAGGCATGGCGCTAGTGTTTGGCACGGCAGGTTTGCCACATATTTTAATGCGCTTTTTTACTGTGCCAAATGCGCAAGAGGCGCGCAAATCGGTCGTCTGGGCGATGGCGATTATTGGCGGCTTTTACGTGCTAACGCTATTTTTGGGCTTTGGTGCCGCAATTCACGTTGGGCCAGAAACCATCGGCAGCATCGACAAAGGCGGCAATATGGCCGCGCCGTTGTTGGCACAGTATTTGGGCGGCGGGCAAGATTCGCTACTCGGCAACTTTATGCTGGCATTTGTTGCCGCCGTAGCGTTTGCGACCATTGTCGCCGTGGTTGCGGGTTTGGTGCTGGCCAGCGCAAGCGCCATTGCACACGATTTATACGTGAACGTGATTAAACATGGTGATGCGACGCAAGCACAGCAAATCAAAGCGGCGCGCATTGCCAGCATTGGTGTAGGAGTTGTGGCGATTATCATTGGCATTCTCGCCAAAGGCCAAAACGTTGCGCACTTAGTCGGCATGGCGTTTGCCGTGGCGGCTTCTGGCAATTTGCCTGCCGTGTTTTTAACACTTTATTGGCGGCGCTGCAACACCACTGGCGTGGTGATGGGCATGTTGATTGGTGCTGGCAGCGCGATTTTATTGGTGCTGATTTCGCCCAATATGACTTACCCGCAAAAAATGCTTGCCGATGCAAACACTGCCCTGCAAGGCTCACCGTTATTGGCTGCCAAGCCTGCTGTTGCGAGCGAAGGTTTGTTCTGCGAATTTTTTACCACTTGTGCTAAAGCCGAGGCGGCGAAACAAGAAACAGAAGCTAGGCCAGCAGCCGCACAAAAAATCGCCGCGCTAAAAGATTTGCTGATGCGTATTCGTAGCCAAGAAGCGGTGGCTAGCATTAACGCGCAAATTGCCACTTTAGAGAAAACCATTAAAAAATCAAATGAAGATTTAGCTAAATATGAAAGCCAAACCACGAGCATGGTGGGGCTAGAAAAACCGCTATTTCGGCTAAAAAATCCAGGGATTATTTCAATTCCACTTGGATTTTTGGCAGTGATTTTATTTTCACTTTCAACGCGCGATAAACGTGCTGAAGACTTGTGGGAAGAGCTTTATGTGCGGCAAAACACGGGTTTACACGCGGAGGATGTTTCTTACTAAGAGCTTGCCCATTTTCCGTAGCCTTTAAACTGCTGAAACACGTCGCGCATTTCCGCTTCCGATAATATTGGCGGATTCTGATTTAGCTGTAACACGCGCCAATACTGCTCGCACAAGTTTTCCACTTCCACCGCAATGCTCAACGCTTCGTCTAAATCGCGACCCAGCGCAATCATGCCGTGATTCGCCAGCAAGCAGGCTTTAGAATTTTGCAATGCCTGCAAAGCCGCATCAGATAAGGCTTGCGAGCCAAACAAGGCGTAGGGCGCGCAACGAATCGTATCGCCGCCTGTGACGGCTATCATGTAATGAAACGGTGGAATTTCTGTGTGCAAGCAGGCCAGCGTTGTGGCAAACATGCTGTGTGTATGGACTATCGCATTTACCTCAAGTGCATTAATTTCGCTTCTATTTTGCAAAATATCGCGATGAAAACGCCATTCGCTAGAAGGAATTTTTCTACTTTCAAAACTGCCGTCAAACTGCATTTTTACCATGCTTTGCGGTGACATTTCTGCGACTTCCATACCAGATGGCGTGATTAAAAAACCATCTTCATGACGCACGCTGACATTACCCGCGGTGCCTTTGTTTAAGCCAGTCTCAATCAATTTTTGCGTAATTTTTAACAGCGCTTCACGCATGCTTTAGCTCCTTTAGCGCACTTGGCGCAAACACGCCTTTTTCCGTGATAATCCCAGTCACCAATCTTGCGGGGGTTACGTCAAACGCGGGGTTTAGCGCGTTGGAATTTTCGGGCACTACGCGCACGCTTTGCACGCTGCCATCTGCATGCAAGCCCGTTATATGGCTCACTTCATCGGCATGGCGGTGCTCAATTTCAATATTATCGTGCGTAATTTCCCAATCAATCGTTGGGCTTGGTACAGCGGCGTAAAACGGGACTCTTTGATTAAAAACTATATTATCAAACGCCGCTAGCGCTTTTAAATAAGTGCCAATTTTATTGCACACGTCGCCATTGGCCGTCACACGGTCTGCACCCACAATCAGCATATCTACTTGATTGTTTTGCATTAAATAGCCCGCCGCGTTATCCGCAATGACCGTATGCGGCACGCCGTGCTGCGCCAGCTCCCAAGCGGTAAGCGCCGCGCCTTGGTTGCGCGGTCGCGTTTCGCTCACCCAAACGTGAATATGCAAACCCGCATCGTGCGCGGCGTAGATTGGCGCAAGCGCAGTGCCGAAGTCGACCGTAGCCAGCCAGCCCGCATTGCAATGCGTCATGATATTAAATTGCTTTTGCTGATATTGTTGCTGAATTAGCGTCAAACCATGCAGCCCAATCGCCTTATTCTGCGCCACATCCTCTTCTGCAATTTCTGCAGCAAGCCGCCAAGCGGCTAAATTGCGTTGTTGGGATATGCCCTGCAAGCCAGCAACCATGCGGCTTACAGCCCATGTCAAATTCACCGCAGTGGGGCGACTGGCAATCAGTTGTTTTGCAGCCAGTTGTAAATGTACTTCAGAATCATTCTCACGCATCGCCAGCGCAATACCATACGCTGCAGCCGCGCCAATGAGCGGTGCGCCGCGCACTTGCATGGTTTTAATCGCACTCACCATCATGGCAAACGAATCAATTTGCACAAGCTCAAATGCAAACGGCAATTTGGTCTGGTCGATAATCTGCACAAACTGGCAGCGCGCATTTGGCCAAATGGTGCGAAAATGTTGTGAATTAACAAGCATAGTTTCAGTAAAAACTTCTACCTTTTTCCAAAAAAATCTTAAATTTTATTTAAATAAAAAAGTTGCATTATATGAAGGTTTAATATTTGTCATTTTCCATCCACAAAATCTGTGGATAACTTTGTGGATTAGTGTGTAGCTAAACTGTAACGTACCAATTTATAAGGCTTTTTTCAAAAAGTTCATTTTTTAATCTATTATTTTTATTATAATAATCAATAAGTTACAGCATCTCATTGGTTGGTAAGGTTTTTTTACAAATGTTAATGTAAAGCTTCAAGTGATGTGCATAAAGCAGCTAATTTTGGCAAAATTGTGACAGAATTTTTACCTGTAATTTCAATGATTTGCGACAGTGGTATGCCCCTCAAATCGGCCAACACCTGTGCAATTCTTATCAGCTCTTTTGGTTGATTTCTGCCTTTTGTTCCCAACCATTCTGGCGGAATATCGGGCGCGTCAGTCTCTAAAACAATCGCCTCTAATGTCAACGTTTTTGCCAGTTCGCGGATTTTTAGCGCACGCGAATACGTCATTGCGCCGCCAAAACCCAATTTAAAGCCCAACTTTATAAATTCCTGCGCTTGTTGCGAGCTGCCGTTAAACGCATGTGCTATGCCGCCGCGCACTTTTGTACGGCGTAGATGTTTTAATACTTCATCTACCGCGCGCCGCACATGCAAAATCACTGGCAAATCGAATTGTTTGGCAATTTTAAGCTGTTCCGCAAAAAAATATTCCTGCGTCTCACGATTTTCTTGTTGATTGGATTGGCTCACAAAAAAATCCAAGCCAATTTCGCCAATCGCCACCAATTTATTTTCGCCACTTAATATTTGCTCTACCAACTCGCCAAGCGCCTTAATATGGCTTGGGCTGGCGTTTTGCACATACATGGGATGCATGCCCAAGGCATAGCAACAGTGCGGGTGCTGGGCCGATAGCTTAATCACATTTTGGAAGTTTTTTGGCTCAACTGCGGGAATCACAATCATCTGCACGCCCGCATTTTTGGCTTGCGCAGCCACTTCCTCGCGGTCTGCGTTAAATTCCGCGGCATCGAGATGGCAATGCGTATCGATTAACATTTGAGCCTAAGGCGAATATCGTTGCCAAATTGGCGCACATCTAAAATTTGTAAATTAAGTGCTTGATTCATTTTGGTAAATGCTGGCATTGCAAACATGCCTTTCGCGGTGCTACCCATGATTTTTGGTGCGTAATATACTATCAGCTCATCTATCAGGTTTTGCGCTAATAGCGCGCCGTTCAAGCCTTCGCCACCCTCGACTAACACTTCGTTGATTTCATTCGCCGCAAGGTGGCTTAACAGCGTTTTTAGGCATACTTTTGATGTATTATTTTGACCCATATCGTCGGGAATGCACAGCAGCTCCGCACCCGCTTCAAACAAGGCTTCTGCTTTATCTTCTGCATCAATGGCGAAAGCAATCAAGGTTTGAGTATTAGCACGGCCGTTTTGTAAGACTTTGGCATTGAGCGGCGTGCGCAAAAAACTATCCACAATCACGCGCATAGGTTGGCGCTCTAGTTCAATCTCGCGCACGCTTAAACTTGGGTTATCGCTCAACACCGTGCCAACGCCCGTCAAAATGGCGCATGACTGCGCGCGCCAATGCTGCACATCGCGCCGCGCAGCTTCGCCCGTAATCCATTGGCTTGCGCCGTTATTTAGCGCGGTTTTGCCATCTAAACTCGCGGCAATTTTGCTGCGCACAAACGGCCTATTGTTGCGCATGCGCGAGATAAAACCTGGGTTCAGCGCCTCGGCTTGCGCTTGCATTAAACCGCTTGCAACTTCAATGCCCTGCGCTGCAAGCCGCGCCAATCCTTGGCCTGCGACGAGTGGGTTTGGGTCTTGCATCGCAGCGATGACTTTTGAGACTTTAGCTTCTATTAACGCATCCGCGCATGGCGGCGTTTTACCATGGTGGCTGCAAGGCTCTAAGGTCACATAAACCGTTGCGCCTTTGGCATTATCACCCGCTTGGCGCAGCGCCAGCACCTCAGCATGCGGCTCGCCAGCCTTTAAATGCGCGCCTTCGCCAACAATTTCATTATTTTTTACAATCACGCAGCCCACGCGTGGGTTTGGCATGGTGGTGTACAAGCCGCTTTCGGCTAATCGCAAGGCCTGAGCCATAAAAGCGTGATCAGCGGCAGTGAAGTTCATTGAGCTTATTTAAGGTCTTTAAGCACATCGCGGAAATCGTCGGCATCTTGAAAGCTGCGATACACCGAGGCGAAACGGATGTACGCGACTTTATCCAGCTTGCGCAATTCGCTCATCACCATCTCGCCAATTTGGCGCGAGGCGACTTCGCGCTCGCCTAAAATAAGCAATTTGCTGCGAATATGGTGTAGCGCGTCGTCCACCAACTCGGCAGAAACTGGCCGCTTGTGAAGCGCACGGCGGAAGCCTTCGCGCAATTTTTCTTCGCTAAACTCTTCGCGGTTGCCATTGCCTTTCACCACTTGCGGCAAATGCAAATCAGCGGTTTCGTAAGTGGTAAAACGCTTGTCGCACGCGCCACACTTACGCCGGCGGCGAATAGAGTCGCCTTCATCATTCACTCTAGAATCAATGACTTGGGTGTCGGCATCGCCACAGAAAGGGCATTTCATTTTCGCACCCCTACAAAGCACTCAGCTTGGGCGAATTGCTGCGTTACGCGGTGCTCGCATCCTCGCCGTACAACCGCGTACTGCCTCGGATTCTGTGCTCCGTGCGCCTTGCACTTCATCCCAATCAGAGGCTTTTTAGTGGTGCTCATCGCTTTCCAACTAAAGCTGAGTTAAAAATCAGGCGAGCGATGACAGATTGCAGGCGCACGGAGCGCAGAAACCAGAATGTACACGCTAGTACATGAGGATTTCGAGCACCGCGCAACTGCAAAATGACGAGCGCAGACATTTTTAGCCAGCTTTAACCATAGACAGGAAACCGCGCTGTCAATGCATGCACTTTTTCTTTGGTCGCGGCAATGACTGCTTCATCTGTCGGATTATCCAGCACGTCGGCAATCAAGTTGCCAACAATTTTCGCTTCTTCTTCTTTAAAGCCGCGCGTGGTGATGGCGGGCGAGCCAATGCGGATGCCGGAAGTCACAAACGGGCTTTCTGGGTCATTCGGAATGGCGTTTTTATTCACAGTAATGTGCGCCAAGCCCAGCGCGGCATCAGCCGCTTTGCCTGTTAATTTTTTTGGGCGTAAATCGACCATAAACATGTGACTTTCCGTACGGCCAGAAATAATGCGCAAGTCGCGTGCGGCCAAGGTTTCTGCCAAAACAACGGCGTTTTTAAGCACTTGCGTTTGATACGCTTTAAATTCAGGCTGCGCTGCTTCTAAAAACGCCGTGGCTTTACCCGCAATCACGTGCATCAGCGGGCCGCCTTGCAAACTTGGGAACACATTTGAATTGAGTGATTTTTCAAACTCGGCTTTGGCCAAAATAATACCGCCACGTGGGCCGCGCAAGGTTTTGTGCGTGGTTGAAGTGACAAAATCCGCATGTGGTACAGGGCTAGGATAAACACCCGCCGCGATTAAGCCAGAATAATGCGCCATATCGACCATGAAATACGCGCCTACTTTTTTGGCGATTTCCGCCATGCGCGCCCAATCGAAACGCAGCGCATACGCTGAAGCGCCGCCTATCAACAACTTAGGCTTGCATTCCATGGCAATGCGCTCCATTTCGTCGTAATCAATCTCTTCTTTGTCATTTAAGCCATAAGCGACGATATTAAATAATTTACCCGATAAATTAGCAGGCGAACCGTGCGTTAAATGGCCGCCGTGACCTAAATTCATGCCCATCACCGTATCACCCGGTTTTAAAATACTAAAGTAAACCGCTTGATTGGCCTGCGAGCCAGAGTGTGGTTGCACGTTGGCGTATTCCGCACCGTACAAGGCTTTCACGCGGTCAATTGCGATTTGCTCTACTTGGTCTACAAACTCACAACCGCCGTAAAAACGTTTGCCTGGATAGCCTTCTGCATATTTGTTAGTGAGCTGCGAGCCTTGCGCCTGCATTACCGCTGGGCTGGTGTAATTTTCCGAGGCGATAAGCTCAATATGATGCTCTTGACGCACGGTTTCGGCATCTATCATGGTGGCGAGCGCTGGATCGGCTGTGTGTAGGGTTTTTGCTTTGCTGAACATAGTATGAAATTTCCAAAAAAGACTTGTATGTGAGTGCATTATTTTATCACGGCCTTGTGGCTACATAAAACCAAATAAGACCAAAGCGTTGCAAAAACCGACAGGCACTAAAAGTGTGCGGAAAAACCAAAAATGCTTCTATTTGGTCACAAAAAAATGTTAAATGTTTTACTTAAATTTGTAAGCTATTGATTTTATTAAGTTAAAAATGTTGGCACGGCTAATGCTTATATAACTGTAATTGTGATTCTCCAAATCCTCCCTCTGCCCAGCCTTTGCGCTGGGCTTTTTTTGCACGCATTTCTCGCCAACTTGATTGCCCGCGCTATAATTGAGTTTTATCACTGGCTGAAAATATTTCCATGAAGTGGACCGACACGCAAACCATTGCCGAAGACCTGTATGACGCGTATCCTGATATTGACCCAAAGACCATTCGCTTTACTGATTTGATGGCGTGGGTGATGGCGTTGGATGGCTTTGATGACGACGAAAAACATTGCGGCGAGAAAATTTTAGAAGCGATTCAATTGGCATGGATGGACGAGGCGGCATGATGATGGGCGAATACGCATCTGGTAATACCGCATTTTTTCCGCTACTTTTTTTGTTTATTAAGCATTTTATTTGCGATTTTCCGCTACAAGCCAACCCGTGGATGTACCGCAACAAGGGCACTTATGGCCATTTGGGCGGAATCGCACACGCGGCTGTGCACGGACTTGGTACGCTGATTGTGCTGGCACCGTTTATTGGCCGCGCAGCCTTTATTTATGCGGCGATTGACATGGTTGTGCATTACCACATTGACTGGGCAAAAATGAATTTATCGCGTCGTCACGATTTGCAGCCCGATAACAGCGAATGGTTCTGGATTTTGCTTGGCTTCGACCAATTGCTGCACCATTTAACTTATTTCGTCATCGTTTATTACGTATTTATTTTGTAACTTATGCCGCCTATGCTATTACCCGCCGAAATTTTTAAAGCCTACGACATTCGCGGCATCGTCGGCAAAACACTCACGCCAGAAATCGTCGAAGCCATTGGCCATGCGCTTGGCAGCGAGGCGCGCCTGCGTAAGCAAAAAGAAATTTGCATTGGCTACGATGGCCGTTTATCGGGCCCAGAGTTGGCCGCTGCGCTTTCGCGCGGCATTCGCAAAGCGGGCATTGATGTCGTCAATTTGGGCATGGTCGCTACGCCCATGGTCTATTTTGCGGCGTATCACTTGGGCACGCATTGCGGTGTGATGGTCACTGGCAGTCACAATCCGCCCGATTACAATGGCCTGAAAATGGTGCTGGCGGAGGAAACACTTTCTAACGACAGCATTCAAGGTTTGCGCCAGCGCATCGAAGAAAATAATTATACTTTTGGCGAAGGTTTTGAGCGCCATTATGCCATCGCCGCAGATTATATTGGCGCGATTCAGGCGGATATCAATCTAGCACGACCGATGCAAATTGCCGTGGATTGCGGTAACGGCGTGGCGGGTGCGTTTGCCAAAACCCTATATAACGCCATTGGCTGCCATGTGGACGAGCTATTTTGCGAGGTGGACGGACATTTTCCAAACCATCATCCTGACCCTTCCGTGCCAGAAAATCTGGCGGATTTAACGGCATCGCTCAAAACCACGCGCGCGGAAATCGGCCTAGCGTTTGATGGCGATGGTGACAGACTTGGTGTTGTCACCAAAAATGGCAATATTATCTATCCCGACCGTCAATTGTTGCTATTTGCAAAGGACGTGCTAAGCCGCAACCACGCCGCCAATATTATTTTTGACGTGAAATCTACACGCAATCTCGCGCCGTGGATTCGCAAGCATGGCGGCAACCCGATGATGTGGAAAACTGGCCACTCGCTGGTAAAAGCCAAAATTAAAGAAACCAACGCTGCGTTGGCGGGCGAAATGAGCGGTCATGTGTTTTTTAACGACAAAGACAGCAATGGCAGAAAGCGTTGGTATGGCTTTGACGACGGCTTATATGCTGGCGCGCGCCTGCTGGAAATTTTAAGTCATTTTCCTGATGTTTCAGTGGTGCTTAACGCGCTGCCAGATAGCGTGAGCACGCCTGAGCAGCATATTAATATGCAAGAAGGCGAGCCGCATAAACTGATTGCACATTTGCAAAATACTGCAAAATTTGACGGCGCGACAGAAGTGATTACGATTGACGGCTTGCGTGTGGAGTATCCAGATGGCTTTGGTTTAATGCGCCCATCGAACACCACACCAGTGATTGTGCTACGTTTTGAAGCGGATAACGATGCCGCGCTCAAGCGCATCCAGCAAGCCTTTCGCGCCATCATTCTGCATGCCGCGCCGCACGTAACGCTGCCTTTTTAGGCCTAAAATGTCCAAATACAATTTAATGGTCGCCTTCATGTGGCTGTGTCTGGCAGGCGTGATTTACTATTTAGCGGACAGCATTCAAAACCCGAACAAGCTCGAAACAATTGGTACCAGAAACGAAGTCGTGCTCAAACGCGGCTTGGATGGCCATTACCGCTCGGAGGCGCTGATTAACGGCGAAAAAGTCGATGTGTTGGTGGATACTGGCGCAACTGGTGTGGCGATTTCTCAATCGGTGGCCGATAAGCTCAGTTTAAAAAGCATCGATGCCATTCGCACCAACACGGCCAATGGCGACAGCGTTGGCTACATGGTGCGCCTCGATAGCATCCAATTGGGTGGCGTAGTAGCCAAGAACGTTTCTGCAATGATTGCGCCAGGCTTAGAAGGCGACGTGTTGCTCGGCATGAGTTTTTTAGGGCGCATGGATGTGCGGCTATACAAAGGGCAAATGACAATCAAACCAGCATCAGAATAATTACGTTAAAAATCAATTAATTACACTCCAACTAAGCAAATAAATAAAAAATAGATGTAAGTAAATCACAAGTCAACTTGACTAAGGTTCAGCTAGCAACTTTACCAATACATGTATTGATTACTTAAAAATTTATTTAAACTGGAGATTAAAATGAAAGCAAGCACTAAAAATTTAGGCCTTATTTTAGGCACTTTACTGACAACGGCCATATTTGCAACACCCGCATTTTCTGCAGATGCATCACTCACCACAGGCGGCTACGCCAAGCAATTGCACAAAATGGAACTGATGAAAATGTTAGATGGCAATGGTGACCATATGGTGACTTTGGAAGAGTTTAACAGCTTTAACACCAGCGTATTCGATGAGCTGGACACTGATCATGACGGCTCATTAGATGCAAAAGAATGGGTAGGCAAAACCATCGGCGAGCAGCCAATTAGTGTGGCTACAGGCGGCTATAGCCGTGAGTTACGCAAAATGAAAATGATGGGTTTAATGGATGCAGATGGTGATCACAAAATTACCAAAGAAGAGTTCTTAGCGCATCAACAAAAAGTTTTTAGCGCGATGGATAAATCTGGCGATGGCCAACTTACTGCAAATGAGTGGCTAGGAAAACATTTATAAGTAACAAGTTTAGTTTTTACATAAAAAGGCCAGCTCACGCTGGCCTTTTTTGTTGCTGCGCTTGATGCAAGCGCCGAAATTGCATATCATGTGGCACCTCAACCGCAAGCTTACGCTCATTGTCCCATCTCGCCCTACTCATCTGGATTATCAACGTCACGCTCGACACGACGGGGCATATCGCGCTCAAACACGCGGCGATGATTGATGGCGACACAGAAACGGCGCGCTGGAAAGCCATGTTTTCCTCAATTCCGTTGTGGATTGGCATTGTCTGTTTCATTTTAGAATTCGTCGTTTGGCTAGCCTTTTTATCGGTGCTCACACTGTCGCAAGGCGTGCTGCTAGGCGCAATTAATATGGTGTCCATTGTCATTGCTGGTCGATTTATTTTTAATGAACGCCTAGACCGCAATCGCATGATTGGTATTTTATTAATCACGTTTGGCGTGGTGCTAGTGGGTATATTTGCATGAAAAAAGTCCCGTTCTATGTGATTGGTTTTTGCATTCTCATGCTGTTCGATACGCTCACGCAAATCTCTTTCAAAATGGCATCCAATCACGCTGGCACCTTTATTTTAAGCTGGGATTGGCTCATCCGCGTGTTCCATAATCCATGGGTGTATGGCGCTGTGCTGGGCTACATAGGCGCGTTTGTGTCCTGGATGACGCTGCTCAAGCGCGCACCAGTTGGCCCTGCTTACGCCGCCTCGCACATGGAAATTATCGTCGTTGTCATCCTTTCCGCCTACTTATTTAACGATAAATTAGCGCCAATGCAGATTTTTGGTGCAGCATGCATTGTGCTTGGCATTGTGTTTTTGAGTTTAAGCGAATCCAAGCACGAAGAAAGCGAGAAATGAACAAAGTCGAGTGGCTAAATTCGGAAGCAGATGTTCCCGCAGACTTGTGGCGTGCATGCTTTTCCGCACCATTTGAAGGCGGCTGGTGGTACGCTGCCCTAGAGCAAGCAGGTTTACAAGACCAATTCACCTTTATTTATGGTCTAATTTACGAAAATGAAAAACCAGTCGCTATCGCACCTGCGTTTGTCATGAACGTGCCGATTCGTCTCATCGTGCCGCCCGCATTACTGCCAATCGTTAACGTACTCGGCAAAGTCATGCCGTCGCTACTGTATCAGCGCACGTTTTTTATTGGCTCGCCATGTAGTGACGAAGGTCGCGTGGGCATGATTGACCATGAAAATGTGTCAGAACGCTTGCGCGCCATCAACCAAGCCATGCAAAGCCAAGCTGACCAATTGCAGGCGCCAATGCGGGTTTGGAAGGACTTTTCTAACGCGCACCAAGCAGATTTTGCCGTTATGCTTAAGCTGGAAGGTTTGTTTCGACTGATTAGTTTTCCTGGCACAGAAGTGAAATTGGAAGGTACGGACTTTCAAGGCTACCTAAGCTCGCTCAAATCCTCACGACGCAGTAAGCTTAATAAAAAGCTAAAACTAGCCGCCATTGCGCCTGTGGACGTGCAAATTTTGCAACAGCCTGACACCGTAACGATGGATGAAATTTTCGCGCTGTTTTGGCAAACCTACGAAAAAGGTGACACCAAATTTGAGCGCCTAAATCGTCCATTTTTTGATTTAATTTCCAAACACGAGCACAGCTACTACATCGTTCTGCGTGAACAAAAAACGAATAAAGTTCTATCGTTTATGCTGTGTTTTAAGCTAGGCGAACATGTGATTAACAAATTTATCGGCATCGATTACAGCCAGCCAAAAGAGTGGTTTTTGTACTTTAAGTTGTGGCAAGCCGCAGTGGAATGGGCTTACAGCGTGGGCGCAACATCTATTCAAAGCGGACAAACTGGCTATGCACCAAAAATTGAGCTGGGCAATGACATGGTCGCACTGACCAACTACTGCAAACATAAAAATCCGCTTGTGCATTGGATCTACGCAAAAGTCGCCAGCACGGTGAATTGGGATACGCTGGACGAGGATTTGGAAATTTTTGTGAAGGCTTATCCCAATCTACAGCCGACTAAGTAGCTGATGTCTAGGTAATGACGGTCGGCTTATCGCGGCCAGTTTTTTCTTTCAGTTGCGAGATTTGCAATGCAATCTGAATCATCTCTGCAAGGGCTTCCTGCGCGTCTAAATGGTGTTTGCTGATGTCAGGCTCAAACGCCTCCAAATAAATGCGAACCGTTGCGCCTTCCGTGCCTGTGCCAGAAAGGCGGAACACAATGCGTGAGCCGTCTGCAAATAAAACCCGAAGTCCTTGTTTAGCACTGAAGCTGCCGTCAATCGGGTCGGTGTAACTAAAATCATCGCAAGTTTTAATGGTGTAACGGCCAAACGTTTTGCCCGTCATCGCGCCAAAATTGTCGCGTAAATGGTCGATAACGCTATTGGCGGCTTCCGTCGGAATATTTTCATAATCATGGCGCGAATATACATTGCGGCCAAATGCCGCCCAATGCGCTTTGATGATGCTTTCTACGCTCTGCTGTTTAACGGCAATGATATTGAGCCAGCACAACACTGCCCATAAGCCGTCCTTCTCGCGCACATGGTTGGAGCCTGTGCCAAAACTTTCCTCGCCACACAGCGTTACTTTGTCGGCATCCATCAAATTGCCAAAAAACTTCCAGCCAGTTGGGGTCTCAAAGCATGGAATATTGAGTTCTTTCGCTACACGGTCAACCGCGCCGCTCGTCGGCATGCTACGGGCAACGCCCGCTATGCCTTGCTTGTAGGCGGGAATCAGCGTGGCGTTGGCCGCAATCACCGCCAAACTATCGGATGGCGTGACAAAAAAGCCTTTACCCAATACCATATTGCGGTCGCCGTCACCGTCGGAAGCCGCGCCAAAATCTGGCGCACCGTTAGCATATAAAATTTCAACTAAATCATGTGCATAGGTCAAATTTGGGTCTGGGTGACCGCCGCCAAAGGTCTCACTCACTTCGCAATTCATCAAGCTATCAGCGGGTGCAGCAAGTCGATTGATAAAAATCTCTTTGGCATATGGCCCAGTCACTGCGTGCATACCGTCAAACTTAACATTAAAGCCACTCGCGATGAGTTTTTTAATCGCCGCAAAATCAAACATGCTTGCCATTAAGTCCGCGTAATCGCGCACTGGGTCTATCACCTGCACACAAAAGCCGTCAAACTGCGTTTCGCCAAGCTTATCGATGTTCATATCCGCAAATTCGGCTATTTTATATTCGCCGATTATTTTACTTTTAGCAAAAATCGCTTCGGTGATTTTCTCTGGCGCAGGGCCGCCATTGGCGGTGTTGTACTTGATGCCGAAATCTTCAGTGGGTCCGGCAGGGTTATGGCTGGCGGAAAGGATAATGCCGCCAAACGTTTGGTATTTGCGGATAATGTGCGATGCGGCAGGCGTAGAAAGAATGCCGCCTTGCCCAACAATAAGGCGGCTGAAGCCATTAGCCGCAGCCATTTTGATGATCATTTGAACCGCTACACGATTATAAAAACGCCCATCGCCGCCAAGCGTCAACGTCGCACCTTTGGGTACTTCAAGGGTATCAAAAATACTTTGCACAAAATTTTCTAAATAATGTGCTTGCTGAAACACTTTCACCTTTTTGCGCAAGCCAGATGTGCCTGGTTTTTGATCTGAAAATGGCGTTGTATGGCTGTGGTTAATACGCATTAAGCACTCTTTTAATATTCACGAATTTGCCTTTGAGCCTTATAATATGGCATTGGTACGGGGGATTAGCTCAGTTGGTAGAGCAGTGGACTCTTAATCCATTTGTCGCGAGTTCGAACCTCGCATCCCCTACCACTTATCTGGATTATAGACGAAAAAAAGTTCAAAACTTGAACCATTTAAGATTTAATCAGTGAATAAAAATTGGTCGGAACGGCAGGATTTGAACCTGCGATACGCTACGTCCAGCAATGACTTTATCTAAATAAGAAGTAGGCTATTTTCTCTTATGCAGTTCCATACGATATTTCGCCCAATAATAGGCATCCATCACCGAGATGGCATAGACAAAAATACCCCCGGCAAATTTACCCACAAGCGAAACATGAGAGTCAGCCAATTGATAAGTAAAATAGCTTAGCACCAGCATAAAAGACAGCATAAGCAAGGCACGCGTGACTGAATT
Source organism: Methylophilaceae bacterium (assembly GCA_043774925.1). GTDB lineage: Bacteria > Pseudomonadota > Gammaproteobacteria > Burkholderiales > Methylophilaceae > JAYVSZ01. Next base: position 14,372 of record JAYVSZ010000018.1, on the reverse strand, counting down.
GTTGAGCACCTGACCGACTCCTGGCAATAAGATTGCCACCAATAAAACCAAATGCGGTGACAATGGTGGCTTGAGTGGTGTATTTTGTGACATTTGCTTATCCATTACTTTCAATCTCCAAGGCTTGTCTAATTTCAATTGCTTTTTGTATGAGTTGTTCGACCAGCGTTTTATCTATTGGCGATGCATCAAACAAGGCATTGCGCATTACCATATACTCCGACTTTGCAGCTTGTTTGACAAGATAAGTAATGCGTAATTTATTAGGTAAAATCAATAACTCTTTCATGTGTTCATCTTTAAACATCGAGGGCACATAGCGAGATAAAACTTCTATTGAGGCAGGTTCTAGCAAAAATTTATCCTGCTGATATTTAATGATTGAATGTTCAGGCCAATTTTTCGGTATTTTTAAGTTGCCTTCCCATTGCCAAGCTGGGCTGTAAAATTCATTATTCTGTGGCCTTACCACAATATCTAAACTACCTTTAGTTTGATGCTTACCTTCGACTTCAATAGTTAGCCATAACGGTGGGACTTTGCGCACCGAAAGCGTGTCTAAAATGAGCTCTAAGGTAATCTGGTGACCAGCATAACTGCCTTTTAAACGCGGGAAATCACTCCCAGTTTTCTCTAACTTTGAATTTTGAAGTAGACCAATACAACTGTCTAGCAAATGACTACGATTTAGTATGGTGTTTTGTTGGTCGCGTCGAAAATTACGATAAAGCAGACTTAACATAACAGGCACGAGTAACCAAAGAATAAATTTAGACATAAAATATGGCATTAAAAATGCGGATGAAATGACTTCATCCGCATTTTATATGCCATTACCATTAATAACCTTTAGGACGCGGCCAAGGCATAGTGAATTGGTCAGCGCGTTTTACAAATTGATAACGACGCACACTAAACCACACAGAAGCCACAATATAGAACGCCATAATCGAGAGCAATGTTGAACCATAGCCTAAGAATGTCGCAAAATAAGTTGCAGCACACAAGATCAACAAAGTAATTGCTGGGAGTGGGTGAAACGGATGAATATATCCACGATGAATACTTCCAAGCGGCCACATTTTTCTAAACTTAATCATGTTGTAGGTCATGAACGTATAGCCCAACAAGCCTGACAAAATCGAGAAAGTAATGACTTGATCCAATAAGCCTGTAAATGCGAACGATACGGCAATCGGCACCAGAAAGACTATAGAGCGGTATGGTGTGCGATATTTAGGATGAATGGCGCCGAAAAAAACTGGCAAGTAACGATCACGGCCCAATGAGAACCAAGCGCGCGAAGCATCGTTAACACAACCATTCGCTGAAGCAATTGCAGAAAAGATAGTGGCAATAAACAGCAGAATTTGCAGTTTTGTGCTTCCAACCAATGCACCAGCATCATATAGCGGCGTAATCGCTTGTCCCAAATATTGCCATGGCATTAAACCTGCACAAATATACCAAGTCAGCGACGCGGCAACTAACAGAGTCATCATACCACCCATAGTACCAAGTGGAATTGCGCGACCAGCGGAACGAACTTCTTCTGCGGCCTGACATGTTCCCTCAATACCCAAGTAATACCACATACCAAACTGTAGTGATGCCACCACCCCAAGCCAGCCATAAGGCAAGTTTGTAAGTAGCTCTTTGTGATGTAATACTGCACCTGGTGTTGCCGGTTCTACTGCAAGGAATAACACCAGTATTGACAGAAAAGCGAACAAAGTAATCACAAAATTAACGGTGAGCGTCATGAATACGCCGCGATAATTGAGCCAAGCTAAGAACGCAATGGTCAACACCACAAACGGTCGCGTATCTAGATCCGCGTGCCCAAGCAATCCAGCGCCCGTCTTCATTAAATCACCTACCACAAGCGCGTCGGCCGCCTCTAGCATGGTATAAGCCATCACCAAATAGAGCCCCACGTTAAAGGCCATTAGCGGACCAATAATATGTTTGGCTTGCGTATATTGGCCACCTGCTGCTGCTACGGTTGATGTCACTTCAGAATCAATCATCGCCACACAAGTATACAACAAGCCAATTACCCAACACGCGATTAATGAACCATATGCTCCGCCTTTTGCCACGGAGAAGTTCCAGCCCATAAACTCGCCCACCAACACAATGCCTACACCTAACGCCCATATATGAAATGGATTTAACACTTTTAGCATCGAAATACGCTGCGCGTCAGCTCCGCCAGCATTTGTTATATTTTCGCTCATGATTTTCCCCTATTTACGTTCTCTTGTAAGCTCTTCCGCACCTTCGCGGGAACTCATCAGAAACGCTTCGTCATATTGTTGTGAAACGCTAAAAGCATCAATCAACATCCATACTAGTAGTATGATTGAGATGATCCAAGCGGCATAGGTTGCAATATTCCAAATATCCATTACATTCTCCCCTGGTTAGCGATCGCCGAATTTTTCCGCAATGACTTCGCGGTACTCTTTATCGGAAATTTTGATGACGAAAAAGAAGTAGCCAACAATCACTACAGCAGTGATGAAGAGCCACATAGGGTCTATCGTGTAATCAAACCTATTGCTGATAAGTGCTGCAGCTTTTTCAGCGTCATAACCCAGTTTTTCCCATTGCTGCTGTACTATGGGAGATAAATTAAGCGAAGCCCAAGTAGGTTTTGCAACCGTAGCAGCGTCTGCAGCTGCTGCTATGTCGGCTTTTTTAAAAAACAAAGGCAAATATAAACTTAAATAAACTAACGCCAAAATGAACAAACTATCAAAAACTTGCCCTGCCCAGCCTTGCTTTGGTGGTACGTAATTTTTACTCATTTTCTACTCTCCCTAAAGTTTAATTCAAATGATTATTTTTGTCCTTTTGCCGCTTTGTTAGCATCAAGATGTTGAATGTCTAATCCATAGATAAATTGCTTATCATCATTCAAATGTTTGGTCATGGCGCTGACCGAAGCTGTGTTAAAAACAAGTAACGCAAAACTGCTGACATACATCACAAGACGGATGCTTGGGTCTTGCACAATATCTAATATAAAAAACAACACAAAAAGCACAGAAGCCCAAAGTAACGCTACATCTACCCAAGCCATAATGCAGTCTTGCACATACAACTTATGAATACGTGATTGTAAGCCTTGCTCCATTTTTATCTCCTTTAGTTATAATTTTGTTTACAACATTGGCTACTTTAATACTTATGGTTAGCTATGTATAGCCTCCTTTAAATTATTGAAGTTTAAATAAAAAAGCTGCTTACTCTAACGAAGTAAGCAGATGCGAAAACAGAAAAGAAAGTATGGTATTTGAATATAAACAGTTTGCGTCTATATTGCAGTTGAATAAGAGGTGAGATCAGTTCACTTATTTGATAAAAACAACTGTTCATAACGTTACTTCCTTTTTGAAAAGCCCGTGCATTTTGGCTCGGGCGCATAAACTAATTAACAATCAAAATTTGGTAACTCCTGGAATCCAATTTGTACCAGCTAAAGGCACTTGTGCCATTGCTGAAGCTTCGATTGTTAATGCCACCAAGTCTTCTGGCTCTAGATTATGCAAATGTGACTTACCGCAAGCGCGCGCAACTACTTGTGCTTCCATCGTCATCACTGCAATATAGTTAGCCAAGCGATGACCTGCCTTGATAGGGTCAACACGTTTCATCAACTCAGGATTTTGCGTAGTAATACCTGCAGGATCTTTACCTTCATGCCAGTCATCATAAGCACCAGCAGTAGTGCCAAGTTTGTTGTATTCAGCTTCTAAATGCGGGTCATTATCACCTAATGCGATCAATGCAGCTGTACCGATTGCTACAGCATCAGCGCCCAAAGCAATCGCCTTAGCTACGTCTGCACCGTTGCGAATACCACCAGAAACAATCAACTGAACGCTATCTTTACCATTACGATAAACACCTAAATCCTGCAATGCTTTCACTGCCGGGCGAATAGCTGCCAAAATTGGTATGCCAACATGTTCAATAAATACTTCTTGAGTTGCAGCAGTGCCGCCTTGCATACCATCCAATACAATCACATCTGCACCGGCCTTAACAGCAAGCGCTACGTCGAAGTAAGGACGAGTCGCGCCGATTTTCACGTAGATTGGTTTTTCCCAGTCTGTAATTTCACGTAGCTCAGCAATTTTAATTTCCAAGTCATCTGGGCCTGTCCAATCTGGATGGCGACATGAAGAACGTTGATCGATACCTTCTGGTAAGCAACGCATTTTTGCCACGCGTGCAGTAATTTTTTGACCAAGCAACATACCGCCGCCACCTGGTTTAGCCCCTTGACCAATCACTAACTCAATCGCATCTGCTTTACGTAAATCGTCTGGATTCATACCGTAACGTGAAGGCAGATATTGATAAACTAGCGTTGTAGAGTGACCGCGTTCTTCTTGTGTCATACCACCATCACCAGTCGTTGTGCTTGTGCCAGCCGCTGTTGCACCACGACCTAGTGATTCTTTCGCAGGGCCTGATAATGAACCGAAGCTCATACCAGCAATCGTCACTGGCGTTTTTAAATGAATTGGTTTTTTGGCAAAGCGTGTGCCCAATACTACATCTGTACCGCACTTTTCACGATAGCCTTCTAACGGATAACGGCTAACTGATGCGCCTAAAAATAACAAGTCATCAAAGTGTGGCAACTTGCGTTTTGAACCTGCACCACGAATATCGTAGATACCTGTTGCGGCAGCACGTCTGATTTCCGAGTTGGTATATTCATCAAACGTTGCAGAGTAACGTGGCGTTGTTTGTGGTGTCATGTGTATTGTATCGTCGCTCATTTTAGTATGCTCCAGCATTATCAACATGGAAGTGGTACAAGGTACGAGCAGAGCCATATTGCTTAAAGCGATCTGGACTGACATCTGCATGACCTGATTTTTTCAACAAGTCCGCTAGAATTTGCTTATCTTCCGCGTTCATTATTTTTTCTTCGCAATCCGCGCCCAAGCTTTTGACCGTGCCGCGAACAAACAACTTAGCTTCATAGATTGAGTCACCAAGGCCATCACCTGCGTCACCCAAGATAACAAAGTTACCCGCTTGAGCCATGAAAGCTGAGAAACTACCTACAGAACCACCAACAACAATATCAGCGCCTTTTAAGGCAATACCACAACGTAAACCAGCGTCGCCATCAATGATGAGCAAGCCACCGTTGGCCGTTGCACCAGCTGCATTTGAAGCGAAACCTTTAACATGCACTACACCTGACATCATGTTTTCAGCCACGCCACTACCAACACTACCTTCAATAGTCACTTTAGCGATTTGATTCATACCTGCTGCGTAATAGCCAGCATGACCTTTAATCGTTACGTCTACATCAGCTTTTAAACCAACTGCTACGTTATGCGCGCCATTTGGATTCTCAATAACTACTTTTTTCCCGTTTAGACTACCTGCATCACCGTGAAGGAATTGATTCACTTCACGTAGTGGTTTAGTATCCAAATCAAATTTTAGAGTTTCCATACATACATCTCCTTGGGTGAAGGCTCGAACACCTTCGCATTTTTAATACCTGGCAAATGGGCTAATGAGCGGAACTCAGAAGCAATTGCAACATAGTCATCATGTTCAGCGATAATTGCTGGTTTGCAACCATATGGGTCGCGTACTAAAGCAAGCTCAGTGCTTGTACCCATTAACAATGTGTAAAAACCATCAAGCTCTTCAAAGCCATGATTGAGGGCTGTTTTAAGATCATCGCCTTCACGCATGCGCCATTGCAAAAAGCGGCAAGCAGCTTCAGTATCGTTGTCTGTTTCAAAGTTGATACCTTCTTTTTCTAACTTGCGACGTAGGTTATTTGCATTTGATAAAGAACCGTTGTGCACTAAGCACCAGTCTTCACCAGCAGTAAATGGATGCGCATGTGCAGGCGTTACAGCAGATTCAGTTGCCATACGCGTATGACCAACCAGGTGCGTACCTTTGAAATGTTTAAAGTCGTAACGATCAGCTACTTGTTGTGGCGTCCCTACGTCTTTATAGATGTCCATTAACTGACCAACAGACAATAAATGCAATTGTGGGTAATGTTCTTTTAACCACATTTTTACTGTTGCTGGTGTTAATGTTGTTGTTAACACAGCATGATTTTCTTTTGGCTCAATTTTAGCTTTTGCGCTTAGATGTGCTTCAAAATCATGGCCTAACTTAGTCCAGTTAAAATCGGAAGCACCTGAATATAGGCTGAACTTTCTCGCATCAGCGGCTACTGGCGCGGTAAACATTGCCATTCCTGCTGAGTCAGGTCCGCGCTCAGTCATGCCGATTAACATAGGCAGCATCAGTTCACCAATTGAGTCACACAATTTGGGATTTCTCACTAATAATCCTACAATTCCACACATCACACTCTCCTAATAAATTCTTTTTTTTATGACTAAAAAAACTCAACGTAACGCGCAATTTCCCAATCAGAAACATGACGAGAATACTCAATCCATTCCATGTTTTTAAGGTCTATAAACTCTTGTGAGAGCTTTTCGCCAAGCGCATCACGCAACACTGCGTCGTCAGCAAATGCTTGTACCGCTTCTTTTAAATTTTGCGGTAAAATTCTAATGCCTGCGGCTTTGAGTTGCTCGGCAGAATAATCATATAAGTTATCGCCATTGCCCTTGCCTGGGTGGAGCTCACGCGCAACACCATCTAAACCAGCTGCAATCACTGCGGCAGCAGTCAAATAAGGGTTGCAACCGCCATCGGGCAAACGTAGCTCCAAACGACCATACGGAATGCGCACCATGGTGCTACGATTATTATCTCCATATGAAATATAAGCAGGTGCCCAAGTTGCGCCAGTGAGTGATTTACCTACTACCAAGCGCTTATATGAATTAACTGAAGGTGCTGCCAGCGCACAAAGTGCTGGCGCATGCGCCAAAATACCGCCCAAAAAGTGATAGGCCAATTTAGATAAACCAAGCCCTGTTTTATCGCTATCGTCCTGAAACAAGGTTTTTTTGCCATCACCAATCGACATATGCATGTGCATGCCGTTGCCAGGGCGGTTACTGAAAGGTTTTGGCATGAGTGAACAAATCATGCCCATAGAATTAGCAATTTCGCTCGCCGCCATTTTGAACATAATAAAGTCATCGGCACTTTTTAAACAATCAGCGTAGGTATAGTTAATTTCAAATTGGCCATTAGCATCCTCATGGTCAACTTGATAGACATCTAAGTCGGCTGCAATTAGCGATTCTGTGAGCTTTTCTAAGAAAGCAGATTGCCGCGTAATGCCTTTATAGTCATAGCATGGCTTTTGTAGCGTATCTGTATCATCTACTGGATGCACATGCCCAAACTCATCTTTTTTCAGCAATGAAAACTCTGGTTCTAACCCTGTGTAAAGCGTCCAACCTTTTTCCGCCAAGCGGGCGACTTGTTTTTTTAGTACCACGCGTGAATCATATTCATAAGGCTTGCCGTTTACGTGGCCATCGCAAATAATGCGCGCGTAGCCTGGCTGCCAAGGAATAAGCGCCAAGGTAGAAAGCTCGCCGACCGCCATATAATCTGGACCATTCGGCGCAATACCCATACCCCAAATTGCGCCACCTGCAAAACCCGCGCCAGCTGTCAAGATGTCTTCCAAATGCGCAGCAGGTACTGATTTAACTTTGGCAGAGCCATGAATATCTACAAATTGCGCCAAAATATATTTGATGTTGTTATCCTTTAAAAACTTTTGCCCTTCTGCTAACGTTTTTATTTGCGACTTCATTTTCGCCTCCCCTATAAATAGTAATTACTTAAAATGACTTGAAAAACCGACTGCGCCTCCACCCAGTTCTTTAGCTACTTCTAACAACATGTCCCACATATATGCACCGTAGCTGCCATCGCACCAAAGCCTAAATACGGGCGCATTATTCAAATCTTGTCGTAATAAAGTTGCAGAGATGCCAGCAACTTGCGTCATCACCAAGCCATTTTTTGGCAGGGCACCCTCATGCAAATCCAGCATACAGAGCTCAGATAGCATATTCAGCACCTCACTACCGCTCAACAAATATGCTGCATCAGCGCGAGCAACTTTATAAGCCAATGCTGTTTTGGCTTGATCAAAACTCACCAGCGTTTCAATATTATTTTCGCCATACTGGTCTTCGAGCAGAAACTCACTGCCCCCAAGCCGCATCACCAAGCAGCCCTTGCTTTCAAGCCAAGTATTTTTTTCCACAGGCGTTTTAATTTTTTTGCTTTCTAACCATTTCTCTGCCTGAGGTCCTTTAATGCCAAAACGGTTCAGGCAACTTACATCCGTCACACCCAATACTTTTTTAATGCCGCTTTCAATATTGGCACCCGCAAACTCCATAGCAACTTCCATGCCGTTGATCACGCCCATTTTGGCATTTAGTCCTCGTTGAGCATAGGCAGCTGGCGTGTTCTTAATCAAGTCTTTCATTTTTTATCTCGCGTCATAAAACGGTGTCGCAACAACCGTCGCTTTTACCAAAGAGCCGTTATCGGTGCGAATTTCAAACACGCTATTTAGCTCTGCTTGTTTAGGGTCAACATATGCCAAACCAATTACGCGTTTGGCCTCTGGGCTATAATTAATGCTGGTGACACGGCCTTTTATGGTGCCTGCTTCAATCACCAAATTGCAATCAAGCGGCATTTCACCCGAATAATTTTCTTCCAACACAAACGGTACAAGCTTTTTGTTTGGCGTTTTTTTGGCAATAATTTGTAGACTGCGCTTACCTATAAAAAATGGTTTTTCCATACGAAGTCTAGATTCTGCGCCAATTTCAAATGGATTAGTTAAACCATCCGTATCGACGCCTGGCATGCAGTGACCAAGCTCTAAACGCAACAAGCGTTGTGCCTCAGTGCCAAATGGTTGGATATTGTTGCTAGCGCCCGCTTCCATAAGAGCTTTCCATATGCTTAAGCCGTAAGCACTCGGGCAGTGAATTTCGTATGCGATTTTGGATACAAAACTTACGCGAATAACACGCACCGGGATACCAAAAATTTCAACCTCTCTACCATTGCCCATAGTAAAAGCTGTGTCAGATAAATCAATATCTACCAGCATATTTATAACATCACGCGATTTTGGTCCTGCCACATTAATCAAGCTATAAGCGCCTGTAACGTTAACTAAGCCGACATTTAGTTGCCATATTTGTAACCAACGTTGCATTTCACGATATACAGAAGCTGCACTAGAGGTGCTGACGGATAAATAAAATAACTCATCTGCAAGTCGCAACGCAACACCATCATCCACCACCACTCCCAACTCATCTAACAACAACAAATAGCGGCTAGTGCCGAGCTTTTGATTCGAAAATTTTCCAGCATAAAAACGCTCTAAAAATTCTGCTGCCTCTGGCCCGCATACTTCAATTTTGCCAATGCTGCTGCTATCGATAATACCAACAGATGCGTGCACGGCAATAGCTTCTTGCTGAACAATTTCAAACTTACTTAAATTAGCTTTTTGGTAATAAGCTGGTCTTGACCATACCCCCACATCAGTAAAGACTGCGCCTGCTGCTTTGTGCCAGGTTTGAATAGTGCTAATACGATGCGAGTGAAAGCTACGGCCACCCAAATGTCCTAATGGTGTCGGATGGAAAAATGGTCTAGCCGTTGTTGTGCCGATTTTTTCAACAGGTAAATTACGAATTTTAGCTAAGATGCGAATCGCATTCATATTAGAATGCTTGCCTTGACTTGGTCCCATCCCTACAGTCGTAAAACGCTTCATCAGTTCTATATTGTCAAAGCCTTCTTTTGCGGCATTAATAAAATCTTTTACGGCAATATCTTCGTCAAAATCGACAAAATTTTTGCCTTTTGGATGCATAGCAATTGGGTAAGGATGGCTAGGCGACTCACCTTGATGTGCATCAACGGCGACACTCTTGGTTTTTTTACCTAGATAGTTTAAAACTTCAACCGCAGCACGCAAACCATCTTGTTGACGTTGCTCTAAACCGTATACGCCATTTACTTTACCTGCTGCAAAAATACCACTCGGCAATTGTTTTGGCACAAATTGCTGAATATCGTTGTCATATCGCACTGCCATACCAGATTGGTATAGCAAAGCAGCAGCTGGCGCCCAACCAGCGCTCATTGCAATACCGTCGCATTCTACAGTCGTCTTTATATCTACATTTACCGTGCCGTTGCTTTCATCAAACGGGCAAATAATTGCACCTCTCACACCAAGCTTATTTTTACTCGGCAAAGCTTCATATACACAGCTTCCTGCATACACTTTTACACCACGGCGTAGCAATTCCGAGGCCAATTGATCATGCTGCCTTTCGGTGCGCAAATCCACTAAAGCTACTACTTTACAGCCAGCATTTAGCAAATCCAATGCAACGCGATAACCGTGTGCGTTCGCAGTTACCACAACACCATTATTAAATGGTTTGATGCCATAGCGATATATCATGCGTTGCGCAGCGGAGCCTAACATTACACCTGGCAAATCATTATTATTAAAAACAGGCGGCTGTTCAAATGCGCCTGAAGCCACAATAACTGCTTTTGCGCGTACTTTGGTAATACCTTCTTTCATGACAAGTGGCACCATGTGATCGGCATAATAACCAGCTGCGTATGCGTCTAAATAAACGTGAATATTAGCTGTTTCAGCGATTTTTTCTGCTAATTCGGTACACGTTTTTTGACTCAAATCGCTACCCGCGCGGTCGTAGCTAAGGCTACCGCCAAATTGTGCATTCTCATCAACCAAAATGACTTCCAACCCGCCGGCAGCCGCCGCCAGTGCGGCTGACATGCCAGATGGGCCTGCACCTACAATCAGCACGTCGCAATATGTATTGAGTTTGCGTTTGGTGATACGGGGGTAATTAAAATTAACCACGCCCAAACCTGCAGATTTACGAATTATTTTCTCCCAAAATGGAAAAAATGCAGCAGGTTTATGAAACGCCTTGTAATAGAAGCCTACTGGCAATAATGGCGACATGGAGTCGATAATTTTTTTTCTGTCGGCAATGACGCCACCATCAGTGTTTACAGCTTTTAGCACCATGCCTGGTTCTACACGTACAACATCAGCACGGATATTCGTATCAATACCATCTGTCATCATAATATTCACATCGTGATTGGCAAAACTAAGCACACCACGTGCGCGGTGATACTTAAAGCTACGCCCAAGCACTTTGACGCCTGCCGCCCATAATGCACTGGAAATCGTGTCGCCTTCAAAGCCTGTGTAGGCTTGGCCTTCAAAGCTAAATTTCACAGGTTTATCGCGGCTAATCCATTCACCCGCTTGTTTTGTCAGTCTCAAGTGGATTGCTCCGCTTTTTTGCTAGGTTTGACCGCTTTGGGTATTGCGTTAGCTAGATAAGTGGTAAGTACCTCATCACTTAACGTGTTGCGCTCCGCAATAAACCAGGTGCCACTGGCTGCGTGATACCACCATTCTTTTTTAACCCCAGGTGCGTTGTCACGGTAATGCACGTATGCCGCCCAAGTTTTATCATCACTCGTATCAGGATCAGGCATTTCGCGATATTCCCCGCCATATACAAATTCTGCAATTGGACGAACACCGTTCATTGGACATTTTAAAAGTTTCATATTAATGGCCTACCGAGGCTGCGCCTTTCTCGCCTGTTAATTCATACTCTTCGAAGCGTGATAAACGGAAAGAATGAATCAAATCATGTGGCTTATCGTTTGCTAATGTGTAGGCCATGGTTTTACCGCTAATCGGCGTAGCTTTAAAACCCCATGTCCCCCAGCCTGCATCTAAATAAAAGCCTTTTATCGGCGTCATCCCCATGAGTGGCGCAAAATCTGGCGTTACATCCGCCATGCCCGCCCATTGCCGCACCACTTTAACGTTTGATAAAAACGGAAACATATCGCTAATATGCGAGGCTAAGCCCTCGACAAAATCAAATGTCGATTTTGTATGATGCACTTCATAAGGATCAAGCGAAGAGCCCATTACCAGCTCGCCTCGTGACGATTGACTGACGTACACATGCAAACTACCAGACACCAAAATAGTATCCAGCCAAGGCTTCATCGGCTCTGTAACGCAAGCCTGGAGCGGCTGAATCACTATCGGTGTTTGCAAGCCAACCATTTTGGTGATGCGCGGTGTAAAGCCCGCCACAGCAGACAAAATCTTGCCCGTGGCAATATAACCGCGATTGGTTTGCACTCCATGCACTTGGCCATCACGCACATCAATACTTTGCACTTCAGTATTTTGAAAAATCTCCACACCCATGCTATCCGCCCCACGCGCATAACCCCAAGCCACAGCATCGTGACGCGCTATTGAGCCAGGCTCATGGTACAGTGCACCTAAAATCGGAGATTTTCCACTACATTGAATATCTAGTTGCGGGCATGCTGCGGAAATCTCATCAGTACCCACCACACGACTTTTGACACCAACGTGCTTATTCACTTCTGCACGCCAACGCATGGTGCGCATAGCGGATTCGGTATGCGCTAGAGTAAAATGTCCGCGGTTCGAGTAAAATAAGTTGATGTCGAGTTCAGCTGACAAATCTTGGAACAATTTAACGCTGGCATCGTAAAAATTAACGCCATCTGGTGTCAAATAATTGGAGCGCACAATTGTCGTATTGCGGCCTGTATTACCACCGCCGATATAACCTTTTTCTAGCACTGCAACATTAGTAATACCATGATCGTTTGCCAAGTAATAAGCCGCTGCCAGACCATGCCCGCCACCACCAATAATAATGGTATCGTAGGATTTCTTGGGTGTTTGGCAATCCCTAAAAAATCGGGGCTCTTTATACTCACCCCCAAGCGCAAATTTTAACAACTGATATGCCATTTAAACCCTCATTAATTAGTTGCTCCATGCAATAAAAGATAGTTTTTATATAAACTTTATTTACTCTCATGAAACTTTTTCTATTACATCAAAAGCAAAAATGTTTGTCAAGTAATTTAGAAACTATATTTATTACCATGAAACTTTTGATAGAGATTTGCTAAATTATCAAGTAAACTTAATCCTAAATTTCACGTTAAAAAGATTCAATCCAAGATGAGCTTAAACGACAATATAACCAGCAATGTTGCCGCCACTACAGAGTCACAAGGCAAAGCGCTCGATCGATTCTTGGGTAATACTATTCATCAGCTACGTGTACAACATAGCTTAACCTTGGCTGAACTATCAGAGCGTGCCGGAATTAGTCGCGGCATGCTTAGCAAGATTGAAAATGGCCTCTCGTCAACTAGTTTAGAAACGTTGGAACAACTTGCCAATGCGCTTGGGGTAACACTGTCCCGCCTATTTCAAGGTTACAACTTGCCAAGTAGCTCAGTACAGTTTGTAAAAAAAGGCCAAGGTCTAGAGGTTGTTCGCCGCGGCACAAAAAGTGGACACACTTATCATTTACTTGCATATGATCAAGGCCCGCAAAAAATATTTGAGCCATTTCTAATCTCGCTTGAAGACCCAGGAGAAGAGTTTTCAAGTTTTGAGCACCCTGGTACCGAGTTTATTTATATGCTTGAAGGCAAAATGGAATACCGCGTTGGTGATGAGTTGTTTACGCTTGAACCAGGGGACTCACTCACGTTCCGCGGCGAAATTCCACATCGTCCTGAAAAACACAATGAAGTACCTATTCGCTTTCTCGCCACTATTCATTACGACTTACCCGCAAACGCGCTTGAACAAGAATAGTTTAAGTTATGCATGTAATTAATGAAGCAAATATCAGTGATATTCCATCCTTAGTCAGTTTACTTGCTGATTTGTTCAGTATTGAGAAAGATTTTTCAGCTGACACCTCAAAACAAATTTGTGGCTTAGAATTAATTATTGCCAACCCAGAACGTTGTGTAATAAAAGTGGCGCGCGATGCACAAGGCAAAGCGATAGGCATGGTAAGTGCTCAGTTAGTCATTTCTACTGCACAAGGTGCGCCGTCGGCATGGATAGAAGACATGGTAATTAGCCAAGCTTATCGCAACGCAGGTTTGGGCAAAACCTTACTTGCTTATGCACTAGACTGGGCAAAAGCCAAAGGCGCAACACGCGCTCAATTGCTTATCGATATCGAAAATATGCCAGCAGTTGGCTATTACCAACATTTAGGTTGGGAAAGCACCCAGCTACAAGCGCGACGTATTTTTCTATAGTTTCTAATCTTGATATTACTTACATTCCTACTGGTGAAGGTTGGCTGTATCTAGCTGCGGTTAAAGATTTGCATACCTGTGAGATTGTGGGATGGTCAATGGATAGTCGAATGACCCAGACTTTGGTCATGAGCGCACTGACAGCGGCTTATTGGAAGAAGAAACCTCTGCCTGGATTGTTACAT
>JAYVSZ010000017.1:0-5938 GCA_043774925.1 Methylophilaceae bacterium | reverse complement strand
AAAATGAAACCAGATTTTGCAGCGGCCTACAATGCCCTTGGTTACTCGCTCGCAGACCGCAACCTCAAATTGAGTGAGGCACAATCGCTTATCGAAACCGCGGTAAAACTCGCGCCAAACGACCACTACATGTTAGATAGTTTGGGCTGGGTGCATTATCGCCTTGGCAACTTAAAGCTCGCCGCAGAGTATTTACGCAAAGCCTACGAGATTCAAGCCGACCCAGAGATTGCCGCGCATTTGGGTGAAGTGCTTTGGAAACAAGGACTTCAAGCCGAAGCCAAAAAGATTTGGGCCGATGCGCTGATTGCGAATCCAGCAAATGACGTACTTCTCAGCACAAGCAAAAAATTTAACTCATAAATTACTCTCCTGCCGTCATTTTCGCGCAAGCGGGAATCCAGTTAAAAAATAGGGAAAATATTCTGCTTAAACGTAGCTTCATTTTGTGTTGCGCTGCAGCCCTTATTTTAAGCGGCTGCGCGGGCATTCCTTCCTCGCCCACAACGCCGCTAACTGCGCAAAACATTAACCAGCAGCACCTCGCCAAACTCGCGCTCATTCAACATTTTGCACTTAAAGGCCGGTTAGGCGTGGTCACGCAAAAACAAGGATTTTCGGGTGGCATCGATTGGCGACACCAACAAACCCATGACAATATAGAAGTCTATTCGCCGCTCGGCGGCAAAGTGGCGGACATCGTAAAAAAGACCAATATTGACGGCTCTGCAGGCGAAGTCACGCTCACCACGCAAGGTGGCCACAGCATGAAAGCGCAAGACGCAGAAACACTTACCGAAATGACCTTGGGCTGGCGCCTACCACTGGCGGGCTTGAGCGACTGGGCGCTCGGCAAGCCAACTAAAAGTAAAATCGACGCCTCCACTTGGAATGAACAAGGTCACTTAACCACACTTAAACAAGACGGCTGGGACATTAGCTACGAAAGTTATGCTGAAAATAATGGCTATTTTTTACCTAGCAAAATTGTGCTTAAAAGCGAAAAAGTAAACTTGAAGTTGCTGGTAGAAAATTGGTCTGGGCTATAAAATTCAGGCTATGCAAGGTTTTCAATCTTTTTTAGCCCCCGCAAAAATTAATCTGTTTTTGCACATCACTGGCCAGCGCGCCGATGGTTACCACACGCTGCAAAGCGTGTTTCAGTTACTGGATTTTTACGACACCACTCACATTAAGCCCACGCAAAGTGGTGAAATTAAGCGCACAAATGAAATAAGTGACGTGCCTGAGAGCCAAGATCTATGCGCCTTTGCAGCCAATGCCCTAAAACAAAAAACGGGTTGCAAATTAGGTTGTGAATACTTTGTGCAAAAGCGCATTCCCATGGGCGGCGGTTTGGGTGGCGGTAGCTCCGATGCGGCGACCATGTTGCTGGCTTTGAACAAACTGTGGAACTTGAATTTAAGTCGCAAAAAACTCATGGAAATTGGCTTAATATTAGGTGCTGACGTGCCGATTTTTATATTCGGGCAAAATGCATGGGCAGAGGGCGTGGGTGAGGTTCTTACACCGATAGCGCTTGTCGAGACGTATTATGTGGTACTGACGCCGCAAGTGCATGTCTCCACCGCGCAAGTATTTGCCAATTCTGCATTGACAAAAGACACGAAACCATTGAAAATAGCGGACTTTTCAAGGGACGAATATTCTAGTCTTTTTAGAAACGATCTTGAAAACGTAGTGTGTAAAGAATTTCCAGCAGTTGCATCCACTTTAAAATGGCTCAATCAATACGGCCAAGCGCGCATGAGCGGCTCGGGTGCATCTGTGTTTGTAGCGGTTAATTCACAAAGCAAAGCAAATGAAATTTTGGCACAAAAACCTGAAAATACCACAGGGTTTGTCGCAAAAAGTTTAATGCAACATCCTTTGTATGCATTGGCCGTATAAAGTTTTTTGGGGAGTCGCCAAGTTGGTTAAGGCACTGGGTTTTGATCCCAGCATCCGAAGGTTCGAGTCCTTCCTCCTCAGCCAAGTTTTTAAAGCGTGTAGATTAAACGATTTACGCGCTTTTATTTTTTAAACAACATTAAGGACGTCACTGGTGAGCAACGGCAACATGATGGTGTTTACAGGCAATGCCAACCCAGCGCTAGCGCAGGAAGTTGCGACGCATCTTGGTATTGCGCTTGGGCGTGCTGATGTTGGCCGGTTTTCTGACGGCGAAGTGATGTTGGAGTTGCTGGAAAACGTGCGCGGCAAAGATGTGTTTGTGTTGCAATCAACTAGCCATCCAACCAATGATAGCTTGATGGAAGTGTTGGTGATGGTAGATGCGCTGCGTCGCTCATCCGCTGGCCGCATCACTGCTGCAATCCCTTATTTAGGTTACTCTCGGCAAGATCGTCGTCCACGCTCTGCCCGCGTAGCGATTACCGCAAAAGTGGTGGCGAATATGCTGACTAGCGTGGGCGTTAATCGCTTATTGACGATGGATTTGCACTCGGACCAAATTCAGGGATTTTTTGAAATCCCAGTCGATAATATTTATGCAACGCCGATTTTGCTGGACGATTTAGCTCAGAAAAATCATGGTGAACTCGTCGTGGTTTCACCAGATGTAGGCGGCGTTGTACGTGCGCGTGCTGCAGCCAAACAACTTGGTGCAGATTTAGCGATTATCGATAAGCGTCGGCCAAAACCAAATGTGGCCAAAGTAATGAATATTATTGGCGAAGTTAAAGGCCGCACTTGTGTGATTATGGACGACATGGTGGATACCGCCAATACGCTGTGCGAAGCCGCCGCAGCGCTTAAAGATCAAGGCGCGATTAAAGTGGTAGCGTACGCAACGCATCCCGTTTTATCGGGCAATGCGGCAGAGCGCATTCACAACTCAGCGTTAGACGAATTAGTGGTGACGAACACGATTCCGCTGAATGATGCGTCAAGAAATTGCAAAAAAATTCGCCAATTGAGCGCGGCGATTTTGTTAGCAGAAACGATTAAACGCATTAGTCAAGAAGAGTCAGTCTCCTCTCTCTTTTTAGATTAATAACGATGAAAATGCACACTTACTTTGTCGACTGCGCCTTGCTGTACTAAAGCTGTACTATCTGCGGCTTGTCTTCTCGTTATTGTGCATTTTATATCGTTATTTTAAAGTTTTTAGGCTGTTTTCTGGTCGCGGAAAACAGATTTAGTGCAGTGCCAACCGTAAAAGGTTGTGATTTAGGAGCAATAAAATGAGTATCGAAATTAGTGCAGTAAAACGTGAAGCGAAAGGTACGGGTGCGAGCCGCCGTCTTCGTCATGCCGGCAGCGTGCCTGGTGTGGTGTATGGTGGTAGCAAAGAAGCCGTAGCAATAGAGCTAAACACAAAAGCATTGTTCATGGAGTTTCGTCACGAAGCTTTTCATGCGTCCATTCTAAGTTTAAATTTAGAGGGCAAAAAAGAAGACGTATTGTTGCGTGCCTATCAAATGCACCCGGTCCGCAACACTATTCAACACATTGATTTTCAACGTGTTAATGCCAATGAGAAAATTCACGTACGTGTGCCGTTCCACTTCTTAAACGAAGACACGGCGCCAGGCGTAAAAGTTGGTGGCGGCATTGTGGCGCATATTATGACAGAAGCCGAAGTAAGCTGCTTGCCGAAAGATTTGCCAGAATTCGTCGAAGTCGATTTAGCTGCTTTAGAGCTGGGCGATTCTGTGCACTTATCGCAAATTAAGTTGCCAAAAGACGTTGAGTTTGTGCAACTTGCACATGATAACGACGCTGCGGTTGCATCGATTGCTAAAACACGCGGTGGCGTTTCTGATGATGCTGGTGAAGCTGCACCTGCGGCAGAAGCTCCAGCGGCTGAAGCACCAAAAGCTGAGTAATTTATTAGTCATTAATTACGCGCGTTCTTTTCTAAGGGCGCGCGTTTTTATTTATACTACGGCATGAGCGGAATTAAATTAATTGTTGGCTTGGGAAATCCTGGCGAAAAATATGAAAAAACGCGCCACAATGCGGGCTTTTGGTTTGTCGATTTAATCGCGGCGCAAAATGGCTGCAAACTAGCGCTAGATGCCAAAATGTTCGGCGTTGTGGGCAAATTAAATGCGCAAACGTGGCTGCTAAAACCCACCACATTTATGAACGCCAGCGGCAAAGCGGTGGCGGCGCTGGCCAATTATTACAATATTTTGCCATCTGAGATTTTAGTAGTGCACGACGAGCTAGATTTAGCGCCAGGCACAACCAAACTCAAGCTCGGCGGCGGTCGCAGCGGTAATGGTATTAAAGACATTATTGCCGCGCTGGGCACAGAAAATTTTTGGCGCATGCGCATTGGCATTGGCCACCCAGGCGACAAGCATGAAGTGGTGAATTACGTATTAAAAGCACCCACTAAAGATGAAAGTGATGCTCTGGAAGGCAGTATCCATGTGGCTTCTGGCGTAGTGCCATTTTTACTTGCGGGTGATTTTAATGCCGCAATGCTAAAGCTACACACAAAGTTAGACTAGAAAAATGAATAGAGAAAATTGATGCAGTGCGGAATTGTTGGTCTGCCCAATGTGGGCAAAAGTACGCTTTTTAACGCCATCACTAAAGCGGGCATCGCGGCGGAGAACTATCCTTTTTGCACCATCGAGCCGAATGTTGGCATTGTAGAGGTGCCTGATACGCGCATGCAGCCGCTGATTGACATTGTGAAGCCGCAAAAAGTACAACCCGCCACGGTGGAATTTGTCGATATTGCAGGTTTGGTCGCAGGCGCATCTAAGGGTGAAGGCTTGGGCAACAAATTCCTCGCCAATATTCGCGAAACCGACGCCATTGCCCATGTGGTGCGCTGTTTTGAAGACGCCAATGT
Source organism: Methylophilaceae bacterium (assembly GCA_043774925.1). Taxonomy (GTDB): domain Bacteria; phylum Pseudomonadota; class Gammaproteobacteria; order Burkholderiales; family Methylophilaceae; genus JAYVSZ01. The sequence continues at coordinate 1,104 of JAYVSZ010000017.1, read as the reverse complement.
GATTCACGTGGCGAATAAAATAGATCCGCTTTCTGATATTGAGGTGATTAACACCGAGCTTGCGCTTGCGGATATGGAAACGGTTGAAAAAACCCTGCAACGCGAAGGCAAAAAAGCCAAAAGTGGCGATAAAGACGCGATTGCGCTGGTCGCCATTTGCGAGAAAATTCAAAAGCACCTCGACACCAGCGCGCCTGTGCGCACGCTGGGCTTGGATGCCGAACAAATCGCACTGATTAAACCGCTATGCTTAATTACTGTCAAACCCGTGATGTACCTTGCCAATGTGGATGAAGCTGGCTTTGAGAATAATCCACTTTTAGACAAAGTCATCGCACTTGGCAAAACCGAAAACTCACCCGTCGTCGCCATTTGCGCAAAAATTGAATCTGAAATCTCAGAACTTGATGACGAAGATAAACTAGAATTTTTGCAAGAACTCGGGCAAGACGAACCCGGCTTAAACCGCGTGATTCGCGCTGCCTATAGTTTATTAGGGTTACAAACCTACTTTACCGCTGGCGTGCAAGAGGTACGCGCTTGGACCGTAAAAAAAGGCGCCACCGCCCCGCAAGCCGCTGGTGTTATCCACACCGATTTTGAGCGCGGCTTTATTCGCGCAGAAGTCATTCAATACGACGAATACGTGAAAAATAAAGGCGAGCAAGGCAGCAAAGAAGCTGGCAAAATGCGGCTGGAAGGCAAGGAGTACATCGTACAAGACGGCGATGTCATGCACTTTAGGTTCAACGTTTAGCTAATTCTTATAACAATCGACAATTACGTTGTTGAAATTCACTTGTCGTACTAATCGTACTGGCTGCGTTCTTCCGCCTAGTCAATTATCGATTCTTAAAAGAATCTTAGCTTAATCTTTATACTTTTAGCGCTTTCAAAAGCAAAGTATTTTTGACAATAGGCCGCCAAACCACTAGAATTGCGCCCTTGCTTAAGTAACACAAAAGTTTCAAAAGGTGATGTAGCTCAGCTGGTTAGAGCACAGGATTCATAATCCTGGGGTCGAGGGTTCAAGTCCCTCTTTCACCACCAAATAAAAAGCCACGCCTTCGGGTGTGGCTTTTTACTTTTTAAGCTTATTTGCTA
>JAYVSZ010000016.1:0-8498 GCA_043774925.1 Methylophilaceae bacterium | reverse complement strand
AGTGGAAATGGAAAAAAGGTATGATGTGCAAATGAAAAGTGGAATATGTGCTTAATTGGTGTGTCCGTTAAATGCGGGTTAGCTCAGACTCCATTGATTTTGTGCTAAAGCCTTTTTGTGCGTTGAAAGGTATAATGCGCACATGCAGATTATTCACACCGTTTCCGAGCTAAGAAGCGCATTAAAACACCATCAAAACATTGCTTTTGTGCCTACCATGGGTAACTTGCATGCGGGACATATTGCGTTGGTTAAACTCGCCAAACGCCATGCGGAATGCGTTGTTGTAAGCATTTTTGTCAACCCGCTACAATTTGGCCCGAATGAGGATTTAGCCAACTATCCGCGCACGCTGGAGGCGGATTGCGAAAAGCTGCAAGGCCTTGCCGATATTGTGTTTGCGCCTACGGCTGAAGAAATGTATCCCGATTTTGACGGCAAAAACTTAAATCAAAGCATGACGATTACGCCGCCGCCGATTGCCGACGCGCTTTGTGGCGCAAGCCGCCCAGGGCATTTTGCAGGCGTGGCAACTGTGGTTTTAAAATTATTCAATATCATTCAACCGCAATTTGCCGTATTTGGTAAAAAAGATTTTCAGCAACTTTTTATCATCAAACAATTGGTCAAACAATTTAATTTACCGATTGAAATTATCGCAGGCGAAACCGTGCGCGAGCCAGATGGATTGGCGCTAAGTTCGCGCAACGGCTATTTGAGCGAACAAGAGCGCAATACTGCGCGCCAATTAAATAGCGCCTTGCAGCGTGCTATACAAGAAATAAAAGGCGGAAAATGCGCGTTTGACACGATTGTAAAAACGGCAAGCAATGCGCTTAATGCGGCAGGCTGGGTGGTGGATTATATTGCAATTTACAATGCCGACACGTTGCTGCCTGCACAAGAAAATGATGTTAATTTGGTGATATTAGGTGCGGCAAAGCTAGGCAAAACTAGGTTGATAGACAATATTGAGTTTTGCGCTAAGCCCTTGAAAAGACTATAATAAGCACCCGCTTATTATAACCGACTATCCCACCAGAGAATATGATGCAAAGAACCATGCTCAAATCCAAATTGCACCGCGTGCACGTGACGCACAGCGAGCTTGATTACGAAGGCAGTTGTGCCATTGACAAGGCATTGCTGGAGGCGGCAGATATTCGCGAGTATGAGCAAATTAGCATTTACAACGTCACCAATGGTGAGCGGTTTAGTACTTATGCCATTCTTGGCGAGCGCAATTCTGGCATTATTTCCGTGAATGGCGCCGCCGCACACAAAGCTGCGCCTGACGACATTTTAATTATCGCCAGCTACGCTAATTACACCGAGATCGAACTCGCTCAATATACTCCGCAGTTAGTGTATGTCGATACACATAACCACATTAAACAACAACGTAACCACATTCCAGCACAGGCGGTATAAAGCATGACGACCATTCAATTAACACCAGCACCAAAATTTGATTTAGAAGCAATGAAAGCCGCAGTAATAGACGCGCTTGAGGACATTAAAGCGTTTGATATTTCTGTGATGGATGTGCGTAAACTCACCTCACTCACCAATTACATGATAGTCGCCAGCGCAACATCCACGCGCCAAGCCAAGGCCATTGCAGACAATGTGAGTGTAAAGCTAAAAGAAAAAGGCTTTAACATTCGCGGCACCGAGGGCGGTAAAGAGGGCGAATGGGTGCTGGTGGATTTGGATGATATTGTCGTGCATATTATGATTCCCGCTACGCGCGCTTATTACAATTTAGAACAGCTTTGGGGTTCGTTAGAAGGCCGTCGTAGCCATGTTATTAACGATACGCAAGCGGATTCTGACGCTTAAATTCACACGCGTTTGCTATGAAATTGCGCATTATCTCGGTCGGCCACAAAATGCCCGCTTGGGTAGAAACAGCTTGCAACGAATACAGCAAGCGTATGCCACGCGAGCTGACGATTGAAATTATCGAAATCAAGCCCGAAAAACGCGCGGCAGGTAATAGCACGCAAAACGTGCAAGAAGCTGAAGCCAAGCGCATTACAGACGCAGTAGGCAAAGACTTTTTAATCGCGTGCGATGAGCGCGGAACAGAAATCAGCACACTACAGTTGGCCGAAAAACTGCAAAATTGGCAAAGCTTGGGCAAAGATGTCAGCATCGTGATTGGCGGCGCAGATGGCTTGCATGCTAGCATTAAAGAGGCTGCTGGCTTTGTTTGGGGCTTATCCAAGCTCACTCTGCCTCACGCTTTTGTACGCGTTTTGTTGTGCGAGCAACTTTATCGCGCACACAGCGTCAACAGTAATCATCCTTATCATCGCGAGTAAAACTCATTTCATGCAAAAATTTCTACGTTGCACGGCACTCAAAATCCTCATGTACTTCCGTGTACATTCCGGTTTTTCCGTTCCGTGCGCCTTGAACTTTATTGCATCAAATAAGTTTTAAAATAATTATGCAATATCAAAATTCTTTAGTTTGGTTTCGCCGCGATTTACGTGATTTTGATCATGCCGCACTTTATTACGCCCTTAAATCTTGGCAAGCGGTTTATTGTGTGTTTGTGTTCGATACCGATATTTTAGATAACCTGGAAAATAAACAAGACCGCCGCGTAGAATTTATTTGGGAAAGCGTGCGCGAGCTTAAAACGGCGCTACAAAAAAATGGTGGCGACTTAATCGTGCAGCACGGTAAAGCGCGCGAGCTGATTCCACAAATAGCCCTGCAAGCCAATATCCATGCGGTGTATGCTAATCGCGATTATGAGCCAAGCGCGGTTGCACGCGATGCGGAAATCGCTGCAAAACTGGCGCAAAACAACATCGAGTTTCACAGCTTTAAAGACCAAGTTTTGTTTGAAAAAGACGAGATTTTAAGCCTTAGCAGCAAGCCATACAGCATTTTCACTCCCTACAAAAACGCGCATCTTAAAAAACTGGATGATTATTATTTAAAACCGTACCCAGTTGATAGCTATGTTCACAACTTAGCTAAAGTAAAACCAAGTGATTTAATCAGCCTAGAAAGCATGGGTTTTGTACGTACCAACTTGGCCGAAATGCGCTTACCTACAGGCATGAGCGGCGGCAAGCAATTGTTTGACGATTTTGAAGCGCGCATGAATCGTTATGGCGAGGCGCGAAACTTTCCTGCGATTAAGGGCGTTTCATATTTATCGGTACATTTGCGCTTTGGCACAGTGTCGGTTCGGCACTTAGCAAGGCAAGCCAGAAACCGCGCCAATACTGGCTCGCAGGTGTGGCTAAACGAGTTGATTTGGCGCGATTTTTACTTTCAAATTTTGCATCACAACCCGCAAGTGGCGGCTGGGAAAGCGTACAAAGCGGAATTTGAAAATTTGCCTTTTCCCAACGACCAAGCCTTATTTAAAGCTTGGTGCGATGGCAAAACTGGCTACCCGATTATTGATGCCGCCATGCGCCAAATTAACCAAACGGGCTTTATGCACAACCGTTTGCGCATGGTGGTGGCCAGCTTTTTGGTGAAGGATTTACTCATAGATTGGCGCTGGGGCGAGCGTTATTTTGCCGAGAATTTAATTGATTTTGACCTGAGCGCAAATAATGGTGGCTGGCAATGGGCCGCCAGCACAGGTTGTGATGCGCAACCATGGTTTCGCATTTTTAACCCCACCACACAAAGCGAACGTTTTGACGCCGCAGGTAAGTTTATTCGAAAATATGTGCCAGAACTGGCCAGTTGTAGTGACAAAGAAATACACGCACCTTGGCAAATTCCGTCACTTCGGCAACAAATAATCGGTATAAATATTGGCATTACTTACCCAATGCCAATTGTTGATCACGGCTCACAGCGGGCATTGGCGCTCACTTTGTACAAAAATTCTAGCCAAACCACCAGCAGTTTAAGCATTAATAAACTTGAGGCATAGTTATTGCTTTGAATAGTTAGTTGGCGTTTTTGGCAATTTTCGTTGCATTTTTACAACATAAAATGCGCAAGCGCGCCCATTAAGGCTAGACAACCTTAGCCTTGTTAGCCATAATGGCACTAGTTTGCACGGCTGTGAGCCGTGTGTTAATAAAAAATAATTTACATAAAAATTGAGTGATGCTAGACATGCAATTTAAATTGACCAAACTAATTTTCAGCTGCAACATCATTTTGATGGTGGCAGGCATTTTGATGGTGACAGGTTGTGCGACGCAGGCCAACAGGGATCCACTGGAAGGCATTAACCGCGGCGTTTACAAATTTAATGACGTGACAGATAAAGTAGTTTTCAAACCCGTCGCGACAGTCTATAAAGCCATTACGCCAAGCCCTATTCGCAAGGGCGTAAACAACTTTTTCAATAATATCGGCTCGGTGATTTCCACCGTTAATAATTTATTGCAATTTAAATTTAGCGACGCATTTACAGAAGCTGGCCGCTTTGTCATCAACTCTACATTTGGTATTGCTGGCTTGATTGATGTGGCTGGCATGGACAAGATTCCTGTTCACAAAGAAGATTTCGGCCAAACGCTTGGCAAATGGGGCGCGGGTAATGGCGCTTATCTTGTTTTACCGTTTTTAGGCCCTTCAAGCGTGCGTGATACCGCTGGCTTGGTGGTTGATATTTATGCGTTCGACCCGATTACTTACGTGCATCGTGAAGGCGAAGTGGCGGCGCACCACGTGTTACGTGGTGTGCAGTTCTTAGATAAACGGACAGAATTGCTTGATGCAAAAGACATTGTAGATGATGCCTCGCTAGACCCTTACGCCTTTATGCGTGATGCATACTTGCAACGCCGCAATACACAGATTAACGATGGCGTTGTAAGCGCGCCGACCAATGATGGCTTTGAGCCAGCAGACGAAGATAAAGCGCCAGCGCCAGAAGCAAAATAAACGAATGTAGCAATGAAAAAAGCCCTTCAGTTGAAGGGCTTTTTTATTCACCAAAATTACTCGCCAGCCGCCACCGTCATGCGCGCTATCAAAATAGAACCCGTAAGTTTCGAGCTTGGCTTAATAGCATCATTACCAATTGCCACAATATTGTTCAGCATGTCCTTCATGTTGCTCGCTATGGTAATTTCCTCAACTGGATAGGCTATCACGCCATTTTCCACCCAAAAGCCCGCCGCGCCGCGTGAATAATCACCGGTGACCATGTTTAAACCTTGTCCCAACATCTCCGTCACCAGCAAGCCCGTGCCCATCATTTTTAATAATTCAACGAGTGATTGGCCTGTCGATTGCACCACCAAATTATGGCTACCGCCCGCATTACCCGTGCTTTGCAGGCCAAGCTTGCGTGCTGAATAACTGCCCAGCACATAACCTTGCAACACACCATTTTCAACCAAATTTCTTGCATGCGTGGCTACACCCTCATTATCAAACGGGCTGCTGGCAAGGCCTTTTTTGATATGCGGCAACTCCTCGATATTCAGCAAGGATGCGCCTATTTGTGTGCCCAAGCTATCCAGCAAAAAAGATGATTTTCGGTACAAATTGCCGCCTGAAATCGCGCCGATGAGCGAGGAAATAATACCGCCCGCCAAGGCTGCCTCGAACAGCACTGGATATTGCCCAGTTTTAATCGCCTTTGCGCCCAAGCGCCTAATAGTGCGCTCGCCAGCCAATTGCCCAATATATTCGGCCGATTCCATCTCGCTTGCATCGCGCGCGCTGCTGTACCAATAATCGCGCTGCATGGCATCGCCATCTTCGGCAATGACCGAGCAGCTAATGCTGTGTCGCGAGCTTGGGTAGCCGCCCACAAAGCCGTGGCTATTGGCATAGGCAAACACGCCCTCGTTGTTTGAAACGCTTGCGCCTTCAGAGTTTGTAATGCGTTTTTTATCGACATTTAAAGCCGCAGTTTCGCAACGTTTGGCGATTTCTAGCGCTTCTTCCACGCTAATATTCCACGGATGATACAAATCTAAATCTGGAATATTTTTTGCCATTAAACTGGCATCGGCCAAGCCGCAAAACGCGTCTTTGGCCGTGTATTTGGCGATGTCACAAGCCGCTTGCACTGTGTCTTTTAGCGCCTGTTCGCTTAAATCACTGCTGCTGGCATTGCCTTTTTGCTGACCAAAATACACGGTCACGGAAACGCCCTTATCACGGTTATATTCAATATTTTCCGTCTCGCCCTTACGTACAGAAACACTTTGCCCTGTGCCAAAACTCACATCGCTCTCAGCGCTGCTCGCGCCCTTATTTTTGGCCAGTTTAAGCACATCTTGGCTGATTTGTTTTAAGCTATCTAAATCCATTTGCTTCGCAATCTTTTAAGGTTAATGCTAAAACTGTTATCATACCGTGCATTAGCTTAAACCGCGTTAACGACAGTAAAAACATGCCCGAAAATATGCAAGATAAGCCCACTAAACAAGAAAAACCCACTACAACTTCTCAGGGTAAATTGCCTGCCAAAAGCTGGCATACGCCTGAGGACGATGACTTTGTTAGCAAAACCCAATTAAAAGCGGAGGCCGATGCGCAACAGGCGATTGGCAAAAAATTGATTGATTTGCCAAAAGATAGACTTGCCAAGCTCATTCTGCCAGAAGCCTTATTTGAAGCGGTGATGGAGGCGAAACGCTTAACTGCAAATGGCGCGATTCGTCGCCAATTACAATATTTGGGCAGATTAATGCGCGATATTGATAGCACACCGATTGTGGAGCAATTGCAAGCTTGGGAGGGCAAAAATGTGCAAGAAAACGCGCGCTTTCACACCATGGAACGCTGGCGCACGCGCTTAATTGCCGAGCCAAATGCTTTGCAAGAGTTCTTGAAAGCCTTTCCGCAGGCGGACATTCAGTTATTACGCACTTTAATTCGAAATGCACAACGTGAAGAAGCCGCCCTCAAACCACCCAAAAGCAGCCGCGAGTTATTCAAGCTCATCCGTGCACTCTTAGAAAATGACATAGAACAAGATTTTGAATCTGGCGACAGCAATGACCTTGCAGATTAAGCATTAATTCAAAAGTAGAGTCAGCATGGCCACCAATAAAAAAGGTCAAAGATCTTCTGAATCAGGCGTTATATACGCACCGTGGGAGCGTACATTTTCACGCGTTTTGACACCTCTCGAAGAGTTTGTTCACAATCAAACAGCCAGCAGCATCTTGCTGGTTATAGCCACAATCGTTGCTTTATTTGTGGCTAATAGCAGCACATTCAGTGAGACATATCAGCATATTTTGCATACCCCTTTAAGCCTAACGCTAAGCAATTGGGGCATATCATTGAGCCTGCATCATTGGGTAAATGATGCGCTGATGGCCATATTCTTTTTTGTTGTGGGCATGGAACTCAAGCGTGAAATTTTAGTTGGTGAGCTATCAGATATTCGAAAAGCGTCTTTACCTATTATTGCCGCAATCGGCGGGATGCTAGTTCCTGCTTTAATTTATTTTATTTTTAATCCTACAGGTGACGAAGCACGTGGTTGGGGAGTGCCAATGGCAACTGACATCGCTTTTGCAGTTGGTGCCCTCGTATTATTGGCTAAGCGCGTGCCAAAATCACTTATTACTTTTTTAATTGCATTGGCCATTGCGGACGATTTAGGTGCCGTTTTAGTGATTGCTATTTTTTACACCGAACAGATTGTCACCAATTGGTTAGTTATTTCTGCGATTCTAGTCGCACTATTATTCGTGCTTAATTTTTCAGGTGTTCGAAGTGCATTCCCTTACTTCATCATTGCAGTTATCCTATGGTATGCCATGATGCAATCTGGGGTACATGCAACACTGGCTGGCGTATTAGGCGCATTTACTGTCCCTGCGCGTTCTAAATATGACCCCGCCTTATTTATTAGTCGAATTAAAGAGCAAGTTGCCAATTTTGCTAGCCACCAAAAAACTGGCACTGGCTTGATGGCAAACCAAAAACTGTACGAGGCTGTAGAAACGATTGAAGATAGTGTTATTGGCGTGCAATCGCCTTTGCAGCGACTTGAACAGATATGGCATATTCCAGTGGCATTTTTTATCATTCCTACGTTTGCCTTATTTAATGCTGGAATTGCCATCAAACTTGATGCGCTAGGGGACACTTTTTCTGACCCAGTCATGCTGGGTGTAATGCTAGGCTTAGTCTTTGGCAAGTTTATCGGTATCTCAGGCGCATGTTGGCTAGCCCTAAAACTTAACATTGGGCGATTACCCACTGGCGCGCGCTTTAGTCAACTAGCCGCTGTCTCCGTGCTAGCTGGAATTGGCTTTACGATGTCTATTTTCATCGCTGAACTGGCATTTAAAGGCCATCCCGATTATCTATTGATGGCTAAAACTGGCGTTATGTTTGCATCGTTGATTGCAGCAATTATTGGTTTTTCATGGTTGTGGTTACTTGGAAAACCTAAACACTAATACCTGCAAAATCACCACTTAATCATTAAGCGCAAGCTTAATTTTTTGCATTAATTTGCGCCTTGGTGGTCGCTTTCACGTCATTACGCGCATACTCGATTAGCACATTTTGTCCTTGAAACT
>JAYVSZ010000015.1:0-70928 GCA_043774925.1 Methylophilaceae bacterium | reverse complement strand
TTTATAACCAAAAACGACGACATTCAACATTAGGCAATATTTCGCCTGTAGAATATGAAAATAGACAACAAAATGTAATCAATGCCTCTAACTAAGTGTCGCAGAAAACTAGACCATTACAATAATTTCTGAGTCCTCAGCTAGCTCTCTTGCAGGCGACTTAGTCGATAGATTAAGAATATTTTTCTCAAAAGAGCCATCGTCAAAGTCTTTATATTTGTCACAGTCGATTAAAAGAGATGGATAATTTGTTTTCAATAAACTTAAAGTTTGCAACTGATTTTCTTCGCAACTCTTGAGTATAGTGGCTCTTTGCCACATTACATTTCCTTCAATATTTTCTTGCGTCGAAAAGTTGCCAGAAGAGTATAAATGCAGATTCTTACCAGAAGATTTAAGCACCATTTTGTAGCCGCAATATATTGATTCAAGGCTCTCTGCATTTATTGGCTTAAAATATTTATAGTCTATAGTCGCGCATTGAGTAGAAGAGTAATTCAAAATTGGCTCTACATCGGTGGCTACCGCTAGGATTGGAAGAGCGGCCCACGTTAAAGCAGTTATTACTTTGGCATATTTCTTCTGCATTCTTAAAACAGATGCCACAGTTATGTTTGACCTTTGCGTCGTAAAACGACTTAGAGTTATTTATATCTAGCGATATTCAAATCGCCAGGCGCTGCCAATTCCACCATCGCCAGCGTGCCGCTAGGCAATTTGCCAAATTCTGGCGGGATGAGAAAAGTAATCGGTTTTTTATCAAGTTCTGTAACGCCAGTCGCCACGTACCAGCGCGCCCATTCACGTTGATTCGGCAAGTTTAGCGCGCCGATGCTACGCGCTTTCTCGAACACTGCGGCTTTTTCCTCGCCAATTAATAGGTTGTAGAGCTGCACGCGGACTAAAGCGCTGGTTTTAAATACTGGCGCAGGCGCTTCTGCAATCACTTCTTCAGCTGGCGGCGGCGCGTTTGGGTCAACTGGCCTAAAACCAGAAGTTGCCATCGCCATCCATACATCATCTGGCTCTGTCGCCTTGAGTTCCATTGTGGTGTTTTTTTGCGTTCGGTTGCTTGGGCCGTCTTGCACATCCATGGCATTGGCAATGGCGTTATCGGCCACTTTGGTGGCGATTGATCTGGCAATTTGCATGGCAACTGATCCGCCTAAGCAGCCAGTAAGCAGGCTTGCGGCTAGCACCAACAAGATGTGTTTAAGTTTAATCATTAATCCCTGAACATCAATGACTTATTGTGCGTTGTTAACGCGGGAAGTTCAGGTTACATTCGCTAAAAACAAATGTCTAGCGACTTGTGATTTTTCCCGAGAAATGACACGCTATTTTGCGTTGTTTGTTGTTTTAATGCTAACGATGCCGCTCAATATAATTAAACTGATGCCTAACCATTCTGTTAGGGTGAGATTCTCTTGCCAGAAGATGACACCAAACAAGCTGGCAATCACTACCGTGGCGTAGGCCAGCCCAGCCACAATCAGGGTTTTGCCAGTGCGGTAGGCTCGCGTCATGGCAAGTTGCGCGATGGTTGCAGATACGCCCAAGCCCGTCAATACTGGTAAATCTTGCCAAGTAATCGGCGTAAAGTTGTTCAGCAACATCCAAATACCTGCGCCAATGGTGGAAACCAGCGTAAAGTAAAATACCGTGCGCCAATCAGGCTCATTCAAGTTGCCAAGTTGTTTGACGAAAATATAGGCAAACGAGGCACCTACGCCAGAAGCCAATCCCAGTGCGCCTGCTAGGGCATCGTTCTTGCTAAAAGTGGGTTGCAACACAAGCAAAACGCCAATAAAGCCGATGAAAATCGTCACGTAAAGTAGCTTTTTTGCTTTCTCGTGGAAGAAAAAAGGCAAGAACGCCGCTAAAAATAATGGGGATGTGTAGTTAAGTGTGATGGCGGTAGCCAAAGGCAAATGCGCGATTGCGTAAAAGAACAGCACCAGTGAGCCAAAACCCACCAGTGAGCGCGACATATGTTTGTACATCACAGGCGTTTTGAGTGGTAATCGCTTGGCGAAAATGTAGGCGTAAATGGCAATCAAGCCAAATATGGAGCGATAAAACACCAGCTCTGCGCTGCTAAATTTTGCCGCGCCTACTTTAACCAGTGCGCCCATAATGGCGAAGCCCAGCGCGGCAACCAGCATCCATAGGCTTCCTAGCGGGGGCAATTTCATGCTTGTGTCATATTTAACGAAAATACTATTTTAACTTGCAAAGGTGGTTTTGCTTGCGCAATTGTTTCGGGTAAACTGCCTGTAGTACAAAAATAGCTAAAACAATTCACGCAGGGGAAAATAATTGAACGAGCAAAACGGCAATCAAAATAATACACAAAAAACCACGCCAATCGTATTTAACGGCAAAGCTAGCGAATATTTTGGCATTTGGATCGTCAATTTATTACTCACTTTAGTTAGCTTCGGCATTTATTCGGCTTGGGCCAAGGTGCGCCGCAAAAAGTACTTTTATAACAATACCTTAATCGATAATGTCGGTTTTGATTATCACGCAAAACCAATCGCCATCTTAAAAGGTCGCGCCATCGCTTTTGTCTTTTTCCTCGGCTATGCATTTGGCGGTCAAATCAGCCCCATTATTCCTGGCATTTGTATGTTGCTATTTTTTATCGCGCTGCCTTGGCTCGTCGTACGCTCTGCCATGTTCAACGCGCGCAACACCAGTCATCGCGGCCTGCGCTTCGATTTTATCGGCAAATTGGGTGAAGCCGTGCGCGTGTTTTTTGTGTTGCCTCTTATCACTATCGTTACTTTGGGTTTGTTCACGCCGTTTGCCGCGCATCAACGCAACAAATTCATGATGAATAATCACAAATTTGGTATGAGCCAGTTTGATATGCAAGCGACTGTAAAACAGTTTTACAAGGTGTATTTATGGTTATTTATTGTGCCAGTAATCATTATTGGTCTCTTGGTTGGCGGCGTATGGAGGGGTCAACAGTTGATAGAAAAAGCCAAGGCTAAAGCAGCAAAACATACCGAGCTTAGTGTGCCTTACACCATGGGCTTTGTGGGCGTTCCGCAACATAAAGTCGTGTTGGCCGCAAACGAAGTTACAGCAGAAATGCCAGCGCCAGAAATTAAAAAAGTAGAGCGTGTTTATTCTGACGTTGCGCCGCCAGAAGCTGCACCAGAGTTGCCACCTGCGGAAATTCAAGCTGAAGATGTAATGCCCGTGGAGCGCGTTCAGGAAGAAGAGGCACTGCGAGAATCTGCACCAACGGAAGCACAAATTCAAGAAGAATTAGCAAGACAAAAAGCAATGATGCCAGACCAACCAGAAGAAAAAACCTTTGAGGAGATGATGCAGGAGCGCGAAAAAGCGCGAACAGAAAACTTGAAAAACATGTTCAAAAATCCTGCGGCTTTTTTAGGGATGCTTGCTTTTGTGCTGGCTTATTTAGTCTTTGCTTTCGGCTTTGTGGGCTACTTAAAAGCGCGCATTGGCAATTTGGTATGGAACAGTACGACACTAGATAAACTTTCGTTCAAAAGTACGCTCCGTGCGCGCGATTTTGTTTGGCTGTACATCAGCAATATTATCGCGATTGTTTGCACTTTTGGCTTGGCAACGCCTTGGGCGCAGATTCGCATGGCGAAATATCGCGCTTCCAAACTGCAAATTATTGGCGATGTCGATTTCGACCAGTTTGTGGGCGATAAAAAGGCAGAAATGAAAGCTACAGGCGAAGAAATTGCTGACTTTTTTGACGTAGATTTGTCGTTCGGTTAAGCGATAGCATAAACTTGTCGTTTCCCGCCGATTTTTTTGATGGTAACAGTGCCCGCGCACAGCCAGTACTGGTGCGAGTTGCAGGCGATGCCTTAAATTTTGAAATTGATGGCGAAACACTCACGTATAAGCTCGCGTACATCGATGTACAAGCCAAACTGGGCAAGACCAAGCGCTTAATAGATCTGCCCAATGGCGGCAGATTAGAAGCTTTTGACCTCAGCGAGCTGGAAGCGGCAATGCCTTCCAAAACCAGCGCGTTTTGGCGCGGCGTGCATTATCTAGAAAATCATCTTGGTTGGGTGATCGTTTCGCTGATGGCAACTGTGTTTGCGGGTTGGCTATTTTTGCAATATGGCGTGCCAGTGCTGGCGCAACGTGTGGCGGATGCCACACCGCCCAGCATGGAAGCCAGTCTTGGCGAGCAAGTGCTTAAGGGTTTGGATGCGAAATACAGCTATTTTACGCCGAGCAAAATCGAAAAATCGCGCCAAGTGCGCATTATTGCTGCGGTGAACAATATGTGTGCCGCTTTCAAAGAATGCCCGCAATATCGTTTGGAGTTTCGCGAATCCGAAGCCATTGGCGCCAATGCCTTTGCGATTCCTGGCGGCATTATGATTATCACCGACGATTTAGTTAAACTCTCGAAAAATGACACGGAAATCGTTGCGGTGCTGGCGCACGAGCTGGGTCACGTTAAAAAGCGTCACGCATTTCGGCAAAGTATTCAAGGCGCGCTTTCTGGCTTGATTTTAGCCGCGGTAACGGGCGACGTCAGCTCGATGGCGTCTGGCTTGCCTGGCGTGTTGATGCAAATGCGTTACACGCGCACATTGGAATATGAGGCTGACGCATTTTCACTACAAGCCTTGCAAAAAGCCTGTTTGCCGCCAAAAGCGTTTGCCGATATTTTGCTGCGTTTGGCTAAAAGCAGGCCTGACATGAAGTCTGACGATAAGAAAAAGCCAAAATCCGATGCGCCCGATGCTGGCGACCCGATTAGCGATATGCTGTCATCGCATCCAGATACCTTGCTGCGCATCAAACCGTTCTTGGCAGCGAAGTCAGATTGTCACGCTTAAACCTTGCAAAATCGCGGCTTTTGCGCTAATCTCTAGCCTAGAACGTAAAGTAAATTTTGCTAGCATTTTATTAGGGAGCGACCGCGATGAAAAATCCATTAGAATCAATATCAGGCACCATTATTTCAGGTGTAATTTTGACCATAGTTTTAGTATTCTTTTTGAAAAACTTTTTGATGGCAGGAGCTTAATATGGAATACATGGCAGGCATAGCGCGTTGGTTACATTTCATTTTTGGCATTACTTGGATTGGTTTGCTTTACTATTTTAATTTGGTACAAATGGCTGGCCTTAAAGACGCAGGCGCTGATGGTACGGCGGCGGGCATCACCAAACACATTGCGCCACGGGCCTTGTTTTACTTCCGTTGGGCAGCAGTGGGTACATGGCTAGCAGGCGCGGCTTTATTAGGATCTAATCTGGGCGATGCATTTATGTTGCGCAACGGTTTCGCTGGCATCGGCATTGGCGCTTGGTTAGGCACGATTATGTTGATTAATGTTTGGCACTTTATTTGGCCAAATCAACAAAAGATTTTGGGCATGAAACCTGCGACAGACGACGAAAAAGCGAAAGCACGCCGAGTGGCAATGCTGGCTTCGCGTACTAACTTTATGCTGTCGATTCCGATGTTGTTTTTCATGGCAAACGGCTTGAGCCACGCAGCACTTGTTGGCTTGTAAATTTTGTAAGGCTTAAAAACGGCGGCCTTAGCCGCCGTTTTTCTTTTTAGACTTTGGCTAGATTTTGAGTAAATTATGTCGCAACACTTGATGGACACCTATAACAGAAACCCTGTCACTTTCGTCAAAGGCCAGGGCGTTTGGCTGTGGGACGATGAAGGTGAAAAATACCTCGATGCGCTAGCGGGCATTGCTGTGAATGGGCTTGGACATGCACACCCCAAGTTGGTAAAGGCAATTTCAGAACAAGCAGCTAAGCTGATTCACGTTTCAAATGTTTACAACGTGGCCGAGCAAGCTGCTTTAGCCGATAAATTGGCTGAAGTTTCTGGCATGGATAAAGTGTTTTTTTGCAATTCCGGTTGCGAGGCGAATGAGGCTGCAATCAAGCTGGCGCGGCTTTATGCGCACAAAAAAGGCATTACAAATCCAGAAATTATTGTCATGGAACGCGCGTTTCACGGGCGCACTATGGCGACACTTTCGGCCACGGGCAACCGTAAGGCGCAAGCAGGTTTTGAGCCGCTGGTGAGCGGTTTTGTACGTGTGCCGTACGATGATTTGGAAGCGGTAAAACAAATCGCCTCACGCAAAAATAACGTGGTAGCCATATTAGTCGAGCCAGTGCAAGGCGAGGGTGGGGTGCATATTCCTGCCGACATGAAAGCTTATTTTCAAGGCTTGCGCAAAGTCTGCGATGACAATGGTTGGTTGTTGATGCTGGACGAAGTGCAAAGCGGCATTGGCCGCACTGGCACTTGGTTTGCGTTTCAACACACCGATATATTTCCTGACGTGATGACGCTGGCTAAAGGCTTGGGTTCTGGCGTGCCGATTGGCGCATGCTTAGCCAAAGGTGCGGCTGCCGAGGTGTTTACGCCGGGCAAACATGGCTCGACATTCGGCGGGAACCCGCTGGCAACAATAGCGGGATTGACCACATTGAGCGCGATTGCTGATGAAAAATTGCGTGAAAATGCACAGAAAATGGGCGATCTTATTGTGGCGGGCTTTAAAAAAGAACTCGCCAACGAAAAAGCGGTGCTGAACATACGCAACGCGGGCTTGATGATTGGTGTTGAGCTGGATAGACCCTGCGCGGAACTCGTGAAAACGGCGCTGGAAGCCAAGTTGCTGATTAATGTGACGGCGGATAAAGTGGTGCGTTTACTACCTCCGCTAGTGATTAATGATGCTGAAGCGAACGAGCTAGTTGCGCGGCTTTCCACTTTGATTAAGGCGTTTTTAAAGCACTAATTTAAACTATGGCGATTAAACATTTCTTACAATTTAACGATTTAACCACCGATGAGTTGAATCATATTTTCGCGCGTACGGCGTGGATTAAAGGCCAGTTTAAGGCCTACAAGCAATACTGGCCCTTGCAAGACAGAACATTGGTGATGATTTTTGAAAAAGCCAGTACAAGAACGCGTTTGAGCTTTGAAGCGGGCATGCATCAGCTTGGCGGTTCAGCGATTTACCTGAATACGCGCGATTCGCAGCTTGGTCGCGGCGAGCCAGTAGAAGACGCAGCGCAAGTGATTTCGCGCATGAGCGATATTGTGATGATTCGCACCTACGAGCAAAGCATTATTGAGCGCTTTGCTGCAAATTCGCGCGTACCCGTCATTAACGGCCTGACCAACGAATATCATCCGTGCCAGATTTTGGCGGATATTTTCACGTTTATCGAGCATCGCGGTTCGATAAAAGGTAAAACCGTGGCTTGGATTGGCGACAGCAATAACGTGTGCAACACCTGGCTGCAAGCCGCAGAAGTGCTGGATTTCAACGTGCATGTTTCTACGCCAAAAGGTTACGAAGTGGAAGCGGAGCGCGCAAATTTGTTCGGTCATGCGCACTACGAGGAGTTTGCTGACCCGATGGAAGCCGCACGTGGCGCGGATTTGGTGACCACGGACGTGTGGACATCGATGGGCTTTGAGGCGGAAAACGAAGCGCGCAAGCATGATTTTGCGGATTGGCAAGTCGATGCGGATATGATGGAAATAGCGAACAGAGATGCGCTTTTTATGCACTGCTTGCCTGCCCATCGCGGCGAAGAAGTGGCGGCAAGCGTAATTGATGGCAAACAAAGCGTGGTATGGGACGAGGCAGAAAATAGGCTTCACGTACAAAAGGCGTTAATGGAATATTTGTTGCTGGGGAAGTTGTAGTTGGAGGCTAGCAAAAACAATTACCATATCTTGCCCGTATCAGCCACTATGGCGGGTGTATGCATGACGGTGATTTCGCTGGTGCAGTTAATACCAAAAAATGCCGTATCATCTTGGGCAGATGAAATTTTAGCGATTAATTCTTTTGTATTTATCGTGAGCGCTTGGCTGTCTTTTTGGACGATAAGGCAAGAAGAAAATGCTGAAAAATTGGAACAAATAGCCGATTGGTTGTTTCTAGCTGGGCTAACGGTAATGGGTATTGTGAGCGTGTTAATTGCTTTTGATTTATTTTTGGGTTAGTTATTGATTGGGAATTTAAGTTTTATGAGCGATGTTAAAAAAGCGGTCAAAAAGGTAGTGCTAGCCTATTCGGGCGGCCTTGATACCTCGGTCATTTTAAAATGGCTACAAGACGAATATCAATGTGAAGTGGTGACTTTTACCGCTGACTTAGGTCAGGGTGAAGAGCTAGAGCCCGCGCGGGCTAAGGCTAAACAGGCAGGCGTTAAAGAAATTTACATTGACGATTTGCGTGAAGAATTCGTGCGCGATTTTGTGTTCCCGATGTTTCGCGCCAACACGGTGTATGAAGGCGAATATTTGCTCGGCACTTCCATCGCGCGCCCGTTAATTGCCAAGCGCTTAATTGAAATCGCGGCTGAAACCAATGCGGATGCCATATCGCACGGCGCGACTGGCAAAGGCAACGATCAAGTGCGTTTTGAGCTGGGCGCGTATGCGCTAAACCCGAATATTCAAATTATTGCACCGTGGCGCGAATGGGATTTGCTTAGCCGCGAAAAGTTGATGAATTACGCGGAAGCCAATAATATAGCGGTTGAAATGAAGCACAAGCAAGGCGGTAGCCCATACAGCATGGATGCGAACTTGTTGCACATTTCCTACGAAGGCCGCCATTTGGAAAACCCCGCCGCAGAAGCCGAGGAAAGCATGTGGCGCTGGACAGTAAGCCCTGAAAAAGCGCCAGATGCGGCGGAATATTTGGATATTGAATACGTCAATGGCGACCCGATTTCGCTCAACGGCGAGAAAATGAAACCGCATGAATTGCTCGCGCATTTAAACAAAATTGGCGGCAAACATGGCATTGGCCGCTTGGATTTGGTAGAAAATCGCTACGTCGGCATGAAGTCGCGCGGTTGCTATGAAACACCGGGCGGCACCATTATGCTCAAAGCGCATCGCGCCATTGAAAGCATTACACTAGACCGCGAAGTGGCACATTTGAAGGACGATTTGATGCCGCGCTACGCCAGCATGATTTACAACGGCTATTGGTGGAGCCCTGAACGTTTGGCTTTGCAAAAGCTGATTGACCACACGCAAAGCACGGTCAATGGTTGGGTGCGCTTGAAGCTTTACAAAGGCAACGTGATTGTGACTGGACGTGACAGCAAAACTGACTCGCTGTTCGACAGCACCATTGCGACGTTTGAGGACGATGCGGGGGCTTACGACCAAAAAGACGCAGGCGGCTTTATCAAGCTCAACGCACTCAGAATGCGCATTGCCGCGAACTTGAAGCAAAAGAAGAAATAATGAGCCAAGTGGTTATGCCAATAATCATCTATGATTCCACCTTACGCGACGGCGCGCAGGCGCAAGGCGTCTCGTTTACGGTCGAGGATAAACTCAAAATTGTCCAGCGCTTGGACGATTTGGGCATTGGCTATATCGAAGCGGGTAATCCGGGATCGAATCCGAAAGATTTGGCGTTTTTTGAGCGGGCGAGTGCGCTTAAATTAAAGCATGCGAAAATCATCGCTTTTGGCAGCACGCGCAAACCCAATATCCATGCGGCTTCCGACGGCAATTTGCAATCACTTTTAAGCGCAAAAACCGCCGCCGTGGCTATTTTTGGCAAAAGTTGGGATTATCAAGTGACGGAGATTTTGCGCACCAGTTTAGATGAAAACTTGGCGATGATTGGCGACAGCATTGCGTTTTTAAAAGCGCAAAATAAAGAAGTCGTTTTTGACGCTGAACATTTTTTTGATGGCTATAAAGCGAATGCCGAATATGCGCTAAAAACGCTGCAAGCCGCCACAGACGCGGGCGCTGATGTATTGTGCTTGTGCGATACTAATGGCGGCACTTTTCCAGATGAAGTATTTAGCATTACGCAAAAAGTCGTCGCGCAGTTTTCAAATGTGCAAATTGGCATTCACTGCCACAATGATTGTGAAATGGCGGTGGCAAACTCAATTGCGGCGGTAAAAGCGGGCGCAAGTCAGGTGCAAGGCACAATTAATGGCATTGGCGAGCGCTGTGGCAACGCCAATTTATGCTCGATTATCCCCAATTTGCAGTTGAAGTTGGGTATGACTTGCATTCCGCAGAAAAAAATTGCAGAACTGACGCCAACCGCGCGTTTTGTGAACGAAGTCGCCAACATGGCGTTTAACGACAAGGCGCCGTATGTGGGCAACGACGCGTTTTCGCACAAGGGCGGCATGCACATTGACGCGGTGAGCAAAAACCCGATTTCCTACGAGCATATCAACCCCGAACAAGTCGGCAATGTGCGCCATATTTTAGTTTCAGAAGTCGCGGGACGCACTGCGCTGCTCGCCAAGATTAATGCGGTAGATGCGAGCTTGAACAAGGATTCGGAAGAAACTAAGCGCGTGCTGGCGCATCTTAAAGTGATGGAGCACGAAGGCTATCAATACGAAAGCGCGGAAAGCTCATTTGATTTGCTGGTGCGCCGCTTGCTAGGCGCGTACAAGCCATTTTTTACGCTGAAAGAATATAGAATTGGCGTGCAAGAATCGTCTGAAGATGGCGTTAGTTCGGCCGCGACGGTGCGCATTGCCGTTGGCGAGCAAGAGGAAACGGCGACAGCGGAAGGCGATGGCCCAGTAAACGCGCTGGATAAGGCGGTGCGGCAAGCGTTGGAGCGTTTTTACCCCGCGATTAAAAGTGTGAAACTGGTCGATTACAAAGTGCGCGTTTTGGATTCTGATAAAGCCACCGCCGCCAAAGTGCGCGTGCTGATTGAATCGGCCGACCAAAATAGCAGTTGGACTACAATTGGCGTTTCGACCGATATTATTGATGCCTCTTGGCATGCAATGCGAGACGCGATTGAATATAAATTGATGCGCGACGCGCAGTTGAATTAAAGGTTTTTTTAAGGAAAAGATCATGGCAGGCAAAACGCTTTACGATAAATTGTGGGATTCGCATGTGGTGCATGAAGATGCAGACGGCACTTGCTTAATTTATATTGACAGACATTTGGTGCACGAAGTCACCAGCCCGCAAGCGTTTGAAGGCTTACGCATCGCTGGTCGCAAACCATGGCGCAGTGACACGATTGTAGCCAACCCTGACCACAATACGCCCACCAAAAATTGGGATAAAGGCATCGAAGACCCAATTTCGCGCTTGCAAGTGGAAACGCTAGACAGCAATATTAAAGAAACTGGCGCGCTTGTGTACTTTCCATTTAAGCACGCCAATCAAGGCATTATTCACGTGATTGGCCCTGAGCAAGGCACAACCTTGCCCGGCATGACGGTAGTGTGCGGCGATTCGCACACCAGTACACACGGTGCGTTTGGCGCATTGGCGCATGGCATCGGCACGTCAGAGGTTGAGCATGTGTTAGCCACACAAACTTTAATTGCGAAAAAATCCAAAAATATGTTGGTAAAAGTGGATGGCGAACTTGGTAAAGGTGTGACTGCTAAAGACGTGGCATTGGCCGTGATTGGTAAAATTGGCACGGCGGGCGGCAATGGTTGCGCCATTGAGTTTGGGGGCGAAGTAATTCGCGCGCTTTCCATGGAAGGCCGCATGACCATTTGCAATATGGCGATTGAAGCGGGCGCGCGCGCGGGCATTATTGCGCCAGACAGCAAAACGGCAGATTATTTAAAAGACCGTTTGCATGCGCCAAAAGGCGAAAATTGGGATAAAGCGGTGGCTTATTGGCACACCTTGGCTGCTGATGCCGATGCAAAATACGATAGTATCATTGAATTAAAAGCGGCTGATATTGCGCCGCAAGTCACTTGGGGCACATCGCCAGAACAAGTATTGCCAATTGGCGCAAATGTGCCAGACCCTGCAAATGAGGCCGATGCAACCAAGCGGGGCAGCATGGAGCTCGCGCTCAAATACATGGGCTTAGCGCCAAATACGCCGATTGACGAAATCAAGCTGGATAAAATTTTTATCGGCTCATGCACCAATAGCCGCATTGAGGATTTACGCGCTGCCGCAGGCGTACTCAAAGGCAAGAAAGTGGCCAGCAATATTCAACTGGCGCTGGTTGTGCCGGGCAGCGGCATGGTGAAACGCCAAGCGGAAGCGGAAGGCTTAGACAAAATTTTCACAGATGCAGGTTTTGAATGGCGTGAGCCAGGCTGCAGCATGTGTTTGGCGATGAATGCCGATAAACTTGCGCCAGGTGAGCGCTGCGCATCGACTAGCAACCGCAATTTTGAAGGCCGCCAAGGCCAAGGCGGGCGCACGCACTTGGTGAGCCCAGAAATGGCGGCTGCGGCAGCGATTGCAGGCCATTTTGTTGATATTCGTACTTTGAACTGAGAAAAAAATGAAAGCATTTACTAAAATTGATGGATTAGTTTGCCCGCTGGACCGCGCCAATGTTGACACTGACGCGATTATTCCAAAACAATTCCTAAAGTCGATTAAGCGTAGCGGTTTTGGCCCGTATTTGTTTGACGAATGGCGTTACACCAACCACGGCGAGCCTGGCATGGATTGTACTAGTCGTCCGCTGAATTCTAGCTTTGTACTTAACCAAGCTCGTTACAAAGGCGCACAAATTATGCTTACGCGTGAAAATTTTGGCTGTGGCTCAAGTCGCGAACACGCACCTTGGGCGATTGAAGATTACGGTTTTCGCGTGATTATTGCGCCAAGTTACGCCGATATTTTCTTTAACAATTGCTATAAAAATGGCATGTTGCCGATTGTAGCTAGCCACGATATTGTTGATAAATTGTTTAAAGCGTGTGAAAAAACAGTAGGTTACAACTTGAGTGTTGATTTGCCATCGCAAACCGTCACGCTGCCAAGCGGCGAAACATTTGGCTTTGAAATTCACCCAACTTCTAAGCGTAATTTGCTAAATGGCTTGGATGAAATAGGTTTAACGCTACAACACGCAGAGGCGATAAAAGCGTTTGAAAACAAGCATAAAGCGGTTCAGCCTTGGTTGTTTTCTTAGTGATTTTTAGTCAAGTATTTAGTTGATAATAAATTTAGGAAATTAGTATGAAAATTGCAGTTTTACCCGGTGATGGCATTGGCCCAGAAATTATTGCACAAGCGATGCGTGTGTTGGAAGTGCTGAGTAAAGAAGGTTTAGGTATGACCTTTACCGAAGCGCCTTTTGGTGGCGCAGGCTACGATGCTCATGGCCATCCGTACCCAGAATTTACGCAAAAAGTTTGCCGTGAGGCAGATGCGGTGCTGCTTGGTGCTGTTGGTGGCCCGCAGTATGATAAGCTAGACCGTCCGTTACGCCCAGAAACAGGCGGTTTATTAGCTGCGCGTAAAGATTTAGGTTTGTTCGCCAATTTGCGTCCTGCGGTGCTGTATCCTGAGCTTGCCAATGCTTCCACACTTAAGCCAGAAGTGGTTTCTGGGCTAGATATTATGATTGTGCGTGAACTGACTGGCGATATTTATTTTGGCCAGCCGCGCGGCATGCGTGTGAATGCGGATGGCGAACGCGAAGGCTTCAACACCATGGTTTATAAGGAATCTGAAGTGCGCCGCATTGCGCATGTAGCGTTTGGTATTGCCATGAAACGTAAGAAAAAACTTTGCTCAGTAGATAAAGCCAACGTGCTAGAAACGACAGAATTTTGGAAAGAAATTGTGATTGATGTCGCCAAAGAATACCCGGAAGTTGAGTTGAGTCACATGTACGTGGATAATGCGGCGATGCAATTGATTCGTAACCCAAAACAGTTTGATGTGATTGTGACAGGCAATATTTTTGGTGATATTTTGTCAGACGAAGCTTCAATGCTCACAGGCTCAATCGGCATGCTGGCTTCTGCTTCACTCAATGAGACCAAAAAAGGCTTGTACGAGCCATCGCACGGCTCTGCGCCAGATATTGCGGGTATGAATTTGGCCAATCCGATTGCAACGATTTTATCGACCGCCATGATGTTGCGCTACACGTTTGACAATGAAGCTGCGGCGCAACGCATTGAAAACGCAGTGAAAAAAGTGCTGGCAGCGGGTTACCGCACGGGCGATATTTACGAAGCAGGCATGAAAAAAGTCAGTTGTTCTGAAATGGGCGACCAAATCGTCGCGGCAATGTAATTTACACTAATATAATTAATATTTTTGAGGAATAAAAATGGCACAGTTTGATAATGTAAGCGTGAAGAAAAAAGCCAATGTGTATTTTGATGGCAAATGTGTAAGCCACACCGTGATGTTGCCAAACGGGACGCGTAGCACGATTGGCGTAATTTTCCCAAGTTCGCTCACTTTTAACACCGCTACGCCAGAGTTGATGGAAATCAATTTGGGCAAGTGTAAAGTGCGCTTAGATGGGGAAAGTGACTGGAAAACTTATGGCGCGGGTGAAAAATTCACCGTGCCAGGGAATTCAAGTTTTGAAATAGAAACAATTGAAATGTTAGACTACGTTTGCCACTTTGAATAAATATGCTCTGTAACCCGCATGGATATTGGCTTGTATGGCGGTTGTTTTAGACTTTATTAAACTGTATTTTGATGTTTTTATCCGTTTTTATCGACGTACATCTGCGTTCATCGGCGGCTAAAATTGATTTTAAGGATTTTTTATGCCAAGTTTTGATATTAGTTCGGAAGTGGATATGGTTGGCTTAAAAAACGCAATTGATATTGCGGGCAAGCAAATTACCAATCGCTACGATTTTAAAGGCACGAGTGCTAAAGTTGAACTCAACGAAAAAGACAGCGTGATTACTTTGTTCGGCGATAATGACTTTCAGATCGACCAGATTAAAGATATTTTGCTGCCAGGCATGGAGAAAAAAGAGCCTGATTCTTCTAAGCGTTTAGAGCATAAAGACGTGCAAAAAGTGGGCGGCAATAAAGTGAAGCAAGAGCTGAAAATCCGCGCGGGTATTGATGCTGACTTGGCAAAACGTATTACCAAGTTGATTAAAGATAGCGGCATGAAAGTGCAGGCGAGCATTCAGGGCGATACAGTACGCGTAAACGGCGCAAAGCGCGATATTTTGCAAGACGCGATTGCGTTTGTGAAGAAAAATGTGACGGATTTCCCGATGCAATTTGGTAATTTTCGCGATTAATTAAGGATATTTTTATGAATAAAATCATAGTATTAGCAATATATGTTTTTGTGTTAGCTGGCTGCAACACGATTCACGGCGTGGGCCAAGACATTGAAAAAGGTGGCGAGGCGATTAAAAAATCGACTCAATAAACTTAACAGACAAAACGGAATAACAATGCTTAGAGTGGGATTTATAGGTTGGCGTGGCATGGTGGGCAGCGTGCTGATGCAGCGGATGGTAGAAGAAAATGATTTTGCGCTCATTGAGCCGCAATTTTTTACCACGTCGCAAGCGGGCGGCGCTGCGCCTAGCATTGGCAAAGATTCGCCTAGCTTGCAAGACGCGAAAAATATTGCTGAACTTGCAAAAATGGACGTGATTGTTTCCTGCCAAGGCGGCGATTACACCAGTGAGATATCTCCTCAATTACGCAGCTCTGGCTGGGCTGGTCATTGGATAGACGCCGCTTCAACACTGCGCATGAACAAAGATTCGGTGATTATTCTCGACCCAGTGAATATGCACGTGATTGAAGATGCAATACAAAAAGGCGGCAATAACTGGATTGGCGGCAACTGCACGGTTTCGTTAATGTTAATGGCATTAAATGGTTTGTTTGAGGCAGACTTAGTCGAGTGGGTGACTTCTATGACCTACCAAGCGGCTTCTGGCGCTGGTGCGCAGAATATGCGTGAATTACTCAATCAAATGGGCGAGGCGCATCGCGTGGCGAGTGCGTTCTTGCAAGACCCCGCTTCGGCGATTTTAGACATCGACCGCGAAGTGGCTGGCACTTTACGCGATAGTAACTTTCCCACCGAAAATTTCGGCGTGCCGTTGGCAGGCAGCTTGATTCCGTGGATTGACAGCGACTTGGGCAACGGACAAAGTAAAGAAGAATGGAAAGGCGGCGCGGAGACCAATAAGATTCTTGGCCGCGAAAGTAAGCCGATTCCGATTGATGGCCTGTGTGTGCGCATTGGCGCCATGCGTTGCCATAGCCAAGCCATGACCATTAAACTGAAAAAAAAGGTGCCGCTGGACGAAATCAGTCAAATGTTGGCGGAGGCGAATGAATGGGCGAAAGTGATTCCGAATGAACGCCAAGCCAGCATGCGCGAGCTGACACCTGCCGCTGTCACTGGCAAGCTCGCTACGCCTGTCGGCCGTTTGCGCAAGTTGAACATGGGCGATGATTATCTCTCTGCATTTACCGTGGGCGACCAGCTGTTATGGGGCGCGGCCGAGCCATTGCGCCGAATGTTACGCATTTTAATCACGCAAAAGTAAGTAAAGTCGCGCAAAGCGAGACTAAGTTTCCGCGATTTTTTTGAAAAAAAGCAACAGTATTCACTAACAATCACATAGCTGTTGAATATAATGTGCATTATGAGCTTGCAACTCTAACTAATTGATGTTATTTTTGTTATTGCAATATTTTAGTATATTAAGGGTGGGATAGTGCATAACTCAAAATTAAAGAAAATCTCAGTTGCCTTATGCGTGGCGCTGCTGCCAATCTCAGTATTTGCGGCAGGCTTAGGCAAGTTGAATGTGCAATCAGGTATCGGCGAACCGCTTAAGGCAGATATTGAGCTTATTTCAGTCAGTGCTGAGGAGCTGTCCTCAATTACCGCCGCAATTGCTTCAGAGGAAGCATACGCAGCGCAAGGCATTGAGCGCCCAGCATCGCACAATAACATTAAAGTGACAGTTGCAAAAAACGCTAGCGGCGCACCCATTCTAAAACTTAATTCAGCTCAGCCAATCAGCGAGCCATTCTTAGACATGCTATTGCAAGTGGATTGGAACTCTGGCCGCTTGTTGCGCGAATACACCGTTTTGCTCGATCCGCCTGGTTACACGGGCGAAGTAGATAGCAACACACAGGCTGGCTCAACCACGCAAGCGCCTGTGGTACAAACGAGCAAAATGGCAGCGCAAGCTGATAATAACATGGCTGCCGATGCGCCTGTTAGCACGAAAAAAAGTGGCCGAAAGAACAGAAAAGTAAAGCCAATCGCGGATACCGAAGCTAGCAGCGCTGGCGCAGAAACTGCGGGTCAAGAGTATGTGACACAAAAAGGTGATACGCTGGCAAAAATTGCGAGCGAAATGAAGCCGGAAGGCGTAAGTCTTGAGCAAATGTTGGTTGGTTTGTACCAAACCAACCCAGATGCGTTTAGCGGCGACAATATGAACCGCTTGAATGTGGGTAAAATCATACGCCCACCCTCCGAAGAGGCATTAAACGCGCTCTCACGCAAAGCAGCAGCGCAAGAAATCAAAGTGCAAACAGCCGATTGGAATGCTTACCGTAATAAACTAGCGGGTATGGTGGTGGATTCTGCCCCTGTCGATGCAGAAGCAAGTGGACAATCTTCTAGTGGTAAGATTAAAACTGCGGCTGAAGACAAATCGATGCCAGCAGGTAATGGACCAAAAGATGTCGTGAAACTATCGGCTGGCGATGGTAACTCAGCAGAGGCTAAATCATTGCAAGCGAAAGTGGCGGCGCTACAAGAAGAGGTGACGGCGCGTGAAAAAGGCTTGAAAGAGGCGCAAGACAGAACTGCTGCGCTTGAAAAGCAAATTGCTGATATGCAAAAATTGTTGGCACTTAAAAATAATGCAATGACCGACATGCAAAAACAAGCGGCGGAAGCAAGTAAAACACCAGTTGTCGAGCAAAAGCCTGCAGAAATCAAACCAGTTGAAGCGGTAAAGCCAGTTGAGCAAGCAAAACCTGCCGATGTGGTTGCTGCGCCAAGCACACCAGAAAAGCCTGTTGAAGCTGCAAAACCAGAAGCCAAACCAGAAGCTAAACCAGCCGTTATCGCTGCGCCAGTTGAGCAGCCAGGCTTCTTAGCCGGTATGGCAGGAAATCTAGATCCAGTTTTATTGGGCGGTGCAGGTGGTTTGTTGGCATTGTTAGGCGGTGGTTGGATGTTCTTGCGTAATAAACGTAAGAAAAATCTAGCGGATTTTGAACAAGGCATCATGACTTCGGGTGGTTTAAAAGCCAATACTGTGTTCGGTAATACTTCTAGCTCCAGCGTAGATACTGGCGACACATCCTTCTTAACTGATTTCTCGCAAAGCGCAAGTGGTGGCATGATTGACACCAATGACGTTGACCCGATAGCGGAAGCTGAAGTGTATATGGCTTATGGTCGCGACGCGCAAGCTGAAGAAATTTTGAAAGATGCCATCTCAAAAGAACCAAAACGTTACGAACTGCATCTTAAATTGCTGGAAATGTACGCTGCAAGCAAGAGTATGTCTGCTTTTGAGACGGTTTCGGGCGAGCTTTATACCACATTGGGTGCGGATGACCCAATATGGGCAAGAGTGGCAGAAATTGGTATTAAGCTGGAGCCGAGCAATCCGCTCTACCAAGCTAACGCTAGCCCAACGGGCGGCAAAGCAAAGCTGGCCGATACTGGCGCTAAATTAGACGCTTCTGATTTTTCCGATTCTCCGCTAGCGGCAGAAAAAGATTTAGATTTTTCATTTGATAACGATTCTTTAACCAAAGATTTCGCGTCAGAAAGCACCAAAGCTGATGATGGTCTTGACATGAATTTTGATGCGCCTAAAAGTTTAGAGGCGATAAAAGAGAAAGCGCAAGATTTAACAAGTGGTTTAGCGGGTGCTGGGCTTACAGCAGCATTGGGCACGGCAGTGGCTGCAACTGCGTTTGAGTCATTTGATATGCCAACAGAAACACCGGCGATGGATGCTGGTTTGAACTTCGACATGGGTGAATTGAGCACAACAGATGCGCCTGAGATGAAGGCCAGTCCTGGCTTTAGCCACACCATGCCAGATTTAGATTTTTCTAAATTAGGGGCAGAAAATTCGTCCGCAACGCCGACGTTTGAAACGGTAGAGGAAGCATCTTTTGATCTGCCTAAAGTCGATTTTGGTTTGCAAGACAACGAAGTGGCGGAAAGCAGCAACTTCGAATCGTTTGAAATGAGTGATGCTGCAGATGCTGGTGATTTTGGCTTTGATATTACGACAATCACTGCTGACGCTGCGGATGAAGGCACAGCAAAAACAGTAGATTTATCAGGCATCACTTTAGATATGGATGATGCTGCAAGCGAAACACCTGTTGCTTCTGCAGATGAGCCAGCTGACGTGGAAACCAAGCTGGAACTGGTCTCAGCCTATATCGAGATGGATGATGAAGAAGGTGCCAAAGAGCTACTAGCGGAAGTGATGAAAGAAGGCGGCGACAATCAGCGTAAACGTGCCGAAGCGCTTTTGACACAAATAGGCTAGCTTTTGTAACATAAAAAAGGCCGGGCTATATGTCCGGTTTTTTTGTTTTATTTTTTTGTAATTCTGCCAAAATTAGGAAATAATTCAAGTCATGCCAAAAATTAATATCATGACGCAATTAATGGCTTTTTTTATATTCTCTATTGCACTTAACATATTGAATTTAAAAGTACTACTTCTCGCGGCTGGCCTGTTATATTGCATGCTAATACTGGTTAAAAACCATCAGTTTTATCGCTTAACAAAGCGTTTAAAATGGTTCTATTTAGTCATGTTTGTCATTTTTGCGCTCAATACGCCTGGCGAACATATTGCTGGCTGGCCTTTTAGCATCAGCCCGACTTACGAAGGCTTGCGCGCGGGTTTAATGCAATTACTGCGCATTACGGTGATGTTGGCGGCGTTATCAATATTGTTAGCAGTAAACACTAGGCAGCAACTTATTTCAGGCTTTTACTTTTTATTGACGCCACTAAAATACATAGGCCTAGATGTGGAGCGCTTCGCAGCCCGATTATGGCTAACACTGCATTACGTTGAATTGCAACAACAAGCGCCAAAAAATCAGCTTATTTTTAGCAATTTAAGCCAAAATTTGGCGAATATTTTTACAGAAACGCAGCATGATGACATCGAAATTACGCTAGAAAAACCAACATTTTCTTGGCTGGATAATAGCTTGATTGCCTTGATGGCACTCGCTTTGATGCAAATTTTATTTAAGATTGTGGCATAAATGCGCATCGCACTTGGTATTGAGTTTGACGGCGCCAGTTTTTGTGGCTGGCAAAGCCAGCCAAGCTTATGCGGCGTGCAGGATGCGTTAGAAAAAGCGATTCAATCTATTACGCAGCACAGCGTGCGTATCCACGCTGCAGGCCGCACCGATACTGGCGTGCACGCCATGATGCAAGTGGTGCATTTTGACACCGAAGTGAATCGCCCAGAAACTGCTTGGGTGCGCGGAGTGAACGCCTTTTTACCAGAAACGGTGCGCGTGATTTGGTCGAAAGCGATGGTTAACATTGAAGGGCAAGCGCAATTTCACGCGCGCTTTTCTGCCATGCACCGCAGCTATCAGTACTTGCTGGTAAACTCACCTGTTGCGCCAGCCATTTTGGCGAAGAAGGCTGGCTGGTATCACATGCCTTTGGATGTTGCCGTCATGCAAAAAGCTTGCAATTACTTGCTTGGGGAACATGATTTTAGCGCGTTTCGCGCCAGCGAATGTCAGGCCAACTCTCCCATCAGGACCTTGCTGCAAGCCACCATATATCAATTAAATGGCCATGCGGTTGGTAGCCATATTGTGTTTGAATTTTCCGCCAATGCTTTTTTGCAGCACCAAGTGCGCAATATGGTCGGCGCGTTGATTTACATTGGCAACGGAAAACATTCCCCCGAATATATGCAAACGCTGCTGGCGAACCAAGACCGCACCGAGGCGCCGCCGACATTTTCGCCTAATGGCTTGTATTTAACTGGCGTGGAATACGATAAAAAGTGGAATTTGCCTGCGACACATCGGCCACTTGCTTTGATTTAACAGGCCTTGATTTAACTGACATCGGCGCGCGTTTACGATAGGCTTACGTTTTATGGAGACTTTATGAGAACTCGCGTTAAAATTTGCGGCATTACTCGTGTCGAAGACGCTTTGGTTGCAGTTGCGCAGGGTGCGGATGCGATTGGCTTAGTGTTTTATGCGGCAAGCCCACGTTGCGTGACAATTGCAGCGGCTAGTGCAATTGTGGCTGCACTGCCGCCATTTGTCAGTGCGGTAGGTTTGTTTGTGAACGCTTCAAAACAAGAAATTAACGCGGTTTTAGCGAGCGTAAATTTGGATATTTTGCAATTTCACGGAGATGAAACGGCCGCTGAATGTGAACAATTTAATTTGCCTTATTTGAAGGCGATTCGCGTTAAGCCTGACACAAATTTGTTACAATGCTGTGTTGAATTTAATCGTGCAAAAGCGTTGTTGCTAGATGCACATTCCGATTCGGCTTATGGCGGCACTGGGTACGTGTTTGATTGGAATTTAATCCCTAAAAATCTATCTAAACAAGTCATTTTAGCGGGTGGATTAAACCCAGAAAACGTGGGCGATGCGATTAAGCATGTGCAGCCTTATGCGGTGGATGTGAGCGGCGGTGTGGAGCTGAGTAAAGGCATAAAAAGTGAGACGAAAATCGTAGCATTTATGCATGCAGTAGAGCAAACGAGGAGTGAGTGATGCAAGTCTATGACATGCCCGACGAGCGCGGACATTTTGGGCAATTTGGCGGTACTTTTGTTGCGGAGACCTTGGTTGAAGCCTTAGAAGAGCTGCGCCTGATGTATGAAAAATATCGACATGACCCCACTTTTTTAGCTGAATACGCATACGATTTAAAACACTTTGTTGGCCGGCCGAGCCCGATTTATCATGCAAAACGTTGGTCGGATCGCGTCGGCGGTGCACAGATTTACTTAAAGCGCGAAGATTTGAATCACACTGGCGCACACAAAGTAAACAATACGATTGGTCAAGCCTTGCTAGCCAAGCGCATGGGTAAGCCGCGTGTGATTGCGGAAACAGGCGCAGGTCAACATGGCGTTGCAACTGCGACGATTGCTGCACGTTTAGGTTTGGAATGCGTGGTGTATATGGGTAGCGAGGACGTGAAACGCCAAGCGCCTAACGTGTTTAGAATGAAATTGTTGGGCGCCACCGTAGTGCCAGTAGAAAGTGGCTCTAAAACGCTTAAAGATGCCTTAAATGAGGCGATGCGCGACTGGGTAACCAACATTGAAAGCACATTTTATATTATCGGCACGGTAGCAGGTCCGCATCCGTACCCGATGATGGTACGCGATTTTCAAGCGATTATCGGCATTGAAGCCAAAGAGCAAATGATGGAAATGGTCGGGCGCCAGCCTAATGCAATCGTTGCCTGCGTTGGCGGCGGCTCAAACGCCATGGGCATTTTTTATCCTTACATTGACGTGCCAAATGTGCGCTTAATCGGCGTAGAGGCGGCTGGACATGGCTTGGAAACGGGCAGACACGCAGCGCCGTTAACTGCGAACAGTCCGATTGGCGTGCTGCACGGTAATCGCACCTATTTAATGCAAGACGCGGATGGCAACATTATTGAAACACATTCAATTTCGGCCGGTTTAGATTACCCTGGCGTTGGCCCAGAACACGCATGGTTAAAGGATATCAAGCGTGCTGAGTATGTGGCGATTACCGATGATGAAGCCATGGCGGCGTTTCACAGCTTGTGCCGTACAGAAGGCATTATTCCAGCGTTGGAATCTAGCCACGCGCTGGCGCATGCGGAAAAAATGGCCAAAACCATGCGTAAAGACGAAATCATTTTGGTCAATCTTTCTGGTCGCGGTGATAAAGACATTAATACCGTTGCCAAACTCTCTAATATCACCTTGTAAATCAAAAACCACTTCATTATGCTGCGTCGCCTCTCTAAAAACCAAAAACTCGCATATAAACCATATGCGTCGTTTTTATTTTTAGTTTACGCCTTGCCTAATTTTGTGCTTTTCAACTTCCAAATTTCTTCGAACTCACGGCTTCTTTAACACCTTATGTCACGAATTTCTTCAGTTTTTCAAGCGCTTAAAACTCAAAACAAAAAAGCACTTATTCCGTACATTACGGCGGGCGACCCTAGTCCTGAGCGCACCGTAGAACTGCTACACGTCTTGGTTAAAAATGGTGCAGATATGATTGAATTAGGCGTGCCATTTTCTGATCCGATGGCCGATGGCCCAGTGATTCAGCGTGCGAGTGAGCGTGCTTTGCAGCATAAAGTGGGTTTGCGCAAAGTGTTGGCGTTGGTAAAAGAGTTTCGCGCTAACGATAAAAAAACACCTATCATATTAATGGGTTATGCTAATCCAATTGAGGCGATGGGGGCAGATACTTTTGCCACTGCCGCAAAAGATGCGGGCGTGGATGGCGTACTGACGGTGGATTATCCGCCCGAGGAATGTAAAGTGTTTAACGCAGCGCTTTTAGCCAATGGCGTCGATAGCATATTCCTGCTTTCACCTACCACAGAGCCTGCGCGCATCGACTTAATCGTCAATCAAGCGACAGGCTTTTTGTATTATGTATCGCTAAAAGGCGTGACTGGTGCGGGCAATTTGGATATTGAAGAAGTGAAGGCGAAAGTGAAAGCCATTCGCCAAAAAACAGATTTGCCGATTGGCGTTGGTTTTGGTGTAAAAGATGCTGCAACGGCGAAATTAGTGGCTGAATTTGCAGATGGTATTGTGGTTGGTAGCCGCATGGTACTTACCATTGAGCAATCGAGCGAAGAAACGCTGATTGAAAACGTAAGTAAGCTGATGCAAGCGCTTCGTACCGCAGTTGATTAAAGAAAAGTCAGGGGAAAAGTATGAGCTGGTTAGATAAAATTCCGCAAAAAATCAAGCGTGTGGTGGGTTCTGTGCAAAAGCGCAACGTGCCAGAAGGCTTGTGGAGTAAGTGTGATGCATGCCAAACCGTATTGTATCGTACTGATTTAGAAAGCAATTTAGAGGTTTGTCCGAAATGTAATTATCATAATCGCATCTCGGCACGTGGCCGCCTAAACTTTTTGCTAGATGAAGAAAATCGCGTGGAAATTGGCGCTAACGTGCAGCCTGTGGATGCGCTAAAGTTTAAAGATAGCAAAAGCTATGTAGATCGCATGAAAACGGCGCAAAAAGAAGTGGGCGAGCTTGATGCGCTGATTGTGATGCAAGGCAAAATGCTCAGTATGCCGATTGTGATTGCCGCGTTTGAATTCAAATTTATGGGCGGCTCAATGGGCGCAGTCGTGGGCGAGCGCTTTGTGCGCGGCATAGATGCGGCAATTAAACAAAAATCGCCTTTTATTTGCGTGTCTGCCAGCGGTGGTGCTCGCATGCAAGAAGGCTTGCTATCGCTGATGCAGATGGCTAAAACGAGCGCTGCGCTCACTAAATTATCGCAAGCAGGATTACCATTTATTTCAATACTGACTGACCCCACCATGGGCGGCGTTTCTGCCAGTTTTGCCATGTTGGGCGATATTATTATTGCCGAACCAAACGCTTTGATTGGCTTTGCAGGCCCGCGCGTCATTGAGCAAACTGTGCGCGAAACCTTGCCAGACGGCTTTCAGCGCGCAGAATTTTTGTTAGAACATGGCGCGATTGACATGATCGTGGATCGTCGTGAATTGCGCCAAACACTGTTCAGTCTGCTCTCAAATTTAATGCGCACCGTCAAAGCTGCATAATTTCTAGGGTTTTGTGACCAACTCCTCGCCCAAGCCAGTCACACTAAATCAGTGGTTAGCCTACATCGAGGCTTTGCATCCTAAAGCCATCGCAATGGGTTTGGAGCGCGTTAAAGAAGTTGCCAACCGCCTTGATTTGAACCAAAATTTCCAGATTATCACCATTGCTGGTACCAACGGCAAAGGCTCTACCTGCGCCATGTTAGAGGCGATTTATTTGCATGAGGGCTACCGCGTCGGCTGTTACACTTCGCCGCATTTAACGCGTTATAACGAGCGTGTGCGTGTGAATGGCTGTGAAATCACAGATGAAAGTTTATGCACTGCTTTTGCGGCGGTAGAAGCTGCGCGCGGTGATGTGGCATTGACTTACTTTGAAATGGGCACGTTAGCTGCTGTTTGGCATTTTGTAAAAACTGGACTTGATGTTGCAATTTTAGAAGTGGGTATGGGCGGCAGGCTGGACGCAGTGAACGTGTTTGAACCTGCGTGCGCCATTGTCACCAGCGTTGCTTTGGATCACATGGAATATTTGGGCGACACGCGCGAGAAAATAGGTTTTGAGAAGGCGGGCGTTTACCGCGCCAACAAATTGGCGATTTGTGGGGATGACCATCCGCCACAAAGCGTGACAGATTATGCCGCAGAAATTGGCGCAGATTTACAATTAATTGGCCGCGATTTTAGCGTAGAAAAAACGGCAAACAATTGGATTTATATCGATAAAAAAACCAAACTAGTTTTGCCGAAGTTGGCTTTGCATGGCGATTTTCAGCTGAATAACGCAGCTTGTGCTATGCGTGCGGTACAACATTTAAGTGAAATACTGCCCGTGCCAGCAGCCAACATCGGCGCGGCTCTCAGGGCAGTGACTTTAATGGGGCGGTTTCATCAAATTCAATCAAATCCACCCATTATTGTGGATGTAGCGCACAACCCGCAAGCGGCGCAATCGCTGGCGCATAACCTGCAAAATACACCCTGTGCGGGCCGCACATTAGCGGTGTTCGCGATGTTGGCCGATAAAGATATTGCCGGTGTTGTGAGTGAATTAGCGCCGCATATTGCTGCTTGGTATTTGGCGGATATTCACAATGTGCGCGGTGCAAAAGCACAAAATTTGCAGAAAAATTTAGGCAAACTGAATACAAGTAGCTATTCGTTTGAAAATGTCGCCACTGCCCTGCAAGCGGCCTGTAAAGACGCTGCCAAAAATGATAGAATAGTCGTATTCGGCTCGTTTTACACCGTTGCGGATGCGATTGCAGGTTTGAATTTTTCTTGATATGGCAATTTTTAAGGCGTTGAAATGCAAAGAGACCAATCTGACCAAGAATTAAACTTTAAAAAACGCGCACGTCGCCGCTTGGTGGGTGCGATTGCACTGGTTTTGTTGATGGTGATTTTATTGCCAATGTTATTAAAAGACCGCGCCGCCAGCAATCCGCAAGAAAAAATCACCATCACCTTGCCAAACGAGGCAAGCACAACAGTGACGCCAACGCCAATGGCGCCAACAGAATTCGATTCAAATGTGATTCCGAGTGAGCCCTCAAAACCTGCTGAGGCAGCACCGTCAGAAGCCGCGCCAGATGAGCCAGCAGACCCAGAAGCAACATCAAAGCCAGAAGCTGTACCAGCAACCAAACCCACGGTTGAGCTTAAAGCGCCGCCTAAAGAAAAGCCAGAAACGTCTAAAAAATTCTATGTGCAAATTGGTGTTTTTACAGATCCGACAAACGTCAAGCAGCTACAAACCAAGTTGAGTGATTTGGGCTACAAATCGCAAACTGAAAAAATTAAAACCGATAAAGGTGAAAAAATCCGCTTAAAAACGCAGATTTTTGCCGAGCGCAATGAAGCCGCAATCGCGCTGGAGAACATTAAGGACGCGGGTTTGACCGGCATGGTCGTGAGTCAATAATGGGGATTAAACTTTAGTTGACCAGTTTTGATTACATCGTTTTAGTCATCGTCGGCATCTCGATTGTCGTGAGTATGATGCGCGGCGCGGTGCGCGAAGTGCTGGCGATTATCGGCTGGATTGCTGCCTTGTATGTGGCAAGAACCTACGCATCGCAACTGGTACCAGTGTTGCCGCAAGATATTCCAACCGAGTCGCTTAAAGTGTTGGCGGCCTTTGTCATTTTAATGCTCGGTGTTTTGCTCGTTGCCAGTTTGTTGTCTATTGCGCTTTCAAGCATCATTAAAAAAATTGGTTTAAATTGGCTCAACCGCTTTGTTGGCGCGGTGTTTGGTTTGGCGCGCGGCATGTTGATTGTGTGTGTATTTGTATTTTTGGCAGGTTTAACCAACTTTCCAAAAGACCCGCGCTGGACGAACGCCATGTTTAGCTCGCCGCTGGAAGTGCTGGTTAAAAGCATGTTGCCTTGGCTGCCACCAAGTGTCGCCAAGCATGTGAGTTTTGATTGAATCTGTGATTAAATAGCACTTTAAGGATATCACCATTTATGTGTGGAATTTTAGGTATTGTAGGCAAAAATCCAGTTAACCAATTGTTGTACGATGGTTTGCTGGTACTACAACATCGCGGGCAAGATGCCGCGGGTATTGTGACTTGCGATGGCAATACGTTTTTTATGCATAAAAACAATGGCTTGGTGAAGGATGTCTTTCATACCCGCCACATGCGTAGCCTGATTGGTAATGCTGGCATTGCGCACGTGCGTTACCCCACTGCTGGCTCGTCTAGCGCGGCTGAAGCGCAACCGTTTTACGTCAATTCGCCTTTTGGCATTGTGCTTGGCCACAACGGTAATTTAACCAACTCCGAGCAACTCAAATCGGAAATGTTCCGTCAAGATTTGCGCCACATTAATACCACATCAGATTCTGAAGTGCTGCTCAATGTGCTTGCGCATGAAATCGAAAAAACCTCAAAAAGCGCAGTGTTGAATACTGACATGGCGTTTGACGCCGTGGCTGGCGTGCATCGCCGCTGCAAGGGCGCTTATGCCGTGGTCGCCATGATAGCGAATTTTGGCTTGCTCGCATTTCGCGATCCACACGGCATCCGTCCTTTAGTGATAGGCAAATTAGAAAGCGAAAAAGGTACAGAATATATTGTCGCTTCAGAAAGCGTGGCGCTTGATGTGCTGGGCTTTAAGTTAATGCGTGATGTTGAGCCTGGCGAGGCCGTGTTTATTGACATGGAAGGCAATTTGTTTAGTCGCCAATGTGCCGAGAAACCAAAACTCACGCCGTGTATTTTTGAATATGTTTATTTAGCCCGTCCAGATTCGGTGATTGATGGCGTTTCCGTGTATCAAACGCGTTTGGACATGGGGGCAAGTTTGGCCGAAAAAATCAAGCGCGAGTGGAGCCATCTCAAAATTGACGTGGTCATTCCCATCCCTGATACCAGCCGCCCGAGCGCGCTACAAGTAGGTATTGCGCTTGGTTTGGATTATCGTGAAGGTTTTATTAAAAATCGTTACATTGGTCGTACGTTTATTATGCCCGGCCAAGCCTTACGCAAAAAATCGGTTCGGCAAAAACTCAATCCAATCGGCATCGAATTCAAAGGCAAAAACGTACTTTTAGTGGACGACTCCATCGTGCGCGGCACCACATCGCAGCAAATCGTGCAAATGGCGCGTGATGCAGGCGCAAACAAGGTGTATTTTGCCTCTGCCGCGCCACCAGTGCGCTTTCCCAATGTGTATGGCATCGATATGCCAAGCCGCGACGAATTGCTTGCGACAGGGCGCACAGACGAGGAAATTTGCAAGGAAATTGGCGCGGATGCGCTGATTTATCAAGATTTAGATGCCTTGGTGGATGACATCAAAGCCTCCAACCCGAAAATTAAGCAGTTTGATTGCAGTTGCTTTGATGGCAAATACGTGACTGGCGACGTGGATGCGGCTTACCTCAATCGAATAGAGGCCGCGCGCGGCGACTTGAATGGAAAGCAAAAACCAGCAAATTCCAGCACACAAATGGATTTAAATTTGGTGGGTGAAGAGGATGATGAGGCGGTTGAGCAAGTTTCTTAATTGGATGCTTGACGAATTAAATAGATCGGCATAATATGAATCTGCGCTGATTTGAGTGGCCAATCTTAAACAAAGCCTAACTCAGCTTGCGAGCGCATAATAAATTCTGCTAAAGCGAGGTAAAAAAGAACCCGTTTTAGCCTTGTACAGCTATCACGGGTTTTTTAATGCCCGTTAAGATAAGATTAAGAGGCAAATATGACAAAAAACTATCATGCAGAAACCCTTGCAGTGCGCGCAGGTAGTGAAATGACGGAGTTTGGCGAGAATTCTGAAGCACTTTTTTTAAATTCGAGTTTTAGATTTAAAAGCGCAGCGCAAGCAGCAGCGCGTTTTGGTGGCACAGAGCCTGGTAATATTTACTCGCGCTTTACCAACCCAACCGTCACCATGTTTCAAAATAAACTGGCTGCGCTGGAAGGCGCGGAGCAGTGCGTGGCGACATCAAGCGGCATGTCGGCTATTTTGGCATGCGTCATGGGTTTGTGCAGCGCGGGCGACCATATTGTGGCTTCGCGCAGCATTTTTGGCACGTCTGTACAATTATTTGGCAACATTCTCAAGCGTTGGGGTTTGGACATCACTTTCGTTTCGCTGACGAATCTTGACGAGTGGCAGGCAGCGACTACCCCAAAAACCAAACTATTTTTTGTAGAAACGCCATCCAACCCACTGACAGAAGTGTGCGATATTGCCGCGCTGGCCGAAATCGCCCACAAAGCCGGCGCGCACTTGGCGGTAGATAATTGTTTTTGCACGCCTGCCATTCAAAAGCCCTTGGAATTAGGCGCGGATATCATCATTCATTCGGCCACCAAATTTATTGATGGGCAGGGCCGCTGTTTGGGTGGCGCAGTGCTTGGGTCTAAAGTGTTAATGGAGCCAGTGTACGGCTTTTTACGCACGGCAGGCGTCACCATGAGCGCATTTAACGCTTGGGTGTTTTTGAAAGGTTTGGAGACTTTGCACGTGCGTATGGAAGCGCATGCTGCGCGCGCGCTGGCTTTGGCTACTTGGTTAGAAGCGCAACCACAAGTTGCGCGCGTGTTTTATCCAGGCTTAAAGTCGCATCCGCAGCACAATTTGGCGATGAAGCAGCAAACCAATGGCGGCGGCATTGTGAGTTTTGAAGTGAAAGCAAAAGTAGGTCAAACCGAACAGCAAGCGGCTTGGACATTAATTGATGCAACTGAACTGATTTCGATTACTGCGAATTTGGGCGATGCCAAAAGTACCATTACGCACCCAGCCACCACCACGCACAGCCGCATTACGGCTGAGGCTCGCGCGGAAGCGGGCATAAAAGACAATCTCGTCCGTATTGCGGTGGGTTTGGAAAATGTGAACGACTTGAAAGCGGATTTAAAGCTTTAATATGCGCGATTGTTAACTATTGTAAATAAGCTGGTAATTTTTTTAGCACTTTGTATGATGCCTTCATTCAGTTTGGATGTTTTATCCAAACAGTTTTTTAGATGACAAATTAGTAACAATCTAATTAGGATAATACAAAATGATGATTCACAGCAACAAAGGTTTGGAATCGCAATTTACTGCTTGGGCTGGCAAGTTGGCTAAAAATGAGTTGCAGTTGAATGGCTTGAAAAATAAGCTGGACGATGAAAATTTGATGACCCGCTTATCGAAAGATCTTAGTGCAATAAAAGTAGAAGTAAACTGCTCGATCGAATCAGCAAAAGATGCCTTCAGCTTTAGCAAGGATGCTGATTTATTTAATGCAATTTACAAGCAGATTGTTGAGTATGTTGAGCAGCTATTGGCACTTGTTGAGCAGATGTTGGCAGTTGCTAGCCACATTGGCATGCCAGAGATTAAGCAAGCTAAAAGTCGCTTAAACTAATTTAAATCACTGCGCAGCGATTCTAGCTGCTCAATAGTAATCAGTGGACTTCCCCCAACATTGTAGACATATTTCAATGTCCTGATTGTTGTTGTTCAAATTGAACGGGGTGGGGAAACTGTTGCACAGGCTCACACAACGGCGGCAGCCGTGACAAATATCAAAAATGCGCTCAAGCTCGTGGTTTAAGCTTTCTTCGTTGTAAAAGTCTGGATTCTGCCAATCTAAGGCATGTCGGGTAGCCGCTTCTAGATTGCCTTCGCGGCTCATGGTATTCCTTCTTCAGTTTTGAATCCTTTTAAGTTGCATGTTGATATCCTTGGGTTAAGTTTTTGGTAAGAACAGATAGAATATCTGAACGTTAAACTGGTTTTACGCTTAAAGACACATTCGCCCAGTTGAATATATTTATTAATTTTATGTTTAAATTATAAACAGAAATTGTTAAAAATTTAAGATGTGTTTTAGGCAT
Source organism: Methylophilaceae bacterium (assembly GCA_043774925.1). Lineage (GTDB taxonomy): Bacteria > Pseudomonadota > Gammaproteobacteria > Burkholderiales > Methylophilaceae > JAYVSZ01. The sequence continues at coordinate 39,977 of JAYVSZ010000015.1, read as the reverse complement.
TAAATATCGCTGATAAGCACTGCTTTAATGCGCTAAACATGTTAATATTTGGTGAGAAAATATCTTATAAAAACGCGCTCAAAAAAAGCAGCATTAACGCAGAAAAACGAAACAAATGACAGATAAACCAATCGACCAGTTTGCCAAAGAAACCCTGCCAATTAGTTTAGAAGACGAGATGCGAAGAAGCTATCTCGATTACGCCATGAGCGTGATTGTAGGCCGCGCGCTACCCGATGTGCGTGATGGTTTAAAGCCAGTGCATCGCCGCGTGTTATTTGCCATGCATGAGCTGAGCAATGATTACAATAAGCCGTACAAAAAATCTGCACGTATTGTAGGCGATGTGATAGGTAAATACCATCCACATGGCGACACGGCGGTGTACGACACCATCGTGCGGATGGCGCAGGACTTTAGCTTGCGCTATATGCTGGTGGATGGCCAAGGTAACTTCGGTTCGGTGGATGGTGATAACGCGGCTGCAATGCGTTATACGGAAATCCGCATGGCAAAAATCGCCCATGAATTATTGGCCGATATTGATAAAGAAACCGTTGATTTTGGCCCTAACTACGATGGCAGCGAGCATGAACCGCTGATTATGCCAGCGCGTATTCCTAACTTGCTGATTAACGGCAGTTCGGGCATTGCGGTAGGTATGGCGACCAACATTCCGCCACATAACATCAATGAAGTATTGGACGCATGTTTTGCTTTACTTAAAAACCCAGAGACCACTATTGATGAGCTGATTGAGCTAGTGCCAGCGCCAGATTTCCCAACCGCGGGCATTATCTACGGCACGGTGGGCGTAAAAGAAGGCTACCGCACAGGCCGTGGACGCGTGGTGATGCGCGGTCGCACACACTTTGAAGATATGGACAAATCCGGCGGCCGTCAGGCGCTGATTGTGGACGAGTTGCCTTACCAGGTAAACAAGAAAACCTTCGTCGAGAAAATTGCCGAGCTGGTGAACGAAAAGAAAATCGAAGGCATTTCTGATTTGCGCGATGAATCGGATAAAGCTGGCATGCGCGTTGTGATTGAGCTTAAACGTGGTGAAGTGCCTGAGGTTGTATTGAATAATCTCTACAAACAAACGCAACTGCAAGATACGTTTGGCATGAATATGGTGGCTTTGCTCGATGGTCAGCCACGTTTGCTGAACTTAAAACAAATGTTAGAGGCGTTTTTACGCCATCGCCGTGAGGTCATTACGCGCCGCACAGTATTTGAACTGCGCAAAGCGCGTGAGCGTGGTCATGTGTTGGAAGGCTTGGCAGTGGCGCTGGCCAATGTGGATGAAATGATTGCGATTATAAAAGCCGCACCAACGCCGCCTGAAGCCAAAGTGGACTTGATGGCGAAGACGTGGCAATCGCCTGTGGTAGAGGAAATGTTGAAACGCGCCGCGATGGAGGCTTCGCGACCAGAAGGCTTGGATGAAGCGTTTGGTTTGAGCGAAAAAGGCTACAAATTAAGCGAAGTGCAAGCGCAAGAAATCTTGCAAATGCGCCTGCAACGCTTAACTGGCCTTGAGCAAGACAAAATTGTAACGGAATACAAAGAAGTGATGGACGTAATTGCGGACTTGCTGCATATCTTGGCCAATGCCGCACGCGTAACAACCATGATTACCGATGAGTTGACTGAAATTCGCAAACAATTTGGTGATAAACGCCGCTCTGAAATCATCGAGAATGCGCAAGATTTATCGCTAGAAGATTTAATCACGCCGCAAGATGTTGTGGTGACGCTGTCGCACACAGGTTATATTAAATCGCAACCGCTAGAAGAGTATCGCGCACAAAAACGCGGTGGACGTGGCAAACAAGCGGCGCCGACCAAAGAAGATGACTTTATCGACAAAATGTTTGTGGCGAATACGCACGATTACATTCTGTGCTTCAGTAGCCTTGGTCAAGTGTATTGGCTGAAGGTGTATGAAGTGCCACAAGGCAGTAGAATCGGGCGTGGCAAGCCAATTGTGAACTTATTCCCGCTGGATGAAAACGAAAAAATTAACGCCATTTTGTCGGTAAAAGAGTTTGATGAAAACCACTTTATTTTTATGACAACGGCACAAGGCACGGTGAAAAAAACTGCATTGACAGAATTTGCAAATCCGCGCAAAAACGGCATTATCGCTATTAAACTGGACGAGGGCGATTACTTGATTGGCGCTGAAATTACCAATGGCAAAAATGATATTGTGCTGGTTTCTAACGGCGGCAAGGCGGTATGGTTTACCGAGGATGATGTGCGGCCAATGGGGCGCGCCACGCGTGGTGTGCGCGGCATGAAGCTCGCCGCTAAGCAACAAGTGCTTTCGCTCTTAATTGCAGATAATGACCAGCAGTCTGTGCTGGTAGCCACAGAAAATGGCTATGGCAAACGCACGGTATTGGCAGAGTTCCGCCACTCTGGTCGCGGCACGCAAGGCGTAAAAGCCATTGCTGTGAGTGACCGTAACGGCTTGGTAGTGGCGGCGAAATTAGTGGGTGACGATGATGAAATTATGCTGATTACAACGGGTGGCGTGTTGATTCGCACGCGCGTGAAAGAGATTCGAGACATGGGACGCGCCACACAAGGCGTGACGCTGATTAACTTGGGCGAGGGCGAGAAGCTTTCTGGCCTAGAGAAAATCGTCGAAACAGATGATGAAATTGGCAGTGATGTAGAATAATGCAACTTTGATAATAGCTTTAATTTTGGAGAGTTTTTAGATGACGCAGATTTACAATTTTTCCGCTGGTCCGGCTGTGCTACCAAAGGATGTGCTCACGCAAGTGCAAGCTGAGCTGCTCGATTGGCATGGCTCTGGCATGTCTGTGATGGAAATGTCGCACCGCGGCAAAGAGTTCATGAGTATTGCGGCAGAAGCTGAAGCGGATTTGCGCGAGTTGTTGGCGATTCCTGCTAATTACAAAGTATTATTTTTGCAAGGTGGCGGCTCGGCGCAGTTTGGCATGATTCCCATGAATTTACTGCGCGGTAAGAAAACGGCAGATTATTTAAATTCTGGCGAATGGTCAAAAAAAGCCATTTCTGAGGCGAAAAAGTATTGTGAAGTGAATGTGGTCGCCACTTCAGCTGACAAAAATTTCAGTTATGCGCCTGCTTCATCTGGCTGGAAACTCAATGCAGATGCGGCTTACGTGCATATTTGCACCAACGAAACGATTGGCGGCGTTGAGATTTTCGAAACACCCAACACAGGCGATGTGCCTTTGGTGGCGGATATGTCTTCGCATATTTTGTCGCGCCCGATAGATGTTTCCAAATATGCGCTGATTTATGCAGGTTCGCAAAAAAATATCGGTCCAGCAGGCTTGGCGATTGTGATTGTGCGCGAGGATTTGATTGGCGAAACCATGGCTGGCACGCCGAGTATGTATGATTACAAAATCCATGCAGATAACGAATCCATGTACAACACGCCGCCGACATTTGCTATTTACGTGGCTGGTTTGGTGTTTAAAATGCTCAAAGCCAAAGGTGGCTTGGCGGCAATGGAAAAAACCAATATTTTAAAAGCCAACATGCTTTACGATTACTTGGATAGCACCGATTTTTACAATTGCCCAACAGCGAAGGAAAATCGCTCACGCATGAATATTCCATTCACGCTAGCAAATGAAGCTTTAGATGAAGACTTCTTGAAAGAGGCGAAAAATCGTGGCTTGTTGCAATTAAAAGGTCACCGTTCTGTGGGCGGTATGCGCGCCTCTATTTATAACGCGATGCCAGTAGAAGGTGTGCAAACTTTAGTTGATTTTATGAAGGCCTTCGAGCAAAGTCACAGTTAAAAATAACAAATCATTAGGCCGAAAAATACTGGCCGCATAGGGGAGTGGTAAAGCATGGCGAAGCATAAGGTGTTGGTTCTTAACAAAATTTCATCGCACGGCTTAAAACGTTTCCCTGCGGATAATTTTGAAGTTTCTGGCGAGCTCGCTGAGCCAGATGGAATTATGCTACGCTCGTTCGACATGCACACCATGGACATTCCAGCCAGCGTGCAAGCAGTTGCTAGGGCAGGTGCTGGCACCAATAATATTCCCATTTCTGCTTTAAGCGCACGCGGCGTGCCAGTATTTAATAGCCCAGGCGCCAATGCCAATGCGGTTAAGGAGCTGGTTTTAGCGGGCATGCTAATCGCAGCGCGCAATCTTGGCCCTGCCATAAAGTTTGTGACGACTTTGCAGGGCGATGACGCGACCATGTCGAAAAGCGTGGAGGATGGCAAAAAACACTTCGCTGGCGTTGAGTTACCAGGCCGTACTTTGGGCATTATTGGCCTTGGCGCGATTGGTGGTTTGGTGGCGGATACCGCGCTGAAGCTTGGCATGCATGTATTGGGTTACGATCCAGAAATTTCGGTGGATCAAGCTTGGCGTTTGTCTTCGCAAGTGAAGCGCGCGCACAGTGTGGAAGATGTACTCAAACATAGCGATTTCGTCACGCTACATGTGCCGCTGATTCCCGCGACTAAGCACATGGTTAACGCCGAGCGCTTGGCTTTAATGAAGCACAGCGCGGTATTGCTGAACTTCTCGCGCGAAGGTATTGTCGATGAGAAGGCGGTTAAAGAGGCGCTAGACGCGAAAAAATTGCACAGTTATATTTGCGATTTCCCCACAAATACGCTGAAAGATCATGCACATGTCGTCGCGCTGCCGCATTTGGGTGCATCCACGCAAGAGGCTGAGGATAACTGCGCAGTCATGGTGGCCGATCAGCTGCGCGATTATTTGGAAAACGGCAATATTTTGAACGCTGTGAACTTTCCTAACGTGCAAATGAACCGCGAATCGGCGCACCGCTTGGCGATTGCCAATGCCAATGTGCCGAATATGCTCGGGCAGATTTCTACCGCCATGGCAAATGCGGGCTTGAACATTCATAATATGTCGAATAAATCGCGCGGCGATATGGCTTATACCTTGGTGGATTTGGATTCGGCGGTGCCCGCCAGGGTGATTACGGAGTTGCGCGCGCTGGATGGCGTGCTCAACGTACGCGCTTTGCCGCTGAACAATTAGAGAGTAATGACCGACCAATTAAAACAATATCGCGACCAAATCGACTCGATTGACGACGAAGTGTTGAAACTCGTCAACGCGCGGGCAAAACTTGCGCGCCAAATTGGCTACGTTAAGCAAAATGGCGGCAAGGATGATGGCGTGATTTATCGCCCTGAGCGTGAAGCGCAAGTGCTGCGCCGCTTGCAAGAGCAGAATAAAGGCCCGCTAGAAAACGAAGCTGTCAGCCATATTTTCCGCGCGGTGATGTCCAACTGCCGCGCGCTGGAAAAAGAGCTTTCAATCGCATTTTTAGGGCCATTAGGCACGTATTCAGAGGAAGCTGCGCTCAAGCAATTTGGCCAAGGCAGGCAAGCGGTGGTGTGCGGTTCAATCGACGAGGTTTTCCGCACACTGGAAGCGAATCAAGCGGATTATGGCGTGGTGCCAGTAGAAAATTCGACTGAAGGTGCGATTGGCTTGACGCTGGATTTGTTACTTTCCAGCCCGCTTAAAATTTGTGGCGAAATCACCCTGCCGGTGCATCATTGCTTGCTTTCCAAGCAGGTGGACATTAGCAGAATTCATCATGTGTTTTCGCACAGCCAATCGCTTTCGCAATGCCACGAGTGGCTGAATAAGAATCTGCCAAAAGCCACGCGCGAAGCGGTGACCAGCAATGCTATCGCTGCGCAAATGATTCATGAGTTGGTTTCTGCGGATGGCACATTTGCCGCCGCCATTGCCAGCAAACGCGCGGCAGAGTTGTTTGATTTGAATGTGCTGGCGGAAAATATTGAGGATGATCCGAAAAATACCACACGCTTTTTGGTGATGGGCAAACACGAAGTCGCGGCTTCTGGCAACGACAAAACCTCACTCGTGTTAAGCACCAAAAACAAACCTGGCGCGATGGTGGAGCTGCTGGAACCGCTTGCGCGACATGGCGTGAGCATGACCAAGCTGGAATCACGCCCATCGAAAATTGAACTTTGGAATTACGTGTTTTTCGTCGATATCGAAGGTCACCAAAACGACCAAAAAGTCCAGGCCGCGCTGACAGATTTGCGTGAACGCGCGTCTTCCGTCAAAGTGCTCGGCTCTTACCCCATCGCTGTGATTTAGTCATGAATTTAAAAGAATTAGCACCTGATTATATTCGGGTAATCGCACCCTATCAAGGCGGCAAGCCGATTGCTGAGCTTGCGCGCGAAATGGGCTTGAACGAAGCCGATATTGTCAAACTCGCGTCCAACGAAAACCCGCTTGGCATCAGCCCAAAAGCGCAAATGGCGATTGAAGACGCAATTGGCGACATTGCGCGCTACCCTGACGGCAACAGTTTCGCCCTGCGTGATGCGGTGAGCAAAAAATTTGGTGTTTCGCCAAACCAAATCGTGTTTGGTAATGGCTCGAACGACATACTGGAGCTGGCTGCAAGAGCATTTTTGGGCGAACGTGACGAAGCGATTTATTCCCGACATGCGTTTGCCGTGTATCCATTGGTGACGCAAGCGGTTGGCGCAACAGGCGTGGTGATTCCAGCTAAAGATTTTGCGCATGATTTGGCTGCTTTTGCCAAAGCCATTACGCCCAAAACCAAACTCATTTTTATTGCAAATCCAAACAATCCGACGGGTACGCTCATTAATAAGGATGCTCTGCGCGCCTTTATCCATGCGGCTCCCAGCCATGTGCTTATTTTGCTGGATGAGGCTTATGGCGAATATTTAAGTGCAGAACATAAATCTGAAGCGATTAACTGGCTGGCAGAATTTCCGAATTTGATTATTTCGCGCACTTTTTCCAAAGCGTACGGCCTCGCAGGCTTGCGCGTAGGTTTTGGCCTGATGCACACCGATGTCGCTGATATGCTCAACCGCGTGCGTCAGCCGTTTAATGTGAACTCCATCGCGCAAGTGGCGGCGGTTGCCTCGTTGGCCGATGAGGATTTTGTCGCACGCAGTTACGCTGCGAACATGGCAGGTATGGCGCAATTGACACAGGGTTTTCACAAATTAGGCTTAGAATACATTCCTTCGTTTGGCAATTTTGTCAGCTTTAAAATAGCAAACGCAGCGCAAGTGAACCAAAAACTGTTACAAAATGGCGTGATTGTGCGTCCAATCGCCAATTACGAAATGCCTGATTATTTGCGTGTAAGTGTTGGATTATTTAGCGAAAACGCAAAATTTTTAGAAATATTGAATAAGATTATTAATGACTGAAGCAGAAAAACAAGGCCTTACCATTGCCAGCTACGAAAAATTAGCGACGGACGACGTCCGCGTTCGTGAAATTAAGCCGCTGATTACGCCGATTGAGCTCATTGCGCGCCTGAAAGAAAGCGCCACGAGCACGCAAAATATTTTGGCTACGCGCAAAACGATTCACAATATTTTGCACGACTTGGACGACCGTTTGCTAGTAATTATCGGGCCTTGCAGCATTCACGATACTAAGGCTGGTATGGAATACGCGCATCTTTTAAAAGACTTGCGCGACCGTTTGAGCGCCGATTTGCTGATTGTGATGCGAGTGTACTTCGAGAAACCACGCACCACCGTCGGCTGGAAAGGGCTGATTAACGATCCGCACCTTGACGGCAGTTACGCGATTAATGAAGGCTTAGAAAAAGCGCGTAAATTTTTGCTGGATGTGAACGAGCTTGGCATGCCTGCGGGCATGGAATTTTTAGATTTGATTACGCCGCAATACACCGCTGATTTAGTCAGTTGGGGCGCGATTGGCGCGCGCACCACGGAATCGCAAGTGCATCGCGAACTGGCATCGGGCTTATCGTGCCCTGTGGGCTTTAAAAATGGCACGGATGGCAGTGTGAATGTGGCGATTGATGCGATTAAAACCGCTGTAAGGCCACACCATTTCTTATCTGTCACCAAAGAAGGACAATCGGCGATTATTTCGACCGCTGGCAATGAAGATTGCCACGTGATTTTACGTGGCGGCAAAATGCCGAATTACGATGCGAAAAGCATAGATGCGGCTTGTGCTGGCATCGCAACCGCTGGCCTTGCGCCACGCTTGATGGTCGATTGTAGTCATGGCAACAGCAGTAAGCAGTATCAACAGCAAATTGAAGTGGCGCGCGATGTGGGTGTGCAAATTGCGCAAGGCGATGCACGTATTATTGGCGTGATGGTGGAATCGCACTTGCATGCGGGGCGACAAGACCATGTGCCAGGTTGTGATTTGGAATATGGAAAATCAATCACCGATGGCTGTTTGGGCTGGGGCGAAAGTGTGATTTTGCTAGAAGCCTTAGCTGGTGCGGTGAGGGCGCGAAGGGTGACGCGTTTGAAAAGCGAGATGTAAAAAAAGCCGCAAATAATTGCGGCTTTTTTATTGCTTGTGGCTTAGGCTAAAGTGCTAATTTCAACACTGTTGCGACCGCCGCGCTTTTGTCCATGCACTTCACCTGGACGCTCAGAACCAACTGGGTCATCTGCACCACGACGCGCTAATATCATACCGTTAACGTCAACACTGTTAGGGTGACCAGCGCCTTCACCACGTGGATGTGGGACAGGATCATCCGCACCACGACGCGCTAGCATCATAGCATCTGCATCAACGCTATTTTTATGGGTACCACTATGAATACGATCTGCACCGCGTGGGCCTTCAGATGCTTCACGTGAGAATGACAAACTTGCTGTTGTCAATAATGCGATTGCTAATGCACTTAATACTAATTTTTTGCTATTCATGATAATTCTCCTAAAGTTTATCCTGCTTAATTAAACGGGATTAATTCCCGTTGATGTGAATATTAAGCGGGAAATATTCCCGTGTCAATAGTTTAATTGAAAATAATTCAAGTAAATTGATAAGTAATTGTTTTTGTTCAAGTTAAATCATTGAAAAATGAAGATTAATTGTACTAATTGGGGCGTAAAGACAAATAAGGTCAATTAATATAGAAAAATTACTAAGCTAATTACATAAAAATTAAAACAAGTAGGATGCCTGTAGACACAAAACACACAATAAAAACTAAAAATCCCACCTGCTGAATGGCAGATGGGATTGCACTTAATACTAATTGACGCGTTAAGGTGCTGGTACTGGCATTACATTATCTTTATCGCGGCCACGGCGGTTTCTGCCATGTTTATCGCCACCTTGGTTATTGCCACTCGCATGTTCATTCGCTTCATGACCTGCTGCGTGTTCATTCGCTTCATGGTTTGGTCCGTCATCAGCGCCTTGACGCGCAAAACTGATGCTTGGTGCCAAAGCAAGTGCAGCGCTAAATAGTGCTACTAATAGTTTTTGATTCAACATGATATTTCTCCTAATTGAGGTTTGATAAATTAACTTTAATCCCCGAAACAACAGAGTACTCGGGATAATTTCCCAAGTCAATAAATAAATGGTAAAATATCCCTTTATTTGTTATGCTATGGTTTCAAGGGTGAAATGCTTAACTATTTCAAGTATGGAAAACAGTTTCTCTAAAAAACAATTATTAATCGCAAGCGCTATGAAGCGCGTGCTAAAGCCATTCATTAAGCTGATGCTAGCAAATGATTTAAGCTATACATTTGCCATTGATTTGCTCAAAACACTTTTTGTGGAAGTGTCGGATACTGAATTTATGATTGATGGCAAGCGACCAACGGATACGCGTATTAGTTTGATTAGCGGCGTGCATCGCAAGGATGTGCGTCGTTTGCGTGAATATTCGCCTGAGGTCGGTGAGGTGGTGCCAGAGAATATTTCGCTTGGCTCGCAAATAATGGCTTTGTGGAACTCAGACTCAAAATACCTGAATAAAGAGGGCATACCCAAAGCTTTACCTAGGTTGGCTTCTGCAGGCGAAACAGAGTCGTTCGAAAGCTTGGTGCGTAGCGTCAGTACAGATATTCATCCTAGAGCCGTATTAGATGAATGGTTACGGCTCGGCTTTGCAACAGTGGATGCAGAAAATAGAGTACATATCATGGCTGATGCGTTTATTCCGCAAGAAGGGTTTGAAGAAAAAGCCTTTTTCTTTGGGCACAATCTGCATGATCACGCCGAAGCGGCGGTTTCTAATATGCTCGGTCAACAAAACAGCTTTCTTGAGCGTTGTGTGTACTACGACGAGCTGAGCATGGCAAGTGTTCAGGAAATTAGTGAATTTGCGAAGAAACAAGGCATGAAAACATTAACTGAGGTGTTTAAAGTGGCAGATAGTCACGCGGAAGATAGCCAATCCGCCCAACCCAAGTTGCGCATGACCTACGGCATTTATTTTTACCACGAGCCGATGCATACGGATACCGATGCAAAAAGCAAAGGGGATCAGTAATGCCTCGCGCCGCCATCATTGCCATAAGCTTATTATTTGCTGCTAATGCCCATGCGGGTAGCGAAGGTGCGTGCTCTGCCGCATCCATGATTAATCCTTATAGTTTAGACGGTGGCATTAGTGGCACAGGTGCGCCAGCTAAAGGTGGCATTTCTGGCACTGGCGCTGCTGTTGCGGAAGGTGGTGTGGCAGGTACAGGAATTTCAGTAGCTAAAGGTGGCGTTTCTGGGACAGGTTCGCCCGTCGCTCAAGGCGGTGTTGCAGGTACAGGTGCAAAAGTGGCTACAGGGGGCATTTCTGGCACCGGCGCACCGATTGCAAAAGGCGGCGGCATTGGCGGTACGGGTGATTCGTTGCCTGAGTATGCATTATTACCTCAAGATGCAGAGGGCGAAGTGGGTATTATGGGCGTCGTAACAGGTTTTGCTAGTATTTGCGTAAACGGTGAAGAAGTGCAATATGAAAGCGCTACGCCCATATACGACAATGGCAAAACAGCCAAACTGGCAGATCTGGCCGTGGGCAAGACCGTGATGCTTAAGGTAAACAGCGTAAACGGTGTGCTGCATGCGCGTGCAATCGGCTTATTTAACGCGGTGAGCGGCCCTGTTAAGGGCGTGGATATTGCCCGTCAGCAAATTAACGTGATGGGTCAAACGGTAAATGTCAATCAAAACATTGTGCGTCAATTGGCAAATGCAAGTCCGAATGCGGTTGCGCGTGTAAGTGGCTATCGCCTAGCTAATGGCAATATTGTGGCTTCACGGGTCGATTTAGTGAATGACGGCGCTAATGCAAATACGCTTGGCTTGGTTACGGGGTTGACGCGCGACGGCTTTATTGTAAATGGCACAAAAGTGAATGTGACAGATAAACAAACGCTTGCAAAAGTGAAAGTGGGCAGTGAGGTGCAAGTTGCGGGTAGCTGGAATAACGGTACTTTGCAGGCGAGTCATATAGAAGCGCAACCCATTAATAACGTCGTAAACCTTGTGGATAGTGCAATTATGGAAGGTTATGTGCGCAAAGATGGGCAGAATCATTTATCAATTTCTGGCACAGAAGTGAGCGTATCGCAAGGCGAATCACTTGATAACTTTAAAGATAAGTTGGTAAAAATTGAGTTGCGCCGAAACAACAAAGGCCAATGGGTAACCGATAAAGTATCCGAAAGAAAAGGCAATCGTATTGATATTGATATTCAATTCAAAGATAATAGTAAGCAAGGTAGTGACAGTTCTGGCAAGAATGAAAACACGTCAGGCGCGTCGGGCAGTTCTGGTTCGTCAGGCGCTTCAGATACTTCAGAATCGAGTTCATCGAGTGGGAATGGCAGATCTGGTGAAGGCTCATCTGGCGGAAGTGGTGCCAGCGGACACGACTCCACTGGCTCGTCTGGAAGTGGTGCTAGCGAACGCGGCTCTTCCGGTAGTTCTATAGGCGGTTCGCAAGGCGGTGGCTCAAGTCGCCCTAGTGGGGGTGGCGGCTCTGGCGGCGGCTCAAGTCATCCTGGTGGCGGCGGTTCTGGCGGCGGCAGTAGTAGCGGTAAGTATAAATAACAACATTAGGAGATAATATGCGTTTAATCAAACAGCTATTGATAGCTGCAACTTTACTAGCAACAAATGCTTACGCTGATGGCTTTAGTGCTTCTATAGGGGCTGATTACTCAACCGGCAAATATGGCACAAGTGATTCTACAGATGTTTGGTATGTGCCCTTAGCTGCGTCTTATCGAACGGGGGCGTTCACCTATAAAGTGACTGTTCCTTGGATTCGTGTGACTGGTAATGGCAGCGTTGTACCAAGCGGTTTTAGTGGCTCAAGCTCAACTTCAACTATCAGCACGGGGGCAGATTGCCGCAAACGTGGTACTGGCGCATGTACAAACCCACAAACAATTACTACAACTACACCTTCAACAACTACAGCAACGAATGTAAGAACAACCGAATCTGGTTTAGGTGATATTGTTGCGGCTGCTACATATCAAGCTTATGATGGCGGTGACCAAGGCTTTGTTGTTGATTTCACTGGGCGCATCAAGTTTGGCACTGCCAGCGATACACGAGGCTTGGGCTCTGGCGAGAACGATTACGCTATTCAAACCAATATTGATAAGAACTTTGGCCCAATGTACGCCTCGCTGGGTTTGGGTTACAAGTTTCTGGGTGAGCCCAGCGGCGTAAATTACAAGAATGTGGTCTATGGCTCATTAGGCGGCGGCTATAATTTTTCTAAAGATACCGAAGTTGGCGTATCTTACGACTGGGCAACGGCCTCTGTGAGCGGCTCGCCAAAACCGCAAGAGCTATCAATTTATGGCTCTCATTATATTAATAACAACTACAAGCTCAGTGCCGTGCTTTATGGCGGTCTTAGCGATGCCAACCCAGATGTGGGTGGCGGCCTGACCCTTAAGTATTACTTTTAAGCCTCATGAATTTACTTAGTTAAATTCAGGTAAATTGCAGTATTGTAGGGTTTAGAAAGCTGGCACAATGTGTTCACGTTGTAATGTTTGCAACGGTTAACTACTAAGGAAATTTATCATGTGGACAACTCCAGCAGCTACTGAAATGCGTTTTGGCTTTGAAGTAACAATGTACGTAATGAACAAATAATTTTTTGTTCTGTAAAGGCTGCCACATGGCAGCCTTTTTTGTATAAAAAGCGGCTATTTAAACTTAATACACAGTTTTTTACATCCGTATTTTACTCGTTAAAGAGTAAAATTCAGCATTCATTAAACATTCTAAAGAATCTCATGCACATACACGTACTAGGCGCTGCCGCGGGTGGCGGATTCCCGCAATGGAACTGCAATTGCCCCAATTGCGATGGGCTGCGTAAAGGTACTATTAAAGCCACCAAACGCACACAATCTTCCATTTGCGTCAGCGGTAACGGCGTAGATTGGGTGCTGTTTAATGCTTCGCCCGACGTATTGCAACAAATTCAAGATTTTGCGCCTTTGCAACCAAGCAGAAATATTCGCGATTCTGGCATTCAAGCGATTGTGCTAATTGACGCGCAAATTGACCACACGACAGGTTTGTTTATGCTACGTGAGGGTAAAGTAAAACGCGAAATTTACTGCACGGATATGGTCTATGAAGACCTGACGACGGGCAACCAAGTGCTGAATATTCTCGGCCATTATTGCGGCATTAATTACCACCAAGTGCCGATAGACGGCAAAACAAGCTTTGAAATCCCCAATGTGCCGAATTTGCGCTTTACCACTGTTGCGCTTAAAAGCGCCGCACCGCCTTATTCTCCGCACCGCAACAACCCGCAGCCCGGTGATACTATTGGCGTGCTGATTGAAGAAATTTCATCTGGCAAAAAATGCTGGTATTCGCCAGGCTTGGCCGAAATTGAGCCACATTTGCCAGTGCTGATGAATCAAGCCGACTGCATTATGGTGGATGGCACGTTTTGGACCAACACTGAAATGGCTGACATGGGTTTAATGACGAAAACCGCGCGCAGCATCGGCCACAATCCGCAGTCGGGCGAGGGCGGCATGATCGAGGAACTCGATAAATTTGGTGATGTCAGAAAAATATTGATTCATATCAACAACACCAACCCAATTTTGCGCGAAGATTCTGCCGAGCGCGCGATTCTAACTCAGCATGGTATAGAAGTCGCGTATGACGGTATGGACATCATCTTATAAGTAAAAAAATCGATATTTTTAAGTTATATAAGCTCGAGCGCAAATAATGCCTCTGAGAACCGCGTGGATATTGGCTTGCAGAGGCATGGTAACAACATAGGATAATTTGAAGGTTTAAAACGATGACAAAAGCAACACCATTAGCGCCTTGGTCGCGCGCCGAATTTGAAGAAAAACTGCGCGAAAAAGGCAAGGGCTACCACATTTATCATCCGTTCCATGTGATGATGTACGAAGGCCAATTGAGCAAAGAGCAGCTGCAAAGTTGGGTGGCGAATCGTTTTTATTATCAAATCGCCATTCCCATGAAAGATGGCGCGATTTTGTCCAACTGCCCCGATGTTGAAGTGCGCAAACAATGGATTGTGCGCATCACCGACCATGACGGCGTGGGTGAAAATGTGGGCGGCATTGAGGCATGGATTCAGCTTGGCAACGCGGTGGGGCTGACGCGCGCGCAAGTGACTTCGCTAGAAATGGTGAGCCCTGGCGTGCGCTTTGCGGTAGATGCTTATATTAACTTCGCCAAACAACGCCCGTGGCAAGAAAGCGTGTGCTCTAGTCTCACCGAGCTGTTCGCGCCGCACATTCATCAGCAGCGCATTAGCTCTTGGCCGCAAATGTACCCGTGGATTAAAGAAGAAGGGCTAAGCTACTTTAAAAAGCGCCTCACCGAAGCGCGCCGCGACGTGGAGCAAGGCTTGGGCGTCACGCTGGATTATTTTAGTACAAGCCGCGAGATGCAAATGCGTGCGCTGGATATTTTGCAATTTAAGTTGAATGTTTTATGGGTGATTGCCGATTCGATCATGCTCGCTTCGACGGAAATTAAAGTGGAAGGGCGCGATTACCTTCGCCAGCCAGTGATTAAGATTGATTAATTTTATGTAGGAGCGCAATTTATTGCGCGAAATAATGTAGAGATAATCGCGCAATAAATTGCGCTCCTACAATAAGTATTAAGGCATACATGGAAAATAAAATAGAAGACAATATAAAAAGCAGTGACATTTACGCCATCGCACTGCATCACCGCTTTCAGTGGGAAGAAGCGCAGCAAAGTTATGTGATACTTTTTCCAGAAGGCATGGTCAAACTACATGGCGGCGCGGGCGAAGTGATTAAATTGGTAGACGGCAAAGCGACAGTGGGCGAGATTGTGGCGGCACTTAAAGCCAAATTTCCAGACGCCGAAGCCATAGAAAAAGATATTTTGGGCATGTTTGATATGGCTTTTGGTAAAGCTTGGATTCGCAAAATAAATTAGGAGCAGCAAATGACACAAAACTCTTTAGGCGAGTCTGCGGTACAACAGGCTGTGCAAGCGCAGAATAACGGCGTTGCAGCCAATATCACGCACACGCAACCGCTGTGGTTGCTGGCGGAGATTACCTATCGCTGTCCGCTGCATTGCGCCTTTTGCTACAACCCGACCGATTACGACAAACACACACAAAACGAACTGAATACCGAGCAATGGATTCAGGTATTGCGAGATGCACGCAAGCAAGGCGCGATTCAGCTGGGCATTTCTGGCGGCGAGCCGTTGCTGCGTGACGATATTGAAGAAATTGTCATCGAGGCGAAAAAACTTGGCTATTACAGCAATTTGATTACGTCAGGCGTCGGTTTAACCGAAAAACGTATTCAAGCCTTTAAAGAAGGCGGCTTGGATCATATTCAGCTTTCTATGCACGACATTACCGAAGAAATTAATAACTTTATTACCAATACCAAAACGTTTGAATTAAAGAAAAAAGTGGCCGCCATGATTAAAAATCACGGCTACCCGATGGTGCTGAACGTGGTGATTCACCGCTATAACATTGGCCATATTAAAGAAATTCTCGAGATGGCTGAAGCGCTTGGCGCGGATTATGTGGAGCTGGCAAATACGCAATATTACGGTTGGAGTTTGGTGAACAGAAGCCAACTGATGCCATTAAAAGAGCAAATTGACGAAGCCGAGCGCATTACAAATGCCTTCCGCGCGCGCGTTGGCAATAAAATGAAAGTGTTTTTCGTGGTGCCAGATTATTTTGGCGACCGCCCAAAAAAATGTATGAATGGCTGGGGCGAAGTGTTTATGATTGTGACCGCCAATGGCGATGTGTTGCCTTGCCATTCCGCACGCGTTTTACCTGGCATTACATTCCCCAATGTGCGTGAAAACGGCTTGGAATGGGCGTGGAAAGAAAGCCCGGCCTTTAATAAGTACCGCGGCCAAGATTGGATGAAAGAGCCTTGCCGCAGTTGTAGCGAAAAAGATAACGACCTTGGCGGCTGCCGTTGCCAAGCGTTTTTACTTTCTGGCGATGCAGAAAGCGCAGACCCTGTTTGTAGTAAATCGCCTAATCGCCACTTGATTGATGAAGCGATTGAAGCCTCTAAAAATCCGCAAATTCAATCACAACCCATTATTTTTAGAACCGATAAAAATTCTAAAAAATATGCGGCTGGCGATAAAGAGCGTGTAGAAGGCTTTCACGCGCTGCCTTAAGACATGAAAAACTCGCTATTTAGCGAGTTTTTTTATTTTGGTACAATCCCTTTATGATTAAAACTTCCTCGCTCGTCATTTCCTTCGTGCTTGCCAGTTTGGCCGCGCTCGCGCCATTCGCCATCGATACTTATTTGCCCGCTTTCCCTGCCATGGCAGCGGATTTGCACGGCAATAATTTGCAGCTGCAACAAAGCTTAACCGCATATTTACTGCCTTACGCCTTAATGACTTTGTGGCACGGCGCGCTGTCCGATTCAATTGGTCGTATTGCGGCAATTCGCTGGGGTTTGGGCATGTTTGCGCTCGCTTCTATTGGTTGCGCGTTTGCGAAAGATGTCGAAACTTTATGGTTTTTTCGCGCGGTGCAGGGCGCATCAGCAGGGGCGGGCAATGTGGTGGCGCGCGCCATGGTACGCGATTTATTCGAAGGCGTGCAAGCGCAAAAAGTGATGGCGCAAGTGCAAATGATTTTTGGCCTCGCACCCGCCATTGCGCCGATCATTGGTGGCTGGCTGCTTGGCATTCACTGGCAAGCTATCTTTATTTTCCTCTGTATTTATGCAGTCGCTGCCCTAGCAGCCGCATGGATATTTCTTCCTGAGACAGTGCCTGTAGATAAGCGCGTGCCGCTTTCTGGCAAACAAGTGCTGTCTGGCTACAAACAAGCGTTTGGCGATACTGAGTTTAATAAGCTGGTTTGCGCGGTGGGCGCCAATTTTGCAGGATTTTTTGTCTATGTGCTTTCCGCACCTGTTTTTCTTCTTCAACATTTAAAACTGAACCCGCACCAATTTGGCTATATGTTTATTCCTACCGTGTGCGGCATGGTGTTCGGCTCATATTTGGCGCGGCTCACAGCGGGAAAATACGCAGCACACAAAGTCATTTATGCTGCTTATGCATGGATGGCTTGCGCGGCATTGTTGAATGTCGCTATTTGCGTGTTTTTACCAGTCAGTGTGTTCGCCAATATTTTGCCGATTGCTTTGTACAATATCGGCATGGCGCTTGCAGTGCCCATTCTTTCGCTCGCCGCGTTGGATAGAATGCCAAAACTGCGCGGCACTGCGGCTTCTGCCCAAGCGTTTGTGCAAATGATGTTTTCTACAGTTTCGGCTGGTTTGGTGATTCCATTGCTCTGGAACAGCCCACTTGGCTTGGCGCTAGGCATGCTGACTTACTTACTGATTGGGTGGTTGTGCGTGAGGAAAAGCCTAATTTGTAAAAATTTGTAAATTTTCAATTAAAAGGGATAAATTCCCTTGACACGGCATTTAAGTAGCTTTATTGTTCTGCTTAACGGGAAAGTATCCCAAATAAAAAACGGGTTTAAAGTTAAGTGGTTTGGAGAAGAGCATGAATAAATTAGTGGATTCTGCAATTTTAGAACGTGAAGCGGTGCGCAACTATCAGGCAAGCAACGCCAGAGTATTGGATGACAATTATGATCGCCGCGTGCAGGCTTTGTTTGAGGCCATCATTGCCGAGGGCATTCTAGAGCGCGCAAGCCCAGATGAAGTAAAGTCTGTTTCAAAGTAAATAGCTTGCTTTAAGTCATCAAGCGCGACAAAACCAGCTTAATACCGTGCCAAAGTTTTGGAATAAACCAAAGCATCACAATCACAAAACCAGTTAAACAGCCAATAAACACGGCGGGGTGCGCCAGCGCCAGCCAACCGCCCGTGAGCCACAAGCCGTCCTCCCCAAATGATGCCGCGACATTGCTCACAGGTTCGGGCGATGTATTTATTAGCGCACGGCTACCCGCTTTGGTAAAGTGCGTCGCGCCAGCGAGCGAGCCGCCAAGTAACGCAACCAGTGTTGCAATCATCGGATCGGCGCTATTAATGGCGCCCATCGCCAAAAGCGCGCCAGCAGGGATGCGAATGAAGGTGTGCACGCTATCCCACAGGCTATCGATGTACGGAAACTTGTCCGCAAGAAACTCAATGACACACAATATGCCTGCAACGCCAATAACGACGGGATTGGTAAGGATATGCAAGCCTGCAGGTAAAGGCACGTAGCCAAGCTTGCCGAGTAAGCCGACGATAAACACTGTGGCATAAAGTCGCAAACCGCTTGCCCAGCTTAGCCCGCTAGCGAGGGCGATGTTTGAAATTGCATCCATGAGATATCACTAAATGAAGTCAAACCTAAATAGTAGTAAACCAAGTATAAATCATGTTGCTGTCGTATATTATCCAAAACCGAGACTTATCTTTGCTGATTAATTAACATGCAGAGCAAAAAACTGTACTAAACGTATAAAAATTAGTAGGATACGGGTAGCTTAAATGTATAAAAAATAAGAAGAAAATAAAAAACTTATAAACTATTATAAATAATCAGAATTAGGGATATCTTCATGAAAAACAATCACATTATTAAGGCTGCTGTATTGGCTTCGCTATTTGCCGCATCTGGCGCACATGCAGCGGGTTTCGCACTTATCGAACAAAGCGCCAGCGGCATGGGCAATGCCTTTGCAGGCGGTGCAGCAGCGGCTGAAGATGCAAGTACGGTCTATTTCAATCCGGCTGGTATGACGTATATTGATGGCACGCAAGTGGTGGGCGCTTTGCATCTCATCAAACCCAGTGCGGAGTTTAATAATAATGGCACTGTGCCAGCTAACATTAATTTTGCGAAAACAGTTTTTAGGCCATTAGGCGGGAACGGCGGGGATGCAGGTGATTTAGCTTTTGTACCCAATATGTATTTAGTCACAGATATTGTGCCTTCTATTAAATTGGGGTTAGGCATTAACGCACCATTTGGCCTTAAAACAGAGTATGACAATGGTTGGATGGGTCGCTTTCAAGCGCTTAAATCAGAAGTCAAAACCATTAACATTAATCCTGCTGTTGCTTTTAAAGTCAATGATCAACTCTCGCTGGGTTTTGGTGTTTCTGCCATGTGGGCGCAAGCGGAGCTGACTAGAGCCGTAAACTTCGGTCCTTTTGGAGAGGGCCTTGCTAAGGTAAAAGGTGATGATTGGGGGTTTGGTTTTAACCTTGGGGCTATTTACCAAGCTACTGCGGATACACGCATTGGTGTAGCCTATCGCTCTAAAGTGAATCAGAAACTAGAAGGTGATGTAAATTTTACACGACCTGCCGGCTTACCAGCTACGCTAGTAAATGCTACACCTAATGGAAACGTCACAGCCGCTGTTTCTTTACCTGAAAATTTATCTTTAAGTGTTTTTAGTAAAATAGATGACAAGTGGGATTTGATGGGCGATGTAACTTGGACAGGTTGGAATCGATTTAAGGAACTTAGAATTTTACGTTCGAGTGGTACTTTGCTTACAAACACTGCTGAAAACTGGCATAACACGATGCGTTATTCGGTAGGTGCGAATTATCATTATAGTGATGCTTTAAAACTACGTGCTGGTTTAGCTTACGATGAAGAGGCGATTGATGACCAATTCCGCACTGCACGCATTCCTGGCAATGACAGAAAATGGGTTTCACTTGGTGCAAGTTATCAATTAACGCCAGCGGGCAAAGTAGATATAGGTTATTCGCATCTTTTTATTAGTGCGGCACCGATAGATGATAATCAAACCGCTAATAGCCCGACTGCCCCATTTAACAGCGGTCGCTTAAAAGGCAGCTACGATGGCGAAGTCAATATTTTAAGCGTGCAGTACACCCATAACTTCTAATGTGCGTTAATGCTTATTGGCGCCGAGCCGTGATTACTTAATCTGGCTCGGTTTTTTTTATTTGGGGAATTGATAATGAAACGTTATTTATTGGCTTTGTTGTTAGCCAGTGTAGTATTTTCAGCGCAAGCGGCAGAAGTGCACGGCGTGAAGCTCGACGACAGCGTGCAAGTGGGCGATAGCGCTTTAGTGCTTAACGGTGCGGGCATACGCACCAAAATGGTGTTTAAAGTGTATGTTGGCGCTTTATATTTGTCAGCTAAAAAAACTGACTCAGCTGCAGTGCTTTCAGATACAGGCGCGAAACGTGTTTCGTTACACATGCTGCGCAGTCTAAGTGCCGAGAAATTGGTGCATGCACTGGATGAAGGCTTGGAAGCCAATAACACTGCTGCTGAATTGGCCGCTTTAGAGCCGCAGCTCAAAGCGTTTCGTCAGCACATGACGGCGGGTGGCGCGGTAAAAGAGGGCGATGTGGTTGTGTTGGATTATGTGCCAGGCAAAGGCACGCAAGCGAGCCTGAACGGCAAGGCGCTTGGCACAACGGAAGGCGAAGCGTTTAACAAAGCGTTGTTAAAGGTTTGGTTGGGGGATAAGCCAGTGGATGCGGATTTGAAGAAAGCCATGTTAGGCGGGCATTAAAATTTACAAGTAAAAAGGAGGCGATTGCCTCCTTTTTTATTAATGTTACCTATTCAATCAGCAACTCGAGCTTATCCGGCACGCCCATCATGGCGTCTGCATCTTCCAGCGGCGGTTTACGTGAGGTAATTATCGGCCACACTTTCGCTAGGCGCGCGTTTAACGCGATAAATTGTTGTTGATCGGCTGGCACATCATCTTCCGCAAAAATCGCCTCTGCGGGGCATTCTGCAACGCACAGCGTGCAATCAATGCACTCATCTGGGTCAATCGCTAAGAAATTCGGGCCTTCTACAAAGCAATCGACAGGGCAAACATCCACGCAATCGGTGAATTTACATTGAATACAGTTTTCGGTGACAACATAAGTCATTTAATTTTCCTTTTAGTGCTTTGCCAATATTAGGCATTATTTTATTAGATTTAGTTTTTGCAGGATAGCCTTAATTTTAAACCAATATGGAGCTTGGGCTAGGCACGCGAGCGCAGACAGTACATTTTAGTACGTCAAGCTCGCGCAACAACGCACACGCGATGAGATTGTTTGAAATCATACAATCATGCCCGCACCAACGGTATTATTTGTGCTTTCATCAATCACAATAAAAGCCCCAGTCGCACGATTTTTGCTGTAACTGTCCACCATCAACGGTTGCGCCAGTTTAAACGTCATGCGTGCAATGTCGTTCATCTTTAAATCAGGCGTAGCTTGATGTTCCAGCGTGTTTACATCAATTTTATATTCTATTGCGCCCACTTTGGCTTTGCTTTCGCGCGTGGTGTGACGAATCACATAAGTGCGTGCTGGTGACAACGGCGTTTCTGAAAGCCAACAAACATGCGCTTCTATCTGTTTTACAGGCTCAATTCCACTGCCAGTTTTCACAATCATATCACCGCGCGAGGTGTCGATTTCATCGGCTAAAAGTAAGGTTACGCTTTGCTCGGTTTGTGCGCTTGTTAATTGTAGTTCGCCAATTTGAATGGCTTTAACGGTAGATTGGTAGCCATTTGGCAGCACCGTCACCGCATCGCCAACTGCGATTTCGCCGCTTTCTATGCGCCCCATAAATCCTCTAAAATCGTGCAAATCGGCGTCTGCGCTGGCGTGCGGGCGACAGACAAACTGCACGGGAAAGCGAAACGCTTCATCCACATCAGTATGCGCAGCAGGTGCTTTTTCCAGCATCTCTAGCAACGTCTCGTCTTTGTACCAAGGCATGTTTTCTAAGCGATCCACCAACATATCGCCATTGAGTGCAGACATTGGAATAAAGCGAATATCGCGTGCGCCAGCCAGTCCAATTTCTTTAGCAAAAGCTAAATAATCGGCGCAATATTGGTCATAAATTTTTTGGTCGTAATTCACCAAATCCATTTTATTCACCGCAACCACAATGTGCTGAATGCCCACGAGGTGCGCCAAATATGAATGGCGACGCGTTTGCGTGAGTACGCCTTTGCGCGCATCCATCAAAATAATCGCCAAATTGGCGGTAGAAGCCGCGGTCACCATGTTGCGCGTGTATTGCTCGTGGCCTGGCGCATCTGCAATAATGTATTTGCGTGTGCCAGTCGAAAAATAGCGGTACGCCACATCAATGGTAATGCCTTGCTCGCGTTCTGCTTGCAAGCCGTCAGTGAGCAGTGATAAATCGACAGCTTCCATGCCACGCTTTTTGCTGGTGTTAGAAATTTGTGTGAGCGTATCGGCCAAAATAGTTTTGGTATCGAACAGCAGGCGGCCAATCAGCGTGCTTTTGCCGTCATCGACCGAGCCGCAAGTCATAAAGCGCAGAAGGCTATCAGTTTGGTTTATGGCGTTATGTTGTGTCGTCATTAGAAGTAGCCTTCTTTTTTGCGTTGTTCCATACTCGCATCGCTGGTTTGGTCGTCCAGCCGCGTTGCGCCGCGCTCGGTAATGGTCGTCGTCGCGGTTTCCAGCACGATTTTGCTCACATTGTCTGCATCGCTTAGCACGGGTGCTGTGCAAGTAATATCGCCCACAGTGCGGAAGCGCACTTGCATATTGACAACTTTCTCGCCCACTTTTGGCACATTAATCACTTCGCCATTGGCTAGCGGCACATTGGCAGGCATCATCGCGCCGCCACGCATAATAATGTCGCGCTGATGTGCAAAGTAAATGCTCGGCAAGCCTAAGTTTTCGCGCTCTATATATTGCCAAACGTCCATTTCTGTCCAGTTGCTAATCGGAAAGGCGCGGATATTCTCGCCCTTGTGCGAACGGGCGTTGTACAAATTCCATAATTCTGGCCGCTGATTTTTTGGATCCCATTGGCCAAACTCATCTCGGAAGCTCATGATGCGCTCTTTGGCGCGGGCTTTTTCTTCATCGCGGCGTGCACCGCCAATGCAGCAATCAAAACCGTGTTCTTCAATCGCCTCAAGCAAGGTGACGGATTGATGTTTATTGCGTGGCTCATCAGGTGATTTCAAAACAACCGTACCGCGCTTCATGGAGTCTTCTACCGAGCGCACAATCAAGCGCTCACCCAGTTCGGCAGCGCGCTGATCGCGAAAATCCACGACTTCTTTGTAATTGTGGCCAGTGTCGATGTGCATGAGCGGGAAGGGGAATCGACCTGGGCGAAACGCTTTTTCTGCGAGGCGCAAAATGCAAAGCGAATCCTTGCCGCCAGAAAAAAGCAATACAGGATTGCTGCATTGGCCGGCGACTTCACGCAGAATGTGAATCGCTTCTGCTTCCAGCCAATCTAGGTGAGATAAGGGTTGTTTAGTTGTCATATTGTTAAAATCATTTTAACCGCCGATAAACGCAGATGGAAGCCGATAAATTCATATTTCGTTGTTCATATTTGTTTGTTTTAAGCGGTTCGCTGTAGTCTTAGTCAAAATATTAATGTTATATATTTAAAAGTTGTTGTAAAAATCCGTTTTTATCTGCGTTAATCTGCGTTTATCGGCGGTTAATTTAGTTTTTAACGTGAAGTCCGCATTCTTTGCTGTTCGCGTCTTCCCACCACCATCTACCAGCGCGCACATCTTCGCCCAAGGCGATGGCGCGCGTACATGGCGCGCAGCCGATGCTCGGATAGAACTGGTCGTGTAGTGCGTTGTATGGCACGCCAAACATGCGGATATACGCCCAAACTTCTTGCTCTGTCCAATCGCTAAGTGGGTTAAATTTCTCTAATTTGTTGCCTTCATCATATTCTTGCACAGGCAAATTGGCACGCGTTGTGGCTTGCTCGGCGCGCATGCCCGTTACCCAAGCCTTTTTGCCGCTTAAAGCACGTTGTAGCGGCTCGACCTTGCGCATGTGGCAGCAACTTTTTCTTAATTCAACACTTTCATAAAATGCGTTAATACCATGATTTTTAACATAAAACTCAACGGTATTCGCTTGCGGAAAATACACACGCAACTTGGTGTTGTAATGCTTTTCGGTTTCGCCAATTAAATCGTAAGTTTCAGTTGGTAGGCGGCCAGTATCCAGTGAAAACACCTCGATATTGAGCTTATTTTTTAAAATAATGTCGGTCAGCACCATGTCTTCTGCACCAAAACTATTGGCAAACGTCATGGGCCGGAAGGTTTTCTCGGCATTTTTTAGCACAGCCAGCACCGCGCCAGTCTTGGCTTGCACGCTGGCTTTCAGCGCATCCGTCAACGTCGGATTGGTTGCCGAGTTGATGGTAACGCTGCTTGCGCTTGGCTTCAAAAAACTGACTTCACCAGACATTATTTATGCGCCTCGGTTGTAGCGCGCAAACACGGGGCGCGGCTCGTCAACAGCGCCTTGGTAGGGCGCAGTGAAGTCGTTTAAGCTGGCAATTGCGTCTTCTGCGCTGCGATTTGCACGGATTTGAAAACTGCTAAAGCCAGCGCGTTTAAGAAAAAACAGTTGATCTCTAAGTACGTCGCCAAAGGCGCGCAGCTCGTTTTTAAAGCCGTAACGCGTGCGCAAAAGCGTGCCGAGCGAGAAAATACGGCCATCGGCGAAACGTTCTACAAACACGGCGATCATCGGTAATTTGTTGATGTCGTCAACCGCGTGAATTAAGTCTTCCAGCACTTCATGCGTCGCCAGCCAGATGCCCAATTCACTAGCAGCCATGCGGCTCTCAAGCTCATTCCTTCTTGCGATAAATACGCTTAAAGGCACAATAATATTGCCGACTGCGGTAATCTCGGTGTTAGCGATTTGTTCATCCGTGACAGTTTTTTCACCAGTGAGTTTAAACAGGACCACCTTGCCTGCTTGTTTGCGCTCTTCCACTAGGCTGGCGGGCAGTGGCACAATCGTCCAAGTATCGTCAACGATTGAAGCAACGCCGTTTTTGAGTTGAATTAAGTTGCTCATGCTACTTCCTTTGCCGCATAAACGTTGGTTTTGAACGGCTCTAAGCCTAAGCGGCGCACGGTGTCGATAAAGCGCTCTTCAGGCGTGCGTTCTTTCACGTACACATCAATCAATTTTTGCACCACGCCCGGCATTTCATCTGCTGCGAACGAGCGGCCAATCACGCTGCCGATGCTGGCATCGTTGCCTTGCTTGCCGCCTAGCGAGACTTGATACCATTCTTCACTGTCTTTATCCACGCCCAAAATGCCAATATGGCCCACATGGTGATGACCGCAGGCGTTCATGCAGCCAGAAATATTGATTTCGATGTCGCCGATGTCGTGTAAATAATCGAGGTTGTCGAATTGCATTTGAATGGCTTCGGCAATCGGGATGCTTTTTGCGTTTGCCAATGAACAGAAATCGCCGCCCGGGCAGCAAATAATATCGGTAAGAAGGCCAATATTCGGCGTTGCCAAGCCATTTGCACGGGCTTTTTGCCACAGCGCAAATAAGTCACTCAGTTTGACATCGGCGAGAATTAAATTTTGCTCATGCGAAACGCGCAATTCGCCAAAACTGTATTGTTCTGCCAAGTCCGCAACTACGTGCATTTGCTCACTCGTCGCGTCGCCAGGCGCTTTGCCGTGTGGTTTTAAGGATAAGGTGACGGCGCGATAGCCAGGCTGTTTATGTGCATGCACGCAACGTTTTACCCAAGCCGAAAAAGCGGGGTTGCTGGCAATCGCCGCGTCGAAACCCGCGTCGTTATTGGGCAGTAGGGCATAAGGCATTACATCAAAATGCTTGGCTACACGATTTAACTCGACTTCTGTAATGGTATTTGGCGCGTCTTTCAAGTTTGCCCATTCGGCCTCTACTTGTTTTTTAAATTCTTCAATGCCCAACGCTTTCACCAAAATTTTGATGCGTGCTTTGTAAATATTATCGCGGCGACCATGCAAGTTATACACGCGAATAATCGCCTCGCAATAGGTAAGTGCGTGTTGCCATTCCAAATGCTCGCGAATCACCACACCTAGTATTGGCGTGCGTCCCAGCCCGCCGCCTACCCATACTTTGATGGCTGTTTTGCCTTGCGCATCAGGATAAAATTCCATGCCAATATCGTGCATTTGCACCACGGCGCGGTCTTCTTTGGTGCCAGAGACGGCGATTTTGAATTTGCGCGGTAACAGCGCGAACTCTGGATGGAACGTGCTCCATTGGCGCAAAATCTCCGCCATGGCGCGTGGATCAATAATTTCATCTGGCGCAATGCCAGCAAATTGGTCGGTAGTAATGTTGCGTATGCAGTTACCGCTAGTTTGAATGGCGTGCATTTCCACGGTGGCGAGTTCCGCCAAAATATCAGGCACTTCTTCCAGTTTCGGCCAATTGAGTTGCAAGTTTTGGCGTGTACTAAAATGGCCGTAGCCTTTGTCGTACTTAGTGGCAATATCTGCTAATTTGTGCAACTGTTTGCTAGATAACATGCCGTAAGGCACGGCAATACGCAGCATGGGCGCGTGACGCTGAATATACAAGCCGTTTTGCAGGCGTAGCGGACGAAATTCGTCTTCGCTAAGCTCTTTGGCCAAGTAACGGCGTGTTTGGTCGCGGTATTGCGCAACGCGCTCATTTACTAAGGTTTGATCTATTTCATCGTATTTATACATGGTGCTTTGCTAATTAAAGTTAGCCCGCTATTTTAATGCAAAATGACTGTATTCGCTTAAGATTTTTTAAATCCAAGTTGCTTTAAAGCGATTATAAATAGCAAAAATGAAATTCCAAGTAATTGATTAAACTGCGGAAATGCTAATTTCTGACCAACATAAACCAAAATCAGCGCGAGCACTGTGCGTACCCAATGTTCCGCAACTTTTGAGCTTAAATGGCTACCAATCCAAATGCCAGGAATGGAGCCGATAAGTAGTGTGCCTAAAAGTGAGTAATCCACCGTGCCAAGCGTGACGTGGCCCAAGCCCGCCACCAGCGTCAGAGGTACCGCATGCGCGACATCTGTGCCGACGATTTTGGTGATATGTGCTTTCGGGTACAGAATCAGCAAGGCGGTAACGCCCAGCGCGCCCGCGCCCACGGAGGTGAGCGTGACTAAAAAGCCTAAAATAAGTCCTAAAATAATGGTTGCCGCAGGCGTATATTTCGGGTTAACCCAATGCCCAGTTTTGGAGAGTTTGGCCAATTGATTGCGAAACAAAACCGACAGCGAAGTGAGCAGTAGCGCGATGCCCAGCCAGAATTTGATTTCCGCCACGGCATTGTCAGACGTAATATCGAGTGTCCTCAAATATAACGTAGTGATAACAGAGGCGGGCACACTGCCATAAGCCAGCAATTTAACAATGTGCCAATCGATATTGCCTAGCTTGCCATGCGCAAAAATACCTGCGGACTTGGTAATCGATGCATAAAGCAAATCGGTGCCCACTGCAACGGCCGCTTTGACGTTGAAAAATATGAGCAAAATCGGCGTCATGAGCGAGCCGCCGCCCACGCCAGTGAGTCCGACTAGCAAGCCGACAGCAAACCCTGCAAAAATGTAATAAAAATTCATGCTTATTCCACACATAACGAAATTAGTCGCGTAATATAACAGATACTCATATAATTATTTAATACTTATTTGTTATTTTAGTATGCTGTTTAGTTATAAAGGAAGCATTAGCAAAAAGAGGCTCTAAATGAAACTACACCAATTAAAATATGTGCATGAGGTGGTGCGCCAAGGACTGAGCATTTCTGCGGCGGCTGAGGCATTGCACACTTCACAACCTGGCGTCAGCAAGCAGATTCAGTTGCTTGAAGAAGAATTGAATTTGCAGATTTTTCAGCGCAATGGCAAACGTTTAACTGGCGTAACCGAGCCTGGTAAACACATCATCAAACTGGCTGCCACGGTGATTCTTGAGATGCAAAACATCAAGCGCGTTGGCGACGAGTTTAGTAAAGTAGAAACTGGCACGCTCACCATTGCCACCACGCACACGCAAGCGCGCTACAAATTGCCCGCTGCGGTAAAGCAATTTATGGAAACTTATCCACACGTTAAACTCAATATTCACCAAGGTAACCCCTCGCAGGTCACCGCGCAAATCGCCAGCGGTGAGGCGGACATTGGCATTGCGACCGAGGCGATTAGCCAAGATGAGCGCTTGCTGTGCCTGCCGTGTTACGAGTGGAATCGCTGCGTGGTTGTGCCAAAAGGCCACCGTTTGATAGACGCCGCGCCCCTGACTTTGGCGCATATCGCCAGCTACCCGCTGATTACATACGATTTTGCATTTACTGGCAGCACAATCGTTTCCAAAGTGTTCCACAATGCGGGTGTTATGCCCAATGTGGTGCTGACGGCGATTGATGCGGATGTAATTAAAACCTATGTCAATTTGGGTTTGGGTATCGGCTTAATTGCTAACATGGCGTTTGATGAAGAGCGCGATAATCACTTGGTGCGACTAGATTGCAGTCATTTATTCCCAGCTAGCACCACTTATTTGGGCGTACGCAAAGATGCCTTTATGCGCGGCTATACTTACGGCTTTATTGAAATGCTTTCGCCCAAATTTAACCGTAGAGCGGTGGATGATGCATTTAAAATCACACATTCAATGATTTAAAAATTCAATGGCTAAATTATTACGCGCGACTGCTTTTTTGCTTGTGCTTAGCGCATGTGCTAGCAATAAAGTGGCCGTAGAAAGCCCGCAAGCAAGCTACACCAGCATCAACCCCAATAGCGCGATATATGAAGTGCAAGTGAAAGACGGCGTGAGCTATCAAGACGTCGTAGATAGCCTAAAAAGCGTGTCGGAAGGCATGAATTTCGTCAATCCCGCCAATTTTCCCATCGGCGACCATATTAAAGCGCGCGGCATCGACCCGCAAGGCGTTAAAGAGGTGCATTCGTTTTGTAATCTCAGTATGGGTACAGAAATTTTTCTCGATCATCCAGAGTTTTTGGTTTTTGCGCCGTGTCGAGTGGCTATATATGAGAAACTTGGCGCCGATAAAAAATCACATTTATTTTTAGGCTTAGCGCGCCCAACTTATGATTTAAAAAGCATAAAAAACCCCTCAGAGCGTGCTAAGAAAGCTGCTCAGCAACTAGAAGACGCGCTGATTCAAATGATTAGCAAAGCCAGCAAGGGTGAAATATAATCATCTTATTTAAAAGAAAGTAATGTTCGCATGGCAGATCCCATTTTAATCGCTAAAAACGCCGATATTAGTAGCTTTATTTTGCCCAAAATGGCGAATCGCCACGGTTTGATTGCGGGCGCGACTGGCACAGGTAAAACGGTGACGCTGCAAAGCTTGGCAGAAGGTTTTTCCAAGCTTGGTGTGCCTGTATTTATGGCGGATGTGAAGGGTGATTTGTCTGGCATGAGCCAAGCGGGCGGCGGCAACCCAAAAGTAGATGCGCGCGTGGCGCAGCTTAATTTAGCTGATTTCAAACCACAAGCTTCACCCGTCACATTTTGGGATGTATTTGGCGTAAAAGGTCACCCCGTACGCACCACCATTGCCGAAATGGGGCCATTATTGTTGGCGCGCATGCTTAATCTCAACGACGTGCAAGGTGGCGTGCTTAATTCCATTTTCAAAATCGCTGACGACAAAGGTTGGTTGTTGCTGGATTTGAAAGATTTACGCGCCATGTCACAGCACGCGGCGGAGCATTCTGCCGAGTATCAAACACAATATGGTAATATCTCGGCAGCCAGTGTTGGCGCGCTGCAGCGGGCATTATTGCAAATTGAAACCGAGGGCGGCGATGTGTTATTTGGCGAGCCTGCACTTAACTTGGATGACCTGATTCAGACTGACGCGCAAGGCCGCGGCGTGATTAACATTCTGGCTTCCGATAAGTTGTTTAACTCGCCGCGTGTGTATGCGACTTTGTTGTTAAGTTTGCTTTCAGACTTATTTGAAAAACTACCTGAAGTCGGCGATTTAGAAAAACCAAAACTGGTATTTTTCTTTGACGAAGCGCATTTGCTGTTTACCGATGCGCCGCAAGTGCTGATGAGCAAGATCGAACAAGTGATTCGCCTCATTCGCTCCAAAGGCGTGGGCGTTTATTTCGTCAGTCAAAATCCTTTAGACATTCCTGATATCGTACTTGGTCAGCTGGGAAACCGCGTGCAGCATGCCTTGCGTGCATTTACACCGCGCGACCAAAAGGCTGTAAATTCTGCCGCAGAAACATTTAGAACCAATCCAAAAGTAGATGTAAGGACAGCGATTACCGAGTTGGGCGTGGGTGAGGCGCTGGTTTCATTTTTAGATGAAAAGGGCACTCCAACACCAGTCGAGCGCACGTTTATTGTGCCTCCGCAAAGCCGCATTGGCCCAGCGACAGATGCGGAACGCGCTGTAACCATTGCCAACTCAATTGTGGCAGGGTTTTACGAGAAACAAATTGATCGTGAATCGGCCTACGAAATACTCACCAAACGTGCTGCAGAAAGTGCGCCAGCAGCCGAGGAGGGTAAAGGCTTTGATTGGGGCGGCATGTTTGGCGGGCGTAGTAAAAACTCCGACACAATCTTAGAAAGTGCTGCCAAATCGGCAGCGCGCGCTGTCGGTTCGCAGCTTGGGCGTAGCATTATTCGCGGCGTGTTGGGTAGTATTTTAGGCGGTCGCAAATAAATGCTCAGCGATATTGAAATTGCGCAGGCGGCAGAGTTAAAACCAATACTAACGGTTGCCAAAACGCTTGGCATTACTGCGGATGCGCTTATTCCGTACGGTCATCATATCGCGAAATTGAGCGCAGACTGTCTGCGTAACATTCAAAAAAAACCTAGTGGAAAATTGGTGCTGGTGACCGCCATTAGCCCAACACCTGCAGGCGAAGGCAAAACCACCACCACGATTGGCCTTGCAGACGCGCTGAATCACCTATTTAAAAAAGAAAAATCAGCAAAAAAAGCCATTATTTGCCTGCGCGAACCTTCACTTGGGCCAGTTTTTGGCATTAAAGGCGGCGCGACGGGCGGCGGTTACGCGCAAGCGATACCGATGGAAAATATCAACTTACATTTTACGGGCGATTTCCACGCGATTACGGCGGCGAATAACTTGCTTGCGGCGCTGGTGGATAATCATATTTACCATGGAAATTCACTCAATATTGATTTAAAAACAATTACTTGGCGGCGCTGCATGGATATGAACGACCGTGCTTTGCGCCGCGCGACGCTTCATCAGCAGCGCCATGAAACCGAAACTGGTTTTGACATCACAGTAGCGTCGGAAGTGATGGCGATTTTCTGTTTGGCAGAAAATTTAGACGATTTAAAAACGCGCTTAGGTGAAATTCAAGTGGCAAAGAGCATGGCTGGAGAGCCAATAACGGCGCGGCTGCTAGAGGCACATGGCGCGATGGCGGCTTTGCTCAAAGATGCATTTCAGCCGAATTTGGTGCAAACTTTAGAGCACACGCCAGCGATTATTCACGGCGGTCCATTTGCCAATATCGCGCACGGTTGCAACTCGGTAGTGGCAACTAAAACGGCGTTAAAACTAGCGGATTACGTGATTACCGAAGCAGGTTTTGGCGCCGATTTGGGCGCAGAGAAATTTATCGATATTAAGTGTCGCAAGGCCAATCTACAGCCAGAAGTGGTAGTGATTGTGGTGACGATTCGCGCACTGAAGTATCACGGCGGTGCAGATTTGAAAGAATTAAGTGTTGAAAATATAGATTATTTAATTAATGGAATCAGTAATTTAAAACGACATATTAATAATTGTCATGATAATTTTGGTTTGCAAGTGATCGTTGCAATTAATCATTTTACGCAAGATACCGACTTGGAAGTTGCTACACTCAAAAAGGAAGTCGAGCGACTTGGTAGCCAAGCGATTATCTGCAAACATTGGGCAGAAGGCGGCGCCGGTGCGACTGACTTGGCACACGCGGTCGTCGCGGAAATTGAACAAAAAAAATCCAAATTCAAGCTGCTTTACAATGATAGTGATAGCTTGTTGAAAAAAATCGAAACGATTGCGACGAAAATGTATGGTGCCAAAAACGTAGAATTAAGCGCTGATGCGGCTTCTCAGCTTAAATCGCTGGAGGCGCACTACAGTAAGTTCCCCATTTGCATCGCCAAAACGCAATATTCGTTTTCTAGCGACCCGACATTGCGTGGTGCACCCAGCGGCCACACGCTACACGTGCGCGAATTGCGTTTATCGCGCGGTGCGGGCTTTGTTGTGGCGATTTGCGGCGACATGATGACGATGCCCGGTTTACCCAAGACCCCTGCCAGCAGTCGCATTGATATTGACTCGCACGGCAATATCACAGGGCTGAACTAAGCATTGCAAACTATTGAAAAATCAGGCTTTGCCGAACAAACTATTACTAAATCAAAATTTTTGGCTTGGGCCGCAAGCTGCAGCTCAGAGCAAGAAGTGGGCGCATTTTTGCGTGCAATCGCTACGCAACATCAAGCCGCAAGCCATTTGGCTTATGCATTTAGAATTAAAACGTCGGATGGCATTGTGCCTCGCTTTTCAGACGCTGGCGAGCCAAGCGGCACCGCGGGCAAACCGATATTGCAAATGCTGGAAGGGCGCGATTTAATTAACGTCTGCGTCGGCGTAATTCGCTATTATGGTGGCGTGAATTTAGGCACAGGCGGTCTTGCGCGTGCTTATGGTGGCACGGCGAGAATGGCGCTGGAAGCGGCTTCTGACGTGCCTTTTGTAGAAATGCAGGAGCTGAATTTGACCGTACAATATAATCGTGTGGACGAATTGGCGCGCGCGGTTTTACAATTAAAAGGTAAAATCATTGATAAATCGTTTGGCGATGCGGTGCTTGTGAAAATTAGCCTGCCAGCGATGCAAGCGCAAACTTTAATGAGTAGATTTGGATAAAGATGAAAGAATTGCAAACGAACAAATACGAAATCGCCGCTTGGATACTTATTGGTATGGCGATGTTATTTGTGCTGAAATTTAACCTGCTACCCTCGCTGCTGGCGGGTTTGTTGGTATACGAGCTGATTCATATTCTTACGCCGTTTATCGAGCGGAAGCTGATTGTGCAACGCGGGAAATTGATTGCAATCGCCATTTTAATTGTCATTGTGGTATCGCTACTCACGTTGGCGGGCGCGGGCTTGGTGGCATTTTTTAGGTCAGAATCGGGCAGCTTAACGGTGTTATTGGGAAAAATGGCGCAAATTCTTGAAGACAGTCGCAAAATTTTACCTGCATGGATTTTGATGCGTTTACCTGCCGACGCGATTGCGTTCCAAGCGCAAGCTTCCGAGTGGCTGCGCCAGCATGGCAGCGAGCTGCAAGGCGTGGGTAAGGAAGCCGGACGGGCGACAGCGCATGTGCTGATTGGCATGATTATTGGCGGGATTGTGGCGTTGCGCGATGCGGCTGTGGAAGATAATTTTCAACCGTTTGCGCATGCCTTGGCACAGCGCGCAGCTTTGTTTGGCGATGCGTTTAGGCGCGTGGTGTTTGCGCAAGTGCGCATTTCGGCCATCAACGCCGCATTTACCGGTATTTATTTAGCAATCGTGCTGCCATTGCTGGGCGTGCATTTACCGCTGGTTAAAACGCTCATTGCGATTACTTTTGTGCTTGGTCTCATTCCGGTTGTCGGCAATCTCATGTCCAACAGCATGATTGTGATTGTGAGTTTGAGCCAATCGCTAAGTGTGGCGCTGGGTTCGTTGTTATATTTGGTGATTATTCACAAGTTTGAGTACTTTTTGAACGCGAGAATCGTCGGCGATCAAATCCGCGCCCATGCTTGGGAGTTGTTGATTGCGATGCTGATGATGGAAGCGACATTTGGCCTGGCGGGCGTTGTTGCCGCGCCAATTTATTACGCTTATATTAAGAGCGAGTTACGCGCTAAAAACTTGGTTTGACTAGAGATTTGGTTTAACGAGAAGTCTGGTTTAACTAAAAATCTAATGCAATTTAAATTAGGCGCAACTCGCTTAGTGGCTACTTGCGGAAGCCGTCCACGCCATGACCAATAATGCCGCCAATGGCCGCGCCGCCAACCGTTCCGAAGGCGCTGCCGCCTGTTAGCACGGCGCCCGCAACCCCACCAACAGCAGCGCCGACCGCAGCATTTTGCTGGCGATGCGTCATGCCTGCGCAGCCGCTTAAAACTAAAGTTGAAATTAGAAATGTGCCGATGACGATTTTGCTACGAATATTGCTTTTAGTCATGTTGTTCCTCCAAAAATTGAGAAACCCTGATGTGTTACAAATGATTGAATGCTAAATAAATTTATAGTTATTATTATCGTGCTATTCACTTAGCGAATGGTACCAACAGCTTTATTTAGTTGATATGGTTAAGATTATACAACATAAACTAAGTTCAATATATGGTTTTTCTGCACCTATTATCAATGCCTAATTGAGCTTATAAAGCCTGCTTTCCAGCGTTTTTCCTGCTTTCACGTTGTCCAACTGGTTGCCCGCACTATCGCCTAACTTGGCTAGGCGTTCATCTGGCGCAGGATGTGTTTTGTAGAGCAGCGCAACGCTGTTATCAGACTTGTTAGTTTGTCCAATGGTTTGCAATACTTCCGGCAAGCCAAACGCGTCGTAACCCGCGCGGCTGGCCAATACCATGCCCATGCGATCAGCCTCAAATTCTGCGTCTTTATCCAAACTGCGCGCATTAATTTCGGCGCCGTTAGACAAAGCTTTTTTCGCTAATTTATCATTTTTGCCGAATTTACCGCTAAGCCAGCTTGCGCCAGCATTCAATACTTGCTGTTTTTGAAGCACTTTAAGCTGATGTTTTTTAACGATATGTGCAATTTCGTGGCCAAGCACGCCAGCCAGCTGTGCCTCATTTTGCAGCTTTTGATACAGCCCTTTGGTAATCAGCACATAGCCGCCAGGTGCGGCAAAGGCGTTTAAATCAGCACTTTCTATCACACCAAATTTCCATGGTAAATCGGGGCGCTCCGATTGACTTGCCACCCAGCGCCCGACATGATTCACGTACTTTTGTAGCGCTTCGTCTTTAACCAACGGCGCAGCGCCCAAAATACTGCCGGTAATTTCGCGACCAAGTACAACTTCTTCGGCTTGGCTTGGATTTTTCCAATTAAACGCTGGCTCTGTAGGTTTTGCAGGTTCAGCTGGGGTGGCTTGCGCGCTCGGTGTAGGCGTTGCAGCATTTGCCGCAGCTGCTGGCGTTTCGGCTGGTGCTGGCGCGGCCGCAGGGGTGGTCACTGGCGTAGCTTCCCCACCATTTTTCACCTCGTTCACTTGCTTATCAATTTCTTGTTTTGCAGCGTCTTTAAGCACTTTGCCAAAATCCAGCGCGAAACCTTGCGTGCTAAAAACACCAGCCGCTAAAAATAAACTGATTAATAATTTGTTTGTTGCACTATTTTTCATTATTTGGCTCCTTTAAAATAAGCCAAGCTGGATTTACTTAAGCCGCCCGCGCTGGCGAATTTCTCACCGTCACTTGCGCTAGTCGTGTAGCTTTCCATTTTTTTCATTTCTTCTTCGTTAAATTTGGCGGATTTTAATTCCTCTGCGCTTAATCCGCGAATGCCCGTAGTTGAGACTACCTTGCCTGTACCAGCGCGGCCGCTAGCCACGTCTATAGCGCCTCCCAAGGCATTGCCGCTGGAAGCACCGCCGCGCTTAACGGAGAGCAAGCGCACCCAGCCAGCGCTATTTTTGCTTTTAATTTGCAGCCAAGCGCCTTTTTTACTCAAAATTTCGACGCTATCACCTTTGCTTAAATTGCCAGTAGATTTGGCATCTGCATAAGGCTCGGCGCGCACGCTGTCGGCTTTCAAGGCCGTGCCTGCTTCGCCCGCCAAGGCGAGTAATGGCGCATACAATAATAGTAAAAACAATTTTTTCATGCTTAATCCTTAAATCCCTGATCTGCTTAAATTTCCGAATCGTCTAAATTAATGTATCTTCATGTTCTAATTTTATAATGGCTTGGGCAAAAATTGTGCGCCATTGCGAAGCCAGCGTTGCGTTTGCGCCCAAGTTGCCAATTAGTTTGCCTTCGTGCGTGGTATAACGTATTGGCGTGTCTTTTGGTAGACCCAAGTTTGCGATTATAGTTGGTAATTGCGCCAAAATATGCTGTGCGTCTTGTTTGGCGGCCTCGGCGTATTCAGGTTTGTCGCCCGCGTAAAGCCAACTTACCACCACCATATCGCCAAGCAACCCCCAAATGCCGCTTTGTGTACCTTGCATAAATTCAATGCTATTCGGCGTTTTGCTCACCAGCTCGATATTGCGCTTGAGTTTTTTTAGCACAAGGTCGTCTAGCGGCTCTTGGCTTTCCACCAAAAACGGCATCATCAGTACGGTGTTAGTGTCGTCGTCCGATTTCACGCCAAACGCCAGCCAGCGCTGCAATGCGCGGTCGTTGGCAAGCGCATATATCTTGGCGATACCAAACAGCGCCAACGCCCATAAAATGGGCGCAGTGAGGTCTAAATAGCGATTTGTAAAGTTAATAAACAGGTAAGAAAGCGCTAGCAAACCAATTTGGCTGCGCGTGAACACGGTATTCAGTTTGTCGCGATCGATATTAAAATAAAACGCCAGCGTGGTGAGCCAAATGAGCAGCAAGCTAAGCAACACATAAGGCGTTTTGCCGCGCCAAACCTTGAGATAATCGCCGTGTTTGGCGTTATCCATCGCCGTGGCAAGGATTTCCACGCCTGGAAACTGTTTATCCATGGCGGTGGCTTTGATATCGAACAAGCCGGGCGCGGTAGAACCGATGATGACGATTTTCCCTGTAAATTCATTTTGCGGACGTTTTTTGTTTTTGCTGGCCAAATCGGTAAATACATCGCTAAACGTGGCGTAAGTGTAAGTAAACGGCTTGCCACGCCAGTTGATGAGCATATCTTGCGGTAATTTTTCGATATTTTTCGCCCCCGCAAACTGCGCCACAACAAGCGGCAGCGCGGGTAAGCGCCAACCCGCATCGGCATGCACCATGCGATACTGTCGCACAATGCCGTCGCTATCGGGGTACACATTATGCGTGCCAAGGTGACCAGCTTTTAACGCACCTTCAAAATGCGGTAGAATAGCTGCAAGCACCGCGTCTTTATTGGCTCCCAGGCCAGGTATTAAACCCGTAATTTGTGCATATTTAAGCTTGCTTGAGCTATCTTGGCTAGCATCTAAACGCAAAATTGGGAAGAAGCAGTTGCTGCAAGCGCTAATGACATCATTGAAATAAGCATCACTGTCTGGGTTGTAAATATCGGCGTCAGAAAATAAAATATCGAACACAATGGCTTTTGGATTTTGCGCCTGAATATTCTCAACAAACTCTCCCAGCACTTGCCGCGGCCAAGGCCAGCGGCCGTAGTCTTTAGAAAAAGCGGCCAAACTTGCCTCGTTGATATCAACAATCACAATGTCTTTATCAGCGCTTGGCTGAAAAATGCGGTGCTTCACGATAAAATCAAACGCACTGTCGCGCATGCCTTCACCGCGGTGAAACACGCCTGCATCTAACAACAGCAATAGGGTAAACAGCGTGGCGAGATACAGGTAAAAATTACTTTTAAGCTTTCTGGTTAAATTGGCCAGCCACTGGCCGAGGATAAGTTTGAGTTTAATCATTTTTTAGCGATCACAAACATGCCCGCTACAATCAATGCCGCGCCAATCGCTAAGCGTAGCGTAATGGCTTCTTTAAGCAGTAGCCAAGCCAAAATAATAGCAATGACGACGCTGCCTTTGTCGATGAGCGCAACGGTTGCTACATCGCCAATCTTGAGCGCTTTGTAGTAAAAAATCCACGAAAGCGCCGCCGCCAAGCCAGAAAAGCCAAGCCAGAGATAATTAGACTTTTGCAAATTGCGCACTTCACTTGGCGAAACGAACATGGCCGCAAAAACCAGCACAAAAATGAACACAAATATGGTGCGAATCGTCAGGCCTAAATCGCTGGAAATGCCCGTTAAGCCGTGTTTGCCGATAACGCCAGTGAAACCTGCGAAAAACATGGAGATAAATGCGTATAAAACCCAGCGTTCCATATCAACCTTTAGTGAGCATCTGCGCTAGTACAAAATTACTATTCGTCATCATGCTTTATTTTCGACAATTACATAGATTTTCTTGGTTGTTTCGACAACTTCCCAAGTGCCCACAAAACCGCTGGGGATCACAAAGTTTTCGCCCGCAGAAACAGTCACCGCGCTGCCAGCCGCGTCAGTAATCACGCTAACGCCTTCCAATATCTGGCAAAACTCTTCTTCAGTATAATTGATTTCCCATTTCCCAATCTCGCTTTGCCAAATACCCGTGCTAAATTTTTGGGTTTTATCTGAGTAATGCTGCCAAATGCTTTGCTTAGGGTTGCCAGCCAGCAACTTTTCGGCAGGCAGGTAATATTTTTCTGCTGTTAGGCTCGAAGCAACGAGTTTAGATACTTTTGAATCGCTCATGAATTCACTTTAAGCAGTCTGTAACGTTGTATTGTGTGAGCAACTGAGTTTTGGTGCAAGTAAAACGGCCAACTTTAGCGTAGAGGCCTAACCTCTGACATTAGGGGCGCGCTTTAGCGCGTCCCGCTTGATGGATGGGTTAGCCAATAATTTTGTCATATTCAGAATGATTGCCAATCCAAAACCATAAAACACCACCCTCAACTTCCGTGCCAAGTGCGCGGTAATTTAGGCCAACACGCACAGACCAATAGCGGCCAATCTTCTTAAAATGCAATGAGGGATGTTGCGGGTTGCTTTTTAGCAACGCAAAGTTTTTATCTGCTGTATCGCGAACGGCGGTAGGAAGTTTGTGATAACAAGCCCAAAAACTGGGCGAAGCGAAATGTTTCAAAGCTCAGTAGATTTTCCAGACTGGAAATCTTTAAGTGCGCTAGCTGCCAAACTATCTAGCTTGCCAGACGCTGCGTCACGACCAATTTGATTATCCCAAGCTTCTGCGTCAAATTCGAAGAACCATTCACGAAACACGCTGAGCTCAGACAAAGAAAGTTGAGAAACTTCTTTTTCAATCACTTCAATTTTACCCATGATGACACCTTTAAATATTGATTTAATAGAAAAATCATACCATTCTCAGATTTGTATGCCTAACGTTTGACATAAGGGGCGCGTGTCAGCGAGTCCCGCTTGATGGATGGGTTAGGCATTTAGAGCGGCAACAAAGTCTTCAATTGATATACCCGCTTGTTTTAGCAAGCCACCAAGTGTACTAATTTTTATTTCTTTGTGATTTGGAACAACTCAGCCTTGAGAACCATTACGCATCACAATATGGCTACCACGTTGCCTAGCAACAGCAAAGCCAAGATATTTTAAAGCGCGAACAGCTTCCGAGCCAGAAACCAGCGGCAAGCTAGGCATTCGCAGAAATTTCAAATGTGGTTAATAAAGACCGCCCGTTGATATGAACAGGAAATCCTTCAAGAAACAACTCCGTTGCCTCGCGAAGGTTGAAAAGAGCTTCCTCGACAGTTTCACCTTGGGTTGTAGTACCTGTTTCTGGGTTCGAGGCTACAAAGCCACCTTCAATAGCAGGAGTTAATATCGCGGTAAGTTCCATGATTTAGCCTTTCAATAAACGTTCCATATTTTAAGCTAATAACTGGTTTATGCCTAACGAAGCTGTATAAAAAGTATCATATAAACATCTTGCCTGCGTAAGTCAGATAGGTCAATATGACCTATCGAAATTGCGATGGTTAAGCCAATGGCACGTTACAAACACATAGACACCAGCCCCCGAT
>JAYVSZ010000014.1:0-15890 GCA_043774925.1 Methylophilaceae bacterium | reverse complement strand
AGCAGCAATTAATGTACCGTTGCTAGCTAAGAAAGTGTACGCAAAACCGTTACGGTCATGATGCCATGCGTATGTTTTGCCACCTTTGTCGAACAAGATGACTTCGTTAATACCATCATAATCCCACTCATCGTGTGGCGTCATTTGGTAGCCCCATTTTGCAACGCCTGTGTCTAAGTCACGAGCGAAAATAGTCATAGACCATTTGTTATCGCCTGGACGGACATCTGGGTTCCATACTGATGGGTTACCTGTACCGTAATAAACTAAGTTAGTACGTGCATCATACGGCCACCAGCCCCATGTAGAGCCGCCGCCATGTTGCCAACCATCTTTAACTGCTTGTGGTTTTAACCATGTACGTGTACCAAGTTCTTTTTCACCGATTTTGATTTCGCCAGCTTTCATTGCTTCGAATGAACCGCCTTGTTTGTTACCACCGTTGATGTCTTTGTACACTGACAAAGCACTGTATTGTGGGTTTGCTGAGTTGAAATCAGCACCAATCAATACTTCAGCATCTGGACCTGTTGAGTAGGCTTTCCATGCTAATGAACCGTCTTTGATGTTGTAAGCAGCTAAGAAGCAACGTACGCCGAACTCAGCACCTGAACAACCCGTTAAGATTTTGTCTTTACGTACTTGTGGTGCGTTTGTGTTAGTAGCGCCAACTTTTGGATCGTTTACTAATACTGACCAAACTTTAGCACCAGTTTTAGCGTCTAAAGCAACCAAGTTACCATCATTTTGTTGAAGGTAGATTTTGCCGTCGCCGTAACCTAAACCACGGTTAACGTTATCGCAACACAAAACAGCTTGAACTGATGGATCTTGTTTAGGGAAATATTGCCAAACGATTTTTTGATTGTCGTTTAAATCAAGCGCATATACGTTGTTTGGGAATGCTGTATGTACATACATCATGTTACCAACAACTACTGGTGAACCTTCGTGACCACGGTTTACACCGGTTGCGAATGTCCAAGCAGCTTTAAGGTTTTTTACGTTACCTTTGTTGATTTGAGCTAAGCTGCTGTAAGCTTGGTTCATGTAGCCGCCACGTGGGTCAGCCCAGTTGTTTGCATTTGCGATTGCTGCTTCTTGGTCTGCAGCTGCTGATGCGATCATCGGCATTGCCGCTGAAAGACCTGCAACTAAGCCTAAAGCTAGCTTAATTTTATTAACTTGCATGTTGATCTCCAAAGTTATATTACTAAGGGTTAAATATTAAGTACACTCAAATTTTGCAGCTTTAACTATCGATTTAATCTATAGTAATTACCGCAAACTTAAAGCATACTTTTTATCACATTTTCATGTGAGGGGTAAAATATAAAACAATTAATTTCTAATTGCAACACTTTAGTTACAATTTATTAACAAATGTTCAAAATATTTTTAATGCTTTTTGAATAAATCTTATTAATAAATAAAATATTCAATAAAATCAAACAGAAAGCATAAAAAATTAAATGTGTCAGACCACTTACAATTTGTACCCAGAAATAGAGCCTTTTAATAAAAACTGGCTAAAAGTGGGGGGGTTGCATCAGATTTATTTCGAAGAATGTGGCAATCCAAACGGTAGCCCAGTAGTTTTTTTGCATGGCGGGCCTGGCAGCGGCTGCAACCAAAGCCAGCGGCGCTTTTTTGACCCGAAACATTACCGTATTATTTTGCTCGACCAGCGCGGTTGCGGGCGTAGCACGCCGCAAGGTGAGGTGCGCGAAAACACCACAAACGATTTGGTAGCAGATATTGAAGCTTTACGCGAACATTTAAACATCGCCAAGTGGCACGTATTTGGCGGCTCTTGGGGCAGTACGCTGGCATTGGCTTACGCGACGCAACATGCCAATCGTGTGATTTCTTTAACCTTACGCGGTATATTTTTAAGCCGACCGAGTGAATTACATTGGTTTTTGGGCGAGGTGAAGCATTTTTACCCTGAGGTTTGGCATACTTTATTAGCATATCTGCCAGAAAACGAGCGTGACAATGCACTCATTGCTTACGAAAAACGTATTTTTTCAGATGACGCTAGCGTCAATCAGCCCGCGGCCGTGCGCTGGAACGCCTTTGAGGGCGCGCTTTTGCGCTTAAAACCTGCCGAAAATAGTACGCCTGAAACGCCAAAAACCGAAAATGAAATTTCAGTCGCAAATCAAACAGAAGTCGCGCGCGCGCGCGTGCAAATTCATTATATTCAGCAGCATTGTTTTGTAAATGGCGAGACGCTTTTAAGCGAGGCAAGCAAACTTTCGCACATTCCCACCGTCATTGTGCAAGGCCGCTATGATATGGTGTGCCCGCCAGAAACCGCATGGTTATTGGCTCGCAGCATGCCTCATGCAGAGTTTATCGTGGTGCAAGATGC
Source organism: Methylophilaceae bacterium (assembly GCA_043774925.1). Classification (GTDB taxonomy): domain Bacteria; phylum Pseudomonadota; class Gammaproteobacteria; order Burkholderiales; family Methylophilaceae; genus JAYVSZ01. Next base: position 13,513 of record JAYVSZ010000014.1, on the reverse strand, counting down.
AGGACATTCGGCCATGGAGCCTGGCATTATATCGGCTTTAATTGCCGCGACAGAAAAATTTAAGGCTTTATAAACTTTACAAATTTAAGCCATGGCTGACACTGAAAAAACATCAAAAATTAAGCATTTGGCGCAGCACCCTGCGTTGCATAAATCTTTAGAGGCGTATGCCAAGCAAGAATACGCCACACCCTTGCTGGTGCTACGCGAAACTTGGGCGGGTTTTGCACGACATAACATCATGAGCCTTTCGGCCTCGCTATCGTTTTATGCGCTATTCGCCCTCATTCCTTTAATGCTGTTGATGTTTTTTCTGCTCAGCCATTTAATCGTTTCATCCGATTACGCCATTGTTAAACTGGCGATTTTGACTGGCAATTTAATGCCAGAATTTAGCAGCAAAATTATGGTAGAAGTGTATAACGCCACGCAAACAAAAGCGGCTTGGGGCATGCTTGGCTTGTTAGTGTTGCTGTGGACAATTACGCCCTTGGCACGCGCCATGCGCTCGTCTTTTTATACCATTTCTTCAATGGTCGAAGCGCCTTCGTTTATCAAACGTAAATTTAAAGATGCGCTTTCCGTGTTGGGGATTTTGCTGCTATTTTTCATCTTCACCTCGGCTGGCTTCGTTATCGAAAAGGCCGTGCGCTTTTTGGCCACGCATTTATCCACGCCGCAGCTCAATGTCGTCGGCGGTATCATTACTTTGCTCGTTACCACCCTGCTTATTGGCGTGTTTTACAAAATCTTCTTTCCCATGCGTATCGCTTTTGTGCACTTGTTAGCGGGTGCTATGCTCACCGCCTTGCTATGGCTAGTAATGCGGCCCGCTTTTGGCTTGTTTTTGTCACTCAACCAAAATTACGGCGCTGTGTTTGGCAGCATGAAAAATATGTTCGTCTCCATCACTTGGCTTTACCTCAATTTTGCCGTGTTTTTATTGGGCTCAGAACTTATCGCCACGCTGCGCAAAAAGGATGTGTTGCTGCTAAAAGGCTTATTTGACGGCGCGCCGAACAAAGCCAATTACATCGAAACCTTGATGCAACGCTACGGGGTGGAGCTACACCAAGGAGAATATGTGTTTGAGCGCGGCAACACCGAGCGCAATTTGTATTATTTAGCAGAAGGCAAAGTTAATTTAACGCAAGGCAATAAAGTGGTGCGCGAGTTAGTGGCGGACGATTTTTTTGGCGAAATGGCGATTCTCACGCAAAAACCAACCACTGCAAATGCTGTTGTGGCCTCGCAAGAGGCGCGGATTATTGTGATTTACGCAGAAAATATTGATACCATGCTGGCTGATGAACCGCGTGTTGCCATGCAGCTGTTAAAGCAAATGGCCAGCCGCGTGCAAAATAGTTACAATTAATCATTTAAATCACGATCATGGCAACTTCCTCACCACCCAGTCAAATAGCGCTTCAGCAGCTTATTCAACTTTTAAATAGTGGCCAACTCGCGCAGGCGGAAAGCGTCGCAAAAAATTTGCTCGAAAACCATCTTGAAACCTTTATTTTGCACCATGTGTTGGCGTTGGCGTTAGACGGTCAAGAAAAATTTGGCGAGGCTGCAGATAGCTACAAAAATGCCATTAAGCTGCAACCCAACACACCCGACTTGCATTTTAATTTAGGCATCGCGCTGACAAATGTCAATGAACTAGACGAAGCAGAAGCCAGCTACCAGCAGGCCATCAAACTGAATTCTAAATTTTTTGAAGCGCATGGTAATTTGGGCACGATTTTGCAGCGCCAAGGCAAGCTTGATGCGGCGATTAATAGCTATCAAGCAGGCTTAAAAATCAATCCGCAAGATGCGCGTGGCCACTTTAACTTGGGCACGGCACTGCGCGATAATGGCGCATTAGAAGAGGCCGTAAAAAACTACCAAAAAGCGATTCAACTCTTCCCCAATTACACCGATGCGCACAACAATTTGGGTGAAACCTTGCGCGACCAGGGCAATATGCAAGCGGCTGTTAAAAGCTACCAAGCCGCGCTGGCGTTGAATCCTACGCATGCCAACGCTAACTACAATATGGCAGAGTTTTTGTACTTGGCAAAAAAGTTTGACGATGCGATTCCGTATTTTGAGCAATCACAGCTGGATGATTGGCAAACGCGTGTTTTGTATTGCCTGTACAAAGCTGAGAAATTTGATGCATTTGCACAAAAGCGGGCAGAACTGATGCGCCAGCAGCCGCATACAGCGCCATTCTTGGCTACGCTTTCTACCCATTACAGCATTAATTTTGATGAAAAAGACCCGTATCATTTCTGCAAAAATGGGCTGGATTTTGTCTATCACAACGCGATTCCAACACTGGCAAAAAACGGCGCACTTTTAGCCGAGTTACTAAACGACATTAATACCGCAGAAATCGCCGAGCGCAAGCAAGGGCGATTAACAAATGGCCAGCAATCTGCTGGCAACTTATTTAAACGGCCAGAAGCCTCATTCCACGCGATTGCCGAGCTGATTAAAAAAGAATTTTTAGCTTACCAGCAACATTTTAAAAACGCGGATTGTGAACTGATTAAATCATTTCCAGCCGAACTGGAATTCACCAGCTCGTGGTACGTCAAAATGCAGCAAGGCGGCCATTTAAGCGCGCATATCCACGAAATTGGCTGGATTAGCGGTGCAGTGTATTTGGCGATGCCCGCTACAAATGGCATTGAAGGCGCATTTGAATATGGTACGCATGGTGACGACTACCCGATTAAATCACCCAAAACGCTGGCCGATTTTCCTGTAGCGCACATTCTGCCAAGCATCGGTGATATTGTACTTTTTCCATCCTCACTTTTTCACCGGACTATTCCGTTCAACACTAATGAAGAACGCATCTGCATTGCCTTCGACCTAAAACCCGCCACACATCGCAAAGCAAAAAATAGTTACTGATTTTTTACACAAATGTGTCAAAATATGCAACTTAGTTGACGAAATTTGAGTTCTCAAATTTCAACACTAACAACAAAAATACTCAACTAAAAAACAGAACAGCGCGCCGAGCGATTTTAAAGTGGCCTAATATATTGATATTATTAGATTATTTTAACGCAGTGTGTTTTGATTTTTTATCTCGCCAATTCTTTAAAGTATTGGCTTAAATTTTGCTTAATGTTTTAACTACAAGCCTAACCATATAGGCTAGCTATGGGTCAATTATGATAGATGCACAATTATTTGAGGGATGCTCGATATTGGTGGTTGATGATCAATCGACCAGCAGAACCATACTTTCTCACGTTGTAAAAAGTATTAATGCGAAAACCAAGATTATTGAAAAAAATAATCCTGAAGAAGCGCTTGAATGGGCGACTGAGCATACCGCAGATTTGGTTTTTGTGGATTATGTGATGCCAGAAATGAACGGTGTCGATTTTGTGCGATTGCTCAAAACTTTGCCTGAATATGAATCTGTACCGGTGATTATGATCACCATCAAAAAAGATGCGGAAACCCGCTATGCCGCCCTTGATGCAGGTGTGGCCGATTTTTTAAGCAAACCTGTAGATGTGTATGAGTGCACAGCGCGCTGCAGAAACTTGCTGACGATGCGCCAGCAAAATATTGCGCTGCAAAATCGGGGCGATTTACTAGAAAGCTTGGTAAAAGCGGCAACCAAAGAAATTAGAGAGCGCGAAAAAGAAACCTTGATGCGCCTTGCGCGCGCGGGTGAGCATAAGGATTATGATACCGCGATGCATTTGCAGCGCATGTCGCTGTACAGCAGAGCGCTTGCAGAGGCGATGGGTTTAAGCGAGGAGGACGCGGAAATCATTGAGCTTTCCGCACCTTTGCATGATATTGGCAAAATTGGTATCCCAGATAGCATTTTGCTAAAAAAAGGCCCATTAGACAGTGACGAATTAAAGCTCATGCGCAAGCATCCGCTGATTGGCTACGAAATTTTACAAAATAGCCCTTCTAAATACTTGCAAATGGGCGGTGAAATTGCGCTAGCGCATCATGAACGCTTTGACGGCACTGGCTACCCTTATGGCCTTAAAGGCGAAAGTATTCCGCTAGCAGCACGCATTGTAGCAATCGCAGACGTGCTAGATGCCCTCACCAGCGTTCGCCCCTATAAAGAGGCTTGGTCGATAGAGAAAGCATTTGAGTATATTGACGAAGAAAGTGGCAAGCACTTTGACCCTGAATTGGTGAGTATCATGCTGTCCATTCGCAAATCCGTCGAAAAAATACATGACGAGCATGCATCGGCTATCCACTAAATTGATGATGACTTCACCTTATGAAAGTAAGTAGCATCCGCAGTGCGGCCAAGTTTAGGCAAACCGTTTTATTGATAGATGACCAAGCGACGGTGCTGGATATTCATGCGGCGATTCTAAAATCGCTCAAAATGAATCTTAAAATTGTAACAATGACCGACCCTGTAGAAGCACTAGAATGGATGAAGAACAAGCAAGTGGATTTGATTATTACAGATTTTCGCATGCACCAAATGAACGGCATGCAATTTGTAGAAACTATTTTTAACAAGGAAAACGGCTCGCCGAAGCCTGTCATTGTCGTGACTGTTTTGCAAGACAAAAAGTTACATCAAGAACTGCTAACTGCTGGCGCGTCCGCTTGTTTGACAAAGCCTGTGAAGCCAGAGGAGCTGGCTAATATTGCAAATATTTTATTGGCGCAAAGCAAAAGGTTGTACGAGCTGAACTTGGTAGTTTAGGATAAATAATGCTAACAACACTTAAAAATTGGTATAAAAACAAAACGCTCCATTGTGACCCAATGGAGCTTGAACAAGCCAGCATCAGAGTCCCCGCTGTCATCGTACTTATCGGGTTGACCATGTTCAGCTACAGGGGAAAAACTTTCACGCATGAAGAGTTTTTAGCCTATGCACTTATTCTTAGTTATGCAGTACCATCCTTGCTGCTGCTTGCTGCGATTATAAAAAATAAATTTAATCCTATTTTTCGTAAATTAACTGGCGCATGGGTTGATATAGGCTGGGCATCCGCCTTTATGGCGCTTACTTCTGATGCAGGCGTAATACTTGTCGCCTTTGATTTATGGGCAATTTTTGGCAACGGGTTCAGGTACGGCTCAAAATATCTATACCATGCACAACTCATTGCTATAGTTGGATTTTTGATTGCAACCAACATTAGCCCATACTGGCTAGTTCATCAGACAATTGGCTATAGTCTACTGGCAATGCTTGTTGTACTGCCACTTTATGTAGCCAAACTTATCAATCGCCTACACGATGCAGTGCATAAGGAAGAAATAGAACGTCAAAAAGCAATTGAAGCGAGCATAGCCAAAACCCAGTTTGTTGCTAATATGAGCCATGAAATTCGTACGCCACTCAACGGCATTATCGGCATTAGCACTTTGTTTAAAACCACACCACTCAATGCTGACCAAAAAGATTTGCTCAAAACTTTAGAAGGTTCATCTAAGCTGCTGCTGTCACTGCTCAACAATGTATTAGATTTTACCAAAATTGAAGAGCGCAAACTTACTATAGAAAATATAGCGTTCTCGCCAGAAGAAGTCGTGTACGACACACTGGAAATTTTCCGCTCGCAATCTGCCGCTAAGGGCGTGCAACTTGGCGCTAGCGTTTCCAATACGCTGAGCACATTAAAAGGCGATACAGTTGTGCTTCGCCAAGTGTTAGCCAACTTAATGGGCAACGCCATTAAATTTACCGAGCAAGGCAGCGTGACAGTTTCAGCCACAGCACTGCTTGACGACACCACACAATCCACTGTGCGCTTTGAAGTGGTCGATACAGGCGTTGGCATCCCTGCGGATAAGCAGCACAAAGTCTTTGAAAGCTTTACGCAAGCTGATGCATCTACCACCCGTAAATTTGGCGGTAGCGGATTAGGGCTGACCATTGCCAAACATATGGTAGAAGCCATGGGCGGAAATTTACAATTTCAAAGTACAGAGAACGTCGGCAGCCGCTTCTGGTTCGACCTTACCTTAGAAAAAGACATTACCCCAGAAGCCAATAAGGACGCGCCTGTCATCGCACCCGCTATCGCAATCGTTGAGCCAATTTCTAGATCGCGCATGACAACAAAACCACTGGATATTTTGGTTTGCGAAGACGAAAGCACCAACCAAAAAATCCTCACGCGCTTACTCAGCTTGCCAGGCCATAATATCGAAGTGGTGGAAAATGCGGATGATATGCTGGATATGCTGGAAGAACGTAAATTTGACTTGGTAATTACCGATTTAAATATGGCGGGTATGAGCGGCATAGAAGCGATTAAATTGTATCGGTTCACACAACCAAATGACAAAGACACACGCTTTATCTTGTTTACTGCAGATGCCACGCTTGAAGCGAGACAAGCCGCAGGCGACGCTGGTTTTGATGCTTTCTTAACAAAGCCAGTGGATGCCGCCACCTTGTTTAGCACCATCGAGAAAATACTCAACCTTGCGCCAAATACAGCAACGCAGTGGATGAGCAGCGCACTTAATCATCCAGTGGAAGTTGAATCCGACTTGGCTGATGACAACGCAGCTTTGGATATAGATACCTTGCGTGGCCTAGAAAGAATTGGTGCAAATGACGACCTCTTTATGCATCGTCTGCTTAAAAACTACTTAGCGGATTCTTTAAAATTGATTTATAAAATTGAAGTCTCGGCTAAGCAAAAACACTACGGAGAACTACAAGATTATTGCCATGCACTTAAAGGCAACAGCCTGAGCGTAGGTGCATTGCAGCTAGCTGAAACCACCGAAACGCTTGGTAAATTAAACTCAAGAATTAATGCAACGCAAACAATTGATATGTTAACGCATTTAAACAGTGATTTTGCTAAATTGACTCTAGCCGTCGAAGACTACCTCAGACGACCCGAGGCAGTCTCTAAAAAATAATTTAAGCGGTTTGTCTTTCAATCATCGGCGTCACATCCGCGCTAACTTTAGAGTTTTGCGCACGTACCAAACGTTCCATCACTTTTAAATCGCGATCATTTAAATGCAAGGCCGCATCCGCCCAAATATCAACAATGTCATAAAGCTCTACCAGCGTAAGTGGATTTACACGTTGTTTCGCTTTATTAATTGCTTGGAAAGAGTTAAGGGAGCGATGGTTCTTCTTAATCCAATTGTTCAATGTGTATTCGCCCATGCCATCTTCTGCCAGCACATCTACCACACCCATTTGATAAAGCTCTTCACCTGTATAAATTTTCCCAGATTTCACCATTTTTTCGGCAAGTGGCATGCCCACTTTGCGTGCTAGGTGGCTTAATGCACCCATGCCAGGAAAGAGGTTGAACAATACTTCTGGGAAACCCATCATGGCGCTTTTTTCAGCGATTAGCACATGAGCTGACAATGCTGACTCTAAGCCACCACCCATTGCTTGCCCCTGCACTAGAGAAATAGTAGTTATTGGGGATTGTGCATTATAAAACAACCATAGATTGTCGATACATAACCTACCGTAAGAGACTAAATGTTCTCTATCTTTAGCTAATATCAGCTGTTTAAATAATGATAAATCTCCTCCCAGACAAAACACGCCATCAGTAGCAGAAGATAAAACAAAATAGTTAACTTGCTGCATCTTACCATTAACTACAATTTTACCTTCTGAACTATGCACATACGATTGATGTTGCAATAATTCGTCAAGACAAGTGACATTGTAGCAAGGGCGTGGTTCCGCCTTCATAATTGACCACATCACGCCAAACTCCTGCTCGAAACGAGTTTCAATTTGCTGATAATTTGAAATACTAAATTGGTGAAAATCTACGATGCTGTTCATTTTAAACTCCTGTTTAGCAATATTTTTGACTGAGATTATTTTTAGAATCGTGCTTTTATGATTAACACTATAGGCTCAATAATTTTACGTCTCAAGCGGAAACGGTTTAAAAAATTGATTTAATTGAATATTTTTGTTGATTCGATTCAATAAATATTTTTTTTACTCTATAATTTACCGTAACTTTAATTTGTAACCCATTGAAATACATTATGTATAAAAAATTTTCTCTCAGGTTATAAAGAGATTATTTAATATAAATAAATAAATATTTTATATTTTTGTGTTTTTTACAACATTAACCAAGCATCATAACTTAGCAAAGCTTTTCCCTAAAAACAAAAAACTCACTAAAAAGTGAGTTTTTTGTTTTAATTCTAATTATTCTGGTGGCCCCTCTGTGAGTCGAACACAGTACCAACGGATTATGAGTCCGCTGCTCTAAACCTTTGAATCGCCTATTTTTAATCGTTTTGAGTAAAGTTTACTGTCTAATACTTTTAATTTTTTATCGCTGCGCAAGCCGCATTTATTCGTACATAAATATTCATTTATTAGACAAGTAATGAATCACTTTAAGTGCACTTTTATTGACTGTGAATAAGCTCATATTGACGCGTTAAACATTGTTTTATGCGCGCTATCAGCGCAGTACTGGCGCCATAATGTTTAGCAATTGTTGCTAATTCTTTATGTGCAGCTTCATGTATCAACTGAATTATCTTTTTTGCTTCTTCAATTTTAAATCCAAAGTAAGGTGCTGCTTCTGTCGCTATGCGAATACTTGATAGATTGTTACCTGTCGCAATAGCCAGCTCTTGGTACCCCATATTTCTAAGCTGCATTTCTATATCAAATGCGGGCGCTAATCTATATTGGCCGCCGCCCACATGAAGCATGCCATGATTTTTAACATGGTCGTCGGTATTGTCCACAATTAAATTAAAAATCATTCTTTTATAAAGCTGGTTCAAATCATGTGCTGGGTTAATAGAGATTTTGCGTATCACTTCTGCAAGCTCGACATAACTACCGCCACTGCTTTCATAAGGCACATTCAATAACGCCGATGCAGAGAGAAAATGAATGCGTCGCTCATTTTCTACATTACCTTCGCGATCAAAACGGGCAACTAAAATTGCATGACCTCGCTCGATTTTTTCTAGTCGGGCGGGTGAGACTTCAATTCCACACATTTGTGCAAGTTTTAATAAGCATATTTCAAGCAGTTCAACATCACGATCATCGCCAAGCGCGGGAAACTTAGCTATCCATCTTCTATTTTCATGAATAAAAGTCGCTTTTGGTCTAGCGCCACCTAATGTGCCACCACGTTGAAGCAATCGGCGCATTGCAGGTGTTACTTCCATTGCCAGCTCTAGTCTTTTTACAGCTTCAGACATTTCCTCAAGTGCAATTAGACTGGTTTCAGCTTGATCTACTTCGATGGGAAGTGTCTCGCTAAATACCATCGCGCCTACACGGTCAGCATTAGTCATTAATAGCGCATCAATATCTTCTAGCGTACGACCATGTTGCGCCTCGAGCACTTTTCGTCCCCAACTGTCAGGCAGCGCATCACGAAAAGTCAGCGGCAATGCGCCGCCATCACGAATGCGACGTTCTAGCAGCACTGTGGTTAAATTATTTAAAGGCATATGCTCATTGTTAAGCGGAATGGCGGCAGACGAAGTCAAATATTGCGTGCCATAGGCATACTCACCAGATTCAACAACACCTCTGCGTACAAGTTTCAGTATGCCGACAGGAGTGACTGCTTGGTGTGGCTCGGCGGCCAAGCCAACATAAATTTTGCGATCAGAAGTCACGTTCATCCTCGCTAATGATACCTACTATGGATTTAATTTTAGATTTTTTGACGCGAGTGGATGTATTTGTTGGTAAAGGAATAGGTGCAACAGCATCAATTGTGTCAATCTGTCCAAATAACCATAAAGCGTTTGCAATAATGCCGATACTTGCAGTTGGTTTGCCAGCTTCAATTGATCGGTAAGTATTCTGAGAACAAAAAAGGCGCTCAGCCATTTCTTTGACAGTCCAGCCCTGCGCGACGCGATTTACACGCATTCTTTGGCCGAGTTTTTCTAGAGATTTGAGTGTCTCAGGGTTTGTGCTGACAATTGAATTTGAATGCCGTGACATCAATATAATAATATTTATAACAATAAAAGTTCATTTTATTGATTTTTCAACAAAGTGCAAGTGATATTTATCCCGTTACTTAAGTATATTTAGTTTGAATAGCAATGAGTAAATTGAAGCCTATATATAATATTGCAAGAAGCGCAGATTTGCTTAAGTGAAAAATATACTTATCAGCTAGATTACTTTACATCACGTGTTAACTTCTTGCTCCTGTTGAGTATATGGGGCATTTAAAAAAACATCCCTCAGAATTCCTTCCGCTTTATCTAACATAAACGTACGAAAAGCTTTAATCGCTAATCTGTTCTGATGATTTTTTGGCGTAACTACATGCCAAGTTCTGTTAACTGGTGTGTCTGTAATATCAAGCACCACAATTTGTTTGTTAGTCAGTTCATTTCTAATGGTATGTAAAGACACAAACGAGACGCCCAAATCAGCGATAACCGCTTGTTTAATGGTTTCATTACCTGACATTTCCATGCGCACAACGGGTGATAAACCATGCTGGCTTAAATATTTTTCCATAATATAGCGCGTGCCAGAGCCTGACTCTCTCGTGATGATTTCTAGTTGATTTAATAGATTAGCTGGAAGCTTTTCTTTACCTGCCAGTGGGTGTATAGGGCTTGCAATAAAACCGTGTGGGTGGTTGGAAAATGGCTCTGCAAGGGCTTCTATATCACTTGGCGGCTTGCCCATGATGGCAATATCAATCTCACCTGCGCGTAGTAGCTCCACTAGTTGCTGCCTATTTTTAACCTCTACTTTGATTTGTATGTTCGGATAATTTTGCTTAAACGCCACCAACAACAAAGGGAAAAAATAGCGCGTTGTACTCACCAAGCCAATTTTAAGAACGCTCATTTCCGTATCGCGTAACTCATCAAACATATCATTAGCTTCGCTAAGCGCACGCAGGATTCGCTGCGCATAAGGTAGAAAGTATTCTCCTGCTTGGCTTGGTGTTACTTTTCGATTGTTGCGTGTAAATAAGCTAACGCCTAAATCGCTCTCCATCTCTTTGATTTGTAATGAAATAGCAGCTGGGCTAACATGTAATTCCTCAGCCGCTTTAGCAAAACTTAGGTGTTTAGATGCACTTAAAAAAATTCTAATTTGGCGTAGTGTGAGGTTTCTCATACGCGATTATATCAATTTTCAGTTAAGTAATACTTATTACTAAAACAAGAATTCATTGATATACCTGCATGACAAATCTCCTTATAGTAGACCCCATGAAACTACATAGAATTTTTAACATCCTCTCCTTAGCTCAGTTTTTACAAGTTGCTACTAGAGGCATACCCAATGGCGATGGGCTCACCACCTTGCTAATAGATATTGCTGATTGCACAAAAAATATCGCAACACTTACAGGACAGGGCGCGCTAGCAGGAATAACAGCTAAATTGACCCAACAAAATGTGCAGGGCGAAACACAAATGAAGTTAGATGTGCTGAGCAATACATTGTTTATAGAAGCATTAGAACGTTCTGGCCTAGTGGCAGGGTTGGTTTCTGAGGAATTGGAAGAAGTCCAACAACTCAAAAACACTTCTGCTGAACATCAATTTTTAGTTAACTTTGACCCCTTGGACGGCTCATCCAATATTGCCGTTAATGGTACTGTTGGCTCAATTTTTTCAATACTAAATGCGCCAAAGAATAGAGCTTTGCAAGCTGTCGATTATTTGCAACAAGGGATAGCACAAATCGCTGCGGGCTATGCCTTGTACGGGCCATCCACCATGCTCGTACTGACTGTGGGCAACGGCACGCATGGCTTTACACTGGATAATGAAACTCACGAATATATGCTCAGCCACCCGGATATAAAAATCCCGGAAATCACTTCGGAGTTTGCGATTAATTGCAGCAATGAAAGGTTTTGGGAGCCGCCAGTGCAACGTTATATTGCTGAATGTAAAGCAGGTGCTGCAGGAGTACGTGGGCGCGAATTTAATATGCGCTGGCTGGCCAGCATGGTAGGTGATATGCACCGTATTTTGCTACGTGGTGGCGTATTTATGTATCCAAAAGACTGTAAATTTCCGTTAAAAGCTGGCCGCCTGCGGTTGCTTTACGAAGCCAACCCCATGAGTTTTATTGTAGAGCAGGCGGGCGGGAAAAGTAGCACGGGGCGTAAATCGATATTAGACTTGCAAGCTGGGGATATTCATCAACGTGCCCCTGTTATTTTGGGCTCTAAATTAGAAGTGGCTTTAATTGAACTCTATCATCAAGAGTTTGATAGCAGTCAGTTTTACATTGAGCCTGTTGTTTAATCAAGAAGGTTTTTTTATGGCGCTAATTTCACTCAGACAACTACTCGACCACGCGGCAGAACACAGCTACGGCCTACCTGCGTTTAACATCAACAACATGGAGCAAATTCACTCCATCTTAAAAGCCGCAGACGAAGTCGATAGCCCTGTCATCTTGCAGGCCTCTGCAGGCGCACGTGGTTACGCAGGCGAGCCATTTTTACGCAAAATGGTCGAAGCGGCGATAGAGCAATATCCCAATATTCCCATTTGCATGCACCAAGACCATGGTGCATCGCCAGCGGTGTGTCAATCCGCCATTCGCAGTGGCTTTTCTAGCGTGATGATGGATGGCTCGCTAGAAGCAGATGCAAAAACACCCGCCAGCTATGCTTACAACGTCGATGTCACGCGTCGTGTCACTGAGTTTGCCCATGCGGTCGGCGTTTCCGTAGAAGGTGAGCTTGGCTGTTTAGGTTCGCTAGAAACTGGCATGGCAGGCGAGGAAGACGGCAGCGGTGCAACAGGCGTATTAGATGAATCACAATTACTCACCGACCCCGACGAAGCTGCAGAGTTTGTGAAAGCGACGCAAGTAGATGCACTTGCCATCGCCATTGGCACCAGTCACGGTGCGTATAAATTTAGCCGCCCGCCGACTGGCGATACTTTGTCGATTGACCGTATCAAAGCCATCCACGCACGTATACCCAATACACATTTAGTCATGCACGGCTCATCTAGCGTATCGCAAGAATCGCTCGAAATTATTCGCCAATATGGTGGCAAAATTAAAGAAACTTATGGTGTGCCAGTATCGCAAATTGTAGAAGGCATCAAACATGGCGTACGCAAAGTGAATATCGACACTGATATTCGCCTTGCCATGACGGCTGCCATACGTGAAAGCATGGCCTTGCATCCGGAAGAGTTTGACCCGCGCGTGTACTTTAAAGCCGCCATTGCAGCCGCGCAGCAGTTATGTAAAGAACGCTTCGAAGCGTTTGGTAGCGCGGGACGCGCCAGCCAGATTAAAGTCATTTCAATGGATACCATGGCCATCAGATATAGCAAGGGCGAGCTTAATCCGCTTGTAAGGTAGGCAAAAATGCGTCGTAAACTCGTCGTCGGAAACTGGAAAATGAATGGCAGTATTGTGAAAAACAAACTGCTTATCAATCAACTTTTAGCGCGTTTGAAAGATTTTAACGCAGCTGATTTTGCGCTTTGCTTGCCTTACACTTATTTATTTCAGGCGCAACAATTGTTAAGCGGAACAAAC
>JAYVSZ010000013.1:0-93711 GCA_043774925.1 Methylophilaceae bacterium | reverse complement strand
AATGGAAGATGGCTGGGAAGGCTGCCTCTCCGTACCTGGCATGCGCGGCGTGGTGCCACGCTATATGCGTCTGCATTACACGGGTTTTGATCAATTTGGCGCACCTATCGATAGGCTGGTTAGTGGCTTTCATGCGCGTGTGGTGCAGCACGAGTGTGATCACTTGATAGGGATTTTGTACCCTATGCGCATTAATAATTTAAAAGATTTTGGCTATACTGACGTACTTTTTCCAAATCAGGATATTCAAGACGATTAATTGTTTGCTATAATGCTCGTCTTATTTAAATTGTTGCGTTAACTTTTACGTTGCAAAATTATAGATTGGGGAGAGTGGCAGCGCGCGAGGTTTAAGACTAAAATTAAAATCTTAGGCATGCTACAGTCTTCAAGACTGTTTCACAAATAGTCAAAAGGTAACAAAAGCTGTTTAATTAGGAAGAGTGGCAGAGCGGTTTAATGCTACAGTCTTGAAAACTGTCGTGGGTGCGAGCCCACCGTGAGTTCGAATCTCACCTCTTCCGCCAGTTTTTTAATGCTGCTTTGAGCAGCATTTTTATTTTAATTTTTAAGGACTTAACATGAGCCAAATCATTATTGATCACAATCCAACACCAGAAAAATTGAAAGAACTGGGCGTATCTAGCTGGTCTATTTGGGATTGCGCACCCTCAAAATTCCCACTTGATTTCGGCATGACAGAAAGCGCGTATGTGCTTGAAGGCGAAATTCGCGTAACGCCACAAGGCGGTGAAACCGTTGTGATTAAAGCGGGTGATTTCGTGGTTTTTCCAAAAGGCATGAAATCGCAATGGGAAGTGACTAAACAACTTAAAAAGCATTACAAACATTCGTAATTGCATTTTTGTGCGTTAAGCATCCAATAAAAGCCTAGCATTTGCTGGGCTTTTTTGTTTTGCTGGGCTTTGTTTTTTGAAAGCGCGCTACAGGGCGGCTAATTCGGTTTGTAATAAATCAACTTGTACATGGCTGAGAGGCTTATTCTGCTTGGCTGAGACGAGAAAGCTATCCTCGGCGCGGTTGCCCAATGTGTTGATTTTGGCGTTATGCAAATCTACGCCGTGTTGCAAAAAAACGAAAGCTATTTGTGCAAGCAGTCCAGGGCGATCGCCTGTGATAATATCCACGGCGTGATTGCTGCTTTGCGCATCCATTTCTATTTTTACCTTTGTTTCAAACGGTGTGTGCTTCACTTGCCGGCTTAGGCGGCCTTTTAACGGCGCTTCTAGCGGCGCTGCACTTTCGATTTTTTCTGTCAATTCTGTTTCAATATGTTTTAATAATCCACTGTAACTTACTGATTTACCTGATTGATCTAAAACAATAAAGCTGTTGAGCGCGTAGCCATGATGGGTGGTGTAAATTTTGGCTTGGCCGATACTGTAAGCGATACGGTCGAAAAAGTTACAAATGCGTGCAAACAAGTCGTCTTGGTCGCGTGTATAAATCATCACCTGAATGCCGTCACCATTGGGGCTGAGGCGCGCGCGGACAATGGGCGCGCTGGCAAATACATGCGGGGTGAGCAAGCGGCTATGCCAGGCGATTTCGTCGCTGTCGAAGCGCGTAAAATAGCCTGCGCCGACGTTTTGCCACAGACTTTCGTATGCTTGCGGCTGCAAACCATATTTGGCGAGCTTTTCGGTGGCCTCGATTTGGCGCGTTTCAATCGCTTGCTTTACGCTAAAGGTCGCGTTGTTCAATACGCGGCGCGTTTCCAAAAATAAGCTCTCTAAAAGTCGCGCTTTCCACGCGTTCCACACCACTGGGCTGGTGCCGCGAATATCGGCTACAGTCAATAAATATAAGGCTGTTAGGCGTGTTTCCGTTTTTACAAAATGGGCGAATTGCTCGATGATGGCTGGGTCGGATAAATCCGATTTTTGCGCCACTTTAGACATTTGAAGATGCGCATCGACCAACCAAGCGACCAAATTCGCATCCTCTTTGGGCAAATTGTGCAGTTTGCAAAAGCGTTTTGCATCCACCGCGCCAAGCGTTGAATGATCGCCACCACGGCCTTTGGCAATGTCGTGAAATAGAGCTGCGAGGTAGAGTAGATGCGGCTTCTCGAATCCTGCAAACAGCTCGCTACAAAGCGGAAACTCATGTTTAAGATCGGGCTTGGCAAAGCGCCGCAAGTTCGCCAGCACGTTTAAAATGTGTGCGTCTACCGTATAAACATGAAACAAATCGTGCTGCATTTGCCCGATAATTTTGCCAAAAGCGGGGATATATTGCCCTAAAATGCCATAGCGGTTCATACGCCGCAAGGCATGATTAACGCCATTTTTTTGCGATAGTATGTTTAAAAACAATTGCTTATTGACTTGGTTGCGCCGAAACTCCGGCGAAACCAATTTTTTTGAATGTTGCAATTGGCGCAGCAAGGTTGGGCCCAAGGTTAAATCTTGGCCATTTAATTTTGGCGACTGTTGCAACAGTAAAAAACATTCTAAAATCGCACTAGGATGCTGCTCAAATAGCGCATCCGTGTTGGCTTCTACAAAATTGTGATGCGCAACAAAGTGCGCATTAATTCTGGCTGCGGCCTGTGCTGGCAAGATGTTCAGCGTGAGAGATTTTAGTAGTATCTCATTGATTAAGCTGATATATCTTGCGCTGCGGTAGTAGCTTTGCATCAGCTGCTCGCTGGCGCGTTTATGGTCGGTGTTTTTCAGCCCTAGATTAGCAGCTAGCTCGTTTTGAAAGTCGAACAGCAGCCTATCTTCGCGCCGTTTAGCAAGGTAATGCAAACGAATACGCAATGTTTGCAAGTTACGCTCGTGGCGCCTGATTTCGCGCAATTCAAGCGCGCTAATGACTTTGTTTTTGGCCAGTTCGCCCCAAGTTTTACCTAAATTTTGGCTTTGTGCCAGCCATAAAATGGTGTGCAAATCGCGCAATCCACCAGGACTTTCTTTGATGTTTGGCTCTAAACTATAAGCAGTATCGTTAAATTTAGCATGGCGATTATCTAGCTCACGCGTTTTTGCGGCCAAAAATAATGCTGGGTTAAGTGCTTGATTAATCGCATTAAAAAACTGTTTAAACTTGGTTTGATTGCCGCAAAGCAAACGCGCCTCAAGTAAATTAGTCTGCACGGTCACATCATTTTTTGCTTCTGCAGCACATTCTTGCAAGTTGCGCACGCTGTGGCCAACGTTCAGGCCGATGTCCCAAAGCACGCCAATTAGCGCAGCAATCTCATGATTTTGTGTTTCGGCTATATTTTCTGGCAGTAAAATCAGCAGGTCAATATCTGAATAAGGAAACAATTCTCCACGCCCATAACCACCTACAGCAATCAAGCTGACACCCGCATGGATATTGGCTTGCAGCCATACTACTTTTAACAGATTATCGATGCATTTTGCATGGTTTTTGAGCAAACGCGCAGGATTTTTTTGCGCAAAAAAAGCTTGCTCCAGCGCTTGTTGCTGCGCTTTTAAGTCACTGCGCCAAGCCTGCACCGTTTGTTTAGAAATGGTTTGATTTGTCATGCGTATTGGTTTGAAACTAGGTGAATTGCGGTGTGGCAGGCGAGCCAGCGGATAGCGTCATCACTTCAAAACCCGTTTCCGTCACCAAAATTGTGTGCTCCCATTGCGCCGATAAACTGCGGTCTTTGGTCACAATCGTCCAGCCGTCAGGCATTTGCTTAATGTCGCGCTTACCCGCGTTAATCATCGGCTCGATGGTAAAAATCATGCCAGCGCGCAATTTTACGCCCGTGCCAGGTTTGCCGTAATGCAACACTTGCGGTTCTGTGTGAAATTTGGTGCCAATGCCGTGGCCGCAAAACTCACGCACAATGCTGTAGCCATTGTGCTCGGCAAAAGTTTGAATCGCATGGCCAATATCGCCCAAAGTGGCGTCTGGCCTCACTTTGCTAATGCCAATCCACATGGCTTGATAAGTGATTTCGCTTAAACGCTTGGCTTGAATCGACACCTCGCCAACCATAAACATACGCGACGTATCGCCGTGATAACCATCTTTGATGACGGTGATGTCGAGATTCACGATGTCGCCATTTTTAAGCACTTTATCGCCTGGCACGCCGTGGCAAATCTGCTGATTCACCGAAGTGCAAATCGATTTAGGATAAGGCGTGTGGCCATCTGGCGCATAATTAAGCGGCGCAGGAATTGTCTTTTGTACGTTCACCATATAATCGTGGCAAAGCTTGTCCAGCTTTTCCGTCGTTACGCCATGCACCACAAAAGGTGTAATGTAATCAAGCACTTCGCTGGCAAGTTTGCCAGCAATGCGCATTTTTGCGATGTCGTCCGCGTTGTTAATGGTAATGGCCATAATTGTTTGAAATTGTTCAGTATTTGGTTAAATGACTTTAAGTTTAATTGAATTTGTTGCGAATATTTGCTATTATACGCGCCGCTAAGCAAGTGTTTAATCATATTTTTAGCAAATTAATGCATCGCCCCGTACAGGGTGTTCGCTTTGGCGGATATTGTGGGCGAGTGCAAATTTAACCCTTACATGGAGCAATACAATGTCAGTTACTATGCGTCAAATGCTTGAGGCCGGTGTTCACTTTGGCCACCAAACCCGTTATTGGAATCCGAAAATGGCTGAGTACATTTTTGGTGATCGTAACAAAATTCATATCGTCAACCTTGAAAAAACCTTGCCACTTTTCGAAGATGCGCAAAAATATGTGCGCCAATTGGCAGCAAACAAGGGCCGTATTTTATTTGTAGGCACTAAACGTCAAGCGCGCGACATTATGAAAGAAGAAGCGCAACGCGCAGGCTGTGCTTATGTGAATCACCGTTGGTTGGGCGGCATGCTCACCAACTTTAAAACAGTTAAAGCTTCAATTAAACGCCTAACAGATTACGAAACCATGTTGCTTGATGGCAGCTTGGAAAAATTTGGCAAAAAAGAAGCGCTAGGTTATAAACGCGAAGTTGAAAAATTAGAGCGTTCAATCGGCGGCATTAAGGAAATGGGCGGCTTACCAGACGCGATTTTCATTGTTGATGTGGGCCACGAGCACGGCGCGGTGACGGAAGCGGCTAAATTAGGCATTCCAGTGATTGGCATTGTCGATACCAATAATTCGCCAGATGGCATCACTTATGTGATTCCTGGTAACGATGACTCTTCACGTGCGATTCGCTTATATGCGCGCGGCATGGCAGATGCAGTGTTAGATGGTCGCGCAAACGCGATGACTGAGCTTGTGAAATCAGCTGCAGAAGTAGAAGAGTTTGTTGAAGTAGCTGCTACTGAAGCACCTGCTGCAGAATAATCAAATGGCAAGAAAAAGGGGCTTGTTAGCCCCTTTTATTATTTATAATCAATTAATTATATTAACTACTTAAAGTTAAGTTTTAAGGAGCCCAAAATGGCTGAAAACATAATTGAAATCACCGCAAGCATGGTAAAAGAATTACGTGAGCGCACCGATGCGCCAATGATGGACTGCAAAAAAGCATTGACCGAAGCCGAAGGCGACATGGCGCGTGCAGAAGAAATTCTACGTGTACGTTTTGGTAAAAGGGCAAGCAACGCAGCAGGGCGCGTGGCTGCTGAAGGTACAGTGGGTATTCGCATTAGTACAGATGGCAAAACTGGCACGATGATTGAAGTAAACTCTGAAACTGATTTCTGTGCAAAAAATGAAGATTTCTTGAAATTTGTGGCTGATTTAGCGCAAAACGTCAACGACAACAATCCTGCTGATATTGCTGCTGTTGGCGCAATGGCCATGAATGGCGCAACCGCAGAGGAAGTGCGTGCGCAATTGGTTGGTAAAATTGGCGAAAACATCACGCCGCGTCGTTTTGTGCGCATTGCGGCGCAAGGCAAAATTTCTAGCTATGTACATGGCACCAAAATCGGTGTGTTAGTAGATTTAGTGGGTGGCGACGAGACATTGGCTAAAGATTTGGCCATGCATATTGCGGCAGCAAAACCAAAATCGCTCGATGCAAGTGGTGTAGATGCGAACTTGATAGAAGCGGAACGTCGCGTTGCGATTGAAAAAGCAAAAGAAGCAGGCAAGCCAGAAGCGATGTTAGAAAAAATTGCAGACGGTACTGTTGCTAAGTTCTTAAAAGAAGTGACATTGCTTAGCCAAGTGTTCGTAAAAGACGACAAAATGACCATTGAACAATTATTAAAATCTAGAAACGCATCCGTTGCTTCATTCACCATGTACACCGTGGGCGAGGGCATTGAAAAAGCAGTGGTAGATTACGCCGCAGAGGTTGCCGCAGCCGCTAAGGTGTAAAAACCAATCGCATAAGAAAAGTGGATTTTCCAGCAATGGAAAATCCACTTTTTTTGTCCATTTTTAGCTGTTTTGTGATTAAATAGCACTAGTCAAAAACATAAGGTCAACATGAGCAAACCCGCATACAAACGCATACTTCTTAAGCTTTCTGGCGAGGCGCTGATGGGCGATGACGCCTACGGTATCAACCGCGCAACGATAAACGACATAGTCGCGCAAATTAAAGAAGTGGTTGATTTGGGCGTGCAAGTGGCGATTGTGATTGGCGGCGGCAATATATTCCGCGGTGTTGCACCTGCTGCTGCGGGCATGGATAGAGCGACAGCGGATTATATGGGCATGCTAGCGACGGTGATGAACGCAATGGCGCTGCAAGATGCCATGAAAAATATTGGTTTGAATGCGCGTGTGCAAAGCGCACTGAATATTGAGCAAGTCGCCGAGCCCTATATTCGCGGCAAAGCAATTCGCTATTTGGAAGAAGGGCGCGTCGTCATATTTGGCGCGGGAACTGGCAATCCGTTCTTTACCACAGATACTGCAGCCGCTTTGCGCGGCATGGAAATGAACGCGGAAATCGTGCTAAAAGCCACTAAAGTAGATGGCATTTATACGGACGACCCAAAAAAGAATAAAGACGCGACGCGCTACGAAACCGTGACGTTTGACGAGGCGATTAACAAAAATCTTAAAGTAATGGATGCGACCGCGCTGACTTTATGTCGCGACCAAAACTTGCCCATTTGTGTGTTTAGTATTTTTAAAAAAGGTGGCCTCATGCGCGTGGTGATGGGCGAAAATGAAGGCACAAAAGTCGTTGTATAATAAACCTATATTCTGTGCGCATTGCGTTGTTGCGCGCTGCTCGCAATCCTCATGGATAACTCATACATTCCGGTTGCTGTGCTGCGTGCGCCTAGCACTGCATCACAGACTATAAGTTTTATAGTATTTATTGGAGTTTGAAATGTTAGAAGAAATAAAAAAAACCGCAGATAGCAAAATGCAAAGGTCATTAGAGTCACTTAAAAATGACTTAGCAAAAGTGCGTACGGGCCGCGCCCACATTGGGTTGTTGGATCACGTGATGGTGGAATATTACGGCTCGATGGTGGCGGTAAATCAAGTGGCTAACGTGAACTTGGGCGATGCACGCACCATTAACGTGCAGCCTTTTGAAAAAAATATGATTGGTAAAGTGGAAAAAGCGATTCGCGATTGTGACTTGGGCTTAAACCCAGCCACTAATGGCGATTTGATTCGCGTGCCCATGCCAATGCTGACAGAAGAGCGCCGCCGCGATATGATTAAAATTGTACGAAGCGAAGCTGAAAATGCAAAAGTTTCCATACGTAATGTGCGCCGCGATGCCAACGATGCCTTGAAAAAGCTGATTAAAGACAAAGAAATTAGCGAAGATGACGAGCG
This sequence comes from Methylophilaceae bacterium, assembly GCA_043774925.1. Classification (GTDB taxonomy): domain Bacteria; phylum Pseudomonadota; class Gammaproteobacteria; order Burkholderiales; family Methylophilaceae; genus JAYVSZ01. The sequence goes on along the minus strand of JAYVSZ010000013.1, from coordinate 85,997 downwards.
CCGTACGCAAGATGAAGTGCAAAAAATGACGGACAAAGCGGTGATCGAGGTCGATAAGCTACTGCAGGTCAAAGAAGTCGATTTGATGGCTGTTTAAGCGAACATTATTTTGCGTCTGTTCCCAAAAGGCTTATTTGCCAGCTCGACAAAAACCATTCCTGTTGCGGACGAGACTCCCAATCATATTGCGGTGATTATGGATGGCAACGGCCGCTGGGCGCGCAAACGCTTTCTACCGCGGGTGGCTGGGCATCAGCGCGGCGTAGAAACCGTGCGCGATTTAGTTAAAACTTGCGCCGAAAAAAAGGTCAAATTTTTAACACTATTTGCCTTCAGCAGCGAGAACTGGCGCCGGCCAGAAGAGGAAGTCTCATTTTTAATGGGCTTGTTTATGGAGGCGCTCAAGCGTGAAGTAGTGAAGTTGCACGACAACAACATCCGCCTAAAGCTCATCGGCGACCGCAGCCGCTTTAGCAAGGCGCTGATGAAGCAAATCAAAGATTCTGAAAAACTTACCGCAAAAAACACAGGCTTAACGTTGACCATCGCCGCCAATTACGGCGGGCGCTGGGATATTCTGCAAGCGACGAATAAGATGTTGGAATCAAACGCGGTAGAAGAAAAACGGGCCAAAGGAGAAGCGCTTTCAGAAGACGATTTGACGCCTTACCTGGCCATGAGCTACGCGCCAGAGCCGGATTTGTTCATCCGCACGGGTGGCGAAAAGCGCATTAGCAACTTTTTGTTGTGGCAGCTGGCTTACGCTGAGTTGTATTTTACGGATACTTTATGGCCAGATTTCGACCTAGAGGCGTTTGACGCGGCAATAAGCTCATATCAACAGCGCGAGCGGCGCTTTGGGCGCACCAGCGAACAGCTGACAACACCGCAGAATTCTAATACTTAATATGCTGAACCTATTTTATGCTTAGCTTACTTTATGCTTAAAACCCGCATCATCACCGCACTCATTCTCATGTCCGCGTTTATTCCCGCGCTCTTTATGTTTTCTGATGAAACATGGGCGGTTGTGATGTTGGGCATTACGCTGCTAGCCATATACGAATGGGGCGCACTTATTAAACTGAACGCAACAGAACGCTGGGTTTACACCACAATTTGCGCGGCTTTGGGCATTGCCGTAGTGATGCTGATGGATAGATACGGCTTCCATTTGTTTTTTTACAAATCTATTTTAGTGTTTTTTTTCGCGGCGATATTTTGGCTATTTATTGTACCCATCTGGCTGGCGAAGCGCTTTGTGATTGGCAGCAAGCTCGCCATGGCTTTATTGGGCGTGCTATTAATGGCGCCACTTTGGCTGGCGCTCATCTGCGCTAGAGGCGCCGACCCGTGGCTAGTGTTAATATTGCTCGCCACGATTTGGATTGCCGATAGCGCTGCTTATTTTTCAGGTAAAAACTTCGGCAAAAACAAACTTGCACCCACCATTAGCCCAGGCAAAACATGGGAAGGCGTATTTGGCGCATTGCTTGCAGTGACGCTGTTTGCGGCAATATTGCGCTACGTTTTTGGCGCGGATAATCCTGCGATATTTCCCTTGTTGTGGGTAACTGCAGGGTTTGGCGTGATAGGAGATTTGTTTGAGTCGCTGATGAAGCGCCAAGCCAATATCAAAGACAGTGGCGACTTACTGCCTGGGCACGGCGGTATTTTAGATCGTATTGATGGCCTGATTCCCAGCTTGCCAATCGCGATTTTACTGATTTACGCTTACAACTATTACGGGGTTGCCCACTAAATGCAGAATATCAGCATTTTGGGCAGCACTGGCACCATCGGACAGCAAACGCTGGACGTGATTTCGCGCCACGCGGACAACTATAGCGTTTATGCGCTTGCCGCAAACACCAATGTAGATGCGCTTCTCAAGCAATGCCTTGTTTTTAAGCCGCGCTTTGCTGTGCTGTTAGATGAAGTGTCTGCCAAATCGTTAGCCGCGCAACTCAAAGCGCAAAATAGCGCAACGCAAGTGCTTTTTGGCATGGCAGGTTTGGAGCAGATTTCTAGCGATGCAGATGTCGATATTGTCATGGCCGCGATTGTTGGCGCGGCTGGCCTAAAACCAGCCATGGCTGCAGCGAAGGCGGGCAAGCGCATTCTGCTGGCGAATAAAGAAACCTTAGTGATGGCGGGCAGCTTGTTTATGCAAGCGGTGCAGGCGGGTGGCGCGACTTTGTTGCCAATTGATAGCGAACATAACGCGATTTTTCAAGTAATGCCTCCACAAGCGCTTAAACACTTGGCCGATGGCGGTGTGCGTAAGATTGTTCTCACCGCATCTGGCGGACCTTTTAGAGGATTTTCGCAAGCACAATTAGAACAGGTGACGCCTGCGCGGGCGCTGAAACATCCAAACTGGGTGATGGGCGCAAAAATCACCATTGACTCTGCCACACTGATGAATAAAGGCTTGGAGGTCATCGAGGCGCATTGGTTGTTCAACGCAAAACCGAGCCAAATTGAAGTCATTGTGCATCCGCAAAGCATTATTCACTCTATGGTGGAATATATCGATGGTAGCGTGCTGGCGCAGCTTGGCAACCCCGATATGCGCACGCCGATTGCCTATGCGCTGGGTTACCCGAAACGCATTGAATCTGGTGTCGCTTCGCTTAATTTGCTAGAAATTGCAAAGTTGGAGTTTGAAGCGCCCGATTTGCAACGTTTTCCTTGCCTGCAATTGGCCTACGACGCACTAAACACGGGCGGTACAGCAGCAACCATACTCAATGCGGTCAACGAGGTCGCCGTCAGCGCGTTTTTGAAAGAGCACATTTCTTTTACGGATATCCCAACTTTGATTGCCACCGCGCTCGACAATATTGCCGCAGAAACCGTTACCTCAATTGAGCACGTCATCGCTGTGGACGGCCAAGCACGCCAGTTTGCGGGCGATTGGATTGCCGCAAAAAACACACAAAAGGCGCTTGCGTGATTACGATACTGGCGTTCATCGTCACCATCGGCCTCATTGTCACCATTCACGAGTTCGGCCATTTTCAAGTTGCACGCTGGTGCGGTGTGCGCGTGCTGCGTTTTTCTATTGGTTTTGGCAAGCCGCTTCTGCAAAAAACCTTTGGTAAAGATAAAACAGAATTTGTGTTAGCGGCGATTCCGCTTGGCGGCTTTGTGAAAATGCTCGATGAACGTGAGATTAAAGCAGACGCAGAGGCTAATCCTGATGCGCTTCAAGCGCAATACTCTGAGGCAGAGCTCAATCGCGCTTTCAATCGTCAATCCGTGTGGAAGCGCATCGCCATTGTGCTAGCGGGGCCAGCAGCGAACTTGTTGTTGGCGATTTTGCTTTATTGGGTGTTGCTTATGCAAGGCGAAACGGGCGTACGCCCGATAGTGGGCAATGTCAAAGAAAATAGCCTTGCCGCACAAGCCGCATTTACAAAGGGCGAAGTCATCCAAAAAATCGACGGACAAACCATTAACACCTGGCAAGACGCACGCTGGGCGCTGCTGGAAGCTTCGCTAGACAAAAAAACCGTAAAAATTGAGGCGATAAGCAGTGGCAATGAACTGCATCAACACAGCTTGAGCTTTGACGGCATCAATAACGATGCGGAGATTGACGTGTTGGATAAAATTGGCATGGAAATGTTCAGGCCTGATGCAGAGGCCGTCATTGGCCAAGTTTTGCCCAATAGTGTGGCAGAAAAAGTTGGGTTTAAAGAAAACGATAAGATTTTAAGCATGGATAGCGTGCCAATAAAAAATTGGGACGAGGTAGTGGACACGGTGAAAGCCAGTCCGCGTAAAGCTTTGCAGTTTGAATTGGAACGTGAACAACAAGTTGTGAAAATTTTGGTGACGCCAGAAGCGGTCACAGAGAATAAGCGCGAAGTCGGCAGAATTGGTGCGGGTGCAAAGATAGATCAAAAAGTAATTGATAAACTATTGATAGTGCAACATTATTCAATATTAAAAAGTTTAACAAAAGCCGTTGCAAAAACTTGGCAAACCTCCATTTTTAGCTTGAAAATGTTGTGGTATATGGTCACGGGAAAAACCTCATGGAAGGGCATTAGTGGCCCAGTCACCATTGCTACTTATGCCGGTGAGAGCGCGGGATTGGGTCTGAAAACATTTTTAGGTTTTTTGGCCTTAGTCAGCATCAGCATCGGCGTGCTCAACCTTTTGCCAATTCCTGTTTTAGATGGCGGCCATTTGATGTATTATATAACTGAAATAATTAAAGGCTCGCCGGTATCAGAACAAACGATGCTATGGGGACAAAAAATAGGATTCGGGCTTCTTGGTTTGCTAATGACCATTGCCATTTTTAATGACATCAACAGAATAATTTTGGGTTAAAAATTTGTTTAAACAGCGCACCATTTCCGCCCTAATATTTGCCATTTTCAGTCAGCATGCTTTGGCGCTTGAGCCATTTGTGGTGAAAGACATTCGCGTCGAAGGCCTGCAACGCACTGAGCCTGGCACGATATTCAATTACTTACCTGTGGCTGTTGGCGACGTAATGAACGATGAAAAAGCCACGCAAGCGATTAAATCGCTCTACGGCACAGGTTTTTTTAAAGACGTGCGTGTCGAGGCAGAAGGTGACGTGTTAGTCGTTACCGTGCAGGAACGTTCTGCCATCGCCAAAATCGACTTTAGCGGCAATAAATCATTCCCTTCCGACAAAATGACTGAAGGTTTGAAGCAAATCGGCATTGCGGAAGGCTTGATATTCGATAAATCACAATTAGACCGCGCTGAGCAAGAAATCAAACGTCAATATCTATCGCAAGGTAAGTATGGCGCTACGGTAAAAACTGTGGTGAGCCCGCTGGAACGCAATCGCGTTGCGGTTAGATTCGAAATTGAGGAAGGCGTTGTTGCCAAAATTCGCGATATTAATATCGTTGGCAATAATACATTCACCACCGATGATTTGCGTGCAGAGTTTTTACTCACCACGCCTAATTGGATGAGTTGGTGGAATAAGGATGACCAATATTCCAAGCAAAAACTGACTGCTGATCTTGAAACTTTAAAGTCGTTTTACATGAATCAAGGTTATTTGGAATTTTCAATTGATTCAACGCAAGTGTCTATTTCACCAGACAAGCAAGATATTTACATCACTGTCAATGTCACCGAAGGCGAAAAATATACGATTAGCGATGTGAAATTGGCCGGCGAGTTACAACTGCCAGAAGAAGAGCTAAAGCCATTAATCACGCTGCAAAAGGGCGATACGTTTAATCGCGAAAAGATTTCAGAATCCAGCAAAGCAATTGGCGATAGGCTCGGTAACGAAGGTTATGCGTTTTCTAACGTCAATGCCATTCCGGAAATTAACAAAGAAGCGCACACCGCGGCATTTACCTTCTTTGTGGATCCAGGTAAACGTGTTTATGTACGTCGTATTAACATCACTGGCAACACACGCACGCGCGACAATGTGCTGCGTCGTGAAATGCGCCAGCTAGAATCCGCTTGGTATGCGGGTGACAAAATCAATCGCTCTAAAGAGCGTTTGAATCGCCTGAATTACTTTGACAACGTAGAGATTGAAACGCCAGCGGTGCCTGGTAGCAACGATCAAGTTGACGTGAATATCAACGTGACTGAAAAATCGACTGGTAGCGTGCAGTTTGGTGCGGGCTTATCAAGTAACGAGGGCGTTACTTTAGGCGCAACGGTTAGTCAGGCGAACTTCTTGGGCACAGGTAATCACGTTTCTGCACAAGTGAATACGGGCAAGGTAAATACCACCTACTCACTGTCTTATACTGACCCTTATTTCACGCCAGACGGCGTTAGCCGAGGATTTGACGTCTATCGACGTGATGTGAATACTGGCTCACTCAATATTGGTACTTACAGCAGCTCGTCTTATGGTGCGGGCGTGCGATTTGGCTTGCCGCTGAATGAAAAAGACTTTTTGTCAGCAGGCTTAACGGGTGATTTAACTAAAATCAAATTATCTAGACAAAGCCCAAAACAATATTTAGACTTTTGTGGCAATGCCACAGGCTGCACCACCAATTCTGTGCAATTGGCTTTAGCTTGGACGCATGACACGCGCGACAGTATTATGTTTCCAAAGAATGGTGTTTTTCAACAGCTAAGCTCTGAGGTTGCCGTGCCTGGCTTGGATTTGAAATATTATAAGTTGGAATATCGACATTCTTGGTACAAAGATATTACGAAAAACTTCACTTTGTTACTAAATGGCGAACTGGGCTACGCGGGTAATTATGGTGGTGGTGCTTATCCGTTCTTCAAAAACTTTTATGCAGGCGGTGTAGGCTCTGTGCGCGGCTTTGGCAACGGCACACTAGGCCCACGAGAGGTTGATCCAGCCACTAATTTAGATTTTGCAGTAGGTGGAACGCGTCGTATTGTGGGTAATGCTGAGATGTTTGCACCTGTGCCACTTATTAAAAACTCATCACAATTCCGACTTAGCGCATTTTTAGACGCTGGTAATGTGTACGGCGATAATCAACGCATTAATCTAGGTGATTTACGCTATAGTACTGGGGTCGGTATCAGTTGGATTTCACCATTTGGCCCATTAAAATTGATGTACGCTAAACCGCTAAATGCAAAAACTGGTGATAGAACTGAATCAATTCAGTTCCAACTAGGTCAACAGTTTTAGCCAAACCGTCATTTAAGCTACTAATTTAGTAGTAGAATGTTAGTAAATGAGCACGATTGCTCAGCATTGTCAGGAGACAGGAATTGCGTAATACCTTAAAAGCATTATTTTTGGCTGGCCTTATGGCTTTAAACACAAGTTTGAACGCGGCAGAGCTTAAAATTGGCTATGTGCAAGTGGATAAAATCTTGCAAGAGGCGCCACAGACCGCTGAGAGCGGTAAGAAACTTGAAAAAGAATTTAGCCCGCGCTCGCTCGAGCTCGATAGAATGCAAAAACAAATTCGTGATATCGAAGCGTCTTTGGATAAAGAAGGCGTCACCATGTCTGAGGCGGAACGTCGCAATAAAGAGCGTGACGCGTCGAATCAAAAAATTGAATTTCAGCGTAAACAGCGCGAACTTCGTGAAGATATTAATCTACGTAAAAATGAAGAGCTCGCCAGCTTGCAGGAGCGCATTAATAAAGCCGTTCAGACCGTTTCTGAAACAGAAAATTATGACTTAGTCGTGTACGGCGGCGTTGCTTATGCGAGTAAAAAAATCGACATTACTGACAAAGTGTTAAAGCTTTTAGGTAAAAAATAGTCTTCATGGCTCGCGACTATGAGTCTTCAATTAGCGCCCAATCATTATTTATCATTAAGCCAAATCGCCGCGCAATTAGGCGGCACAGTGTCAGGAAATGCAGAATTACAGGTGCATAGAGTCGGTTCACTAGCGTTGGCGCAAGCGGGCGCTATTGGATTTTTTTACGATACTAAATATACCAATCAGCTCAATTGCACCAAAGCTAGCGCGGTCATTTTAAAGCTAGAACATGCGGCGCTGACGCAACTTCCTAAAATAATAACAGACAATCCTTACGCTTACTTTGCCAAGCTATCACAGCTGCTCAACCCCGTGGATATTGCCTCTCAGGGCATTCATGCCAGTGCTATTATCGATGCTTCTGCCGTCATTCCAGCAAGTTGTAGCATTGGCGCGCTGGCTGTTATTGCAAACAACGTAGTACTTGGTAAAAACGTAGTTATTGGCGCAGGCTGCGTGATTGAACGTAACACGCGTATTGGCGACCATACAGTTTTAGAATCAAACGTCACCATCAAGCACGGCAGTCAAATTGGCACGCATTGCCATTTGTTTTCTGGCTGCGTGATTGGCAACGATGGTTTTGGCTACGCAGAGCAAGATGGCGGTTGGGTGAAAATTCCGCAAGTAGGGCGTGTGGTCATTGAAAATCACGTAGATATCGGCGCTAATACGACGATTGACCGCGGCGCGATTGACGACACCGTGATTGAAGAAGGCGTTAAACTTGACAATCTGATTCAAATCGCCCATAACTGCCGCATTGGCGCACATACGGTGATTGCGGGTTGCACTGGCATTGCTGGCAGCGCCATCATCGGTAAGCACTGCAAAATTGGCGGCGCAGCAATGATTTTGGGTCATTTGAGCATTGCGGATAATGTGACCATTTCGCCTGGCAGCATGATTACGCGCTCCATTATTAAGCAAGGCACTTATACCGCACTGATGCCGTTTCAAGAACACGAAGCCTGGCTTAAAACGGCTGCAAATATTCGCCATCTAGCGCCCCATTTGAGCCAATTAACCGATAGAATAAAAGGCTTAGAAGCAGCCATTTCTGAGCTCGACAAAAAAACCGAACTTAAGCAAAAACAGCCATAGAAAGTTAATATGACAAATACCGACGTAAGCGCAGCAGATAGCAGCATGAACATTCATGAAATCCTCGAGCATCTCCCGCATCGCTATCCCTTTGTGCTGATTGACCGCGTTGTTTCTATGGAAGTTGGCAAAGAAATTACCGCGCTCAAAAACGTCACCATTAACGAGCCGTTTTTCCCTGGGCACTTCCCTTACCACCCTGTGATGCCGGGAGTATTGATTGTAGAGGCGATGGCGCAGGCTGCCGCGATACTATCATTTAAAACCATGGGCGCAAAACCCACTGAAGACTCCGTTTACTATTTTGCTGGCATCGATAGTGCGCGCTTTAAAAAGCCAGTCTCTCCTGGTGATCAAGTTGTCTTGAATGTCAAAATTGACCGCATTTTAAAAGGGATTTGGAAATACATTGGCGTGGCCACTGTCGATGGCGTTGTGGTGGCAGAAGCCAGCATGATGTGTATTTTAAAAGAAATAAAAAAGTAATATTAATCAATAGGTTAAAACAGTAAGTTAAAGTTAATAATTATATAAAATATGAGTGAAAAAATACATCCGAGTGCAATAATCGACCCTAAGGCTGAGTTGGACAGCAGTGTAGAAGTGAGTGCATATTCTATTGTTGGCGCAGGCGTTAAAGTGGGCGCAAATACGCGCATTGGTAGCCATGTCGTGCTAAAAGGCCCAACAACCATTGGCAAAAACAATCAAATTTTTCAATTCGCTTCGCTTGGCGAGCAGCCACAAGACAAAAAATACAACGGCGAGCCAACTGAACTGGTGATTGGCGATAACAACACCATTCGCGAGTTTTGCACCTTTAACCGTGGCACGGCGCAAGATAAAGGTGTCACCACCATCGGCAACGACAACTGGGTGATGGCTTATGTGCACATTGCGCATGATTGCACGATTGGTAACAACACGATTTTTGCAAACAATTCATCTCTCGCTGGCCATGTGGATATACACGATTACGCGATTTTGGGTGGTTTTACGCTGATTCACCAGTTCTGCAAAGTAGGCGCGCATGCCATTACAGCCGTTGGTTCTGTCGTATTTAAAGATATTCCGCCTTATGTAACAGCCGCTGGATACGACGCAAAACCGCATGGCATCAACGCAGAAGGCCTGAAACGGCGCGGCTATACATCAGATGAGATTATGCAAATAAAACGCGCCTACAAGGCCATTTACCGCAACGGGCTCACATTAGAAGAAGCCAAAGCGGAATTGCTGACGATGCAGGCAAAATGTGACAAAATTAACTTATTATCTGACTTTTTAACCATTTCAACACGCGGCATCGTCCGCTAGAATTATTCGTATGCCAAAAATAGCAATTGTGGCTGGTGAAGCCTCAGGGGACTTGCTCGGCGCGCACTTAATCTCTGCCCTAAAAGCGCAGCGGACTGATTTGACGTTCTTCGGCATTGCCGGCCCTAAAATGCAGCGCGAAGGCGCTGAGTCATTATTTCCAATAGAAAAACTCTCAGTGCGCGGCTATGTAGAAGTGCTCAAACATCTCTACGGCCTACTTAAATTGCGGCGCAGCTTGCTTAATCAAATTTTAAAAGAAAAGCCTGCGGTTTTTATCGGCATCGATGCGCCAGATTTCAATTTTTGGCTGGAACGCAAACTTAAAAAACACGGCATTCCTACCATTCATTATGTCAGTCCCTCTATTTGGGCGTGGCGCGGCGGGCGCATTCACAAAATAAAAAAAGCGGTTACGCACATGTTGGCTTTGTTTCCGTTTGAGCCCGCTTTATACGAAAAAGTAGGGCTGCCAGTCACATTTGTCGGACATCCGCTGGCCGATGAAATTCCGCTAAGACCCAATATGAAAGCGGCGCGTGAGGCACTTAAACTTAAGCAAAGCGATTTGATTGTCGCCATGTTGCCCGGCAGTCGCCAATCTGAAGTGCAGCAACACGCGGCGCTGTTCGTTAAAACCGCGCAACTAATCAGCGAGCAAAATGCTAACGCACAATTTTTGGTGCCGCTCATTACGCGTGAAACGCGCAATATTTTCGAAACCGAACTTTATAGAAATCACAACGAATTGCTGAATATGCAAATTCTATTTGGCCACGCGCACGATGCCATGGAAGCTGCCGATATTGTGGTGGTGGCCTCGGGTACCGCCACGCTGGAAGCCGCACTGTTAAAGCGCCCCATGGTGATTACCTACCGCATGCCCGCGATGAGCTGGCAGATTCTAAAACGCATGAACTACTTGCCTTATGTTGGCCTGCCGAATGTGCTGGCGGGTAAATTTATCGTGCCAGAATTGCTGCAAAACGACGCCACGCCCGAAAAACTGACTGATGCAGTGATGCAGCTTTTAAACGACGCAGCCAACTTAAAAGAAATTAAAGAAGAATTTACCAATATTCACAAATCGCTCAAGCAAAATTCTGCTGAGCAAGCCGCTAAAATCGTGCTTTCGTATTTATGAGTTTTCTGCTTTGCGGCGTAGATGAGGCGGGAAGGGGTCCTCTGGCAGGCAGTGTTTATGCGGCTGCGGTGATATTGGATGCCAATAATCCGATAGAAGGTTTAGCGGATTCTAAAAAACTTTCAGAAAAAAAACGTGATTTTTTAAGCGCAGAAATCAAGCAAAAATCATTGGCTTGGGCAATTGCCAGCGCGAGCTGCCAAGAGATAGACGAAATCAACATTCTGCAAGCAAGCTTATTGGCCATGAAGCGCGCCATAGAAGCTATGCAGGCGCAATTTGGCGCGATATTGGGCTCGCAAAGCATACTTGTTCAAGTGGACGGCAATAAATGCCCAAAAATCAGCTTGCTATGCGAAGCGATCGTGAAGGGTGACAGCAAAGTGCAAGCCATTTCTGCCGCGTCTATTTTGGCAAAAGTGGCGCGTGATGCGGAGCTTTATGAGTTAGATAAGATTTACCCACAATACGGTTTTGCAAAACACAAAGGCTACCCAAGCCCAGCGCATCTATTGGCTTTGCAAGCACATGGTATTTGCCCGCAACATCGGTTAAGTTATGCACCAGTAAAAAAAATCTTTTCAATGTTATTATGATGTTACTAGTGTAACATTCGCAATTATTATTCATCTACTTTAAGAAGGTTGGCAGCTATGACCGAAGATAATTTAGAGGCTTACAATATTACCCAAATTCCATTTAAAACTCGTCTTGTTAATGCCTGTGTGGTATCTGTATTAACAATAGGAATTGGAATCCTTCTAATATCAGAGACTAAGCCCAATGAATATGAGAACTTGATTTGGGGTTTAATTTTTATTCTAGGTGGATGCTATTTCGTTAGAAAAATAATGAATACCACTGAAACTAAAGCACTCGCAGGTGTCTGGATAGTAAACCAAAATGGTGAAAAAGTTTTTATACTTTCTGCTGCTGCAAAAGTAGAACAGCAACGACTGCTGGCAGAAAACCTCAAGCTGGAAGAGATAAATGTGAAAAAAAGTGCCTTAGAAGCTGAGAAATGGGCGCAGATTGAGGGAAAATGGTGGTTTAGGTACGGCTTAGCTACACTTATATTGCTGGGTGCATGGTGGTTTTCTGAGTTAAAGCCAGATTATTGGTGGGTATCTCTAATTGCTATACTAGTTGCTATGGTTTATGCACATGAATTGTCAATTTTTATTATTGGGCTTTTAGCTCTTTGGCTTATTGGACAAGGGCTTACCTCGCTATCTGTTACTGGCGCTATTTTAGTTGGGGCTTGCATTATTGCTTTTGCAATAAGTAATAGTAAATAGCATATAAGATTTCAAGTTGAAAGTAGCAAAAACACCGTCGGTTTTTTATGCAAATCAGGCAACGCACTTTGTATCCAACCGTTTATCGTTTTTGTCACAATAAACTCATCTGGTAAACTGACCTGCGAGGCAATACAGAGGCGGGTGTTAGCGTGGCAGGTGCTTAAAATCGCTTCTAGCATGTGCATATTGCGATAAGGCGTTTCGATAAAAATCTGCGTTTCTTTATGGGTTTGTGCGCGTTTCTCGATTTCTTTTAAGCGCGCAATGCGCTGCGCTTTATCGACTGGTAAGTAGCCGAGAAATGCAAATTGCTGCCCATTGAGGCCTGACGCCATTAAACTTAATAAAATCGAGCTAGGACCCACCAGCGGCACCACACGGATGCCTTTTTGATGTGCCAGCGCAACCAACTTCGCGCCAGGGTCTGCAATGGCAGGGCAGCCTGCATCGCTCATCAAACCGACATCTTGGCCTGCCAACAAAGGCTTAAGCAAATCGGGAATGGTTTTGTCGTCGGTATGTTCGTTAAGCAAGTTTAAAGTAAGCTCACGTACAGGTTTTGCGGTTTTTATCGCGCTTAAAAACTGGCGGGCAGATTTTTCACTCTCTACGACAAAAGTTTCTAACTTTTGCGCGACGCTGACGACATCGGGCGGCAACACTTGGTTGATATTATCGCCACCAAGCGTGACGGGGATGAGATAAAGCGTTCCAATAGGCATGCGCTCATTGTAGCGCATGCCTAGCTAAAATGGCTTTAGTACTTGGTTTGCACGCGATAAGTGAGCGTTGTGCTGCTTTCTGCAGGAATGTCGATTTTCCACACCGCCAAGTGGCTATTGGCTTTGTCGTGTGGCGCAGTTTCGGCAATAATTTTCCAATCGCCGCCAATCGGCTCTTGCACGGTTACCGTCACTTTTTCTTTTTTAGCATTTTTTAAAGTAAGTTCATACGCGCTTTCATACGCGTTGTGGCCTTTTTGTGGGTTTGGCAATACTTTAAAATCGGTCTGTTTTTTGTCGGCAGTCACGTCAAACGCATCGCCCAATTTCAAGCGTACTGTCTCGTTTTTTGGTGTGTGGTCAATATTGTCTTCGCCCACAAATTGAGCATTGCCTTTGCTGTCTTTTTTGTACACACGCAACGTGCCTTTGGGCAATGGCATGCCTAAATTAGCGTTTTCTTTGTTCTCAAACTGAATAAATACGCCCACTTTCATCTTTTTGCCAATCTCACCATATTGGCCTTGGTAGTAATATTCGGCGCCTTGTAGCACTAAATCTTTATGCACTGGCACGCTGCTGGCAGAGAGCAGGGCGACTTGTTTGGTTTGATTTTCAGCAATCGTTGTCGGGCGGTCAAGCGTATATAAATGATATTCCAGCAAGCCTTCCTCCGCCATTGGCGCGGCGGCATCTGCCATGGCGACTTCGCCGCGCATGCTTTTCATCATAGGGTGCATATTTTGCTGCACGCGGTTGACATCGCCTGCCACAAGCTGTAATTTTGCATTTTTGTAGCTCGCACCACTTGTGTTGGTCAGCGTCACCCAACCCGATAAATCCAGTTGATTTTCTTTGTCGTTCAGCTCGGCCACATAATCGGCCTTCCAGCCCAAACCGCCTGTTAAGTAGCTCAACTCTACGGTTTGGTCAGCCGCGCCTTTGTTGTTAATCTGCGTGATTAAAGTCGGGCGATCGCGTAAATTAGCAGGCACATCGTCGTATACAATTCTGCCAAACTTTCCATCAGTAAAAGCTTGGCCTGTTTCAATGCGGTTGCCGATTTTAAGCACCACGCCGTTATTGGCTGACAGCACAGTGGCTTGCTCAGAAGTTTCTGCACCAGTTTGCGGATTGGTTTTCACAACCGTGATGGTTTTGCCCACATATTTTTGCAACATTTTTTCTGGCGTAAGCAAATCAAAATCGAAATTTTGCTCTAAAAGCGATAGGCTGCCAGGCGCATTAATGCTGCGTAGCAGGGCGGTCTCTGGGCGGATTTGCGCACTCACATCGCGCATGGCAAGCGCATTTAAGCCTGATTTAAGTTTGACTTTGCGCGTGTCTTTTACCAAGGCTAAATCGCCGTTGTAAATGGTCACGGCGACACTTTGTTGGTCGTTCAGCGTGCTTCTAGATTCGTCTAAATTTGCATCCATCGCAAAGGCTCCTGTTGATAAGGTTGAAATCATTGCCAAAACCATGGCGCGGCGTTTAAACATCTGAACATCTCCAAAATGGTTGAATTGTAGAGGGTAAACGGCTGCGGCGCTTTTTAGTTGACGCGCCTCTGTGCGCGCTTATATGACTTGGATGCCCTCATTTTGTAACATGGTGACCAGTTTAATCAAAGGTAAGCCTATCAATGCATTTGGGTCTTCGCCCAGCATGCGTTCAATCAGCGCTACGCCTAAACCTTCCGATTTCGCGCTTCCGGCGCAATGATAGGGCTGCTCTTTGTTCAAATAGTTCTCGATCTGCGCGTCTGTGAGTTTTCTAAAACGCACCAAATAGGGCACTGTTTCGGCTTGCATATTGCCTGTAGCGGCATTAAACAAGCATAACGCACTATAGAATTTGACTTCGCGGCCGCGCATGGTTTGCAATTGCATGGTTGCATTTTTGTGGTTGCCGGGTTTGCCCAATTGCTCTCCGTCCAGCGTCGCTACTTGGTCGCAGCCAATCACCAGTGCATGCGGATGCTCCGCACCGATTTTTCTGGCCTTTTCTTGCGCCAGCCGTAGTGCAGTTTCGTGTGGTTTTTCATCTGCCAGCGGCGATTCGTCTATTTTGGGAGAAATCGCGCTAAAAGGAATTTGCAATTTTTGCAAAAGCTCGCGTCGGTAAATGGAGGACGAAGCTAAAATAAGGGTTTGTTTCATCAAAAACATTATAGAGGAAAATAAAAAGCCGACAAATTTTGTCGGCTTTTTAAGGTGACTTTTTGGGTTGATTTAAAAGTCACTCAGGTTGAATTTCAAGTAAGGATTCATCTGGCGTGACGGTATCGCCTTTTTTTACGTGCACCGCGACTACTGTACCAGTGGTAGAGGCTTGAATCTCATTCTCCATTTTCATCGCCTCAATCACTAGTACGCCGTCACCAGCGCTTACTTTATCACCAACATTGACCTTAACCGCCACGATAGTGCCAGGCATGGCCGTTGTGACGCAACCTGCATGGCTTGGGCGAGGGCGGCCACTGGAGGTTTTGGAAACTTCTTTTTTCTTGCCGTTGCTTTTGCTGCTGTTGCCAGAAATTTCAATTTCGTTCAGCGTTTCCACAATCACTTCTTCGGCAATGCCATCCACAGACACATAAAATGGACGTTTTTCCTCGCCCGCATGGCCGCTGCCAGTGAGTTTAATGTGGAACGTTTCGCCGTGTAGCGTTACTTTAAACTCATCCGCTGCATAACGCGAAGCGCCAGCATTGACGGCCTCTTTTGATAGCAGCACTTCTGGTGTGAGCGAGCCTGCATTACGTTCTTGCAAGAATGTTTTGCCGATATCAGGGAACATGGCATACGTTAAAACGTCTTCTTCCGATTGCGCTAAACGCTCGACTTCCGCCTGTAATTTTGCCATTTCTGGCGCAATTAAATCGGCAGGGCGGCAAGTAATCGCCTCCGCATCACCAATGGCTAATTTTTGTATTTCTGCGTTTACTGGGCTAATCGGCTTGCCGTATTGGCCTAAGAAGTAGTTTTTTACTTCATTGGTGATTGATTTGTAGCGCGCGCCTGTCATCACGTTAAGCACAGCCTGCGTGCCAACGATTTGAGAGGTGGGCGTGACCAGCGGCGGATAGCCTAAATCTTTGCGCACGCGTGGAATTTCATCTAATACCGCGTTCATTTTGTCCAATGCGCCTTGCTCTTTAAGCTGATTGCTTAAGTTTGAAATCATGCCGCCTGGTACTTGGTTGACTAAAACACGGGTATCGACACCAGTAAAATCGCTCTCATATTGCCAATATTTTTTGCGTACTTCGCGTAAATAGGCGCTAACTTCCTGCACAGCACCAATATCCAAGCCAGTGTCGTATTCTGTGCCTTTTAAAGCAGCAACCATGCTCTCAGTGGTTGGATGGCTTGCGCCTTCACTAAACGCTGAGTTACAGGTGTCAATAATCGTCGCCCCATTTTCCACTGCGCGCAGCAAGTTCATGCTCGCCAAGCCAGAGGTGGCGTGGCTGTGTACGTGAATTGGCAAGCTGACAGCGGCTTTTAGCGCTTTTACAAGCTCTGTAGTTGATTGTGGCGTGAGCAAACTCGCCATGTCTTTAATCGCCAGCGTATCGCAGCCCATGGCTTCGAGCTCTTTAGCCAGCGCTACAAAATACGCCACATTGTGCGCTGGGCTCACCGTGTAGCTGAGGGTGCCTTCAGCCGTTTTTTTCGCTTTTTTGACTGCTTCAATCGATGTTTTTAGATTGCGCATGTCATTCATTGCATCAAACACGCGGAATACATCCACGCCGTTATCGGCCGATTTTTGCACGAAAGCGCGCACAACATCGTCAGAATAATGGCGATAACCAAGCAAGTTTTGGCCACGTAATAGCATTTGAAGACGGCTGTTCGGCAAGGCTTTACGCAGCTTGGCAAGGCGTTCCCACGGATCTTCTTTTAAAAAACGTACGCAAGCATCAAACGTCGCGCCGCCCCAAGCCTCAAGCGACCAAAAGCCAATAGAATCGAGCTTGCTGCAAATTGGTAGCATGTCTTCGGTGCGCAAGCGCGTGGCGATCATGCTTTGATGACCGTCGCGTAAAACCAATTCTGTGATGTGGATTTTTTTGCTCATAATTTATATACCTTCATGCGCTGCAATGGCTGCCGAAATCGCCGCCGCTATTAACTCTGGCGGCAATTCAGTGGCATAATTTGTGAGTTCAGGGTGCGATTCAACAAAGCTTGTGTTGAAATTCGCGGCTCTAAAATCAGGGTGTTTCAGAATCTCTTGGTAATAGGGAATCGTCGTTTTAACGCCATATACCACCATATCGTCCAAAGCGCGGCGTCCGCGCTCAATTACGCTTTCCCAATCCAGCGCCCAAACCGTGAGCTTTGCACACATGGAATCGTAATAGGGTGGAATCACATAACCGCTGTAGATAGCCGCATCCATGCGCACGCCAGGGCCGCCAGGCGAATAATAACGTGTGATTTTACCAAAACTAGGTAAGAAATCATTTTTAGGATCCTCCGCGTTAATGCGGAACTCCATGGCGTAGCCGCGATAGCTAATCTCGCTTTGTTTGTATTGCAGCGGTAAGCCATAAGCAATGCGAATCTGCTCCTGCACAATATCCACGCCGGTAATCGTTTCGGTCACGGTATGCTCAACCTGTAAGCGCGTGTTCATTTCCATAAAATAGAAGTTATTGTTGGAGTCCAGCAAAAATTCGACCGTGCCAGCATTTTCGTACTTAACCGCTTTGGCCGCTTTAACCGCTAAATTGCCAATATATTCGCGCTGCGCTTTGCTTAATTGCGGCGAAGGCGCGATTTCAATGAGCTTTTGGTTGCGGCGTTGAATCGAGCAATCGCGTTCAAACAAGTGAATCACATTGCCTTGACTGTCCGCTATCACCTGCACTTCAATGTGGCGCGGCGTCACCACGCATTTTTCTAAAAATACCTCTGGTTTGCCAAAAGCTTTGCTGGCTTCAGAAATCACGCGGTCGTAATTGCCCAATAATTCTTTCTCGCTGTCACAACGCCTAATGCCGCGCCCACCGCCGCCGTTAGTGGCTTTTAGCATCACGGGGTAGCCAATTTTTTTGGCCAACGTTACGGCATCTTCAAGACTTGCTAAGTTGCCGTCAGAGCCGGGTGTGCAGGGAATGCCCGCGCCAGTCATGGCGTTGCGCGCTTGAATTTTGTCGCCCATTTGGCGAATGACAGATGAATTTGGCCCGATAAATTTAATGCCACGACGTGCGCAGATTTCAGCTAATTCTGGATTCTCAGATAAAAACCCATAGCCTGGATGCAGTGCATCGCAACCCGCCGCGACGGCAATATTCACAATTTTATGCGCATCCAAATAACCCGCAACTGGGTCAGCGCCTAAGTTGTAGGCTTCATCTGCTTTTTTCACGTGTAGGGCGCTGCGGTCGGCATCGGCATAAATGGCGACAGATTTAATGCCCATTTCGGAGCAAGCGCGTACAATACGCACTGCAATTTCTCCCCGATTTGCCACAAGAATTTTTTTGAACACGCGATGGCCTTAATTGAACTGCAAACCAATGGATTGTAACACGCAGGCGGCTCCTACGAAATACTTAAGCCGGAAAAATCCGCTTAAAAATTAACGAAATATAAGCTTTTACCATGAAACCAAACCTAATTAATAACATCGAATTCGCCGAAAAAGGCCAAGAAATTACTGGGCAAATTGACGCAACAAGCTGCCTGCGTTTGGCTGAGTTGCTCAGTGTTTCTAGCGAAAATATAGCGAATATTCGCTATACGCTGAGTGGCGCGGCAAAAAAACTGCAGTTGCCCAGTTTGCATTTAACGATCGATGCAAAGCTGCCCGTGCTTTGTCAGCGCTGTTTAGAGCAAATGCAGCTCAATTTTGCGCTAAAATTTGATTATGTGATTACCGATACCGCGCCAACCGAGGCAGATGAAAGTGATGAAATAGATTGGCTGGAAGCCGCGCAGAATATGGATGTGGGCGAATTGATTGAGGACGAATTGCTGATTGCCATGCCGATTGCGCCTATGCACGAGACAGATTGCCTGAAAGCCAGCACACAAAGCGGCGAGAAGCCTAATCCGTTTGCGGTGCTTAAAGACAAGTTTTAAATGTAGGGCGTCAATAGCGTAGCGTATTGCGCCGAAAGAAGGTTTTAGGGAAGCTAGTTGGGTGTGGCAACATTCCCATGCGGCGCAATACGCTTGGCTATTGCGCCCTACGCGGGCTGTTATTATTGAAGGAGTGGGCTGAGATTTAAGGCTAATCTACTACAGCCCCATATTTTTTATGCGGGCGCGGGCGATGATCAACTTTACGCTCTGGCTGGCAATGATACGCTGTATGGGGAAGCTGGGAATGACATAATTAACGTAATCGCAGCAAACGATGCAATTTATAATAATACCAATCAAAGGAAAGTAGCATGAATAAGATAAATGAGTTACTGAATATAGTAAAAATAATTGGTTTGGCAGTGGTTATGGTTACTAGCTTAACCGCTTGCGGAGCGGGAAGTGAGAAATGGAAGGAAGAGGTACAACTTAGCGATGGTAAAGTCATTGTTGTGGAGCGCGAATTATTGACGAAAGGCGGGGGTGACGAATGGGCATCCAACAGCGGTGGCGTTATGCCTAAAGAATACCGCATTGAGTTTAATGATTTGAACGATTCTGGAAAAACTATCAAATGGATTTCTACGAAAAAAGATATCGCAACTTGGCCAGAAATACCATTAGTCTTAGATATGTTACAAGGTAAGTTTGTGGTGTTTTCCGCTATATTTAGATCTAGTGGTTGTTTAATGTATAACAAATATATGTATCAGAACGGCGTTTGGGTAGAAGATAAGCTCCCGCCCACATTTGAGCAACATGCTACTAATCTATTTGTGATGCGTGAAGAAGACTTTAAGAAATTTATGGATTTAAAAACAAAGCAAGCAATAGTTAGTAAACATTTTTCTGCGGACAGAAGTGACAGATACGACCAAGTAGGGCCAACGCACCCTAATTGTAAGGGTGTTGGTTAATTAATCAAATTATAGAATTTTAGGAGAGTTATCTTGGCTGATTTATTGGAATACATGAAATTTTCATTAAACGTTTACGCTGCTTCTGATGAAAACCAGATAGGCGTGCCTTTGGGTTGGACTCGCACTAGCTGGCAACCAGCAAGCGTAGCCTCGATGAAATGCAATGAAATCGAGGGGATAACCCGCAAAACAATAATAGCCCGCGTAGGGCGCAATAGCGCAGCGTATTGCGCCGAATGAGAATGATACAAACACCTAAAACCTTTCCTACGGCGCAATACGCTGTGCTATTGCGCCCTACGCGGGCTTGCTGTTGACAAGTGGTGACTAAAGCGTATATTTCATTACACCCTTATGAATCCATAAGGGTGCCTATACGGGAAGGATATATCATGAATCTGAAACAGATCATCATCGCCATGCCTGCTGTATTCCTAGTTTTTGGTAGTTGCGTAGCAATCGCCAAGACCATTAACAAAGCTGGTGCACTTGTATGTGTAACCGATAAATATACCGAGAAGGAACTGGAAAAGGGGCATAAGCTGGCCGATTGGGTTGGCCGTTGCGTCGGCGTTCCTGACAGTTCCGCCGCAGAGATGTTCACATCGGACTGCGTAGGGAAATACGAGTTTAAGCCCGACCAAAGCTATATGGCCTCTGGGAGCTGCGCTATCAACTTCAAAGGCAGCAGCGACCACTTAACCGAAACTTGGGAAGAAGGTTCGCACCTTAAGGCGAATACATTTAAGTATACGGGTGGCACTGGAAAATACAAAGACGCAAGTGGCGGCGGAACGTATACAGGCGACAACCTTACCGATACACTAACTGGAGGCAAGTACAAAGGCAAGGTGCAACTTCCCTGAGAGTAAACAGGGGCGGGTAACGCTACGCTCATCAGCCCTACAGCCTTAGCCATGTAGGCGGGCAACTTGTTTTGCTCACGCGTATAAACTGTGACCTCGTGGGCAATTAATTGCCCCCTAAAAAATATAAACACATTTACTTAAGTTATTGATTTACATTAAGCCGCAATTGCATTAAAATGCGCGCTTAGAAAATTTTAGATAGTTTTTTGGAGCGTTAATCATGGCAGTTCAACAAAATAAAAAGTCACCTTCAAAACGTGGCATGCACCGTTCACATGACTTTTTAGTGAACCCACCTTTAGCGGTTGAATCTACTACGGGCGAGACACATTTACGCCACCACGTAAGCCCAAGCGGCTTTTACCGTGGTCGTAAAGTAATGAACACTAAGGGCGAATAATTAGCCTTTTGATGCAGTTTTTGGTAACAAAAATCACGCCGCGACTAGCTTTTAGCGCGGCGCTTTTGTATCTAAAATCATCACATCTAAATGGTTCAATTGGCCATTCATCGCTTATAATTCGCTGATGGAAATCACACTTTCAATTGACGCAATGGGCGGCGATCACGGCCCGCATGTCACCGTTCCTGCCGCTTTAAAGGCGCTTGCCGAGGACGATCAGCTCAATATTGTATTGGTCGGCCTAGAAGACGCAATTCAAGCTGAATTAAAAGCGCGCAAAGCCAGCACCAGCCAACGTTTACGCATTCATCCCGCGACTGAGGTGGTGTTGATGGACGAATCGCCGCAAAGCGCGCTTAAAAATAAAAAAAATTCTTCCATGCGCGTAGCCATTAACTTAGTTAAATCTGGCGAAGCAACGGCCTGCGTGAGCGCAGGCAATACTGGCGCGCTGATGGCAACCGCGCGTTACGTGCTTAAAACTTTGCCAGGCATTGATCGGCCAGCCATCGCGTCTGCATTGCCTTCTGAGCACGGCAATACTTATATGCTGGATTTGGGCGCAAATGCAGATTGCACGCCAGAGCATCTTTTGCAGTTTGCCATTATGGGCGCCATGTTGGTGAGTTGTGTAGAGCATAAATCTAGCCCAACAGTGGGCCTGTTAAACATTGGTTCTGAGGACACTAAGGGCAACGAAGTTGTTAAACAAACAGCCGAATTATTGCGCGCCAGCCATTTGAATTTTTATGGCAATGTGGAAGGGGATGACATTTTTAAAGGCACGGTAGATGTGGTGGTGTGCGACGGCTTTGTTGGCAATGTTTCGCTTAAAACCACCGAAGGTTTGGCGCACATGATGGGCAAATTTTTAACGCAAGAATTTAAACGCAATTGGCTCACAAAAATGATGGCGCTAGGCGCCATGCCAGTGCTAAAGGCGTTTAAAAAGCGTTTAGATCCGCGCCTTTACAACGGCGCGAGCTTTTTGGGTTTGCGCGGTATTGTGGTAAAAAGTCATGGTGGGGCAGATATAGTTGCATTTCACCACGCTATTTTAGTGGCGATAGAAGAAGCGCGCAGCGGCGTGTTGCAGCGCATTAAAAAACAGCTAGAAATTGAACATATTCAACCACTTGCAACCGAAAATACAGAAGCAAGCACAGAAGCAAGCACAGAAGCAGAGATACAATGATGCAGTCTAAAAACTACGCGAAAATCGCGGGAACTGGCAGTTATTTGCCAAAAAAAATCCTCACCAATAAAGATTTTGAAAAAATGGTGGACACCACCGAGGAGTGGATATTTTCGCGCACGGGCATTCGCGAGCGGCATGTTGCGGCAAAAGGTGAGCATACTAGCGATTTAGCGCTAGAAGCCGCTAAAAACGCGATTGAGAGCGCAGGCATTGAAGCTGGCGCGATTGATTTAATTATCGTCGCCACCACCACGCCAGACAAAATTTTCCCCAGCGTGGCCACCATGGTGCAGCGCAAATTAGGCATCGCAGGTTGCCCAGCGTTTGACGTGCAAGCGGTGTGTAGTGGCTTTATTTATGCGCTTGCCACGGCCGATAATTTTATTAAAGCGGGTGCCAGCAAATGCGTGCTCGTCATAGGCGCCGAATCTTTTTCGCGCATCGTCGATTACACCGACCGTAGCAACTGCATTTTGTGGGGCGATGGCGCTGGCGCCGTTATTCTATGCGCCTCTCAAGAGCAGGGCATTATTTCTACGCACCTGCATGCAGACGGTAATTACGAGAAAATGTTGCACGTGCCGCGTAAAGCAGAAGGTCACGATACCGTGCACATGGAAGGCAATGCCGTGTTCAAAATGGCGGTGAATACGCTCGACCAAATTGTCGACGAAACACTGACGGCGAACAATATGCAGAAATCTGATATTGATTGGCTGGTGCCGCATCAAGCGAACATTCGCATTTTACAAGCGACCGCGAAAAAGCTAGATATGCCCATGGATAAAGTCGTGGTTACCGTCGATAAACATGGCAATACTTCGGCTGCGTCGATTCCGCTGGCGCTCGATACTGCCGTGCGTGATGGCCGTATTAAACGTGGCGACGTGATACTTATGGAAGCGTTTGGTGGTGGTTTTACTTGGGGTTCTGCGCTCGTTAAGTATTAGTTAAATCAAGTAGATGTTATTTCTAATTAAAGTAAAACATTATATTATTTATGAGTAAATTCGCATTCTTTTTTCCAGGTCAAGGCTCGCAATCGGTTGGTATGATGGGCGGCTTTGGTGATTCCAAAATCATCAATGACACGTTTATCGAGGCCTCTGATATTTTAGGCGTTGATTTCTGGAAGATGGCGACCGAGCCGAATGAGGCTATCAATCAAACCACCAATACACAGCCCATTATGCTGACTGCCGGCGTGGCAACTTTCCGTGCCTTTCAGCAGGCATTAAGCCTAGAAGCCAGTATCCATGCGGGTCACAGCCTAGGTGAATATACCGCTTTGGTGGCTTCAGATGCCATTTCGTTAGCCGATGCATTGCCGCTGGTAAAATACCGCGCCAAAGTGATGCAAAGCGCAGTACCAGAAGGTGTAGGCGCAATGGCGGCGATTTTGGGTTTGGATGACGATACTGTGCGCGCTGTGTGTGCAGAAGCGGCGCAAGGCGAAGTATGCGAGGCGGTGAATTTTAACTCGCCCGGCCAAGTGGTGATTGCGGGCAACAAAGGGGCGGTAGAGCGTGGTATGGCGCTGGCGAAAGAAAAAGGCGCGAAACGCGCGCTGGCATTGCCTGTCAGCGTGCCTTCGCATTGCGCTTTGATGAAACCTGCAGCCGAAAAATTGGCTGAATATCTTAAAAGCGTGACGATTCAAACACCAAAAATCCCCGTGATTCACAATGCGGATGTGCAAAGCTACAATGAAAGCGATAAAATAAAAGACGCTTTAGTGCGCCAATTGTATTCGCCTGTGCGCTGGGTAGAAACTGTGCAAACTATTGCCGCGCAAGGCGTAAGCAACGCCGCGGAATGCGGGCCTGGCAAAGTATTGGCGGGTTTAACCAAGCGCATTGTGGCCGAGTTGCCGTGCGTTGCTTTAACTAGCAACGAAGCTATTTTAGAGTTTAATGTTTAATATAATCAATTAGTTAAAAGGTTTATCTTATGTCATTACCATTAACAAATCAGATTGCACTCGTCACAGGCGCTAGCCGCGGTATTGGCGCGGCCATTGCGCAAGAGCTGGGCAAGCAAGGCGCAACGGTGATTGGCACCGCAACCACGACGGGCGGCGCTGAGAACATTAATGCATCGTTTAAAGTCGCTGGTATAAAAGGTTTGGGCATCGCGCTAGACGTCAATGATTCTGCGCAAATTGAAGCAGTTTTGAAAGAAATTGCAACGCAATTTGGTGATGTCAGTATTTTGGTCAATAACGCAGGCATCACTAAAGACACATTATTAATGCGCATGAGTGACGAAGACTGGAATGCCGTGATTTCTACCAATTTAAGTTCCGTGTTCCGCATGAGCAAAGCGGTGCTGCGCCCAATGATGAAAGCGCGCGTCGGCCGTATTATCAGTATTTCTAGCGTGGTTGGCCACATGGGTAACGCTGGGCAAACCAACTACGCAGCGGCTAAAGCGGGGATGACGGGCTTTACCAAATCGCTCGCCTCTGAAGTGGGCAGCCGCAATATCACGGTAAATTGCATTGCGCCGGGCTTTATTGAAACCGATATGACCGCCGAATTGCCAGAAGAGATTACCAAGCAAATGCTAGCGCGCATTCCAGCAGGGCGTTTGGGTAGCGTAACCGAAATTGCGGCCACTGTGGCGTTTTTGGCAAGCCCTAGCGCCGCGTATATTACGGGCGAGACGATTCACGTGAATGGTGGCATGTATATGGCCTAATCATCAATTCAATCTTCATCGTTATGCTGCGTTCCTCGCAAAAAATAAAGTTTTACATAGTAAAATATGCGCAACCATATTTTTTGCGCGCGCCTTGCCTAACTTAGAAGCTTAAATTGACGAAGCAGGGTGTAATAAACTTTTCAATTGTGTGATAATTTTTTGTATTCTTGCAGAGTTTTGGTAGAATACGCACTTAGCTGAAGAAGCTATTTTTTAATCAAAGGGGTAATTAGATGTCTGACATCGAACAACGTGTTAAAAAAATCGTTTGCGAACAATTAGGTGCGAACGAAGCTGACGTAAAAAATGCATCATCTTTTGTGGATGATTTGGGTGCAGATTCACTCGATACAGTAGAATTAGTGATGGCTTTGGAAGAAGAGTTCGATACTGAGATTCCTGATGACGAAGCTGAAAAAATTACAACAGTGCAGCTGGCGATTGATTATATCAACGCAAACCTCAAATAAATTCAATACTTTAGCCCGCGTAAGCGGGCTAATTTCTAATTAAGCTTTCATCTTTAATCACTATGCCAAATCCTCTCTCATCAAAACGGCGAGTCGTTGTCACAGGCTTGGGCGTTGTATCTCCTGTCGGCATTGGCACGCAAACCGCATGGGCTAACCTTGTCGCGGGCAAATCGGGTATTACGCGCATCACTAAATTTGATCCAAGTAATTTCTCCTCGCAAATCGCGGGCGAAGTGAAAGATTTTAATGTCGAAGATTTTATTTCCGCCAAAGACGCACGCCGCATGGATACGTTTATTCAATACGGCCTTGCAGCGGGCATTGAGGCGTTTAAAGATAGTGGCATTGTGGTGACGGAAGAAAATGCCGAGCGTATTGGCGTAGAAATTGGCTCTGGTATTGGCGGTATTGGATTTATTGAAACAACAAACGATGCTTATGATGAAGGCGGCCCGCGCAAAATTTCACCTTTTTTCGTTCCTGGCACCATTATTAACATGATTTCGGGCAATTTAAGCATTATGTTTGGTTTAAAAGGGCCGAATGTGGCGATTGTCACCGCGTGTACCACAGGCACGCATTGCATTGGCGATGCCGCACGTATGATTGAATATGGTGATGCAGATGTGATGGTAGCAGGCGGTGCAGAAGCACCCATTACACCACTTACTGTTGGCGGTTTTGCTTCCGCACGCGCGCTATCGAATCGCAATGACGACCCTGCAACGGCCAGCCGCCCTTGGGATAAAGACCGCGATGGCTTTGTGATAGGCGAGGGCGCAGGCGTGATGGTGCTGGAAGAGTACGAGCATGCCAAAGCCCGTGGTGCAAAAATTTACGCAGAGTTGGTTGGCTATGGCATGAGTGCCGATGCTTACCACATGACCGCACCCAATATGGACGGGCCTCGCAGGTCAATGGTCAATGCGCTTAAAAATGCAGGTGTAAATACTGACCAAGTGCAATTTATGAACGCGCACGGAACGTCAACGCCACTTGGTGACGCCAATGAAACCAACGCGATTAAAGCGACGTTTGGCGATCATGCATACAAACTGGTCGTCAACTCAACGAAGTCGATGACAGGGCACTTGCTAGGCGGCGCAGGCGGCTTGGAAAGTGTGTTTACCGTGCTTTCTATTTATAACCAAGTTTCGCCGCCGACCATTAATATTTTTAACCAAGATCCAGAATGCGATTTGGATTATTGCGCCAATACCGCGCGTGATATGAAAATTGAATATGCGCTTAAAAATAACTTTGGTTTTGGTGGCACGAATGGTAGTTTGGTTTTCAAGAAAACCAATTAGTGGCAGTTTGGTGTTTAAAAAAGTATAGAAAACGTTGTTTTTCTACTGATCCGATATGCAAGGCAGCGGAAAAGTGCGGGATTTACGCCGCGTGCAGCTCTTCGCGCAACACTTGGCGCAAAGTGCTAACAGTGACAGCTTGACCACCCTCACCCAAAGCCGCACTCAAGGCTTCGTTAATCAAGGTTTGGTAGCCCTTGCCTTGTGCTTCACCGCGCGCACGAAAGCCTGCAAGCACTGCATCATCCAAATAAATGGTAATACGGGTTTTACCTTGTGGGGCAAGCACCGCACCACGTTTGGCTTGGCTCATATCATATTCAGTTTTCATAAAGTTTCCTTTCATGGGTGGTGGCTAATCGTGCAGAAATCAATCGGAATGCATCACCGCGCTCTGTCCAGCACACGGCAAGTATTTGCCCTAGCGCATCCATACCTACAGTTACAAAGCGGGCTTCGTTGTGAACACCATCATCTAGTTGCGTTAAGGCTACGTTATCGTAAAACACTGGCTCAACCTCAGCAAATGCAACCCCATGTTTACGCAAATTGGCCGTTGCTTTCTTTGGGTCAAATTCAAAGTACATGCATCAATAATACATACAATATATGTATAAATCAACTATCAAAGATGAAATCAGCAAGTAACGATAATGAATGGAGGGTGGTAGCATGAGTTTAATACTATTTTTATTTTATTGGCTTGCAATTCCAGCAGCCATTTTTATGACCGCAAAGTGGGTATGGCAACAAAAAGAGGCGTCGCCTGTTGCCAAGGGTTTTGGGATGATTGCTTGCGTTGCAGCACTATCAGGATTTCTGTGGTTGGCGATAGGTGAAACATGGTGGGTAGACCAGCAAGTAAAAGAGCTATGTGCTAAAGATGGTGGGATTAAAGTGTTTGAGACGGTGACCTTGCCAGCAGAAAGGTTTAATCAGTGGGGGCAGTTTCCTGTTTCAGACAAGCTATATATGAAACCAACTGATGAGTACTATAGTAAGTTGGAAGATACTTTTTTAAAGCAGGGAAATCCACAATTATGGCGCTACCATACGCTGTTTTTTCGGCAATCAGATGGCAAGTTGTTGGGTGAGGTTATTCGGTATGCGCGCGGAGGTGGTGGCTTGCCGGGACCTTGGCATGGCTCATCCTTTATGTGCCCAGATCCAATTAAACAACCATCAAATATTGAAAAATTAATTTTTTTGAAAGCAGAATAAAAATGAGCTTAATTACCGACTCTTATAAACAGGCTGAACTCGCGCTAGCTGCATACGCAGACTTATTTTCAGCTACACCAAATATAGCTAATTTACAAAAGGCGGGTATGTCTGCCGCCCAAGCCACCGATTTTCTCACCCACTGGGAGATTGTTTCGCAACAATCCAACACCAGCAGCGGCTTCTCCGCAACCGTTTTTAAACGAAAAGATGCCGATCCAAGCGGCACCTACCAAATGGGGCAATATGTTTTTGCGGTGCGCGGCTCGGAAACATTTTCGGTACTACCTCCAGAAGTTGATTGGTTCTCTGCGGATTTTGGCGAGATTGGCGGGCTTGGTATAGCACTACATCAGCCAAGTAGCGTGGGCTCGTATATCCAAGCTGGACGTCACTTGCAACGCGCACTACTCAGACTAAAAGCCCACAAATTAAACTTTGCAGGCTTTTTTAATGCCAGCGGCTGTGGTTTAATGTTGGCTTATGGCGCACACGCAATCATATTCAATTAACGGTAGTTTTAACGCCAGTATTTCGCCGTCAGACCGTGGTCTGGCTTATGGCGATGGTGTTTTTCGCACCATCAAAATGCAAAACGGTTTGCCAGAGCAATGGCCAGCACACTATCAAAAGCTGGTGGAAGATTGCGGCGCGATTGGCATTGTTTGCCCCAGCGCCGAGTTGTTGATAAGTGATTTAGCACAACTTTTTACACCTGATGAGACCGCGGTTGCCAAAATCATCATCACGCGCGGCGATGGCGAGCGTGGTTACACACCGCCCGCAATCACAGCGCCCATGCGGCTTGTCATCAAATCTGCCATGCCAGAATATCCGCAAAACCGTTACGACGAAGGCGTTAATTTGCACGTGTGCGAGACACGTTTGGCGCATCAGCCAAAGTTAGCTGGCATCAAGCATTTAAACCGGCTAGAAAACGTGTTGGCGCGCATGGAATGGCATGACCCAGTCATTTCAGAAGGTTTGATGCTGGATTTTAACGGCAATGTGATTGAATGTACTTCGGCCAATATTTTTGCGCGTTTTGGCGAGTCACTTATCACGCCAAGCCTTGATACATGCGGTATTGCGGGCATTACGCGGCAACGAATTTTGGAGCTTGCCCATACTTTGCATTTAAAAACAAACATTGAGACACTTAACTTGCAAAAACTACTTTCTGCGGATGAAGTCATTATCTGCAACAGTCTGTATGGCGCTTGGCAAGTGCGCGGCATTGCTAACAACACTTGGCCAAAACAAGGTCTTGCTACAGACGTTTGCAAAGCTTTAAACACATGATGCGCTTCATTAAATGGATTTTAGTCATCGGGCTGGCAGGCGCATGCGTATTGGCTCTCAGCCTTGCCTATTATGCAAAAAAACCGCTTAATTTGTCGCCAGAAGCGCAAGAAATTACGATTCAACCAAAAAGTAGTTTAAGCAGCATTGCCAATCAGCTTGTCGAGCAAGATGTGCTCAAGCACGCCTTGCCATTTGTGCTGCTAGCGCGCGTTTTGCACAAAGAAGCTTCGCTACAGGCGGGCGATTACACGCTTAATA
This sequence comes from Methylophilaceae bacterium, assembly GCA_043774925.1. GTDB lineage: Bacteria > Pseudomonadota > Gammaproteobacteria > Burkholderiales > Methylophilaceae > JAYVSZ01. The sequence continues at coordinate 56,403 of JAYVSZ010000013.1, read as the reverse complement.
AAAATATCAATCCTTACCAATTATTGCTGTCGCTCAATCACGGCAAGGCGACGCAAGGCAGCGTGACGTTTATTGAAGGCAAAACTTTTAAGCTGATGCGTGAAAAACTGGCGAAAAACGATGCGGTGAAGAACACTATCGGTGAACTGAGTGACGCGGAAGTGATGGCATTGGCAGGTAAAAGCGAAAAACATGCGGAAGGTTTGTTTTTCCCTGATACTTTCTATTTTGACCGCGGCACAAGCGATATTACGCTGTTAAAACGTAGTTATGAAATAATGCAAACCAAGCTGAAAGCCTCATGGAATGGACGTGCCAGCGGATTGCCCTATAAAAATAGTTACGAGGCTTTGATTATGGCTTCCATCGTAGAAAAAGAAACTGGCCAAGCGAGCGAGCGGCCAATAATTGCGGGGGTTTTCATCAATCGCTTGCGCATTGGTATGCGTTTGCAAACCGATCCAACCGTGATTTACGGCATGGGCGATCAATACAGTGGCAATATTCGCAAAAAGGACTTAGAAACCGATACCATTTACAATACATACACGCGCGATGGCCTACCACCCACGCCAATCGCCATGCCTGGCGCGGCTTCTATCGCGGCGGCCTTGCACCCAGAAGCCACCAAAGCGCTGTATTTTGTCGGCAAGGGCGATGGTACGCATGAATTTACAAATTCATTGGCTGATCATAATCGCGCCGTGGCAAAATATCAGCTGATGGGGCGCACTAAAAAGCATAAAAAATGATAGAAAATAGCATGAGTCATGGCAAATTTATTACACTAGAAGGCATGGATGGCGCGGGCAAAAGCACGCATATTCCTGACATTATTGCCTTGCTACAATCCTCAGGCGTAGAAGTGGTTTCAACGCGCGAGCCAGGCGGGACGCCGCTTGGCGAGCAATTGCGCGAAATTTTACTGCATCAACCCATGCACCCAGAAACAGAAACGCTGCTGATGTTTGCAGCACGGCGTGAGCACATCGCCAATGTGATTGCGCCTGCCTTAGCGCGCGGCGCTCTAGTGGTTTCCGATCGCTTTACCGATGCCACTTTTGCTTACCAAAGTGGCGCAAAAGGCGTTGCTAACGAGAAAATACAACAATTGGCAACATGGGTTCAAGGCGATTTGCAACCGAACCTGACTTTGCTATTTGATGTGCCTGTAGAGGTAAGCCTGGCGCGGCTTGCAGGTGCACGTGCACCGGATAAATTTGAGCGTGAAAATGCACCATTTTTCGAAAAGCTACGCAATGCTTATTTAGCGCGCGCTAAAGAAAATCCTGCGCGTTTTCACGTAATAAATGCCAACAAAGCTTTAGAAGAAGTGAAACAAGAAGTTAAAGTAATTATTCAACAATTTATTTTAACGTATTAATTATGAATACTATTTTTAAAAATACTTTTAATTGGCAAGCGAATGTATAGTTGGCAAACTGGGCAATGGCAAAACATCATACAGCGCAAAAATGCGATGCCACACGCTTTACTGTTGCGCGGGCGTGCTGGCATCGGCAAGCACGCATTTTCGCTGGAATTATCACACGCGCTACTATGCTCACAAGCCAATAACCATGCGGCTTGCGGGGCATGCCCCAGTTGTTTGTGGTTTGCCGAAGGTAATCATCCAGATTTTCGTTTGATTACGCCCGAAAGTGAGGAAGAAAACGAAGACGCGCCCAAGAAAAAAACGACAAAAAAAAGCCAAATATCCGTCACACAAATCCGCCAACTGTTTGATTACTTAAGTCTTTCTAGCCATCAGCAAGGTATGCGAATTATTTTAATTTCACCTGCAGAAACGCTCAATTTGGCTTCTGCCAATGCACTGCTAAAAATGTTGGAAGAACCGCCTGCAAATACTTTGTTTTTGCTCGTTACCAGCCAGCCGCAACGTTTGTTGCCGACCATCATCAGTCGCTGCCAAGCGCTGGATATGCCCATGCCGAGCAAAGTTGAGGCGATAAATTGGCTAAATGCACAAGGTTTACACAATCCAGAAATTGCGCTAGATTACGCCGGAGGCGCACCTTTATTGGCGTTGCTGGCACCCGTTGAAACTAATTTAAGCTTAATCAAGCAGCTTGCGCAAGGCGCAAAGTTAGATCCATTTACCTCTGCACCTTTATTTTTATCTTTGGGCATGGAGCGCGCGCTGGAAACCCTACAAAAATGGACGTTTGACCTGCTAAATTGCAAACTTACACAGCAGCTGCATTATCACGCAACGCAAGCCAGTGCTTTGCAAGCGCTAGGTAAAAGCGTAAACTTGAGCCTGTTAATGCGCTTTCAACAAAGCTTAGTCGAAGCGAAAAAAACCGCGAATCATCCCTTGAGCAATGAAATGCAACTTGAAAGTATGTTGCTGCAATACACACATATTTTTAAAAATTAATAAGGAAATAATCAAGTGAACATGGATGTGAATACCGACCAACTGGCCGCCAATAAACCTGGCGTACTCTCGCTAGCCATTAAAGAGAAACCTGCCTTGTATGCGGCTTATATGCCCTATGTAAAGGGCGGCGGCTTATTTATTCCGACCAATAAAAACTTTAAAATGGGCGAAGAAGTATTCATGTTGTTAAGCTTGGTAGACGATCCAATGAAGCTGAAAGTAGTCGGCAAAGTGATTTGGGTTTCACCCATAGGCAGCAACACGCGCCCACAGGGCATTGGCGTGCAGTTTAGCGATAAAGACGGCGGCATTGAAGTGAAAAATAAAATTGAGGCGATTCTCGGCGGCGCACTAAAAACTAATCGCCCAACGCACACCATGTAGCATGTGAGTTGACTTATGCTTGTAGATTCCCATTGCCACCTCAATTTCCCTGAATTATCTGAAAATATTCAAGCAGTTAGAACTTTAATGCAGGCCGAGAAAGTAGGGCATGCATTGTGCGTTTCTGTTACTTTAGATAAATTTCCAGAAGTGCTGGCGCTGGCCGAACAATTCGACAATTTTTACGCCTCGGTTGGCGTACACCCCGATTACGAAGATATTGAAGAACCCAGCGTGGATGCGCTTGTCAGCCTTGCTCAACATCCTAAAGTGGTCGCCATTGGCGAAACGGGTTTGGATTATTTTAGGCTCACTGGCGATTTGGAATGGCAGCGTGAGCGCTTTCGCACGCACATTCGCGCGGCAATTTTAGCCAATAAACCGCTGATTATTCATACCAGAAGCGCCGCCGAAGACACGATAAACATCATGCAAGAAGAGGGCGCAGCGCAAGTTGGCGGTGTGATGCATTGTTTTACCGAAAGTCTGGAAGTGGCGCTGGCAGCCATTTCCATGGGTTTCTACATTTCATTTTCTGGTATTGTGACTTTTAAAAACGCCGCGCAAATAAAAGAAGTGGCGCAAAAAATTCCGCTCGATAAAATTTTAGTCGAAACAGATTCTCCCTACCTCGCGCCAGTGCCTTTTCGTGGCAAAACCAATCAGCCTGCGTATGTGAAATATGTGGCGCAAGAAATTGCCAATTTGCGCGGCATTAGCTTGGATGATGTGATGCAAGCAACGACGGCTAATTTTTTCAAGCTGTTTAAGCAGGCTAAGCCGTGCAATTAACGATTTTAGGCTGTGGCTCCAGCGCAGGCACGCCAGTATTGGGCTGCGGTTGCAACACCTGCACATCCGCTAACGCACGCAATATGCGCACGCGCTGCTCAAGCTTTGTCACATTAGATTCTGGCGAAGTGATTTTGATAGACACTGGCCCAGATTTACGTTTTCAAGCGCTGCGAGAAGGGCTGACGCGCGTAGATGCCGTGCTTTACACGCACACACACGCAGACCATTTGCACGGCATTGATGATTTGCGTGCATTCTGCCAAATTAATCGCAAGCAAATCCAGCTGTACACTTATCCTGAGGCGGTTGAGCACATTAAGACCAAGTTTGGCTACACATTGCGCGATCCAAGCGACTTTTGGGAGCTGCCTGTGCTCGCCATCACCTGCGTTGATGCGCCTTTTACGCTAATGGGCACAATAATCATACCAATTCCAGTACATCATGGCAAAACGCATATCTATGGTTACCGCATTGGCAATTTTGCTTACCTGACTGATATTTCGTACATCCCAGAAGACTCAATGGCATTATTGCAAGGCCTAGATTTGCTGCTGATTGATTGTTTGCGTACCGAAAAACATCCAACACATATTAATATTGAACAAAGTTTGCAGTATGTGAGTCAGATAAATGCCAAACAAAGTGTTTTGATTCACATGACACATGATTTAGAATACGATGCCCTATCAAAAATGATACCAAGCAAGGTGATGGTTGGTTATGATGGGCTAAAGTTACAATTCACATAGCGTGTCAACAATTAGACCGTAAAAACGTTAATACAGCATAATTTTAGGGAAAATACATGATCTACGACGCATTTAAAAAGCTGGGCCTAGCCCTTACTATTGCCACGCTGGCAATAAGCAGCCTAGCGCACGCTGGCGGCAAGACTTATACTGAAACTGAGTTTTTGGACAGCTTTAGCGCCAAAACTAAGAAGGTGGTATCAGACAAACTTGGCGCACCGGCAAAAAAAGAACTTTCTGTTAAACCAACCAATGCTGGTGCAATGATTGGCAAAGACGTGGACGATAAAAAATCTAAGCAGGTAAAAGTAGAGATGTGGTACTACAAAAATATTGTGAAGTATGATCCAAAACACACTTACAAAGAAACGGAAATTACTTTTGTGAATGACCACGTATTAAACATCGCTTTTTTTAATAACAGGTAATATCAATAATAGGTAAGTAATTGATAGGTAACAAATAAGCCGAGCTTACTCGGCTTATTTGCATGGCTTTTACTTCGCATAATGTATATTATGTTAAATAAATGTGACATTCAATGATGTTGGGATTCGCAATACCGTCATTAACTTCTTTTGCACTTAAACCAGTAATCAATACTCGCTTTACCCGCACCACCAAATAACAGCGGCAAAAACAAGATGATGTACATCAGCGGTAATTTGTAATTACCAAAGCCGTCATTATCTTCATCAATGATGCGGTAACCTTTAAGTAGTTCGGTCAAACTATTAAAGTGCTCTGGCCAATGCACCGCCGAAATTGCAACGATTGTTAAAATGAGTAATGAGATTGAGAAAAAGCGCGTAAACAAGCCAAGCACCAAAGCAAACGCACCTACCACTTCGAAAAAAATAGAAATGTTCCAGCTAACGCCGGCAGGCAGTAAATTAAAAGGAAATGGGAAAGTTAAATCGGCAAACCAATTGCTGCCATGAAGCTTTTCGAAGCCAGATTCGCCAAACTCCCAAGCCAATAATAAGCGCAAACCCAGTTGCGGCACCCAAGTATTCAACGTATTGAGCTTACTTACGACGACGTCGTATAAGCCAATTGCTGATTCCAGCGTGTTATTAAGTGCAGACATTTCCCACCCCTTTTGATTAATATAAAACTTAGTCGCTGGGGATGCAAAAAGCTTACAATTAATTCGCCCGGGTTTCCAATATATTTGCGCTTAAATTTTTTGTGATTCTTTGCTTGGAAAAGTACTTGTAATATAGCCGCACAGCCAATAAAAACACCAGTGTCAGGGCATAATACTTGGGCTCGGTCACATCCTTTTTAACCAATAACCAAAAGTGCAACACGCCAAAAATGGCAATTAAATACACCGTTTTATGCAGCGTTTTCCAGTTCGATTTTAAACGCTTCATCGCAGCGCTGTTTGAGGTCAAGGCGAGTGGAATCGTCAGCACAAAGGCTGCAAAGCCCACTAATATGCGCGGATGTTTGCCTACATCTTTCACGATATCCGCCCAAACAAAGGCAAAATCCAGCCAAACGTATGTGGTAATGTGCAAACAGGCATAAAAAAACATAAAAAGGCCGAGCAGGCGACGCAGTTGCACTTGCCAAATAACGCCTGTCAGCAAACGAATCGGCGTCATCGAAAGCGTCATCAGCAAAATCACCAGCGCCCATGTGCCAGTCGAGCGCTCAATAAATTCGATAGGGTTTGCGCCTAAATCTTCGTTTATGCCAAGCCAGATAAGGCGCGCCAGCGGCAGTAAGGCCAGCAGCCAAACTGCGCCCTTCACCCTTAAAATTTGTTGCTTGTTCATGGTTAGAAATTCTTTTTCAAATCTAAATCTGCGTACATCTGCCCTACTTGCGCGCTGTAACCGTTAAACATTTGTGTTTTAATACGACCCGCGAACAAGCCAGCACCAATGCGCTTCTCAGACGATTGCGTCCAGCGCGGATGATCTACTTCTGGGTTCACATTGGCAAAAAATCCATATTCATTTGGCCCTGCTTTCATCCAGCTAGTCAGTGGCATTTTTTCCACAAAACGAATTTTTACAATAGCTTTCGCGCCCTTAAAGCCGTATTTCCACGGCGTGACTAATCTTACAGGCGCGCCGTTTTGATTCGGTAACAATTCCCCATAAATGCCCATCGCCAGCAAGGCCAATGGATTCATTGCCTCATCCATGCGCAAACCTTCGGTGTATGGCCAATCCAGCACATTGGAACGCGTGCCGGGCATGGTGGCTTGGTCATTTGCGGAGATGAATTCGATATATTTTGCGTTGCCAGTTGGCTCTGCCCATTTAATCAGGCTCGCCAGCGGCAAGCCTACCCAAGGAATGACCATCGACCAACCTTCCACGCAGCGCATGCGATAGATGCGCTCTTCTAGCGGCGCAAGCTTCATCAGCTCGTCAATACTAATAGTTTTGGCCTTTTTCACTTCGCCTTCAATGCTCACCGTCCAAGGACGCGGTTTAAACAAGGTCGCTTCAATCGCAGGGTCAGCTTTATCTGTGCCAAATTCGTAATAATTGTTATAAGTGGTCGCGTTTTCGACCTTGGTGATTTTTTCATCCGCGCCATACGCGGTTTTGACAATGCCAGCGATTTTTTGGTGCGGGTTATATAAGCCAGTTTTTTTATCAACAGCAATGACCGCACCTTGATTAGCGCGGCCAAGCAACAAGCCTGCACCCTTGGTTTCACCGCCAGCAATTTGTGCAGCTTTAGATTTGCTCGCAACAAGCGCTGCGCCAGCAATCAAGCCAGTTCCAGCGGCTTTTATAAAGCTGCGTCGGTCTTCAAATATCGCGCGCGGCGTGATTTCGGATGGTTGAATATCAGTTGGATTTTGCTTAGATTTACTCGAAATTAACATGGTAAGCGCCCTTTTAAATGTGCTAGCGATTAGTCGCGACTTTCACGTCAACCTTACAATTATTTGCTGGCGGCTTCAAACTCCGCTGTTAAATCACTGGCGCCGATGTCTTTCGCAATTTTTTTTGCTTCTGTAATCAATGTGTTAGCGCCTGCGCTGTCGCCTTTTGCAGTTTTCACCTGTGCGAGATAAAAGTTCGATTTAGCCTCAAAATAGGCGCCGCCGTTATCTTTACTAAATTGCAGCATTTTTACATACGTTTTTTCGGCATTGGCGTAGTCTTTCGTCTGCATATAAATGTCGCCAAGCGCCAAATTCGCGTTGGCAATGCCATCCAGCGTGCCAGATTTTTGCTCCATCTGCACGCCCTTCAATTGATATTCAATCGCTAAATCAAACTGCCCTAAAGCCTTGTATGTCGCGGCCAGCAATTCGTCATTTTCAGCACGCTCATTATCATTCATGGCAAGCTTGTAACCCGCTTGGTAGCTGGCTAGTGCGGCATTGTGCTCATTTTTATTCGTCTGCACATCGCCAATTAAATTGTAGTTTGCACGCATCAATTTTTCGTTTTTATCTGCCGTGGCAATGCCTAAACTTTTTTCATAATTGGCAATCGCTTCGTCGTGTTTTTTCTGTGCTTTATACACATTGCCGATGAGCATATTGGCGATAATACGGTCGAACGATGCTTTTGAAAGCGCCTCCGCCTGATTAAGTGCGCCCAAAGCTTCATCGTATTTGCCTTGCGCGCCCAGCAAACGGCCTTTGCAGATTAAACCTTCGCGACTCTTTGCGTCGCGTTTCAACACTTCATCGGCGAGCTTGCTTGCGCTGGAAAAATCACCTTTATTTAACGCGGCGTTACACGCTGTATTTTTGTCGGAAAGTTCATCTGCTTTTATATTTAAACTAATTAATATCAATGAGATAAAAGCTATAATTAAAGTATTTTGTAGTTTCATATGTCTTAAAATTAAATGGCGCTTAAAAGAGAGGTTTTTGCATCACTTGAATTGCTGATTCCAAGTGCTCTGACTGCGCGGGCGGCGCATTAGTTGCAACCTGCATGGCTAAAAGTGCTTTTAATCCTGCCTCGTCAATCACGCTAACACCCAGTGTTTGTGCGGCTTCCAGCTTGCTGCCCGCCTCAGCGCCCGCGACCACGAAATCGGTTTTTTTCGATACGCTGCCGCTCACTTTGCCGCCAGCCGCTTCTATCATCGCTTTTGCTTCGTCGCGTGATAAATTCGGAAGTGCGCCTGTGAGCACCAAAACCTTGCCTTGTAACGCACCTGTGGCTTGTTGTTTGCCCGCGTGTTCTGGCCAATGCACGCCAAGTTGTTGCATCGATTCAATCACTTGGCGGTTATGCGGCTCGCCAAAAAATTGTAAAATGGACTCCGCCACAATCGGGCCGACATCATTTACTTCAAGCAACGCCTCGAGAGGCGCATCCAGCAAGGCTTGCATGGCGCCGAAATGTGCGCTCAAATCACGCGCAGTGGCCTCGCCCACATTACGAATGCCCAGCGCATAAATAAAGCGTGCCAGCTTAGAATTTTTACTGTTATTAATCGCATCTAACACGTTTTGTGCAGATTTCTCCGCCATGCGCTCCAAGCCAGCCAGCGCACTAACGTCTAGTTTGTAAATATCGTTTACAGCGTGCACTAAATTTTCGTCAACAAGCTGTTCCACCAGTTTTTCGCCCAAGCCTTCAATATCCATGGCGCGGCGGCTGGCAAAATGCGTAATCGCCTGTTTGCGCTGGGCTGGGCAAAACAAACCGCCTGTGCAGCGCGCAATTGCTTCATCTGCGGGGCGTTCGATATGCGATCCGCATTCTGGGCAGGTGCTTGGCATGCTAAATTGTGTGGCGTTTGCGGGGCGATTTTCCAAAATCACAGCCACCACCTCTGGAATCACGTCGCCTGCCCTGCGCACGATGACGGTATCGCCAATGCGAATATCCTTGCGGCGCATTTCGTCTTCGTTGTGCAGTGTGGCGTTGGTCACCGTCACCCCGCCCACAAACACCGCTTTTAAGCGCGCTACAGGCGTTATCGCGCCAGTGCGACCTACTTGCACCGTAATGTCTTCTACCAGCGTTGTAGCCTCTTCTGCGGGGTATTTATGCGCAACTGCCCAACGCGGTGCGCGCGACACAAACCCCAGCGCGTTTTGTTGATTAAATTGATTCACTTTGTAAACCACGCCGTCAATATCAAATGGCAAGCTTTCGCGCTTGGTGCCGATTTCGTTAAAATACGCCAGCAAGCCTGCTGCGCCTTGCTTAACCGCACGCAGATTGCTCACAGGAAGGTGCAGTTTTTCCAAATAATCCATGGCTTCCGCGTGCGATTTTAAGACGGGCACGCCTATCGCTTCGCCTAAACCATAGGCAAAAAATGTCAGTGGCCGTGTGGCGGTAATTTGTGGATCAAGCTGACGCAAGCTACCGGCGGCGGCGTTACGCGGATTGGCGAATAATTTAGCGCCCGCCTTTTCTTGCGCAGCATTCAAACGCTCAAAATCGCGCTTGAGCATCAGCACTTCGCCGCGCACTTCTAATAATTGTGGTGGGTTCGCGATGTTTAATTTGGTCGGAATGCTGCGAATGGTGCGTAAATTGTGCGTGACGTTCTCGCCCGTGTAGCCGTCGCCGCGCGTGGCGCCTTGCACAAAGTGGCCGTTTTCGTAAGTGAGCGTAATCGCGAGGCCATCAAATTTCGGCTCAAGCGCGTATTCTACATTTTCCACGCCGCCTTTTTCAAAACCTAGACCCTCGCGAATGCGCTTATCAAATGCGATTAACTCATCATCGCCAAATGCGTTATTCAGCGACAGCATGGCTTGGCGGTGCTGTACAGCATCAAAAGTGCCAGAAGGCGAACCGCTGACGCGCTGCGTGGGTGAATCTGGGGAGATGAGTTCAGGAAATTGTGTTTCTAAGGCTTGTAGCTGGCGATAAATGCCATCATATTCGCTGTCAGAAACGCTTGGCGCGTCCAGTGCATAATATGCGTAATCGTATTGCGCAATTTGCGCTGCCAATTGTGCAATCTGGCTGCGAGCGGCTTCTATACTAGACATGCGAAAGTGCGTTTAATTAAAAAGGCGCAAACTGCTAGGGCTGCCAGGCAGCACGCCGCGCGCCACCATGGTGGCATGGATGACTTTAAGTTGCTGCCGAATTTTTTCGATTTGCAAATCACCTAGTGGCTTCTGATTGTCGTCCACCATGCGCGCGCCCAAGCTATTCGCCATTTTTTGCGCAACTTGTATCATTTGGTTAAACACCTGATCGCAATGTGTCACTTTGGGAATTTCCAATTGAAAAGTCGCACCTATCACCACACTGCTACGCAAACTTTCTGAGGTAAACGGCTGGTTATCCGCATTCGCTAAAGTAAATAGCGACACATCGGGATGGCTTGTCGCATAGAAATAAAACTTCCCATCCTCGCCAAGCCGCATGCCGCTTGATTCTGCCAGACCGCGGAATTTGGTGCCATGCACAGGCACGTCGCCTTGCACAAGGTGTACGCTCACCAGTTGATCAACTTCCATGCAAAATTTATCCAGCTCAATTGCGCGCTGCATGGCCTCGCCAGCACCTTGCCATTCCACATGCGAACCAAGCTCTAAGCCCATGTTTTCAATAGAAAATTGAAATTTATTCAGCATGTGTTTGGCAATCGGGCCGCCGCGATCGGCCAATTGGATGCTACAAGCAATTTGCTTAAATACGTGATCAATTGCGCTATGCTTTACGGCATGCCACCTGCCGTCAGCATCAATGCCGTGCATCATTATTGGCACGCCCATATCATCGGCAATGGCGTTGGCCATGGTGTTGAGCGTTTGCGCGCTCATATTTTTTGTAGAAAATAGAAATGCGGTTAAATCGATTTGCGGGTGAATGTCTGTTGGCAGTGGGGATGCGGCTTCTTGCAGTGCGTCGGCGTCAAGCGCCATTGGCACTCTTGCTGGCTTGTCCGATACTTTTTCTGCAGAAAAGGCTTCATCTAGCGCCTGCTTCATTTCTTGCACTTGCGTTGGCGGCAAGCCTGCAGTTTCATGCGCAAAACCTTCCCCTTGCGCATTCACCTGCGCAGATTCGACCATTTCATCTAGCGCTACTTGGTCTTCTTCGCTCAAGTCAAGCGACACCGCTGGCACAGGCATCAAATCGGGCGCATTGAGCCTTTCGGTGAGTCTAATTTTATTAGGAATGTCCGCGAATTCTTTGTCGACATAAGCATCGGTATCAATATAAAAATCCTCCGTCAGCACGTCTTTTTGCGGCACAAGAAAGTCATCTGTGATGTTTTTGCGCAATTTCCGCTCTTGCATCCAGTTGTAAACAACCACGCCTGAAATAATAAACGCGCCTAAAGTGATGAGTGCTACTTGTAAATCTGACATAGCGTTATTTTACTTCGATTTTGGCGTGATGTTGAAATTTATGTGACATTCTCAGCCTGCATTTGCACCGCAGCGTCAATATCCACGTCCACAATGCGCGAAACGCCTGATTCCTGCATGGTAACACCAATCAGCTGCTGCGCCATTTCCATGGTGATTTTGTTGTGGCTCACAAACAAAAATTGCGTTTTCTCTGACATTTTTTTCACCATCGCGCAAAAACGCTCGGTATTGCTGTCGTCCAACGGTGCATCCACCTCATCCATCAGGCAGAATGGCGCTGGGTTGAGCCTAAACAGCGCAAACACCAATGCCAGCGCCGTGAGCGCTTTTTCGCCGCCAGAAAGCAGTTGAATCGTCGTATTTTTTTTCCCCGGCGGCTGCGCGAATACTTGCAAACCCGTATCTAAAATCTCGTCACCAAGCAGCTCTAGCTTGGCTTGACCACCGCCAAATAAAGTAGAGAAAAGCTCAGCAAAGTGTAGATTTGCAATGTTAAACGTCTGCATCAGCTTGTCGCGCGTTTCACGGTCGATTTTTTTAATTGCATCTTCCAGCGTTTCACTGGCCTGCGTCAAATCTAGCATCTGACTATCGAGATAAATTTTGCGTTCAGTTTCTGTGGATAATTCTTGAATTGCCGCCAAATTCACCGCGCCAAGCGCTTCAATTTCTTGTTGTAACTGATTGGTTTTATTTAAAAAAGTGCTAGTTTTGGCATTGTCCGCCAAATCGTTTGCCAGCACTGTTTCATCCAAACCAATTTCCCGCAAACTGGTTTGGCACTGCTCAAAATATAGCCGCGCCTCTTGTTCACTTAGCCTGCTTTGCTCGACGCTATCGCGCATGGGCGCGAGTTGCAGCTCATTTTGCATGCGCGTGCGATCCAACGCCTGCAACTTCGTTTCTGCCGCTGCTTGCGTGTTGCGCGCCGCCGCCAGCGCGGTTTCGCGCAATGCCTTGGTATCAATCGCAGCTGTTAAGTTCGCTTTTAGCGTTTCCATCGGCGTAAGCTCAAGCATTTTTTCTGCCTCAGTTTTGCGCTGTACAAAAGCCTTTTTTTCTTCACTAATGACATTAATTTTACTATTTAATTCATTGATATTATTAGTGATAAATTTTAAATTAAATGTCGTTTCTTGATACGTTTTCTCAGCCTGCGATACGGCATCCCGTAGTGCTTGAAATGCCTCCTCGGTCAATTGACGCGTATTCGCATCTGCGTTTCTTGTCATCTCAAGCTTGTTTATTTGGCCTGCCATTGTCTGCACAGCCGCTTGCTTGCCCGCCATATCCGTTTGCAGCTGTGTATTGCGGGCTTTTGCGGCGGCAATATCTGCTTGAATGCTGGTTTCTCGCGCTTGCGAAGCTTGTTGTACTTGCTGCAAACGCGACAATTCCAGTTGTTGATGATGCAGCGCGCTGGTTGCGGTTTTCAACACATTACTTTCTGTTTGCTGCTGTTGGCGCGTGCTTTGCAACTGATTTTCTGCGCGAGTCAACTGTGCAGCAACCGCTTGTTGATTGGCTTGCAGCTTAGGCAGTTCTTTTTGCAAAGCCTCCAAACGTTGCTGCCGCTCAATGATGCCGTGCAAGCTAGAATTCTCACCGTGATAAGTCACGCTGTGGCGCGTTAACACGTCGCCTTGCTGATTCACCAGCTTTTCACCTAAATTTAACAAGGCAACCGCGTTTTTTGCATCATCGCCAGCAGCCAATAAATATGCGCCTTCCAGCCAATCGGCCAAAATCGCTTGCAAATCGTTTGGGCAATCTTGAATGACGCTGAATAAGGGTTTTAAACTGGTATTCGATTTGGAGTTTTGCGTCACCGCACTCGTAAAACCCAGCACCAGCGCGCTTGGCGGGCGACTTTCAAAAACTGAATTCGCAATCAGCGCATTCAGCTTTTCGCCCAAAACCGCTTCCAGCGCCACGGCCCAAGTTGAATCGATTTTAATTTTTTGCCACAAACGTGCGTTATTTTTTAAACCTTTACTGCTCAACCAATCGCTTAATTTGCCTTCAGAGTTGAGCGATTGCTGAATTTTTTGCAGCGAATGGATCTCAGCTTCCGCCTGATTTGACGCACGCTGCGCGGCATTTTGCGCTTCTCTCAAACTCGCAATTTGGCTTTGCAAAAGTGTTTCATCGTTACGCAGTTTTTGCAGATTTTTTTCCAGCGCTGCAATGCCCTGCCGGGCTTGCTGTAAACCGCTTTCAGTCGCGTTTAGCTGCACTACATCAGGACGCTCCAGGCGCACTAAATCAGCTTCCAGACGTTCCGCGCGCTGCGTATTTTCGTCTAGCGAACGACGCAAATATTGAATATTATTGGTTTCAATTTGAATGCCTTGATTTGCGTCGGTTAAATTCTGTTGGCTTTTTTGCGCCATCTCTTGTGAATTTTTAAGTGCAGTTTCTTTTTCTGGAAGCGCAATTTTTAAAGCATCCAACGCCGTAGATGCCTGCAACGCCAATGCTGATAAGGTTTCCAGCTCGGTATTGAGTTGTGCTAGTTTTAGCTGGGTCTCCGCGTTCGCCGTCGCATTGCGCTCTATGGAATGCGTTAATTGCTGCAATTGTTGCGCCATACGCTCGCGCGCTTCGACGTTCTGTTTGACTTGATTTTCCAAGTTCGCCACTTCGGCATTCGCCTCATAATAGGCGGCTTGCGCGGAGTTAATGGCCTCGCTGGCCGCATAAAACGCTTGGCGACAGGTTTCCAAGTTCGATTCGCTTTTGCGTAATTCCGCCGTTTGCGCTTCCAGCGCGTTCACTAACTTTTCAACGTTGCTTTTGGCCTTTTCCCAATCGCGGCTGGCGTCACGTTTTTTGAGCAGCCATAACTGCCCCTCAGCCAGCTTGAGTGCGGCTTGCAGGGCATGGTATTGTTGCGTGGTAACCGCTTGAGATTCTAATTTGGTGATTTGTTTTTGTAGTTCGCGACAAATATCTTCAACGCGCGTGAGATTTTCGCGCGTATCACGTAGCCGCAATTCGGTCTCGCGGCGACGCTCTTTGTATTTGCTAATGCCGGCGGCCTCTTCCAAATACACGCGCAATTCTTCTGGCTTGGCTTCGACAATGCGTGAGATGGTGTTTTGGCCGATAATGGCGTAGGCACGGCCTCCCAGACCAGTGCCCAGAAACAAATCGGCTACATCGCGACGGCGCACAGCGGTGTTGTTGATATAATAAGTTGAGCCTTTTTCGCGCTCAAGCACACGTTTGACGGCGATTTCCGCGTACTGGCTCCACTCGCCAGCGATTTGATTAGAAGCGTTGCCGCCCAAACTATTATCGAAAATCAGCTCGACGCTCGCTCTAGAAATCGGCTTTCTATTAGCGGAGCCGTTAAAAATCACTGCATCCATCGCATCGGCACGCATTTCCTTGGCGCTTGATTCGCCCAGCACCCAGCGCACCGATTCCATGACGTTGGATTTGCCACAGCCGTTTGGGCCGACAACGCCCACGCGCTGGCCGTGCAAGTGAATGGTGGTCGGATCTACAAACGATTTGAAGCCGGCAAGTTTTAAGTGGGTTAAGCGCAAAATGTGAAAATGATAAGATAATTTATGGTTTAAATTTAAGCGTTATAATAACGTTTTTTTAGCCAATTAGCGCATTTACTCGCCATGAACAGCACATCTTTAGGTGGAAAACCCACCGCACAAGCCAGCAAAGATTTAGAAACCTTCGTCAACCCAAAACCTGCGCGCGATTTTCATATTCATATGGAAATCCCCGAGTTTACTTGCTTGTGCCCAAAAACTGGCCAGCCGGATTTTGCGACGATAGTGCTGGATTACATTCCTGACGCGCTTTGCGTAGAGCTCAAAAGCTTAAAGCTGTATATGTGGAGCTTTCGCGATGAAGGCTGTTTTCACGAGGCTGTGACGAATAATATTTTGGATGACTTGGTGCAGGCCACAAATCCAAAATTTATGCGTGTCACCGCCAAGTTTTACGTGCGCGGCGGTATTTTTACTAATGTGGTCGCAGAGCATCGCAAAAAAGGCTGGGAGCCACAGCCTAAAGTTGATTTAGCGCAGTTCGATACTCAATCTAACACGCGCGGATAATCGTAACAACGCGCAGAAAGTCATTGACAAGCGCCCTGCCCATCTTTAATATTGCGCCTTCTTTGAATTGACGCTAATTCAAACGCCAAAGTGGTTTACTTGTTGGATGTAATTGGGGGTATAGCTCAGCTGGGAGAGCGCTTGCATGGCATGCAAGAGGTCAGCGGTTCGATCCCGCTTACCTCCACCAAAATTGACAGAAATCGTTAAAGAAATCGACCGATTTGTAGTAAAATAGCATTGTTGTAAAAGTAGTTAAAAAGCAGTTGAAATTCTTAGGTCCCCATCGTCTAGAGGCCTAGGACACCTCCCTTTCACGGAGGCGACCGGGGTTCGAATCCCCGTGGGGACGCCATTAGATTGTTGTAGTATCAAACAGTCGAAAAATCAGTATAGAACACCAATAAATTCAATGAGTAAGCTAAAACTAATGTTTTAGCCTTAACTTTTTGCGCCCCGATATCTCATGTTTGTTGGCCATTTTTGAGGCTAATTATAAAACACCAGAAAACTTGTGTGCTAATTTCAGTGCAGAAATGAAAAAGGCCTGCTCTACTAACAGAACAGGCCCTGATATGCTTCGAATCTTTTTTACATCAATCTATAAGGCGTGTATTTGGCGACTGCTTGCGCGCGGCATGACACGTCTAGTTTCTGGAAAATTCGTTTTAAGTGATTTTTAACCGTATTTGGGCTAATGGTTAAAATCATGCCGATTTCAAAGTTGGTTTTACCAGCGGTAATCCAATGCAAAATCTCTTGCTCACGGTCACTTAAGCCACCATGATTAAGCTCTTTAACAATATCGGTTTCTGTGACTGCAGAGTCGACACACTCAACCCGACGCAGCGCTGCGTCGATGTGTGGCATTAATAAACCGAGTACAGAATCTTTTACTTGAAACTCGCGCGCATTGTCGAAAAACACGTAAATACAATCGTTTTTGCCGCGTGTATCGCGTACGCCGTACACCAGCAATGAGTTCATGCCAACCAGTCTACGCGTGAATGTAGTCGGCGCCTGTGCGTTAATGCCAGTCGCGTCGAAAAAATTGATGCGAAACCACTTTTCGCCATTATCTACCCAGCGTTGGTGCAGGTTTGACATCAAATAAGAAAACACGCCTGGCGCATCGATGAGTTTTTGTGTGCTGATTTCTTCGATATTTGAAGACACATCAAAGTTGAGATCACCCGCGGCAAAATCGCCCCATGCGGCCACAAGAATGTCGTGCGGAAGTACCTCACGTACGCTGCCTTGCAGCCAGTTGAAAAAGTCTACATGTTTTTGGATGGAAAACGAGTTCTGAATCACATTAAAAACATGTTCCCAGTTTTGTTCAGATGCGTTAGTTTTCATTCTGTAATCCTCTCACACTTTTATATCGAATTGATGAGGATACACTTGCACATTTGATACCACATTTAATTATTAAATTTAACCATTAAAATCAATAGGTTATATTCAATGATAATTTAATTATTTCAATTGCATGTCTAACCATCGACAATCACGTCAGTAAGTTGACACTTTTCGACTCATTGCATGAAAAGTCGACACAACTATTCAATCTTGAAGCGCATAAATGGCAGGTAGATTGCGCCACCAGCCGTAAACATCCATGCCACAACCGAATACATAGCGATTTGGCACGATTAATCCCACGTAATCGGGGCGAATTGGCTTAGCTTTATTTAATGCCTTTTCTACTAAGACTGCTGTTTTTACTGACCGCGCACCAAGCAGTTTACATTCATCCACAATGGCTTTTAAGGTAATACCTTCGTCTAAAATATCATCTAAAATCAATACATTGCGACCTTTAAGCGATTCTTTTGGTTTAATAACCCAAGTTAAATGTTTGCCTACAGTCGCGCCGTGATAGCGCGTCGCTTGCACATAATCAAACTCGAGTGGGAAAGCCAATTTTGCTAACAATAAGCCGGTAAAAACAACGCCGCCGCCCATCACGCACAACACAATGGGTGAATCATTTGCATAGTCTAGATTCAACTTTGCGGCGATTGTAGAAATTGCACGCGCTACCGCCAATTCGGAATGTATCAGCGTTGCGTTTTGTAAATACTGATTTGGGTCAGCTTTATCCATTTTTCAGGCTAAATTTAAATTTTTTAGATAGCGCGCGAAATCGCCAGCGATTTCAGGGTGTTTAAGCGCAAGCTCCACATTGGCTTGCATAAAGCCCAGCTTGCTGCCGCAATCATAGCGCTTGCCTGTAAACCGATAAGCAAGCACTTCTTCGCGCTTCAAAAGCGCTGCGATGCCGTCTGTGAGCTGAATTTCGCTGCCTTTGCCTGGTTTTACATTTTCTAGGCAGTCAAAAATCTTCGGGGTCAAAATATAACGTCCCACCACCGCAAGCGTAGAAGGCGCTTCCGCAGGCGAGGGCTTTTCTATGATACTTTTTACTTTTAATAGATGATTTTCAATTGGCAGTGCATCTACAATGCCGTAACTGGCCGTTTCATTCGGCAGCACATCCTCTACGCCCAGTACCGAGCAATTCCTAGTCAAATAAACATCTGCCATTTGTTTCATTACTGATACTTTTGCGTCAATTAAATCATCCGCCAAAATCACCGCAAATGGCGCATCGCCCACCACTGGCTTGGCGCACAGCACCGCGTGGCCCAAACCCAAAGCTTTAGGCTGACGAATAAAAATGCATGACACATGCGATGGCAGAATGCTTTTTAAAGCCTCAAGCATGTCCTTCTTGCCACTGGCTTCCAGCAAGGCTTCCAGCTCGCTTGCGTTATCAAAATGGTCTTCAATCGAACGTTTATTACGCCCTGTAATGAATATCAGCTCTGTTGCGCCTGCTACAATCGCCTCTTCTGCCGCATATTGAATCAATGGCTTATCGACAATCGGCAACATTTCTTTCGGGCTGGCCTTGGTCGCTGGCAAAAAACGTGTGCCTAAACCTGCTACGGGGAACACTACTTTTGTAATTTTATTCATAGGGTTAATTCGCTTAATGAATGGTCGTCGCCTCGGGCAACACGTTTTTATCTGGTCGAATATTGGTATCTGCAGTATATTCTTCCACCCACATTTTCAATTCTTGCTTAATCATTTGCTCATCCGCACCTTGAATTGCATCAATCCATTTGAGGAGCTTTTTAACCCACGTTATATCGGCGTTGCGGGCAATGGCGATGCGCAACTTGTCGTGTGGTGTTGGTAGCGTATGTTCATCGTCCGCTAGCAACTCTTCATAAAGCTTTTCACCAGGACGCAAACCAGTGAACACGACTTTAATCTCATCCTCGTGCAAGCCAGATAGCCGAATCATATCCTGTGCAAGATTAGCAATTTTTACAGGCTCACCCATATCCAACACAAAAATCTCGGCTCCTGTGCCCATTACGCCAGCCTGCATGACCAATTGCGCAGCTTCGGGTATCGACATAAAGTAGCGCGTAATTTCAGGATGCGTCACCGTGACTGGGCCGCCTTTGGCGATTTGCTCGCGGAATTTAGGAATCACACTGCCGCTGCTGCCGAGCACATTGCCAAAGCGCACAATCACAAAGCGTGTGCGTGCTTTATCAGTGGCATCCTGCAAGCCCTGACACACCATTTCCGCCAAGCGCTTACTTGCACCCATCACGTTGGTCGGATTCACTGCTTTATCGGTGGAAATCAGCACAAATTTCTCTATTTCAGCCTCTTTGCAAGCATTGGCAATGGTGTAGGTGCCAGCAACATTGTTTGATAGCGCCTCAGCCACGTTTATATTTTCCATTAGAGGCACGTGCTTATAGGCTGCCGCATGAAACACCACCGACGGCTGATATTTTTGCAAAAGCGCTTTAATACGTTTTGCATTTTTCACATCAGCGGTGACATAAATAATTTCAATTTTTTGAGTTGATTCTAAAGCGGTCAGTTCTTGTTCAATACGATATAAAGAATACTCTGAAATATCTAAACAAATCAATTGGTTAGGTTGATATTTGACAATTTGCCGACACAGCTCAGCGCCAATAGAACCACCTGCTCCGCTTACCAAAACTGCCCGCTGCTCAATAAGATTGTGTAAACCTAGGTCATCCAGCTGCACAGGCTCGCGCCCTAGCAGATCTTCTACCTCAACCTTACGAATTTGCGAAACACTTACTTTTCCGCTCATTAAATCATCAAAAGCTGGCACGGTTAGCACATTTAAGTTCGCTTTATTTGCAACTTCTACTGCCGCCCTTCTTGCCTTGTTTAAAGCCGATGGCATGGCAATAATCACATGTTCTACTTGATAGTCAGAAGCTAGTTTTGGCAGATCCTTAATGCTGCCAAGTACCTTTACGCCCATTAACTGACGTCCGCGAATCGCAATGTCATCATCAAGCAAACCAACCACCTGCCAAGCCTCGCTGCGCGCCAAATCTTTTACTAAAGCAATGGCCGCCTCACCCGCACCTAATACCAATACTGGCTTACCCAGCGCTTGAGCGCCTCCATATAATTTATGCTCCTTATAGGCACGATAAGCAAGACGACTACCACCCATGATGAGTATTAATAATATTGGGTCAAGAATAAGCACAGATCTTGGCACTACGCCAAAAGGCTTATACATAACCAATGCGCTGACAATAAACAGCGCAGCGACAATAATTGCTTTAAGTATTCGCTTTAAATCTGGAATGCTGGCAAAGCGCCACATGCCTTGATATAAACCAAACAAGAAAAATGCACTTAGCTGCAAAGGTAGCACCCAGAATAGGTTTTGCCACATGCTCTGTGCAAACTCAGCTGGGATGTTGAAATTAAATCTTAAATAGTAAGCAAACGCCCACGCGAAAATGACCGCACAAATATCATGCAACACAGCAAGAAATAAACGTGGACTTGAAAGAAAGCGCAACATTTGCATGGATTAGCTGAATTTATTCATAGTAATTACTGCATTCTACCTAATTTTATTGCTAAGGAAGCTGTTGTTTCCACTGCTTATCAATTTGAAGCATCATTAATAAATATGCGATTACCCAGGCCACAATAGAGATGAA
The DNA here is from genome assembly GCA_043774925.1 of Methylophilaceae bacterium. Lineage (GTDB taxonomy): Bacteria > Pseudomonadota > Gammaproteobacteria > Burkholderiales > Methylophilaceae > JAYVSZ01. The sequence continues at coordinate 35,656 of JAYVSZ010000013.1, read as the reverse complement.
CACCCAAATAACTGGCATTTTTAACATAAGCAGTGCAGCAAGCCCAGTCAAAAACATCAATAAATAGGCTGCAAGTGCTGTTTTTTTGTGTCCCCAACCCATTAACACCAAACGCTGATAATAATGCTCGCGATGCGCTTGCCATACTCTTTCGCCGCGCAATAACCTTTTAAATAAAGTCATCGTTGCATCGACTATAAATGGTGAAAAAACCAGCATTGGAAACCAAACTGGCCAAATGGCTTGCTGCCAGCCATATATACCAATAGCGGCAGCTAGAAACCCTAGTGGAATTGAGCCAGAATCACCCATAAAAATTTTAGCCGGATGAAAATTGAACAAAAGAAACGCCAAGCAAGAAGCTGAAACACAAGCGCACATTATCGCCAATTGCGCATCCCCAGCCCAAAATGAAGCAAGCGCGTAAGTCGCAAATCCAAATAAACCCATGCCTCCCGCAAGGCCATCTGAACCATCCATAAAGTTATAGAGATTAGTCATCCAAACCAAGCCAAACAAGGCTGCTGGCATTAACCACCAAGCTAAATTAGGCAAAAAATGCCAAATAAAGCATGCCGACACAATTATTTGCGCAACCAGACGCCAACGCACGCCAAGCCCACGCACATCATCAATTAACGACACGCCTACTAACGCTAAAACTAAAAAAAACCATTTTGAGTCAACTTGCCAGACTATCCAAGCAACGATAACGCCGATAATTATGGCTAAACCACCAGTTCGTGGAGTTTGCCGAACATGTAAAGAGCGCGCATTAGGTTTATCTAAAGCAAAATTTGAAAGTGGTGTTTTTAATAAAATAGCGATTGCTACTAATGTTAGAAAAAATGAAACGAATGCATTAATCATGTTTATTTATGGCGACCCTTTAGATACCACCTCGCCGTGACGGTCAAACCCTGCTCCATCGTATACGGCGGCGTCCAAGCAAGCTCATTACGGATTTTACTAATATCTATTTGTAAGGACTGAGTTAACCTATCAACTGTTGCAGACTTTCCTATCCAATTAGCTAAAAACTTCAAGATAAAAATTGGAAATGGAAAAACCAAACAACGGCTACCTAATGCTTTTGCCAAATTGCGAATTAAAGCGGGCGTAGAAACACTCTCGCCATCACTCACCAAATAAGTTTGCCCAGTCGCATTTGGATGCGTAGCGCAAGCAATTAAGGCATCCACCAAATTGCCTAGATAAACTAAGTCTCGCTTATTACGCACTGATGCAAGTGGCAATGGGGCACCCAGTGCGACTACGCGTAACATTTGAGCAAAATTACCCCATACCCCAGGTCCATAAACCAGTGGTGGGCGTATTATCACTACTTCCAGCCCAGTTTCTTTAGTTATGCGGTGCAACGCCTGCTCTGCTTCCCACTTGGATATGCTGTATGGATCTTGTGGTGAAAAAGTGTCCTTTTCCGAGAAGACTTTTCCGTGTGGTGTCTCTTCTCCGTTTACCTTGATTGAACTCACATACACCAACCGCTTAACGCCTGCTGCATAAGCGCACCGCGCCAAACGCTCTGTACCTTCAGCATTCACGCGACGAAACTCTGCTAATGGATTTTCTGAGTACTCATTCATCACGTGCACACGGGCGGCAACGTGAATCACCACATCACAACCTACCAAGGCGTTCTGCCAACCTGTATTTGCATCTATATCTCCTACCATAAAGCTTGTAGCACCAATTGGTAATTGACTTTGGTGTCGAGTAGCTCCCAGAACCCCTACCCCGCGTGCTAACGCTTCTGCGCATATAGCGCGGCCAATAAAGCCATTTGCACCCGTCACAAGAAATTTCATAATATTTCTTGGTAAATTGCAGAGTAAGCCTTTCCCAGCGCATCACCTGAAAATAAATTTTCATACCTTGCACGTGCATTTTTTCCTAATTGCAAAGCAATTTTATTATTTAAAAGCGCTTGCATAGCACTAGCCATTTCATCAATATTCTCTGGCTTTACAACCAAACCAGTTTCTTCATGCTTGTTTACATACGACGTACCTGTGCCTATTTCGCAAGAAATCATTGGCTTTCCAAACATGCTCGCTTCAACTAACACCATACCAAAAGCCTCTGATCTTAAATGAGAAGGTAAAACTAATGCACAACAATTTTTTATGAGGGATACTTTCTCTTTATCTGTCACCTGCCCAGCAAAAACAATATTTTTAAGTCCTAAAACCTCAGACTGTTCTTTTAACCTCTGCTCTTCTGGCCCTGACCCAGCAATCACGATTGCAGCATTTACAAATTTCGCAGCGCTAATTAAGGTATGAATGCCTTTGTAATAACGCAATACACCTAAAAATAAAAAATAAGGCTCAGTAATGGATATGCCTATTCGCATAAAAACAGAATCATCTCCCTGCTGCGTATACGAATTTTCATTAATCCCCAATGGAATAATTTTCACCTTGGCGCGTATTGCAGGATGAGATAAAACTGGGCTAGTTTCTGCATAGGCCGGGCAATTGGCTACAATTACTTTCATCTGTTTTAATGTGCGCCACATTAATGGCGCGTAAGCGGCACCTAGGAACCGCTGCCTCACCACATCAGAAATGTATGTCATCATCGCTGGCTTTTTAGGACTAATCTTAGCGTGCAACACATCAGCAAAAGGCCAAGGGAAAAAGTAATGCAAAATGTCTGTCTCTTTTGCCAATTTTGAAAATGTTGAAAAAGCTGCAACACCACCAATATCGCATGAAGCTGGAGCAACCCAAGAATGCTCTCGCATCACACGAGCTTCAGGATAATCTAACAGACTAGGTTTAGGTCTGGGAGAAAGCGTGTAAATAGTATTTTCTGCGTCCAACTTTGTTGTCGATAAACAAATTTGCCGAATAGCTTCTTGGAGGCCGCCAGGAGGATCTGGAAAGTAAGTTCTATATACACTCAGCACGCGCATACTAAACCATACCTAAAGCGCGCAAGTATGCATGATGAGTTTTCTGCGCGCATTTGTCCCATGAAAAATTAGCTGCTTGCTGGATTCCCGCTATAGATAAGGATGCGCGCATATTCGCATCCTCGCATAAATTTCTAATAGCAAATGCTGTAGCACTAATATCTCCCGCTTCAACCGTAATGCCAGCATCAGCAACCACCTCAGGAATAGATGAGCAATTGGTCGTGATTACTGGTGTGCCACAAGCCATGGCCTCTAGCGGTGGTAAACCGAACCCCTCATAGACCGAAGGGTAAATCAATGCAGTTGCTGCTGAATACAAGAAAGGTAAATCCTTGGATGGGACGTAACCTAGCAAACGTGCACTGCCGCTATTAATTAAAGGCTCAAGCTCTCTTATAAAAGCTTTCTCTTTCCAACCTCTCGCACCAACAATAACTAGCGGATAGTTTGAAGTGAAATTTTTGGGTAGTAGGTTGTAAGCCCGTATCGCTTGAATAAGATTTTTTCTAGGCTCTAATGTACCTACTGCAAGTACGTATTGATGGGGTATTAACTGATATTGGCTAGTAACAACTCGGCTTTCATCTGGTTGTCTAGGATAAAAGTCTGATGAAAAACCAAGATGCGTAACGAATACTTTATCTGAATTTACAGAGAACTCAGTGAGAATTTCTTGTTTAGAAAAGTGAGAATCAGTCAAAACGACCTGTGCATTCTCAATCGCTATTGGCAGGCGTCTATTTAAAGTTGCAACTCGTTCTTGTGGGTGAGACTCGGGAAAACGAATGTGAGACAAATCATGTACTGTAATAACAGTAGGTCCATCAAACGCTAATGGTAAAAAACTAGGCTCATGATAAATAGTAGGCTTAAATGCTGTTATACCGGCGCTAAATGCACGCTGCTGGATTACTCTATTTACCTCGTAAGGCCTTGGAACAATGCCTTTAAGCAACTTCTTAAGAAAGCTCATTTTAGGAGAGTTTTTGGGTGCTCCAGCTTTAGACCATTCATATCCATAAAAATGATTAATATCCATATTGTAAATATCAGTTAAAGCATGCGACAGATTTAATGTATATTGACCAATACCTGTGACAGGCTGAATTAGACTAACAGAGCCTAATGCCAATTTGATTGAATTGCTGGATGACATCAATATTCTTTATGTAAAAAACTCAGTTTAATTACGCCTAATATAAAATATACACGCACAATAGTATTTGCCTAGTAATAAATTGCTAGCCTTTTAGCATCCACTGTAAAGTTTGTTCAATAGGTAAATTTAAAGTCATGCCTGTGAGCTGTTTTAAATAACTATTGTCGCCACTTAAATGCGCTATCTCATTTGGTCTAACAAAAGTAGGGGTAACACGCACCTCAATATCATATCCTGCAAGCCGTTCTGTTTTTGTGATAATTTCACGTATGGAGGTAGCTCTCCCCGAACAAATATTCACAGCGGTAGATTCAGCTTTAGACATTAGCAAAGCAACATAGCTGCCTACAACATCCCGCACATCTGAAAAATCTCTACTCACATCCAAGTTACCTAATTCAATTACTTTTTCGTGCCGCTTAAAATGTCCAATAATTTTAGGTATTAAAAACTGCTCATTCTGACCAAGCCCAGTGTAGTTAAAGGGGCGTGTAATGATGATAGGCAGCTTAGAAAACATAGTCCGTACCATGCACTCCATTGCCAGCTTGCTAGTAGCATAGTGATTTACAGGTGCCGGCAATGTATTTTCATCAATGACTTCAATATTCGGTGTGCCGTATATATTGGCACTGCTTGCGATCAACACCTTACTCAGGCTTAGTCCAGTTTGGCACAGCGATTCGAGTAAATTCATGGTACCCACCACATTAACTCGGTAAAAGTCCTCACTATTGCCATGCCCCACAAATGCAATACCAGCCAAATGTGCAACATAATCGGGCTTAATCTCTTTAACGATTTTGTTTAAGCGATTTTTATCTAACAAATCACATTTATAAAGACCTAAATCAGGACTGTCCGTAGCAGTCAATCCAATAACCTCTAGTCCCTGTTGTTTTAGCGCGCTCGCCAAATAGAGCCCAGTGAAGCCATCTATTCCAGTAATTAATACTTTCTTCATTAAAATGAAAAGCCAATTTCATTACGGCGCAAATCAGCTTCTACCATCATTTGGCACAACTGCTCTAACGTTGTTTTTGGCTCCCAACCCAAAATGTCTTTTGCCTTTTGTGGGTTACCAATCAACAACTCAACCTCTGCTGGGCGATAAAACTTAGGGTTAACCTTCACTAAAACCTTACCAGTACGCGAGCATAAGGCCTGCTCACTTTCACCTTTACCACGCCATTCTAGTGCAACATCCGTTGCTTTAAACGCCATCGTTACAAAATCACGTACAGTCTCAGTGCGATTAGTAGCAAGCACAAAAGTATCAGGCTCACTTGCTTGCAATATACGCCACATGCCCTCGACATAATCTTTCGCATAACCCCAATCACGCTTAGCGTCCATATTACCAAGCTCTAATACATCAAGTTTACCCAGCTTGATTTTTGCAGCGCTATCAGTAATTTTTCTGGTAACAAACTCACGACCACGTAACGGGCTTTCGTGATTAAACAAAATGCCACTGGCACCGAATATGTTATAGCTTTCACGGTAATTAATCGTCATCCAATGCGCATAAAGCTTAGCCACCCCATAAGGGCTACGCGGGTAAAATGGCGTAGTTTCTATTTGGGGTATAGCCTGCACCTTACCAAACATTTCAGATGTGCTGGCCTGATAAAAGCGGATTTTAGGGTTAACTATGCGAATAGCCTCAAGCAGATTTACTGAGCCAATACCTGTAATTTCTGCAGTGGTAATTGGCTGCTCAAACGAAACCCCTACAAAGCTCTGTGCAGCAAGGTTGTATACCTCAGTTGCACCAGTGGTCTGCAATAAACGAATACTCGCTGATAAATCAGTAAGGTCATATTCAATTAAATGCAAGTTAGGAAATTTATCAATACCCAACTCTTCAATTCGCCAAAAGTTTACAGAACTGGTACGGCGAAATGTGCCATACACTTTATAGCCTTTTTCTAATAATAATTGCGCCAAGTAAGCACCATCTTGCCCAGTAATGCCTGTAACAACCGCACTTTTCTTCATGCTCACCTCTATCCAATAAATGCTAAAAATCTGTCAAACCAAAAACTGCTAAAATCCAAAAGTGAAATTAACCATTCGAATTTAACGCTCCAAAAACTTCGGTAATAACTTTTTTCTGATGCTCATCTAATCCAAACCATAATGGCAAACGAACCAAACGATCTGCAAGGTCTATCGTTACTGGCAAATCACCATGCGTCCGTCCGTATCGCTCACCAGCTAGAGAGTTATGTAACGGTACATAATGAAACACCGTCGCAACGCCTTTTAGCTTCATCTTTTCTATAAAGGTAGTACGCTGCTCAAGATCTGCTAACAGTAAGTAATACATATGAGCATTCTGCACGCATTCTTCTGGTATAACTGGGCGCCTAATCACACCTTTCTGTTCAAGCGATGCCAATGCTTGATGATAAACATTCCAAACTTGCAAGCGACCCTGTGTGATTTCATCCGCCGCCTCCATTTGTGCCCAAAGAAAAGCTGCAATTAATTCGCCTGGAAGATAACTTGAACCAATGTCGCACCATGTATATTTATCTACTTGACCCCGAAAAAACTGGCTACGATTTGTCCCCTTCTCACGAATGATTTCTGCTCGATTAGCAAGGCTCATATCGTTAATTAGCAGTGCTCCACCCTCACCAGATATTATATTTTTGGTTTCATGAAAGCTCAGGCAACCCAAGTGTCCAATAGAGCCTAAAGGCCGCCCTTTATAACTAGACATAACACCTTGCGCAGCGTCTTCTATCACGAGCAACTTGTGTCGAGAAGCAATCTCCATAATGTTATCCATCTCACAAGCAACGCCTGCATAATGCACTGGTACAATGGCTTTTGTTCGTGGCGTAATCGCCGCCTCAATTAAGGTTTCATCAATATTTAGCGTGTCTGGTCTAATATCTATAAAAACTGGCACACCACCGCGCAACACAAACGCATTGGCGGTAGAAACAAAAGTGTATGAAGGCATAATGACTTCATCACCTGGTTGAATGTCCGCCAAAATGGCAGCCATTTCAAGCGCCGCTGTACATGAATGTGTCAACAAAGCTTTTTTCGAGCCAGTTTTAGCCTCCAGCCATTGGTGACATTTTTTGGTAAAAGGGCCATCGCCAGCAAGCATATTGCCAAACTTAGCTTCAGCAATATAGTAAAGTTCTTTACCAGTCATGTAAGGACGGTTGAACGGGATTTTTTCGTTAGTCAAACTAAACTCCAATTATATCTTTTTAGCAATCAATAAAAGTGAACCACCGACAGGAAAGCGCATACCAATTTTCAATAAAAACAACTCAACCATCATAATAAATTCTAAAGTTTTATTTACCAGAGGTGAAATACTAAATTCACTCATTGGCTCATAACCATCTTTACTAGCATTCAACCTCGCCAACCACATGACAGGTACAAGTAAGCTTACAAACGAGCTCACATAGTCTACTTTCAAACCAGTACGCGCCACTTTCTCTACGAGTTCAGCACGAGTATAGCGGCGCAGATGGCAGGCATGCTCATCAACCGCGGACCATAACCAACGATGCTGCGGAACAGTAATCATTAATGTGCCACCATTTTTTAATGCTCGCCCTAGATTACATAATACCTTTTCATCATGTTCAATATGTTCAATTACATCGAATGCACCTATCACGTCATAGCGGTTCTTATCTTCCATAGCCGTGGCATCAAGCTGTTGAAAAGTGGCGGTAGGTATGCGCTGACGTGCAAAAAAAAGACCTTCTTCAAAGTATTCTGCACCGAAGAGAGTCGCAGTAGGATAAATCTTACTAATCCCTTCCAGAACATAACCCGTACCACAACCAACTTCCAATAAGCTAGAAAAAGGTCTTATCTTTGCCTCCAACACCCACAACAATACACGATTACGTGCGCGAAACCACCAATAACCTGACTCCGCTGCTGCAAGCTTCTCAAAATAAGATGAAGGGAAAGGCGAGTAATCTGATGGCTTCATGAAGTAACCTTGAAAACAAAAAACTTTAGGGAAATGAACAAAAATGCAGCCACAACAAAAATAGCTACTGCCTGTACTAACTGGTGTGCGTACCCAAAATGATCAACAAATATTACTATAATTGCTAGATTGATAAGGTAGCCTACCAGATAAGAAAAGAAATATCTAATGCCAGATCCGCGCATGCCCCCCTTATAAGAAAAGGTTAGGTTGAAATTCCCTATAAAGCTTATTACCGAAATAATACCGTACAACAAAGTCATAGCAGTCTTAGGGGTTAAGCCAAAATAAGTAATTATCAAATAAACACAATAACCCGCAATGTTGCTGCCAACGCCAACAATGGCATATCGAAACAACTGCATTGCAGTACTACTGTCTGTAGGATTAAACTGTGAGCTGACCATACAATATCTTTACCAAATTGGTTTCGAATTTAATTTCCGCAATTACTGCCGAAGAAGACGTCAATTGAACCTCAACTAACAATGCGTCTCAAATCTCGTACGAAATCTAGACAGTGGTAGAAAATTGCATTCAGCACCATCCTCAGTGAGATGCAAAATTTTTAGCAAACCCTGCCCACACACCACTACAGGCTTACCATCTTCCGCAAAGATAACTTTACCTAAAGACCGGTTCTCGATCATGACATCTGTCATAGCCTCACACTTTCGAATACGAAATAGCTTACCTTCAATAGTTGCAGCAGCGCCTTTGAAGGGGAAGCCAACAGCATCCACAAACCTTTCGATGCGCGATGCATCCAAAGACCAGTCCACAAAATAATCTTTATCATCTCGCCACAAACTGTAGGTGGCCTCAGACTCATCTTGTGGTTGGCCAACAATATGACCACGAAGTAGTTTTTCAACAATATCAACCACTAATTTTTCATAGCAAGGCACAACCAGCCTAATAGCCTCAGCAATCGTGATCGGGTAATGAATATTGACCGATTCTTGGCCAATAATATCCCCTCTGTCATACTCATCAGAGGCAAAAAGTGCTGTAACACCGACCTGCTTTTCACCGTTGACTAAGGCGCTAATAAGTGGCGCAAATCCACGATATCGTGGCAATAATGAATCATGAAAAACCACCAACTTCTGACCTAGCGCTTCTTTGATTAGCCAGCGCCAAGAAACTGCTAGTAGATAATCTGCACGTTGTTGCGGTATCTCGGATCTCAAGCAGACTGGAATGCCTGCTTTGCTCGCAATTCTGAGTATGTCTTCGTAACCATCATACTCGGTAGCAACATCCTGCGCTGTAACCACGTAAGCTATGCAATTTTGACCATAGTTTGCCAGTAGCCGCTGAAGGACTGCCACACCCTTAGACGTCATCAGATAGAGACCTAACATTTTATCGGTATTCATCACCAAGAACCTCGTCCACAATAAATGCAGGACGACTCTTTATCCCTTCGAATGATTTTCCTACATACAAACCTACTACACCAACGATAAGAATGATTAGCCCTGACAGTATCCATATAGAAACAAGCAAACTGGCATAACCTAGCACCTCTACCTTACCTTGCAAAGCCTGTATTGCTATATAGGCAGCAAACACGAAGCCAATGACAGATATCAGGAATCCAGTTTTAACTACTAAACGTATTGGCTTATCCGAGTTAGCTAAACAAATATCTAAAGCAAGGTGAAGTAACTTTTTAAAACTGTATGATGTTTTACCTTCTGGCCTCTTTGCGTGAGCCACATCTAGGGTCGTGACATTAAACCCCACCCAGCGCACCATAGTTGGAAAATATCTAATGGACTCTGGCATAGCATTAATCGCCGCAATCACTTTTTGGTTGTAAACTCCAAAATTAGCTATTGCTGGGTCTTGTTTTACTCCAGTGAGGTAGCTAAGCAAGCTGTAAAAGCATTTAGATGACACACGCTTAAACCATTTATCTTGTCGCAAAGCACGGCGCGCAAGCACTACATCGTACCCGCTCTTTGCCTCAGTAAGCATTTTAGGGATTTCGCTCGGTTGATCCTGCAAATCGCAATCCATCACAATCACCCACTTACCTCTAGCTTTGGTGAGACCTGCCGAAATTGCATAATGTTGACCAAAGTTCCGGCTCAATCTCATTCCCACAACTTCTGGATATAAAGCACATACTTTTTTTATCTCAGCCCAACTATCGTCAGGACTCCTATCTTCTACAAGAATAATTTCATAACTGGATGTGACATTTTCTAATACCGCTCGCAACTGCACAACAAGCTCATCCACCAATCGCTCTGCCCCGTAAACTGGGCTTATGACAGATATTTCCACTATCGCTTCCTTTTTCATAACTTATTGGCTCTAGCATCAGTACATGCCATCACTGCAGCATTAACGGGGCGTATTGGCTTCAAAATTTGCTGCAAGCGGGCTTCTTTGAAGCCACTAGATCTTTCTGCCGTTCTAAACGTTCCAACTATTTCAAAATCTTTAGTGAGGGTTTTCAATGACGCTTTGAGGCGCAGGTAAAGCTCGTTGAGGCATCTATCAGCTTTATAAACAAAAATTACAACGGGAATGTGAGGCATAAATTCTTTATTCTTTATTCTTTATTAAATGTAATTCTCTAATCGAAAAACTCAAAAATCTCTTATCATCATTACCTGGTGTTATTGCTGGTCGATTCGATCGCAATACAATACTGCTTATACCAGGTGGTACTAAAATTGAGAATTGTATTGGCGTGTATTGTCCTGGAGTAACCAAAAAAGATGTCTTAGATGCACCTGATGCATGCAAATTTATCTTTTCAAGTGATGAGGCCTCAAACATAACATTGGCAATGGTAGACTTTTCATCATAATTTACAATACGCAACTCTGAGACATCCTTACTCCAAACCAACGAAGGTTGTCCAGATTGTACTTCCCATCCATAAAATCCATCACCTAAACTGGCAACAAGCTGTCCAGGGCGAGTCATTATGTCATATTGTGAAATAGTTATTTGATCTGGAATAATATCAACATTTCCTGCTACATGTACAGCTTGCACAAGACTATTATCGAAATTACGCGGCCAGCTTGATGAAAAAAATCCAAGGGAAACGTTATCAGCAGGTATATCATTAACTTTTAACTGTGGCGATTTAGGGCCAGGTACAAAAGACCCAATTAGCATAGAATTGGCCAATTTAGGTATGGAATATACAACTAAGTCCTTCGAAGTCTGAAGATTCATATCATCTATCTTTGAAAGAATTACAAATTGATTGTCTGTTTTCAGCGCTTGTCGAAAAATCAATGAAAAACAAGGCAAGCCATCAATACATTTATCATCAACAAATTGGACAGCCTTGCCAGTCTTGTGCTTTGTGTACTTAGACCAATACTCAATAGGCACAACCATAATCCCACGATGATGAGCAGATAAAGTTGGTGCAATAACTATAGAGCCATCAGGAATACTCTTGAAAGCTGGAGACTTTATAACCTCGTCCATTAACTGCCATTTACGATGAGACAACTTTTGATCGAGCGCAACGTATCCATTTCTTACTTCCACAACAAAACTTAGCATCATCACTATAATAATGCAAAAAAAAGTAAACGCCCTTCGAAGAGCTCTTGGCCATAACAACGCTTTGACCTTTAAATAAGCTGCAAACAATGACAGAAAAACAGCTGCTGAGATAAACGAGTAATATGTATACAAATATGAATGGCTACCAGAAGCTACCCAATCTTGATGCTTTTGAACAAATCCCAACAATATATTTGGAATAAAAATACCAATAAATGCTAAAACCGCGCCAATGGCCAGCACTCGTTGCTTTGGAAATGCAGAATATTTAGTATTCATTAGCGTTGCAAAAAGAAACCCGAACACAGCAGGTTTGATGAAATTTACCGCACTCAACTCAGATAAAAGCATCCGCCGGCTAGAAACATGTGCAATTATCCATTGCGACTCAGGATCAAGCATAAATTTTAGAGATGCTAAAGGAAAGGCCGCCAAGCTATAACTACCAATCACTTTACAAGCTGCGAGTATATTAAACCCATTTAAGTTATTGCCATCATAGCCCGAAGGAAAATTTTGCCTCCATATAAAATATATAATTAAATAAATAAGCAACGGCAACGTGATTGATAGTAAAAAATTTACTCCTGATTTTAGTCGCCTAAAAATAGGCTCTGCAGGCACACCTCGTGACAACAATATTACAAAATAAACTGGATAAAAAAGTACGAATAGCTCACTACCAAGAGAGAAAAAATAAAAAATACCGGAGAGTGTTGCCAACGAAGTTTTTTTTCGGTCAATTGCCGTGGAAAACAAGCCAAGTGAAATTAAAAATGAAGCGGCATATATATTAAAAGCTACAGGGTATGATGTAAGTGCATTGTGATCCCATCCGTTTTGTATAAACCCTATGAAAAATAAAACTGAGGTAAATGCAAGCCATGTGGATCTGAATATCTGTCGAATTGAAAAATAAAGTGAAGCCAGTACTAAAAAAATTGCACCAAACTTCAGAAAAAGATACCAAGCTTGATTGTCTATCAAATAGGGTAGCCTCAGTAGCGGGTATGCCCATAAAAACATAAACCTACCCTGCATTTGAGCCGTTATAATTGACTCATGAAGTAAATCAAAATTTTCGCCAAAGTTTATTGCAATAGTAGCATCGTCGTTTGTAGTAAAGCCAACAAAAAATAGCGGAAAAAATGTAATGCCAATTAGCAATAATAGTAGAAAAAGATTTGCACCGCCCATTTCTGAAACCAACCAGATTGATGATGCCCTTAACTTGGTTACTAAGGTGGCAAAACTCACTTTATAGGTCATATTTTTCCTTCAAATATTTGCAACTGACCGTCTGATGATGTCGGCAAGATAAGTTCTAGTAGCTGCTTTGTGCTCTGTTTCCACGCTAACCAAGGCATATTGTCTGAGGCTGGGTGTTTATCTTCATGATACAAACGTAGCCAATCTTTAATTGTGCTAGCAAAATCTTCCGCCAACACTCCGCTGAAGTAATAGGCATACTCACCAGCTACTTCACGAAACACAGGTATATCTCTAGCAATAATTGACAGTTTGTGCTGAGCTGCCTCTATCAGTGGCAATCCAAAGCCTTCCCCTTCTGATGCTGCAATCAAGCAAGTTGAGGTTTTGTATATTTTCTCGAGGAATTCATCACTGATTCCATTAAGCCAAAACAGCCGCTTACCTAGCTCAGCGTGATGTCGAATATTGGCAATCAACTCATCAACCATCCAACCTTGCTTTCCTATAATAACTAAATTTACATCTATCCCTTGCAACCAAATGCTTTCGAAGGCTGCTAATGTCTGAGCATATCCCTTTCTGGGCTCAAGGGTACCTACCATCAGAAAAGTCATTTTACTTGCCAATATAGGTAGCAATGTATCAGCATTATCAGGCAATCCCTTACTGGGTGAAGAGTTCTCTATATCTGCACCTAAATGAAACCATGTAACTAAAGGTAGCTTTTCTTTCTGCATTCCAAATTGGCAAGCCAGATCTTTAACTTCATCACACACAGATTTAGATATGCAAACCAGCTTATCAGATGATCCCAAGACCGCTTTGAACCAACGCACATGACCATCTTTAACGCCAGCAGGCCACCACCTAGAATTTGTTATCGGAAGTATGTCGTAAATGACAAATGCTATTTGAGCATGACGAGACTTCCAGTCTTTAAACATACCTGCTTGCGCTGCTGCAGTAACATTAGAGTTTAAATCTAGTCCCAAGAATATATCACCATGCTTTGGAACTACAATTTCAAAATCTGAGCCTCTACTATTTACATATTGATAATGCAAAAATCCTTTTTTGTTAGTTAAAAAAATCGGCTCAACTTTAAAATCTAGAGTCGGATTCATTAGCATTTCATTTAGAATCGAACGAACAACTCGCTGAATTCCTGTTTTTAAATCATTACTATGTACACATGTAATATCAACAAATAATTCTCGCCCGTCTCGACTCGGTTTAAACTTTGCATAACCAACTCTGACGGATATTATTTTTAAAATTAAGCTCTTAGCTCCCGGGATTAATAATATAATTTTTTTTAATATAGATTTAAAAGTAATATGTTTTTCAAGCCTCTTGTTTATAAAAGCAAAAAAACGGCTAATTGACAAAAAAATAGAAGTAATAAATTTATTGGACATCATTTTAAGTACTTGAAAATTGAGTTAGACCCGCTTTAGTGGTCGGGCAAGGTCAAAACCGCATTTTGCTCAGAATTGGAATCCAGATTTTAGCTTGTTCTGAATCATCTGCAAAAAACGCTCGACTGCTCTTAATGGTTTAGTAACGCGCCATGACAAGCCCAAATACACAGCTGCTAATTTTCTTTCTGCTTGCTCCGCTGTTGACTCTGCTTGCTCCGCTCTTGACACTGCTTGCTGAGTTCGCTCATCACACACTTGAATGAAATTATCGAATACATTTGGTGGGTATTTGAAGATCAAGAGCAATTCATGATGTTCTGTGGCAACATAAAAGCGGTTTAGTCCATCCGCATAGGCAAATATATAACCCATCGCCAAGACAATACCCTCCCATTCAACATGGTTTTCTTCGCTAGTGTTAGGTTCTGTTGCTTCTACAATTAGCACCCAAGGACGAAAACGAGAGAAATCCATCCCCTCAAGTACGTACTTTTCAAACCCTTCAACATCAATTTTAAGAAAATGAATTTCGCCAGCTACATTTTCCTTACAAATATTTTTAAGGGGCACAACAGGGACTTTATGCCAAATGCCTTTATGCCCAGCTGCTTTGTGTTGCTCAATAACCTGTTTTTCTGCCGTTGCCCAGCCGCGAACATCAGCCTCCCAAAGCTCAACCTCTCCAACCGCAGCCCCTGCTGCACATTGCAAATTAATATCATTTGGCCTCTCACGAATTAAATCTAAGTAATGTGAAGATAAAGGCTCAATATTAATTCCGCGCCAGCCACGTTCATAAAATGCCTTGGTAACCGAGTGAGCCGTTGGATCATTGGCACCTACGTCAATGTAAAACCCATTCTCAACGTGCTTAAGTGCACGCCAAAGCATTACATCTTCAAAATTTTGGGCATATGAAATAAACATTTTTTATGGTGCCTTATTTTGCTTGTAAACTTTGAATGTGCTGAACAACGTCAAGCGCACCAAGGACATTAAACAAAGCTATGTCCCTAAACATTTGAGGGTCGGTTGCTGGTTTAGAACTAAGTACGTCTTTTTTTATATAGTGTGCATTAGCCCAGTAAAGTTGTCCGCCATAAACTTGATGTCGTACTTTGTGTTTGTCATCATAGTATATGGCATCTTCGCCCATAGGCTCGTCGGGGGATCCATTATGTGAATAATGTACTTGGTTTGTGAGCTTCCAAAGAACAAATCCTTGATCACGTAGAAATATATCAACATCAGAAAATGTTGGTTGTCCTAGGTAAATTGGGTTGAACTCAACTTCAACCTCTAGTGATCTTACACCTTTCAACGTGTTAATTCCTCCTGTTAGGATTTCAAGCTCACTTCCTTGCGTATCAACTTTTATATAATCTACATTATCTATACAAGATTCTTTTGTCCATATGTCTAACGTCGTCGTCTCAACCTCAACCGATGAAACATGTTGCGCACAATTTAGGGCAGGGTAGTTACTCGTTAACATGGGGTCTGGCTCTAACAATGAACTGCAGGCAGGCTCTTTTGTTATATACAAAGTTCTTTTTCCTGCAGTTTGCGCCAAACCTAATGGAACTAGCGTAACGCTTTCAGATTTATATAAATCATTTAGTCTTTGACACTCCACTTTATCGGGGTCAAAACCATACACGCGAAAATAACCTACATTTTTAGTAAACCTCTCCGCGAAACCCCATCTACACCCTATATCGACAACTACTAATGCTCTATCCAAAGAAGTCAGGGTTACTTGACCCAGTGAGTCATTATTGATGTTCTGATTAGAATCAATAGCAGCAGATTCCTTGTTTTCTGAGCCAGCTTGAGTGCGCAGAAAGGATATAGCCGAAAAAATACTCCGAATATTCATTACTTGTCACCCATCTTATTAACTATAAAATTCATTTCATTCCAACTACAGCCAACAAAATCTGCTTTATTTGTATTAATAACTTCAAAAACAAAGCCACCATCTACCCAATAGTAATTTTTATCAATATGAGATTGATTTTGCACAAGTGATGCATGAATGGAGTATGTACCAACCCCTAAGCTAGCGAGGCAAGATATAGTAAAAACATACTGTTCACCATTTTTTGGTCCATATAAAACCTGACTGGTGTTGAATGTATTCGTGCCAAAAATCATCTGGCCAAGACGGTCTTTCACCCCGCACCCCAAAACAAGACTTTCAATATCTTGATTGATCTTTACAGCAATTCTTATCTGAATTTCTTGACCCACTGTAACGACATGTATACTGTTTCCTTCAGAATCAAAGACTTCAATCTCCTCAACCTCAGCTTCACAGGTTCCTGATATCGTCCTCACTCGACCACTAGCAATCACCTGTTGGCGAGTCGTAGTGTTTCCGTGCTCAGCTAACAGTGCATTGTAGTAGTCCATCACAGCCTCCGGCTCGCCTTGCATGGCAAGCTTACCTGCATTAAGCAAAACGGCATGATCACAAATAGACTGTATGGCGGCTTTATCGTGTGAAACAATAAGCAAGGTGGTGCCCAGTTTACGGAATTCGCGAATGCGCTCAAAACTTTTGTGCTGAAAATAAGCGTCACCAACAGAAAGCGCTTCATCCACAATCAGCACATCTGGTCGCTGGGCTGTTGCCACACTAAAAGCTAGGCGCATCTGCATACCGCTAGAGTAGGTACGCACTGGTTGATCTATGTAATCGCCAATTTCTGCAAAAGCTTCAATCTCGGGCATTAGTGCTGTAATTTCCTGCGGACTGAATCCAAGAAGTTGACCCGCCATAATGGCATTTTGGCGACCAGTAAATTCAGCATGAAAGCCCATGCCCAGCTCTAAAAGCGCAGCCACACGACCAGAAATATTTACACTGCCGGTGGTAGGTTGCGTTGTGCCAGTAATCATTTTTAACAGCGTACTTTTACCAGCGCCATTAATGCCTATAATACCCAAAGCCTCGCCTTTTTGCACTTCAAAATTCAAACCCTGTAGCACCCAGTGCAGCTGGTGCCGCACCTTACCAAATGGAATTATCCATTCAAGCAAACGAGACCAGCGATTTGGGTACTGCTTATAAGCCTTGCCTAAATTACTAACAGTTATGCTACCCATTACAGTTCATCCACCATTTCGCCCGCATGTTTGCGAAACAATCGCATTGCAATTGCACAAAATATAAAACTGATAAGCGCGGGAATTAATAATGTATTCCAATCTGGCGATTTTCCCAGAGCAAAAATGGTTTGATAAGCGCCAATGATGGGAGCCATAGGGTTTAAAAGCATTAAATAATGACTAAGGTTTTTTGGAATAATGTCTATCGAATATACGATTGGTGTGAGCCAAAACCAAAACTGCAATATAACCGTAAAAAGCTGTCCAACATCACGGAAAAATACATTTAAAACACCCAATGTAACTCCCAACCCAATAGCAAAACCAACTTGAATAACTAACACGACTAAACTTGAGATAAGAACCAAGCCTGGTAAATTACCTGACAAAATTAAAAATAGTAAAAACAGAGCCATAACTATTGAAAAATTGAGTAGCGCACTGCCAACGACAACAACTGGCAAACATATACGAGGAAAACTCAGTTTTTTTAATAAATTTGCATTTTCTATAAAAATATTCTGCGACCTAGTAATAATCTCCGAAAACAGTCCCCAAGTAAGAATCCCTGCACATAAATAAATGCTGTATGCAAAGGTATTATCCGTACCTGGCAGCCTAGAGTGCATTACTTTAGAAAAAATAACGGTATAAACCACAATCATCGCAAGTGGGTTTATAACAGCCCATGCAATGCCCAGCATTGAATTTTTATACTTAAATAGAAACTCGCGCTTTATGCTTCCAATGATAAAGCCACGATATCTCCATATTGATAAAATAAGAGATTTCAATCTAGTTGCCCCAATGTTCTAAATTCCATGCTTTCAAGACTGAACCAATCTTCCATAATTATCATCAAAACGCACAATATCATCCTCACCAACATATTCGCCACATTGCACTTCTATGATTGCAAGTGGCACCGAACCTTTGTTTTCAAGCCGATGGCGATGTGTTTTTGAGATATAGGTTGACTGGTTTTCGTTTAACGTAAATTCTATTTCGTTATTTGTTATTGTTGCAGTGCCAGATACTACAACCCAATGTTCTGAGCGACGCTTATGCATTTGCATGGATAGTTTTGCGCCAGGATTAACAACAATACGTTTTATTTTAAAATTTTCACCCTCTTCTAGCACGGTGTATGTGCCCCAAGGACGATGGACAGTTTGATGAATCTCAGCCAACTCTGGTTTGTGCGCTTTTACATTTGCAACCAAGGCTTTAATGTCTTCTGCACGGCTTTTATCACACACCAATGTCGCATCTGCCGTTTGAATAATCGCAACATTGCTCAAACCCAAGGTCGCTAGCACGCCGTGTTCTGTCCACAGCAAGCTGTCTGTAGTATCTGCTGCAAACACTTCGCCGTGCGTAACATTATTATTAGCATCTTTATTATTTTTTTGGTAGATGGACTCCCAGCTTCCCAAGTCACTCCAAGCCATATCTACTGGCACTACAGCAACTTTTTCCGCTTTTTCGGCTAAACCATAATCCATAGAAATATTAGTAAAGTTAGCGTAAGTATCGGCAAAGTTTTCTGCAGTCATGGCAGTCATTTGCATTGCCATTTGCGGCTGATATTGTGCCAACATTTGCATAAAAACTTCGGCTTTAAAAACAAACATGCCACTGTTCCACAAGTAGCTATCTTGCACGTATTGCGCAGCTTTTTCGGTGTTTGGCTTTTCTACAAACTGCGCAACTTCAAATACGGGCGTTGTTTGAGCGTCAAGATTACTATCTAGTAGTAATTTACTCGGCTTAATATAGCCATAGCCAGTGGCTGGCTCGTGCGGTTTAATACCCAAAAGCACCAAATAGCCTTTCTCAGCGGCCGTTTCGGCTGTTTGCCAAGCACTTAAAAAAGCCGCTTGGTTGTCAATCGCGTGGTCTGATGCAAATATGCCAATCACAGCATCAGTATCTTTTGCGTGAATCTCTTTTACCGCCCAAGCAATAGCAGGCAAAGTATTTCTGGCACAAGGCTCTGCTAATACGTTGGCGATGGCTGCTGGTGCAACTTCCGCCAGTTGGCCTTTTACTTGAAACTTATGATCCTCATGCGTGACAGTGAATAAATTGGCAGCTGGAATATGTGCCAGCAGTCGATTCGCTGTTTGTTGCAGCAAAGTTTCCTCACCATTAAGCGCCAGCAGTTGCTTAGGCCGGTGTGTGCGAGAAAGCGGCCACAGACGCGTGCCAGAACCACCGCAAAGTATCACAGCATAGCGATTATCCATGTGCTACCGACTCCGTTTGAAATAACTTTGATTGGTATAATCCAATCGCTTCGCGACGCAAAACATCAATCTCAGCTTCTAGTTCAGCAATTTCTTGCATTTTTATTTTCAAAAAGCGTGCTGTAATGGCTGATTTTTCTTCAATTCCGCTTGGTGTAAGCAAATACATATACGCCAGTTTATTTTTGCTATTGCGGAAATTAGTGGCTTTAAGCAAACCTTTTTCAATGAGCGCTTTTAGGCAAAAATTGACGCGGCCCAAGCTTACTCCCAGTTCGCGCGCCAAGTGGCGCTGACTAACTTCAGGATTAGCTTCCAAGACCTTCAGTATTTTGTAGCGGTATTCGTCCGTAAGCATGCTATAGATATTTTTCAGCGTTCAATTATTGAACGTAGTGTAGCAATATTCACCATGTGGGCGCAAGCAAAACTTAATTGAACATAAAAATATGGAATTTATGCCTAAATTTATCTAGCAACCTTAGCCAAGAAAACGTCTTTAATAAAAAACTTGCGATATTAAAATCAGGTTAACTTCGCCCGTAAGGACAGGTAATCCTGCTGATATCTTTCTAACCCATGCTTTAAGTCTGTTCTTGCCTCCCAGCCCAATGCACTAAGTTTGCTAACATCCATCAGTTTTCTTGGTGTTCCATCTGGTTTGCTAAAATCAAAAATTAATTTACCATCGTATCCAACAATATCTCTGACATATTCCGCAAGCTCTTTGATAGTAATATCACTACCACAACCTATGTTAACAATAGGTGGATTATCTTGATCCAGCAGCCCTAAAAACCTCTCGTCTTGAAGATTCATTATATGCACACAAGCCTCTGCCATATCTTCGCTAGCTAAAAATTCACGACGCGGGGTGCCTGTACCCCATACCACCACTTCATTATCGCCACTTCGCTTCGCTTCATTCATCTTACGCACCAAGGCAGGCAACACATGAGAGTTGTTGAGATCAAAATTATCTCCAGGCCCATATAAATTGGTCGGCATTGCAGCAACATACCTAGTGCCATACTGACGGTTGTATGCATGACACATTTCAATGCCAGCTATTTTCGCCAATGCGTATGGTCTATTGGTTGGCTCTAACTGCCCCGTTAAGAAATACGCTTCTTTCATAGGCTGGGGACAGTCTCGCGGATAAATGCAACTAGATCCTAAAAACAACAAGCGCTTTACCTTTGAAGCGTAGGACTCATGGATGACATTCGTTTGAACTGCTAAATTTTGATGTATAAACTCAGCTGGATAAGTATTATTTGCATAAATACCACCTACTTTAGCAGCTGCAAGAAATACATACTCGGGATTTTCTGTTAAAAAAAACTTGCGTACATCTGCTTGATTCTCCAGCTCAAGTTCAGCATGACTTCGCGTTACAATATTAGTGTACCCTTTTGATTCTAGTTGGCGCATTAAGGCTGAACCAACTAATCCGCGATGCCCTGCTACATATATTTTTGAGTTCTTATCCAATTTATGCCACTCCCCACTTTGTTTAACGAATTTAATCAATCAAAATTTTACTAACTAAATATTACCAAATCATGAAGTTATTCAAGATTTAAAGCATGAAAAAACCTGTAAACCTTTTGATATCCCGCTGCTGTCGCTTGGTTGGTCGCCCTGCGCCGCGCTCACGCACTGCGTGGTCAGCTTCACGCGTGATTTTTGCATGATTTCGCTTGGCTAAACTTTCCTCAGTTTCCGCATATAGCAAAGCCGCGTCTGGTGCGCCGTGGCGGATGTTGGATAAACCTGTCACTTCGCATTCAATTTCAAAATCCTTATGACGAATACTCACAAGCATGCCGATTTTCAGCGCTTTAGCGGGCTTCGCGCGATCGCCATCTACGCGCACTTTGCCACTCTCTACCGCATCGGCGGCAATGCTGCGCGTTTTAAAAAAGCGCGCCGCCCACAGCCATTTGTCCAAACGAAAATTTTCTAACTCACTCTTGTCTTTATCATTCATTGCTTTGCATCACTTTTTAGCTGGCGCATTGCTTTCAAGGGTTTTGCGATATTCCGCCAGCGTCGCCTGTGCCTTCGTCATCACGTCCTCGGCGCTGTGCTGCGTTAAATAAGCAATGCCTTCCAGCACGTGGTCGATGGTAATAATATGAAATTGGCCTTGCGCGACCGCTTCCACCACCGCTTTATCTAGCAATAAATGGCGCTGGTTGCGCTTGGGAATCATCACACCCTGCTTGCCAGTTAAACCTAGCGCCTGACACACACGGAAATAACCTTCAATTTTCTCATTCACACCACCAATTGGCATGACTTCGCCAAATTGATTAAGTGCGCCAGTAATCGCCACACCTTGCTGAATGGGCAAATTAGCGAGCGCAGAAAGCAGTGCAAATAGCTCGGCACAGCTGGCAGAATCGCCCTCTACACCATTATATTCCTGCTCAAACACCAAGGAGGCATTCAAGCTTAAAGGCGCCAAATGCGAGAAACTGGCACTCAGCCAATTTTGTAAAATAAAAATGCCTTTATCGTGGTTTGGGCCGCTCATATTCACTTCACGGTCAATGTTGATCAACCCCTTTTGGCCTGGATAACAGCGCGCAGTGATGCGAATCGGCGAGCCAAAACTAGCATCACCAAGTTCAATATGGGTCAAACCATTCACCTGCCCCACCACCTCGCCTTGCACCTGAATCAGCAGCTCGTTATCCGTTATAGAATCGCGAATTTGCACCTCAAAATATTGGCGGCGTGTGTTGCGCGCATCAATCGCGGCTTGTACATGCTCGGCAGAAACCACACCTGCATTGCCCGAATAAGCCGCGCTTTCCAGCATTAAACGCTCCAGAAAAGCAAAGTTAGTGCTAATACGCGTCTGGTCTTCCTCAAGCCGCTGTAGCGCACCAATTAAGGCTGCTACGGCCTCGTTGGTAAAGTGCTGACATGCGTGCTGTACACTTTTTTGTGCGACAAACCCCGCAATTGCGGCGTAATTTTCGCTATTCGCAGTAATGCTGTCGGCAAACTCTACTTTAATGGGAAAGTAATCAAAAAAATCTGGATTTTCGTCCAAGCAATTGTAAAAATCCTCGCGCATGGCCACCAGCACTAGCTTGACGTTCACGGGCATTAGCGTGCTCGCCAGCACATAGCTCGCGCTTTGCGCACCGCTGGTCGAATCTTCAAATTGCAGCGTGCCGTTACGCAAAAATCGGTAGAGTTTTTCTAAAATTTGCGTGCCGTTCTGCTCATCGTTCAACAAATCGCGCAGATGAATCAGCAACATGCCGCCATCTGCCTTGTGCAAATTGCCAGCGCGTAAGCGTAAAAAATCGGGCAACACCGCGTCTGTGTTGCTTTCTAGCCAACCAAATAGCGATTGCTGACTCGGGTCGTTATCATAAATCACTGCTTGGTGCAGTTTTTGCGTTTGAACAGCGCGATTATCCACTAGCAAATTCACGCGGAAACGTGAAAAAAATGCTTCATTAATCAATCCCTCTAACGGACTTTCAATTTCTGGATTAACTGGTGGCTGCCAAGCTTTCAAATAGTTTAATAATTCTTGCTTAATTGCTTTAAAATAATTACTTAATTCACTGTTATTAATAGTTTTTTCTAAATTATCTATAGCGTCAGTCAGCCACTTTTCTGCCAGCGCTAACATTTCTTTTTGTGTACCTGCGGCCACAAAATTCGGTATTTCCATCATCAGCGCACGCGTAAAACCATCCATTTCTGTACGCAGTTTCGCCCCCAAGCCCACTGGAAGTTTCAGTAAAACGGGTTGATTCGTTTGTTCAAAATCGAAAAGTGCGACTAAATCAAATAATTTTGTTGCGGTTTTTTTTGCAACTTCCGTCATCGCGCTGCGCATGAGCGAGGTGCGGCCACTGCCATGTTCGCCCAACACCAGCACATTAAAACCCGCTTGGCGCATATTCAAGCCAAACATGGCCGCTTTTTTCGCCTCCTGTTGTGCTACCCAGCCATGTATATGTGGTTGATAACCCTCTGATTCAATTAATAATTGTGCGGTTGTATTAAACGATAATTCATTCAGCGAAATCGTTGCGTTTAACGCGTGTGGTTTTAAAATTTGCATTGCTTTTATTGCTCCCAACGTGGCTTTATATGATTAGCGTTTGTTCCAACGCTTCCCTGCAGCATCGTCACTTAATTTGGCTTCTACCCAGCGCTCGCCTGTGTTTGTCGCTTCTTTTTTCCAAAATGGCGCGCTAGTTTTTAAAAAATCCATGATAAATTCGCAGGCTTTAAAAGCCTCACCACGATGCGCGCTAGAAACCGCAACCAGCACAATTTGATCTTGCGGTTTTAAGCTGCCAACGCGATGAATAATCAAACTGTCGATAATATCCCAGCGCGTTTTCGCCTCGCATTCAATCGCTTCTAGCGCTTTTTCTGTCATGCCTGGGTAATGTTCTAGCGTGAGCGTTTGAATATTATCACCGCCATTCATATCACGTACTTGGCCAATAAAACTCACAACAGCACCTACGCTTTGATTATTAGCGCCCCGCCCTGAGAGGCGCATGGATATTAGCGCTTGGCCTGTATCGAAATCCTCTTTTTGAATGCAAACTGACACTTAACCGCCCGACTTATCCGCCGGTAACAGGCGGGAAAAACGCCACTTCGTCACCGGCTTTAATGGTGGCTAAATCAGCCACCAACTCATGATTAATCGCCGCACGAACGGTTTGCTTGCCGTTAAACAAATTCGCCCAAACTTCACCGCGTTGCGCGAGATGATTTTTAAGCGCCGTCACAGTGGAAACTTCACTTGGCAAAGTGATTTCCTCCGTGGAATAATTCACCGCTTCTTTTATTCTTGCAAAGAATAATACTTTTATATTCATAGTGTTATATTTTATAATTAATCTTGTTTATCGGTATCAATGTCATCTACCGCATCTAGCAAATCCATCGGCGCATTCGTCAATTCCACGCGCTCAATTTGCTTGAATCGACGCGAAATTTTTTGGCTACTAATGTGTACATCCTGCGCGTTTTCGTGCGCTTGGCGAATATTATCCGCGAGTTTTTTCATACGCGAATCAAATCGCTCGAAATCTTTGCCTAATTTGCCAAGCTCATCTTTAATAATATGCACTTGCTTGCGCATTTCTACGTCCTTCAGCACTGCGCGCGCGGTGTTTAGCACCGCCATCAGCGTGGTGGGTGAAACCACCCATACGCGCTTGTTCATCGCGTAATCAATCACCTCGGGGTGATAGGCGTGAATCTCGGCAAACACGGCCTCGGCGGGGATAAACATCACCGCGCCATCCGAAGTTACATTGGGGATGATGTACTTGCTGGCAATGTCGTCCACGTGTTTTTTAATGTCCGCCTTAAATTGCTTCTCAGCCGCATTCTGCTCGGCTTCTGACAAGCTTTTATCAAACATTTTATGATAATTTTCCAGCGGAAACTTGCTATCTACGGCAACGATGCCTGTTGGCTCTGGCAGAAACAGTGCGCAATCTACCCGCGCATCGTTTTCAAACGTATATTGCATTTTATAGCTATCAGGCGGCAAAGCGTTGCGCACCAAGCCTTCCAGCTGTACTTCGCCATAGGCGCCACGGCTTTTTTTATCGCCCAGCAAGTCTTGCAGGCTCACCATATTCACCGTTAAACCGTCGATTTTCTTCTGCGCCTCATCAATCGTGGCAAGGCGCTGCATCACACTAATAAACGTCTCGTTGGTCTTTTTGAAGCCCTCTTCCAAGCGCTCAGAGACTTTGCCGCCGATTTCTTCCAGTCGCGCATCCACAATCTTGCCGAGCGCTTCTACACTCTGCGTAAGGGTGGTAGTAGCCTTCAGCATGGTGTCGTTGATTAAACTTTGTTGCGATTTGCCTTGTTCTGCCAGCGTTGTATGCAATTTTTCCAGCACGGTTTCGCGCGTACTCGCCAAGCTACTATTTTGCGCAAGCTGCAAAGCCTGCATGGCCTCTCGCGTTTGTGAAAGTTCTTGTGCAACAATCAATCTCAGCTTTTCAGCATCGGCCTGAGAGCCAGCATTCATACGGTCGCCAAGCTTGTTCAAGCTATCGTTTAAGTCCAGCAACATGGCGCGATGTTTGTCTTCCAAACTTTGTAACAACTTAACCTCGGCCGAGCTTTTAAGCGCGCGCCAAGCGAGCCAAGCAAGCAGTAACACCTGCAAAATGGCAAGAAAAATTAAGATATTCATCATCTGTGAATTATAACCGAGTGACGCGCGCCGACATGCGCTTTATTTGGCGCTATTTTTTGACAGTGTTTTGACGAATCCAAGCCGCGAAAGTGGCTTCGTCAATTTCACCTGCAGCGACATTGAGCATGGTGAGAATACAATCTGCGTCATTTGCGAAAAGCTGATAACCATTAAGCGCCAAAAATAGCTCTGTCGCGACAAATGCCGTGCGTTTGTTGCCATCTAAAAACGGGTGATTTTTAGCTAATCCAACGCCATAAGCTGCGGCAAGCTCGGCATAATCAGGCGTGCCATAAGCTGCCAAATTTTGCGCACGCTGCATAGCAGAGATAAACATGCCCTCGTCGCGAACGCCTGCTATGCCGCCATGTTCTGCCAGCTGCTCATCGTGCACAGCCATTAAAACGGCGTTATCCAGCCAAGCCCAAGCGGTCATTTTGCAAGCTCGCGCAGCACAGCACGACGCGATTTCATGATTTGGCGCGCTGCATCCATTTGCGCTTCAAAGTCTGCATCGTTCGGCGTAATCGTCACGCCGCCGGGGGCATCGGTTAAAAACACGGTGTCACCTTTTTCAAGTTTTAGCCGCGCCAACACTTCTTTGGGAAGGATTAAGCCAACAGAGTTGCCAATTTTGGTTAATTTTAAGCTTTGCATGATTACACCTTTTTAAGTTATAACAAACGTTCCAACAGATTGCATTGTAGAACAATTGTTATAACACTTGCAAGTTAATATCAATCCTCAACATTTAATCTTCAATCACAATATTTTTATAGTCGGTTGGCGCAACGGGGTAAACGGGTTTTAGCTTTTGAAGATGCGCTAAAAGAATCTGTGAAATCAGCGTATTACGATTTGTTTTAGAATCGGCTGGCACTATATACCAAGGCGCGTATTCAGTAGAAGTTGCAGTGATAGCGCTCTCATAAGCTTTCATATATTGCGGCCAAAGCGCCCGTTCTTTTAAATCATTCGGGTTAAATTTCCATGTTTTAGTCGGGTCATCAATGCGTTTTTGCATGCGTACTTTTTGCTCGGTTTTGGAGATATGCAAATAGCATTTGATAATGGTGGTGCCAGTTTCGGCCAGCAATCGCTCAAAATCGTTAATCTGCGCATAACGGCGCTTGCACTCTGCATCGTCAATCCAGTCGTGCACTTTCACAATCAGCACATCCTCATAATGGCTGCGATTAAAAATCACAATCTCACCTTTTTTTGGCACTTGCGCATGCACGCGCCAAAGGTAACCGCGCGCTAATTCTTCCTCAGTTGGCGCTTTAAACGAAGCCAAGCGGATTCCCAGTGGATCGCACTCGCTAAACACGTGCTTTACCGTGCCATCTTTACCGCTGGCATCCATGCCTTGTAGCACCAGCAACACTTTGTGCTTGCCTTGCGCGTATAAAATATCTTGCAAGGCATTGATTTCTGTCGCGATTTTTTCTAACGCCGCAACGGCCTCCTCTTTTGAGCCTTTGCGTGCTGCTTTGTCTTGCGTGTCGTAATCGCTTAAAGAAAACTTACTTTTTGGCTTAACGCGATAATCATCAATGTTCATTTTTTAGTTCCCAATTGTAAACTACAAAACACCTTTTATAAAACATCTAGCGGGCTAGCCACGCCGCGGCCGCCTTTATTCAGCACGTGCGTGTAAATCATCGTGGTTGCCACGTCAGAATGTCCCAAAAGCTCTTGCACAGTGCGAATATCATAACCGCCTTCTAACAAATGTGTGGCAAAACTATGCCTAAACGTATGCGGCGTGGCTTGTTTGGTCAATTTCGCATCCACCACCGCTTGCCGCACCGCACGCTGAATGGCTTGATCTTGCACATGATGCCTGCGTGTTTCGCCATTTTCCACACGCGGATCAACCGACAATTTGCCCGATGGAAAAACATATTGCCAAGCCCAATCGCGCGCTGCATAAGGGTGTTTTTTAGCCAGCGCATTGGGTAAATAAACGCTGCCAAAACCATCAGCCAAATCTTTTTTATGCAAAGCCTCCACCCGCGCTAAATGCGCTTGCAAAGGCTTAATTAAGCTCATTGGCAGCATCGTCACGCGGTCTTTAAAGCCTTTACCATCTCTAATTAAAATCTCTTTACGGTTAAAATCAATATCTTTCACGCGCAACCGTAGCGCCTCTAAAATACGCATGCCCGTGCCATAAAGCAAGCTTACAATTAAGTGATGCGTGCCATCCAAATTAGCCAATATTTTTTGCACCTCCACTTGGCTAAGCACCACAGGCAAGCGCTTGGGCGTTTTGGCCTGCTGCACTTTATCCAGCCATGGCAACTCTAATTGCAACACCTCTTTATACAAAAATAACAGCGCACTTTTGGCTTGGTTTTGCGTGCTGGCGGCCACCTTGCCCACCACCGCCAAATGCGTTAAAAACTGCTCCACCTCTGCCGCGCCTAAATCTTTAGGGTGAACCTTGTAAAAATGCAAAATATAGCGTTTAATCCAATCTACATAAGCTTGCTCGGTGCGGATGCTGTAATGCTTAAGGCGAATTTTACCGCGCACCTGCTCTAACAGCTTTGGTTGCTCATTATTTGACGTATTAATCATTTGACTTTAGGATGGACTAAAAAATTATAGTGTATTGATTTTACTATATATTTAGATTGATTAACAGCCAACTTAATCGCATCAAAAATATTCAGTTGACTTATTAAAACCACACTACTAAACTAGTCATATAACTAGTCTTATTGGAGTTTATATGATGAGTACATGGCCCGTACAAGATGCTAAAGCACGCTTTAGTGAATTTTTAGACGCTTGCATTACCGATGGGTCTCAACTAGTGACGCGGCGCGGCGTAGAAACTGCCGTTTTAGTACCCATTGCCGAATGGAAACGTTTAAATCAAGCCGCACCGCCCACGTTAAAAGCATTATTATTATCTGATATTGCACGCATAGAGTTAAATCTACCGCTGCGCGGCAAGGCCAATCGCCGCACACCAACCGGCGTATAAGCAATGTACTTACTCGACACCAACATTGTTTCTGAGCTAAGAAAAGTCAAACCGCACGGCGCAGTTTTGGCATGGATTAATGGTGCAGATGACCATGATTTGCATTTATGCGCCGTCACTATTGGTGAAATACAAGCAGGCATTGAAATCACGCGCGCGCAAAATGCTGATAAAGCAAATGAAATTGAAACTTGGCTAAACCAGCTTGCCAGCAGCTACAACGTGCTACCAATGACCGCAGAAACATTCAGAATTTGGGCAAAACTCATGCACGGACAATCAAACACCGTGATTGAAGATGCCATGATAGCCGCCTGCGCTGTCGCACACCAATTAACAGTGGTTACCCGCAACGTGCGCGATTTTGAAAGGTTTTCTGTAAAAGTAATTAACCCGTTTGAACTTCAGGGTTGACAGCTTTCACAAGGCGCACAACAATACAACTTATGATTAAAGTTGAATAGCATAAAAACAAAGCAGATGAGCAACAATACTTTGACGCATATGCTAAGTTTTATTAGGATGCACTAAAAATAATTAACAATATGATTTTATTATATAATTTAATTTTTAAAAACAACAACGCATTCAAATTTACGCAATATAAAGCGTCAATTAGGATGCCTACTTCACGTTGTGCATTTAAAAACACGGAGCGATAAATTGCTTTTATTTTTGAGCGCGTTAAAAACAAATTCAAAAAATACTCTTTGGCTAACCGTTCCTGTGTTTTTCCACTTATCCACATACATAATTCAAGGAAAACTTTATGCTTGAAGCTCTTTGGTCTGTTACTTTCATCGTCCCAAGTAGTGGCAGTTACGGTGCTGGCGTTGTCGTTCTCGAAAACGGCACTGTGCGCGGTGGGGACAGTGCTTACTATTACGTTGGCAACTTCAGAGTTAAAGACGATGTTTTAATTGCTGAGGTTACTATCAATCATTACTTTGGCGCTCCTAATAATGTTTTTGGCAATATCCAAAAAACGCATGTCATTTTGTCAGGCAATCCAAACTACGAAGGCTTTGACGTAACTGGTAAATCTACAGACCTACAAATCCCAATATCCGTTAGGTTTAAACGTATAGCAGAGTTGTCAGCCTAGTTATGCACAACCCATCCATTAAGCGGGACGCTTTACAGCGCCCGTTAATTCAAACGTTAGCAATTTAAATCTATGGACAATTTTCCACGGAAACAGTCGCTGCTGGTAAAGGCTTGTTCAATATTCATTTTTCTTGTCATTGCGAGCCTAGGTCTTTTAGCACTTCATTCTGGTTATGTACCTGAGCGATACACGCGGTTTGGCTATACACCCCCGCTTTACGGAAGAGATGCTTTTTTATTCGGAGTGATACTGATTACGCTCAGCCTAATACCACTTTTATTATTATTAAAGTCTATGCAACAGGCTACTTATCTTGGTATTGCCTTAGGATTATTGCTACTAATTGTTATATTTGGTGGCATTTACTTATGGCGTTAAGTGCTAACCCATCCATCAAGCGGGACGCGCTAAAGCGCGCCCCTTATGTCAAACGTTAGGCGGCGCAATCAAGGAGTCACATGCAAACCTATTTCCTTGCAGCAGCGGTAGTTACAGTTCTAGTCGGCGTCGTTCATTCGATACTCGGCGAAATCCTCATATTCCAGAAGCTGCGCAAGGGTGGGGTCGTTCCAAAAGAGCCGGCTCCTCCTTTGCAGGCGCGCAACATCAGAATCCTGTGGGCCACTTGGCACTTGGCAAGCGTGTTCGGTTTTGGCTTTGCCGGAATTCTGTTATCTCTTGGTAGTCGCAACTCAGCGCCGGAACCTACAGTTACTAATGCACTGCTGTTCGCGTTCGTCGCTGGCTCAGCTTTGGTTCTTGTCGCCACAAGAGGCAAGCACCCTGGCTGGGCTGGTTTGCTCCTTGTGGCGGTGCTTATACATCTTGGACGCGCCGCCTAACAGTTCATTCAAGCCGACGCCGCTTCGCGGCGCGGGTTAATTCAAACGTTAGGGTTTTGCTTTACTTATTTGCTAAAGGCATTGCTCTGGAAACCGCATGGTTATTGGTTCGCAGGGCAGTAGTTAAATGTGTTTGGCCGCAGGTTTGCGGGGTTTGTTTGTGCGGTGGTTTTATCCACCGTTTTTAGGGATTTGTGGTATACAATGCTTTTTACTTCGTCGCAATGTTTGCCCTAACCCGTCGTTTAAGTCGGACTGGCTAACGCCAGCCGCTTAACTCATTACGTTAGGCATTTAAACCAAGTTAAGCTAAAATTTGTCTATGAATTTTGAGATAATTGGTAATCTTAGGCAGGTGGAAACTTTTGCTCGTGGCTCTGGCATAAGGGAGTTACCAAGGCTTCGTAAAATTTATGGTATTGGTAATTGGCGTAAACGAAAAGGCATAGCATCCATTCGTCTAGCTGACGGATCGCTGCGCGAAGCTGAGCTTCATAGGTATGAGGCTACAGGGGTTGGCAAGTTTGAATTTAAAATTAAGCGCTACACAGAGATATAGGATACATAAATCATGACCAAACACGAGTTTGTTATATGCATAGATAATCACGGATACGAAGCCTCATTAGAAATGCGTAAACTTTATGAAGTTATCGAGGACGCAGAGGCTGATAAATATGGTCAATTGCGAGTAATTGATGAATCAGGCGAAGACTACTTATACGCAGCCTCATTTTTTAATCGCGTTACATTGCCTGCGAGTGTGATTGAGCGTGTTTATCACGCGCATGCCTAACCCCCCATCAAGCGGGACGCTGCGCTAACGCCAGCCGCTTAACTTATTACGTTAGAACTTTTTCAGATTAATCGCAATCGTGCGATTTTTAACCAGAGGAGAAAGTCATGTCGGAAAATTATGGTACCAGAGAAATCGTAAGGGTTGATATTGGAGGTAAGTCTTGTCGGTCAGCTGCTTTACCTGATGGAACATTAAGCATTGTCGAACTGTTGGAAGGCACTTGGGCCAGCGAAGCGCAAGGTTGGAACTTAATAGCGCTGCCAACATCCGCTCCAAAAAAATTTCGACTATTAATGAACCAATATGGAGAGACGCTTAGCTTTAATCGCTTTGCAGATTTAAATGTTCCTAATCGCGGTATATTGCCCGAAAAGGGCAAAACCGATCAAACAATTGACGCGATTGCCTATGAACAAATCGTGCATCAAAGGGCAGTTGCGGATTTTCCAAAAAGTGGGCTTACCGCAAAAAATGGCGGTGGTATCCATCACGAGCCAGGATTTTTTCTACAACTTTTGAATCATGTAACGACTGGCCACACAGAAGAAGATGGCAAGGACAATGGCAAAGAAGAAAAGCTGGAAATTGCAAGGCAGGCATCCATACCTCACGGAAATTCAGTTCTAGCCATGGGTACGATAAGGACATTTCCTGGCGCTCCAAAAATAGGCACTGACAAGAAACCAGCTGACATGAACAAAGAAGATGCCACGCCAGAAAGAATCAAAAATACAGATTTCAATAAAAATGCATACCTTGAACCCTACAAAAACTTTGAAGACCACCCCTTCTTTGGTAATGTAAAGGATCATAAAAAAACTGGATTTCCAGGATTATTTCCTACAGATGCCAATGCAATCTTAAAGTTTGCGCTATCTAAATTGCACGTGAAACAGACAACAGTTCTCCACTTTGACACCAAATACCGAAATAAATATTTAACAAGTACCCCAATCAGTAATATTCCATTTGTACAACGAGAGGCGAATGTAACCGAGATGCACGCTGACTTTTGGATTATGGAGCTGGAGAAGAATGATAAATCTGAGCCTACTGAATTCATCATGCAATACTCTCAAACGGTTTATCTTGAGTTTTTTGATTCAGATACGCTAGGGAAACTTATCCGCTGGCCTCATGTGAGCATCAATACATTGAGAAAAGTGTGATTCAGAGACGGTTTCAACTTGGCGTTCGAGAGGGGCGCGCCTGCGGCGCACCCCTTACCTTTACGCTAGGATTTTACTTTAATTATTTGGTAAACGCATGGCTCTGGCAAGCGCATGGTTATTGGTTCGCAGAGCCTGTACTCGAATGCTTTAATCGGGCGGCATTGGTTAAATGTGTTTGCCCTAACCCGTCGTTTAAGTCGGACTGGCTAACGCCAGCCGCTTATTAGGGTTTTTCGTCTGGCACCATGAACAACATGCTGAAGCTGCTGTGCATAGTCGTACTTACTACATCCATTCCATTTCTGGCTAATGCCAAGGAAGAGCGAACTCAGGCGTTACTTTGCGCACAACGGGTACCGAAGATAGAAATTAACAGGGCTATGCAATTGGCAATTAACGCATTCTCGAAATTACAGCCCACCGAAGACTCATACATGGATTTCGTTTCACTTGAATGCAAGCAAAATAAGCAATATTGGGTTGTTGGTTTTAGAAGGCGAGCCTATGAAACGGGGCATTTACTCGTATATATCGACATGAATGGAAAAACGGAAGTATCTGTGGTGAAAGATGGCTAAAAAACATAACAAGCGCTTCGAGAGCGACCTTCGGGTCGCTACGCGCCCCTCAACTAAAAAACGTTAGACATTTACATGGAGTTATTATGATTCTCGGAATATTTATATACTGGCCATTTCTGGCACTAATTCTTGCTGCAGTCTTCGGGGTTCTTTACTTTCGTTGCAGGCGTCCGGTAGTTTTAGTAGCCACTCTGGCGTGGCTTGCATATTTTCCCTACGAACAAGCAATGAAGTTACGTATACTTTGCAGCGGGGAGTGCAACATACGAGTTGATCTTTTGTTGTTTTACCCAATTCTAGTTTTGCTCACAATATGGGCGATCATTGCATTTTTTAAAACAAACCGTGTGCCGCGAGTCTAACCTGGCATTCGAGCGGGACGCCTATCGGTGCCCCTCAACTTTACTTTAGGCGCCATGAGAAATGAGCCACGAGCCATGAGATGGATAGTTCCTATTACCTTCTTCCTCATCGCCATCGCTGCGTGTACTACCGTTTTGTTTGTGATCACACTTAAGCCGACCAGTACTGGCGCGTTCGTGTTTTTCACCGTCTGGCTAATTCTCCCCTATGCAATCATGAGCGCGGCACTGACACTATTACAGCGTAGGGGAACCGCATCGTTTCATTGGTATCTTGTCGCAGTCATTGTATCCATTGGCGGTATTCTTTTTCTCGCGGATGTCATTTTCTGGCAACCAGACGCACAAGGGGCAATTGCAGTGTTGCTGACTCCAGTACTCCAAGCTAGTGCATTGGCTCTTTTGCTGCCTGTTGCTTGGTGGTTGTCTCGAAATGCACGAGCCTAACCAGAGTTGCCTTTGCAGATCTACGGCCAAAAATCGGGGGCTGGTGTCTATGTGTTTGTAACGTGCCATTGGCTTAACCATCGCAATGTCGATAGGGCATATTGACCTATCTGACTTACGCAGGCAAGATGCTTATATGATACTTTTTATACAGCTTCGTTAGGCCTTCTTGACAATTTTTATAATGTACATACAATGTACAGATGATAAAGTTTGAGTGGGATACAGATAAAGCTAATTCAAACAAGAAAAAACATGGTGTTTCGTTTGAAGAAGCTCAATCCGTTTTCTATGACGAATTTGCCGTGCAATTTTTTGATGATGAAAGCTCCGAACAGGAAGATAGATTTTTGATGCTTGGTTTTAGTGATGAAGCGCGCTTGCTGATTGTCTGCCATTGCGAACGAAATCAAGGAAACATCATTCGAATTATCTCGGCCAGAAAAGCCACCAAAATTGAAGGTAAATATTACCAAGGAATTAAACCATGAAAACTGAATATGATTTATCAACAATGAAATCTCGCAAAAACCCTTATGCGGCTAAGCTTAAAAAATCGGTCACGATGCGTTTGAGTGAGGATGTTATTGGTTATTTCAAACAAATGGCAGACGAAAAAGGCGTTCCATATCAAAGTCTTATAAACCTCTATCTTCGTGATTGTGTTGTAAGCCATAAGAAAATTGATATTTCTTGGCAAACAGCGTCCTAACTCATCAATCCAGCCGACCGCCTACGGCGTCGGCTGATTTCAAGCGTTAGAAGGCTCCTTTATGTTTTGTTTTAAATCTCTACGAACCATCGGAATAATATTGACACTGACAAGTGCAAACGTCATGGGGGGTGCCTTTTGAATTTGCTGGTTTAAGTCGTGCAACTTCAATTGAGGACGTATCAAAAAAATACCCAAATTCAAAAGTAGGCAGTTCAAACTATGTTTATGTTTCTCCGAAGGACGCTCACGACCATATTTTTGGAATAGAGTTATTTGTTCAAAACTTAAGTCATAGACTCCGAATTAGCTTCGAGAGTCCTGATCGTTAATATCCGACATGTGATTCTGTTGAAAAAATTATTGTAAAGCATCATGGTAAACCAATGAAGACTCGAAAGTTTAATGAAGAAGCCATGAAGAATAAATATTTAATATAGGAATTGGAACAGGAATCCGTACAACTTCAGTGTTTTATGTTTGATAGCAAAGCTGGATATTTTGCCGAAGCAATAGCTGTACATCCAATTGATTCTGCTATCACGCCTTCTAACCCTGCGCTCAAGCGGGACGCAGCTCAAAGCACATTATTCTGAGTGAAAGCGCGTCCCTTATGTCAAACTACAAGGGCTTTCCCGTCTAAGCAATAGCAAACGTTAAGTTTTTTAATGATTGATTACAGCTGGGTTCTTCAGCACATTTTCATTTCCTTTTCTGTCTTATCAGTACACTCAGTTGACGCAAGAAGGTGAAGGACTGCGGTACTACAATCGGTCATATTGAGC
>JAYVSZ010000012.1:0-25692 GCA_043774925.1 Methylophilaceae bacterium | reverse complement strand
CAAAGTGTATATTCAAGGTAGCAGGCCTGATATTCAAGTGCCGTTTCGTGAAATTTCACTAAGCGATACGCCATCCCAATTTGGTGCAGAAAAAAACCCGCCTGTCATGGTGTACGACACCAGCGGTGTTTATACCGATCCAAATGTGAATGTGGATATTCGCAACGGTTTGCCTGCCCTGCGAGCCACATGGATTATGGAGCGTGGCGATGTTGAGCAATTAGATGGTCCAAGCTCAGAGTTTGGCCATCAACGCCTTGTAGACCCTGAGTTAGCAGAAATGCGCTTTAACTTGCACCGTAAACCATTGCGTGCCAAAGCGGGTGCAAATGTTAGCCAGATGCACTATGCGCGTAAGGGTGTTATTACGCCAGAGATGGAGTACATTGCCATCCGCGAGAATCAGCGCCGCGAGGGCATGAGCGAGATGCTGCAACAACAGCATGGAGGCCAACATTTTGGCGCAAGTATTCCGCAAGTCATCACGCCAGAATTTGTGCGTTCAGAAGTCGCTTTAGGCCGCGCCATTATCCCGCTTAACATTAATCACCCAGAAATTGAGCCGATGATTATTGGCCGTAATTTCTTGGTAAAAATTAACGCTAACATTGGCAACTCTGCTTTGGGCTCTTCAATCAGCGAAGAAGTCGAAAAAATGGTGTGGGGCACGCGCTGGGGTGGCGATACGGTGATGGATTTATCCACAGGTAAAAATATTCACGAAACCCGTGAGTGGATTATCCGCAATTCTCCAGTGCCAATCGGAACTGTGCCCATTTATCAAGCACTAGAAAAAGTGAACGGTAAAGCTGAAGACCTCACTTGGGAAATTTTCCGCGATACATTGATTGAGCAAGCGGAACAAGGCGTGGATTACTTCACCATTCATGCAGGCGTGCGCTTGGCGTACATTCCAATGACCGCAAAACGCATGACGGGCATTGTGTCGCGCGGCGGTTCTATTATGGCTAAATGGTGTTTAGCGCATCATAAAGAATCGTTCCTTTACGAGCATTTTGAAGATATTTGCGAAATCATGAAAGCCTATGATGTAAGCTTTAGCTTAGGTGATGGCTTACGTCCGGGCTCAATTTACGATGCTAACGATGAAGCGCAGTTTGCCGAACTCATCACGCTAGGCGAACTGACTCAAATCGCTTGGAAGCATGATGTGCAAACCATGATTGAAGGCCCAGGCCACGTGCCTATGCATTTAATTAAAGAAAATATGGAGCTACAACTTGAGCATTGCGGTGAAGCCCCTTTCTATACATTAGGCCCATTAACTACAGACATCGCACCAGGTTATGACCACATTACCAGCGGCATTGGCGCTGCCATGATTGGTTGGTATGGCTGTGCGATGCTATGCTATGTAACGCCAAAAGAACACCTAGGCTTGCCAGATAAAGAAGACGTGCGAGTCGGCGTAATTACCTACAAAATCGCCGCCCACGCGGCAGATTTAGCCAAAGGTCACCCAGGCGCACAGATACGTGACAACGCATTATCGAAAGCGCGTTTCGAATTCCGTTGGGAAGACCAATTTAACCTAGGCCTAGATCCAGAAAAAGCCAAGGAATTCCATGATGAAACCTTGCCGCAAGAAGGCGCAAAACAAGCGCACTTTTGCAGCATGTGCGGCCCACACTTTTGCAGCATGAAAATCAGCCAAGATGTACGTGATTACGCGGCTGAGCAAGGCGTTTCAGAACAAGAAGCGCTGCAAAAGGGTATGCAGGAAAAAGCCATTGAGTTTGTGAAAAAAGGCAGCGAGGTTTACCAGAAAGTTTAACACGGCTGTTATCATTAAGTTACAAGTGTTATTGTTGCACTATTATATTCTGTCTAGCAACTAGGGAAGAAGAGAAATGCTTTTTGAGGAACATCAATTTTTTAACTTCCAATTTCCTGAGCCACAGTATTTAGGAGCCAAGCATACCCACTTAGCATGGATAAATCAGTATATTCCTAAGAATATAAATACTGCTATTGATGCTTTTTCTGGTTCTCAATCAGTTGCTTTTCTTTTTAAGCAATTAGGTTTCAAAACTATTACCAATGATTTCCTTAGTTTCAATAATCAAATTGGCTTGGCTTTAATTGAGAACAAAAATACCAAATTAACAAAAGACGACCTTGCATTGCTTTTACAGCCAGCAAAAAATAAAAAAGACTTTGATTTAATTGAGAACATTTATGCAAGTGTCTTTTTTGAAAAAAAAGAAGCCGAATTTTTGGATAACTTTAGGGCAAATATCCCGTTATTAGAAAATAGTTACAAACAAGCTCTTGCTTTTACCGTAATGAATCGTAGCATGACAAGAAAAATAACAATGGGGCATTTCGGACATACCCAAGCATTCATTTATGCTAGCGATCCAGAAAGAATTAAACGCAACAGAAGTTTAATAAGGCCCTTGAAAGAGATTTTTGAAGAAATTTTACCGAAATATAACAATGCTGTTTTTGATAATAGGCAAGAAAATCAAAGTGTTAATAAGAATATATTAGAACTTTTGGGGGAAATTGAGAATACTGATTTAGCATATTTTGACCCTCCGTATTGCGATAGCCATGCTGATTACCAAGGCTTTTACCACTTACTAGAAACTTACACTGAGTATTGGAAAGACAAAGAATTTGTTAACGGAATAAAACGTTATGAACCACAGAGGGTTAGTGGGTTTGATAAAAAAAGGGACGTAATTTCATCTTTTGAAAAACTTTTTGAGCTTTCAGAAGAGATCCCACACTGGTTAATTAGCTACAATAATCGCAGCTATCCTGGAATTGAAGACTTTGAAAAACTCATATCAAGATATAGAAATGTAAGTATAGAGGCCAAAACCTATCAAAATGGTAGAGGTGGTAAAGGTAGCGTAGCTGGCAGTCAAGAAATATTGTTTGTTTGCAAACCTAAAAAGAAACATTTTGTTTCAAATTTTCATGAAGATAGATACGAAAATGAAAGACTTTAATTATTGGAAAAAATTGCATGAAAGTGAAAAGCTTGAGGAGTTTAGTCAAGACAAAACTGCTCTTTTGTGGCTTAAAACAAAATCCATAGTCAGGAAAGAGTTAATTGCTAAATTTATTTCTAATAACAAAATTGTTCTGCAAGAAACATCGTTAGCAAAACAATTTGTAGAGTTGTTTAATAAGCTCAGTGACGACGTCCCTAGCTCGCATACTCTTTTAGATGGTTTTATTAAAATTGAGAATCAAAAACAAGTTAATGCCCTAGATACAGCTCAACTAGTTTCTGAGCTTTATAAATTGAAAAATTTCAATTGGGGTGGAGACTATCAAAATTCATTGGATAAATATCTAGTAAGTCATTATGTGAAGGTTCATAAATCTTATGAAGCACTCATTTCAAAATTTGAAACAGAAATAAATGTTGTCGTTCAGGGTTATGTTTTAAATAGTTGGTACAACCATTGGAGCAGTATTTTAATTGAGCATATTTTCAAATCTCATAAAGCAGTGTTGCCAGCAGTCGGGCAGATTAAAAGTGTAGACTTTTTTATCGATGATATTCCCTTCGACTTAAAAGTCACATACTTACCTGCAGAATACATCAAAGCCAAGCGGAAAGAAAAGGGCTTTCCTGTTGAATTAACCTTCTTAAAAAATAAAGCTAAACAAGCAAATATCAATTTTGACAACAAAGCAAAACCAAATGATATTTTTTATGAAATAGTTGAGAAAATAAAAGATCGAAATAATGAGTTTTGTTCTGCCGTTTTAGAAACTCTAAAAAATGAAAAACTTGAAATTCTCAAGGAAGTTCAAGATAACCCTAAAATGTTGGCAGCTTGGCTTTATGAAAATCAAGGCGAAATGCGCTTTGGTTCTGAAAATCGTTTATTCCTTGTGCTTATTGATACAGATGACTTTAACAACTCTTGGAAATTGAAAAGAAATTTAGACCTATTACAACCATCCATACTTTCCTATTTATCTAAATTTAATACCAAGAAAATAGAAGATTTAAAAATTACGTTCAACTACAAAGGAAAACCACAATCTTTTACAGCTTTAACTGACATAATTTTTGTTATAAAGTAATAATTTAATTACCAAAAGAAGTTTAATTGTCCGTGATACTAAAATCACAATTACTTTAGTATTAGTCGCCATGTTAAAATCTAGTCATGCCCACACTCAAAATAACACCCAAATCCTCTAATGCTGCAAAACCTAGCAAACCGCCTGTGCGCCGTACCGGCGCTGCCCAACGCGACCGTAGTAAGCCTCTTGTAAAGGCAGAGCGCCAAGCGGAGAATCAAAACCAAAAAATGGATTCCCGCGTTCGCGAGAATGACGGAGGAGCGCGCCAGCGCAACCACAGGCATGATGGTACTTTGCATGATGGACAAAAACCCGGGCACGAGGCGCAAACGCCTGATAGTCGCGCTCCAGCAGAGCGCGCGATATTGCGCAGCGAGTACAAAGGCAGAGAATTTACCAAAAATGACGGCGCAAAGCCAAGCGAGCCGCGCGGCTCAAACGAGCGTAATACACGCGAGCGTGATGATGGAAACTCAAGAAGCCGCGCAGATAATGCTGAAACTGGCAAAATACAAAGTGAAACCACTCGCAATTATGCTGACCGCGAAGGGGCATACCGCAATCCGCCACGTCGTGGGGGCAAAGCGCGCGATGGTTTTGTGGCGAGCGAGTTTGATAAAACACGCGCTTTGAGAGAAGCTACGCACAAAACAGCCGCGGCTAAGTTGCCGCAAAATGATAACGCACAACCAAGATTATCTAAACTAATGGCGGAGCAGGGTTTGTGCTCGCGGCGCGAGGCGGATGATTGGATTGTGAACGGTTGGGTGAAGGTGGATGGCGTGATTATTGATGTGTTGGGCTCACGCGTGAACGCCGATGCGGAGATTGTGGTGAGCGGTTACGCCAAGGAATACCAAGCGGAAAGCGTGACGATTTTGCTGCATAAACCAGTTGGTTTTGTGAGCGGGCAAGCGGAAGACGGCTACCAGCCCGCAATTGTGCTGGTACACCCCGATAACGAGTGGCTGGACGACCCGGATTTAAACCAACAAAATGAAAAGGAATTTCAACGTGGATTTTTGCACGGCCTTGCGCCTGCAGGCCGCTTAGATATTGACTCTACGGGTTTGCTAGTGCTTACTCAGGATGGCCGAATTGCACGGCATTTGATTGGTGAGGATTCCAAAGTTGAGAAGGAATATTTGGTGCGGGTAGAAGGCACGCTGACAGATGGCGACTTAACAAAACTTAACCATGGCTTGAGTTTAGATGGTGTAGCATTGAAACCTGCGAAAGTTTCGTGGCAGAATGAGGACCAACTGCGTTTTGTGTTGCGCGAAGGCAAAAAACGCCAAATCCGCCGCATGTGCGAAATGGTGGGCTTGCATGTGGTTGGCTTAAAAAGAGTTCGCATTGGCAGCGTAAATTTAGGTAAACTTCCACTAGGGCAATGGCGTTACTTAAGAGCCGATGAGCGGTTTTAATTTTATTTTTTATAAAGGACAAAAAATGGGTTTATTAGACAGCGTAGCAGGTGCAGTTTTGGGCAAATTGGGCGGCACACAAGGCGGCATGGCGCAAATTGCGCTGGATATGTTTAGCCAACATGGCGGGTTAAATGGCGTTTTGGAAAAACTTAAAACGAGCGGCTTGGGCGACCAAGTAGCTTCTTGGGTTGGCACTGGTGAGAATCAAGCAGTTTCGCCTGATCAAATTACCAGCGCACTTGGCAGCAGCCAAATTGCAGAATTAGCTGCAAAATTTGGCATTTCGCCAGACGTTTTAAGCGGCCAATTAGCACAACATTTACCTGATGTAATTAACAAGTTAACGCCGCACGGCGAAGTGCCTGCCGACTCTGGCAACATACTTACCAGTGTTTTGGGCATGTTCAAATAAGGTTTTAAAATTTCAAAAAGGGGCTTTAAAGCCCCTTTTTTTATTTTTGTCACTTAATCTTAAGCAAACCACTGATAAAATAAGCAGATGGAATTAATCATACTTTTCAAAGCCTTTATTTTAGGCATCGTCGAAGGCGCCACTGAGTTCCTCCCCATCAGCAGCACTGGTCATTTGATTATAGCTGGCGATTTGCTGAATTTTAACGATGAAAAAGGCAAAGTTTTCGAGATCGTCATTCAGCTCGGCGCCATTTTTGCTGTGTGTTGGGAGTTTCGTCACCGCTTACTGAGTACCTTGAACGAGCTTAGCAGCGAAGCCAGCGCGCAAATTTTTGTAAAAAATTTGGCCATTGCCTTTATGCCCGCAGCGGTTTTAGGCTTTATGTTTTTACACCAAATTAAGCAATATTTATTTAACCCCATCAGCGTCGCCATTGCGCTGATTGTTGGCGGTTTTGCCATTTTACTGATTGAGAAAAACGCGCCAAAAGCTAATACCCACCGAGCGGAGGACGTTTCTACCAAGCAGGCGTTGCAAATTGGCTTCGCACAAACGTTAGCGCTGATTCCAGGCGTGTCGCGCTCGGGTGCGACCATTATGGGCGGCATGATTTTTGGTATAAATCGACTCGCGGCAACCGAGTTCTCATTTTTCCTCTCCATTCCCATTATGTTTGCGGCCAGTGCGCTGGACATGCTCAAAAGCTGGAAACTATTCAGCACTTCGGACATTCCTATGTTTACTGTAGGATTTATCACCGCTTTTATTTCTGCGCTAATTGTGATTAAATTTTTGCTGCGCTACGTGGCGACGCACGATTTTCGCGCTTTTGCGTGGTATCGCATTGTGTTTGGTGTTATTGTTTTGGTCTATTTTTGGAAATAGGCAGTAGTCATAGGAGTTATTAATAAAATGAATAGGCTCGTCAAATACGCACTTTTCGGCATCGGCGGCATTATTGCGTTGGTTTTACTGGTAACAGCCTACTTTGCCGCAACGTTTAACCCAAACGATTACAAAGGCACCATCATCAAGCTGGTGCAAGAGAAAAAAGAGCGTACGTTAAAAATAGACGGCGATATTAAGCTCACTTATTGGCCAAAAATTGGCGCGGATTTAGGCAAAATCTCGCTCTCTGAACACAAATCGGACGCAGAATTCGCCTCGGTCAATAGCGTAAAAGTATCGCTTGCTGTAATGCCATTGCTTAGAAAAGAGCTAGTGGTGGACACGGTGTATATTGATGGCGCAAAAGCCAACATCATCAAACATCAAGATGGCACGATGAATATCGACGATTTATTGAGTAAAGATAAATCCGAGACCATTAAGTTCGACATTGATGGCGTGAATGTGACTAACTCAGAAGCGCGTTATTTGGACGAAGCGACGGGCGCAAAATATGCTGTCACTCAGCTCAATTTAAAATCTGGCCACATTGCTTTGGCCGAACCTGTTGACCTTGCTACCGATTTTACAGTAACCAGTAACAAGCCAGAACTGGCCGCAAACGCCAACATTAAAGGCAATTTTTTGGTAGATCCTGAAACCAAACACTTCAAAGTGAAGGGCTTAGATAGCCACATTGTGGGTGATATGTTGAGCGGTAAAAACATGGGTATTGTGGCAAGCGGAGATGTGGACGCCAAGCCAGAAAAAATGGAATTTTTAATCGATAGTCTGAAACTTGCGATTTCTGGCACATTTGGCGATGCAAAACAGAGCCTAGATTTAAGCGCACCAGCGCTCACTATTTTGAAAGATGAAGTGAGTAGCAAAAAAGTCACCGCCGCCGTAAGCCAAGATAAAGGCGGCGAAACCATGAAGGTGAACATGGTGCTGGCGGACATGAAAGGCTCGCCAAAAGCCTTGCAAAGCAGCGGTATTACGGGCGATTTATCTGCCGTGCAAGGCCAGCGCACAGTGACTGGCACGTTCTCATCGCCATTTTCTGGCGACATCGAAAACTTGGTTTTTGATATCCCGAAACTCGCTGGAAACC
Source organism: Methylophilaceae bacterium (assembly GCA_043774925.1). Classification (GTDB taxonomy): domain Bacteria; phylum Pseudomonadota; class Gammaproteobacteria; order Burkholderiales; family Methylophilaceae; genus JAYVSZ01. The sequence continues at coordinate 17,768 of JAYVSZ010000012.1, read as the reverse complement.
TAGATATTAAAGACCCAAGCATGCCGAATGGTGGCATGAAAGGCACATTTAATTTAGGCGCTCACACCGACATTAAAAAAGAACTGGCCAACAGTAAATTTAATTTAACACTAGCTGACAGCAAGCTGACTGGCGATGTAGATGTAGTGGGCTTTAAGCAAAAAAATATCAAATTTAATTTGAATGCAGACAAGCTAGATTTGAACAATTTACTCGGTAAATCCAGCTCAAAACCCAGCGCCAATACTGGCTCTGGCGACATGAGCGCGCTGAAAAGCATGAATTTGGACGGCAAGCTGAATATTGGTAGCTTGGTTTACGATAAATATCATCTTTCTAACCTGAATGTGGGCGTTAAAACCGAGGGCGACAAGCTCAGTTTAACTGGCCTTAACACTAAGCTGAATGACAGCCAAATTAAAGGTAGCCTTGGCATTAGCAACTTTGCTAAGCCTGTATATGTGTTCGATTTGGACATTGACAGCTTAGACGTGGATAAATACACAAACAATACAAGCAAGCCAGCAGCCGCATCCAGCAAGGCTGCCGAGGCAGGCGGCATGAACGGGCTAAAATCATTTTTGGCGGATGGCAAGTTGCGAATTGGTAACTTGAAGTATGGCAAATATCACGCATCCAATCTCAGCACCACATTAAAATCCGATGGTGAAAAATTCAGCTTAACTCCATTTGTCGGAAAAATCGACGATAGCGAAGTAAAAGGCAGCTTTGCCATTAGCGAATATGCGCATCCTAAATACACCTTCGATTTGGATATAGATAATTTAGACATCGACAAATACACGGTGACTACAGCAAGCAGCGCTGCGCCTGCCAAGCCTGTTGACCCAAACAAACCAGCAGATTTAAGCGCGCTAAAAGCACTGAATGCCGATGGCAGCCTGCGCGTAGGGCGTTTGAAATATGGCAAAACCAACGCAACTAATGTGCGGATTGATTTGAAATCGGACGGACAGAAGTTGAGCCTTAGCCCGCTCGCCGCAAAAATAGACGATAGCCAGATCAATGCCAAAGTAAACGTTTCGCGCTATAACGACCCGATTTACAACTTTGATGTGAACATTGACCGCTTGGATGCCGACCGCTATATCGCCAAAGGCGACCCAAAAGCGAAGAGTAGCGGCGATACGCCGATAGATTTGAGCGCGCTAAAAAAGTTGAATGCCACTGGCGAAGCCAAAATTGGCTGGCTTAAACTCGCCAATGTCAAAACTGAAAATGTACGTTTAGGGCTAAAAGCAGATGGTGGCATTGCCACGCTATCGCCTTTTGCCGCCAATTTGTACCAAGGTAGCATGGACGGCACGCTTAAAGTAGATGCGCGCGCCACGCCAACCATTGCTTTCAAACAAAGCATGAAAGGTGTCTCTGTCGGGCCGCTACTGGTGGATGCGATTCACAACGACATGCTGTCTGGCACTGGCACGGTGAATATCGACGTGACAACGCAGGGCAATAGCGTGGGCGCGCTTAAAAAAGGCTTAGCGGGGAGTTCGTCGCTCAACTTGGCAGATGGCGCGCTAAAGGGCGTGGATATTGCGGGCAGTATTCGCGAGCTTAAAGACAAAGTAAACGTGTTTAAAACCAAGGATGCCAGCGCCGACAAAACCAAAAAAACTGACTTTAGCGAGTTAACCGCGACTTTTGACATTAAAAATGGCGTGGCGCACAACGAAGATTTGGCCATGAAAGCACCTGTGTTGCGCCTAGCCAAAGGTGATAGCCGCGGCGATATTGATATTGGTAATGAAAAAATCAACTACACGGCCAAGCCAACTGTTGTTAAATCCTTAAAAGGACAAGGCGGTGCAGAGCTTGATAGTTTAAGCGGAATTGCTATCCCAATCAAAATCTCTGGCACGTTTTCCGACCCAAAATACGGCATGGACTTCTCCGCCATTGCCACCGGTTTAGCGCAATCAAAACTGCTTGATAAAGTGGGTGGCGATAAAGCAGACGCGCTAAAAGGCGTGCTGAATGGCGATCCGAAAGATGCACTTAAAAGTTTGTTTGGTAAGAAAAAACCTGCGGATGCCGCGCCTACCGCGCCAACGGATTCTAATGCTGCCCCCGCAGCACCAGCAGCACCAGCAGCGCCACCTGCGGAAGCACCTAAATCGGCAGAAGATAAAGCGAAAGACAAACTTAAAAAATTGCTGAAGTTTTAAACAGATTTTGTGACAAATCTAGCGGAATTACCAAGCGATTTACCCATCCCCGTGGATGACGGCGCGTGTCGCCATTTACTGGGTAAATCGCTGCCAAGCATCACCCTAAACTCAACACAAAATCAGCCCGTCAACCTTTCTAAAATCACTGGCTGGCTTGTCATTTACTGCTATCCATTGACTGGTAAACCAGATTTGGCCTTGCCACAAGGTTGGGATGAAATCCCTGGTGCGCGTGGTTGCACGCCACAAAGTTGCGCTTTTCGAGACAATTTTTTAGCTTTCGCGCAATTAAACACGCAAGTTTTTGGGTTAAGTACGCAAAACACCGATTACCAGCAAGAAGCCGCTGCAAGGCTACATTTGCCTTACTTGCTACTGAGTGACGAGAAACTTGCATTCGCGCAGGCGTTTGGATTGCCAACATTCCAAATAGAAAATATGCGGCTAATTAAACGCGTCACCCTCATTGCAAAAAACGGTGTTATTCACCATGTGTTTTACCCGATTTTTCCATCCGATAAAAATGCCGAAAATGTCATTAATTGGTTGAAGCAAAATGCTTGATTTTGCAAATGCAATTATCGACTGGCAAAAGCGGCACGGTCGCCACGATTTGCCTTGGCAGAATACGACTGACCCTTACGCAATTTGGGTGTCTGAAATCATGCTACAGCAAACGCAAGTGGGCGCTGTTATTGGTTATTACGCAAGGTTCATGGCGCGCTTCGCCAATATCCATGCGCTTGCCGAGGCAACGCAAGAGGAAGTATTGCAACATTGGAGCGGCTTGGGTTATTACAGCCGCGCGCGCAATTTGCACGCCGCCGCGCAAAAAATTGTGGATGAGTTTGGTGGCAAAGGTTTTGATATACAGTTTCCGCAAAATTTTGAGGATATTTTGAGCTTACCTGGCATTGGCCGCAGCACCGCCGCCGCCATTTCTACCTTTGCATTCGACAAGCCACAGCCAATCTTAGATGGCAATGTAAAGCGCGTTTTTGCGCGGCATTTTTTGGTAGAAGGTTGGCCAAGCGCGCCGAAAATTGAGCAGAAAATGTGGCAAATTGCGTTACGCGAAAATCCTGCTGAAAGCGCGATTGCTTATACACAAGGTTTGATGGATTTAGGCGCGACACTTTGTACGCGCAGCAAGCCGCAATGCACGCACTGCCCCGTCAATACTAGTTGCCAAGCATTTGCGCAAAACCTCACGCACAAGTTACCCACGCCAAAACCGCGTAAAGCCATCCCCGAAAAGCACACGACGATGTTGGTGATGATGAATGGTGATGAAGTGATGTTAGAAAAGCGCCCGCAAACTGGCATTTGGGGCGGTTTGTGGAGCTTTCCTGAAGCTGAAAACTCACCCGAAAATGCACAGCTTTTGCCCAAACTTACGCACACTTTTACGCATTTTAAGTTGCATATTCAGCCGCAATTAATCCATGCGAGCAAAAGCAATCAAGTCAATGCGCCGCGTACGATTTGGCTGAGCTTGGATGACGCAATTGGTGCGGCGATACCGACGCCAGTGCGTAAAATATTACTCAATTTAAAAGCTAACAGCACACATTAGTCAATTTAACAATGCCACGCGAGCCAATATCCATGAGGCTCTCAGAGCACCTATTAAAATGATTTAGTGCGTACGAGAATGTAAAATACGTTCCGCCAACATTTGAAAACGTGGCGAAACGAATTTTCGGCTTTGCGAACCAGCATCCGCAATGCTCAACAATTCTTCAATCGCCGAACGAAAGCCTAACTCGAATAAATAGTAATCTGCTGAATCTATTGCTGATTTTTTGTCCGAATTTACATCCGCACAAAGCCTATCAAACGCTTCTTTACATACATTTTGTTCAGCCATATTGCCTCCTATTGATAAAGCAAATTACTTTTGACCCCGTTATTTTTGATCCCAAGACTCTTCCCACATGCAATGTTTAATTTTGTGGCGATTTGCAATGAGCTCATCAATGCTTGGCTCGTCATTGAGTGCGCGTTTAATCGCAAGTTTAGTCGCGTCATAATTGTTTTTGTACATATCGGCTTTGTCTAGTGTGCCTTCTTTTTCTAGCGCAACACAACCTGGATCAACCCAAACCAAGCTGATCATACACAAATCGTTGACTTGATCTTTTGGAATAATGCCTTCAATCACGCAATCTAAAATCGCATCTGCCGTAGCGGCTTGCACCACGCCGCCAAATAAACCCACGTCTGTGCTGCCTTTTAATGTCACTTTTGGCACCATCATGCAAGCTGGGCGCACCAATTGGTTAATATCGCGCACGGCAAACATGGCTGTGTGGCCTTTGCTTTGCGCCATTAAATTAGCAAATGCTTGGCCAACTGGCCCATCGACTGCGCCGATTAAAATTTCTGGCATGGCCGCGGTAACGTCTTTACCCTCGGTATAAACAGTGGCTTCGCCCGCTTTTAATATGATTTTTGACATGAAATTTCCTTAAAATATAAACAAATAACTTAAAGCGTGATTATACAATTTTAGTCATGCGACTAAAGTAATAATTGCATATCTACGTGCGGAATGTGCAAATCTTGGTATTGTGCGCTAGTGACAACAAAGCCCGCGTTAGCATAAAAACCAATGGCGTGCATTTGTGCAGAGAGTTTCACAGCTTTTTCGCCATTTTGTCTGCAGATAGCGACGGCTTTTTCTAATATTGCCTTGCCAACGCCCAAGCTACGCCAGTGCTTGAGCACGGCCATGCGGCCAACTTTATTGCCAATAATGCGCGCACAAGCAATCGGTTCATTTTCTGCGCTCAAGGCCAAAATATGCGTTGCGCTTGCATCAAACTCATCCCATTCAAATTCTGGCGTTACCAATTGCTCAACCACAAATACTGGCTCGCGAACCGCACGCAATAAGGGTTCGGCGGCAGTCCAGCTCACAACTTCAATATGATAATTATTGGGTTTGCTCATCAATTTTTTGTTTGGCATCAGCGGCGGCTTTTTCTTGTTCTGCGGCCACGGCTTTGGCTTTGTCCAAATCTGCGCGCGCATCTTTGGCGATTTCGAACGCTGGCTTTGCGCTGGCCGCTTTGTCAGTTGGAGCGCAAGCGCTGAGCATTGCCAAAAGCAGCAAACCACAAACAATTGGTGATTTCATTTTTAATCCTTAAAATTCAAATTGAACACAATGTTATAATGCACGCAAATTACTTCAAAAAGGTTTAATCATGCAAAAATATCAAACTGCAGTAGCGCGCATTTTATTAGCGCTCGTTTTTTTAGGCCTCGTTTTTCTGCGCTTAAGTACCATTATGGCCAGCCCTGATGGCTATTTGCAATATCAAATGACACTTGGCCAATTTGGCTTGCCTGGCATATTTGCACCATTGCTCATTTTAGTGCAATTGGCCGCAGGTTTGGCTTTATTGGTAGGCTATAAAACACAGCTATTTGCACGTGTTTTAGCCGCGTTGGCCGTGTTTTTGGCGATTGTTTTGGGCATGAAAATACCCGAGTTGTTTTTCTTGTACATGGGCATTTCGGGCGGCATGTTGCTATTGAGCACTTACCCACAAACGGCTTGTAGCTTAGATAATAAGGTGTAAGCTTCTCCTCATAAAAAAAGCGGCTTTTAGCCGCTTTTTTTATTCCCATTCGAGTTGGGGGTATAAGGTATTTACATTGCGCCGATTCGCCACATCAAACAACACCCATTTATCCTTCTCACTCGCCGCCGCGGTATTCATGGTATCGCTCATGCTAATGCCTTTTTTGATATTGGCACGAATATCTACAAGCAATACATTTAAATAGCGTTGCTCGTTATTAATCGCGCCTTGCCAATCTTTGGTTTGCAGGCCATGGCCTGGCACCACTTGCTTCACATCGTAAGTTTTAAGGGTATCCAGCACTGCAATCAAGCCCTTAATATCGCCCTCTAGCACTGGTGTGCGCTCCGTAAACAGCAAATCACCCGTAAATAGCGTTTGGGTTTTACTGTCCACTACCGTCATGTCGGTATTAGTGTGTGCTGGCGGATAAGCGGTTAATTTTAGCGTTCTATCGCCTAAATCCAGCACCAAAGTATCCTTCACTTCTAGCGTTGGTATAACAATTTCGCTGCCTTTGGCATCTGCGCCCAAGTATTTCACATTGAGCTTGTCATAAGCTTCTTTACGCAGCTGCATGGCGGTTGCCAGCTTACTGTGACCAACAAATTGCGGTCTGTCTGCAATAAATGCCGCATTGCCGAAAACATGATCCGGATGCACATGCGTGTTAATCACATACAAAACTGGTAACTTGGAGATTTGTGCTATCGCCGTGCGTAGCGCAATGCCCACTTTCAGGCTGCCACCCGTATCAATCACCGCCACGCCTTTAGTGCCAACAACTACACTAATATTGCAAATATCCCCTTGGTAGCCAGTATCAATATCCAAATGTTGGCCATGGTGCACATAGACGCCATCCCCTATATCCTGTAAAAACCCAGCGCTCGCAACGTGAGTATTGCCGCCCACACAGCCTGCAAGCGCCATCAACAACAACGGTATTAAAATTCGCATCATTTAGTTACTCTCGGTTTTTACAAGTTAAAATGTTATGATTAATAGAACAAATAGCTTGTGATAATTGTCACACAAAATCAGCTAAAATTCAGAACTTAACTCTTTAGAATAAAAAGGAATTTGATATGAGCAGCACTCGCTACACCAAAACCGCCGTCCTTTTGCACTGGCTAATCGCACTGGGCATCATCGCCATGTTTTGTATTGGCTGGTTTATGGCGGATTTGCCGAAGAAAGTGCCCGACCAATCCTCCTTTGATTTATTCAATTTAGGGATTTATTCGTGGGCTGTTGGCGAGCCTGTGTCACCACGTGCGTTTTACTTCAATTTGCATAAATCTATTGGCGTGACATTACTCGCACTCATTTTTATCCGCATTTTGTGGCGCATTACTCACACACCACCTGCACTGCTTACTAGCTATAAAGCGTGGGAGCGTAAACTCGCAGCGGGCACGCATCATCTGCTTTATTTGCTAATGCTTGCAGTACCGCTTAGCGGCGTGATTATGGCCATTAACAGCAAATACGGCATTAAATGGTTTGGTATGGATTTTATCTCTGGGCTTGACAATAAGCCAGTGCGCGAATTTTGGGTTGGTGCGCATGAAACCATTGGCATTGTCATGTTGGTTGCTTTGGGCATTCATATTCTTGGTGCGCTAAAACACAAATTTATCGACAAAGACGAAACGCTAAGCCGCATGTTGCCATAAGTTATGGTCATTTAAAAAACTAAAAGCCCGCAATGCGGGCTTTTTTAATACAACAATACGTTAATAGGTACGCTTGCGCGGCGTATAAGATGCGCTACCCGCCTCAATATGCCTAAAGGTAATACGGCCATTGTTGATATCGTAAGGTGATAATTCCAGTGTGACTTTGTCGCCCGCCAAAATACGAATGTGGTTTTTTTTCATTTTTCCGCCCGCATACGCAATCAATTTATGATCGTTATCCAGTGTTACGCGATAGCGCGAATCGGGTAATACTTCCATTACCACGCCATTCATCTCAATTAATTCTTCTTTAGCCAAAATTTCTCCATAAACCTTACACTAGCAAACTTGCGCGAAGTATAGGCTTGCAAGGCGGTTTTGGCAACAAAAAAACGAGAAAGAACAGTTATTTATGGTAATTTATGCAAATAAGTGAATATATTGCTTGATATTGTACGAGTTAGCGTGTACAAAGCGAATAGGCGTTGGAATTTTCAAATTTTTAAGTCGTTAGGCTAAATAGATTTTAAAACCCAAATTTTCAGGGTGCCTCCCTATTTAAAGTATGAAAGATATATGATATGGCAACAGGTATAGTTAAATGGTTTAATGATTCTAAAGGTTTTGGTTTCATTACTCCTGATGCAGGCGGTGACGATTTATTCGCGCACTTCTCAGCAATCGTTGATAGCGGTTACAAAAGTTTGAAAGAAAACGAAAAAGTAACGTTCGACGTAACTGATGGTCCTAAAGGTAAACAAGCTTCAAATATTCAGAAAGCATAATATTGAAAAGCTTGGGTAACTAAGAACCCAAAAAAGAAAATGGCTCTTAATTGAGCCATTTTTTTGTCTGCTCCTTGTTAAATGTGCTACTTGTGATACTGCCCACTTTGCGCGCGGACAGCAGCTATCATCGCATCTGCATTCTCTGGCGGCGTCCATTGCGTAATGCCGTGGCCAAGGTTAAACACATGGCCGTTGCCATGCCCATAACTGCTTAAAATACTGGCCACTTCCTTTTCAATCGCTTGCGGTGTGCTAAGCAAAATCGCTGGATCCATATTGCCTTGTAGCGCCATTTTATTGCCCACACGCTTGCGTGCTTGGCCAATATCCACCGCCCAGTCCAAGCCTAGCGCGTCTGCACCAATCTCCGCTTGTGCCTCAAGCCACAAAGCGCCACCTTTGGTAAAAACAATGCGCGGCACTACACGGCCATCTGCATTGCGTGTAAGGCCATTGACGATTTTTTGCATATAGTTAAGCGAGAACTCGGTGTAAGCGTTGTGAGAAAGCGCACCTCCCCACGAATCGAATATCATCACGGCTTGAGCACCAGCGGCAATTTGCGCGTTTAAATACTGCGTAACCGTTTGTGCAGTAATATCCAAAATATGATGTAATAAATCTGGCCGAGCATAAGCCATTTTCTTAATGTTTAAAAAGTCTGTACCGCCTTTGCCTTCTACCATGTAAGTAGCAAGCGTCCACGGGCTACCCGCAAAGCCGATAAGGGGCACGCGGCCATTCACCGCCTTGCGAATGCTGGATACCGCATCAAACACGTATTGCAGCTTGGCCATATCTGGCACATGCAGTTTTTTAATATCCGCTTCTTCACGCAAAGTACGCTCAAATTTAGGACCTTCGCCTTCCTCAAAATAAAGCCCCAAGCCCATCGCGTCGGGCACGGTAAGAATATCTGAAAATAAAATAGAAGCATCCAAAAGTGGGTAACGATCTAGTGGTTGCAAAGTCACTTCTGTCGCGAAGTTAGGGTTTTTACAAAGCTGTAGAAAGCTACCTGCAGTTTTGCGGCTTTCGCGATATTCCGGCAAATAGCGCCCAGCTTGGCGCATCATCCATACAGGCGTGTAATCGGTGGGCTCACGCATAAGCGCTTTCAATAATGTATCGTTTTGTAAAGTTGTCATTGTTTATTCTCAAAAAAATGGGGATACATCATTGCTTCCGTATCCCCTTTATTTTACTGCTAATTATTCATCTATTAACGTGGTAATGTAGTCGTGCCCATCAAAAATTCGTCCACGGCGCGCGCGCATTGGCGACCTTCGCGAATCGCCCAAACGACTAAGGACTGGCCGCGGCGCATATCGCCCGCGGCGAATATCTTGTCTTTGCTAGTCTTGTAGCAGCCAACGCCATCTGTCGTCGCTTTGGCATTACCGCGCGCATCTTTTTCTACGCCAAATACTTCTAATACTTTTTGCACGGGTGAAACAAAACCCATGGCAAGCAGCACTAAATCTGCGGGAATAGTGAACTCCGAACCTGCAATTTCCACCATTTTGCCGTCAATCCATTCCACTTTTGCGCCAACTAAATGCGTGACCTTGCCATTTTCGCCAACCAACTCTTTTGTTGTAATCGACCAATCGCGGTCTGCGCCTTCTTCGTGGCTACTAGAAGTGCGCATTTTAAGCGGCCAATTTGGCCACGTGAGCGGCCTATTTTCTTGCGCTGGCGGTTGCGGCATCAGCTCAAACTGCGTCACGCTGGCTGCGCCATGGCGATTCGACGTGCCAACGCAGTCAGAACCCGTATCGCCGCCACCAATCACCACTACGTGTTTACCTGTTGCTCGCACTTGGTTTGGCACCTTGTCACCCGCGTTTACTTTGTTTTGCGCTGGCAAAAAATCCATGGCGAACATCACGCCATCCAGCTCGCGGCCTTTGGCGACCAAATCGCGCGGAAACTCTGCGCCGCCCGCCAATACCACCGCGTCAAATTCGCTTTGTAAATCGTCTGCGCTCACGTCAACACCAACATGTTGATTCACTTTAAACGTCACACCCTCTGCTTCCATCTGTGCCATGCGACGATCGATATGTGATTTTTCCATTTTAAAATCGGGAATGCCATAGCGCATTAAGCCACCAACGCGGCTGTTTTTCTCAAAAACAGTCACAGCGTGACCAGCACGCGCAAGCTGTTGCGCCGCCGCTAAACCCGCTGGGCCAGAACCTACAACCGCCACTTTTTTACCTGTTCTATTGGGGTTAATTTGTGGTGTAACCCAATTATTTTCCCAAGCTTTATCGATAATCGCGTGCTCGATGGATTTAATGCCAACCGCGTCGTTATTAATGTTGAGCGTACATGCTGCTTCGCAAGGTGCTGGGCAGATGCGGCCAGTAAACTCGGGGAAATTGTTGGTGGAATGCAGCGTATCAATCGCGTTGCGCCAATCTTGGTGGTAGACCAAATCGTTGAAATCGGGAATGATATTATTTACAGGGCAACCCGAGGTGCAAAACGGAATGCCGCAATCCATGCATCGCGCGCCCTGCTGTTTGGCTTGGTCGTCTGTTAAATGCAGTACAAATTCTTTGTAATTTTGAACGCGATCTTTGACTGGCAGATTTGCTTCTGACAGGCGCTCAAATTCCATAAATCCCGTAACTTTCCCCATTATGCTGCTTCCTTACTTGCTGCCGCGGCCAGCTCTGTGAGCGCGCGTTTATATTCGTGTGGCATGACTTTTACAAACTTGTTACGCTCATGCGCCCAATCTGCCAAAATCGCTTTTGCTCGGCTACTGTCAGTGTAATTTGCGTGATTCGCTATCAGCGTTTTGAGCAAAGTTTCATCTGCCATGCCCATATGTTTAATCGCGCCAACGCTGGCTTCTGCGCTCTCTACTTTTTCTAACGCAACCATGCTCATATTGCAACGTTTGGCGAACATGCCGTCGATGTCATAAACATACGCTACACCGCCGCTCATACCCGCCGCGAAATTTTGGCCAGTAACGCCTAAAACAACCACCGTGCCGCCTGTCATATACTCGCAGCCGTGGTTGCCCAAGCCTTCTACAACTGCCGAAGCGCCTGAGTTGCGCACACAAAAGCGCTCGCCCGCAACACCGCTAAAATAGGCCTCGCCTGTCGTCGCGCCGTACATCACGGTGTTGCCGATAATGATATTTTCGTGTGAAATGCCACGGAAGGCTTTTGGTGGCTTAATCACAATTCGGCCGCCGCAAAGACCTTTTCCCACGTAATCATTGCCTTCGCCCGTTAAATCAAAGCTAATACCTTTGGCTAAAAACGCGCCAAAACTTTGGCCAGAAGTGCCAGTAAAGTTAATGTTAATGCTGCCATTAGGCAAGCCTGCATTGCCATAACGTTTGGCGACTTCGTGCGAAAGCATCGTGCCAACCGTGCGGTTAGTATTGGTAATTGGCATGTCGATGGTGACTTTTTCGCCATTTTCCAAAGCGGTTTTTGCCAGTGAAATCAGTTTGTTATCTAGTGCATTCGCTAAACCGTGATCCTGCACATCATTATTTTTACGTGAAACGCTGGCTGGCATATCTGGCTGATGGAAAATTTTAGCAAAATTCAAACCTTGAATTTTCCAATGCTCAATGCCTTTTTGCATATCCAGCAAATCGGCACGACCAATTAAATCGCTAAACTTGGCAATGCCCAAGCTCGCCATCAGTTCGCGGGCTTCCTCTGCAATAAAGAAGAAGAAGTTCACCACATGCTCAGGCTGACCAGTAAATTTTTTGCGCAGCTCTGGGTCTTGCGTCGCCACGCCGACGGGGCAAGTATTCAGGTGGCATTTACGCATCATAATGCAGCCTTCAACCACCAATGGCGCGGTGGCAAAGCCAAATTCATCCGCACCCAAAAGCGCGCCAATAATAACGTCGCGACCGGTTTTAATTTGGCCATCGACTTGCACCACCACGCGGCCACGCAACTGATTTAGCACTAATGTTTGTTGCGTCTCGGAAAGCCCAAGCTCCCACGGCGTACCTGCGTGTTTTACCGATGAAATAGGCGATGCGCCTGTGCCGCCGTCATGCCCAGCTACTACGATATGATCGGATTTTGCTTTGGCAACGCCCGCTGCAACGGTACCAATGCCTGTTTCTGATACCAATTTAACCGAGATAGAGGCGCTTGGGTTGGCGTTTTTCAAATCGTGAATCAGCTGCGCTAAATCTTCAATCGAGTAAATATCGTGGTGCGGTGGTGGCGAAATTAAGCCGACTCCTGGTACAGAAAAACGTAATTTTGCGATGTATTCAGAAACCTTATGGCCTGGCAATTGGCCGCCTTCGCCAGGTTTTGCGCCTTGCGCCATTTTAATTTGAATTTGATCTGCCGAAGCCAAATATTCGGCGGTCACACCAAAACGGCCAGACGCCACTTGCTTGATGCGCGAACGCATGGAATCGCCCGCTTTAAGCGGAATGTCGCGCTGGATAATATTCTCGCCAATGACTTTTGCCATCGTGGTATCCGTCGCGACAGGAATAAAGCGTTTTGAATCTTCACCGCCTTCACCTGTATTAGATTTGCCACCAATGCGGTTCATGGCAATGGCAAGCGTGGCGTGCGCCTCGGTTGAAATAGAGCCAAGCGACATTGCGCCTGTTGCAAAGCGCTTAACAATTTCTTTGGCAGATTCCACTTGCTCTAATGGAATTGGCTGATTTTTTGGTTTAAATTCAAACAAGCCGCGCAATGTCATGTGGCGACGCGACTGGTCGTTGATGAGTTTCGCATATTCTTTGAAAGTCTCGTATTTATTGGTACGCGTTGCATTTTGTAGTTTAGAAATCGACTCAGGCGTCCACATGTGCTGCTCGCCGCGTACGCGGAAAGCGTACTCGCCGCCTGCGTCCAAAGCGTGCGCCAATACTGGGTCTGCGCCGAATGCGGCGGTATGCAAACGCAAGGCTTCTTCGGCCACTTCGTCCAAACCAATGCCTTCGATATTGCTGGTGGTGCCGGTGAAATATTTGCCAACGAAGGCGCTGTTGAGGCCAATCGCCTCGAAAATTTGCGCGCCGCAGTAGGATTGGTAGGTCGAAATGCCCATTTTGGACATGACTTTATACATGCCTTTGCCAATGGCTTTGACAAAGTTTTTGTTTGCAGTGTAAGCATCGTCCGTCATGCTGGCGATAGTTTCGTAGGCCAGCCACGGGCAAACCGCTTCGGCGCCATAGCCTGCCAATAGCGCGAAATGATGCACCTCGCGCGCTGAGCCAGTATCAACCACCAAACCCGTGCTGGTGCGCAAACCAGCTTTTACCAAATGCTCATGCGTGGCCGCGCAAGCAAGCAATGCAGGAATCGCCATGCGATTTTTGTTCATGCCGCGATCGGAAAGAATTAGCAGATTAAAGTGTTCACGCACCGCTTTTTCGGCTGCTTGGCAAAGCTGCTCCAGCGCCGCTTTCATGCCGTTTTTGCCCGATGCAAAATCGTAGGTCATGTCCAGCGTCAAGGCGTTATAAGCGCCTTTGGTCGCAGTTTTGATATTTTGCAACTTAGCCAAGTCTTCGTTACTTAAAACAGGTTGGCTGGCTTCCAAGCGAATCGCTGGCTTGGTTTCATCCACACCGAGCAAGTTTGGTTTAGGGCCAATAAAGGTCACTAACGACATTACCAATTCTTCACGGATTGGGTCAATCGGTGGATTGGTGACTTGTGCGAATAATTGCTTAAAATAGTTGTAAAGCAATTTTGGTTTATCGGAAAGCACTGGCAACGCCGCGTCATTGCCCATCGAGCCAGCGCCTTCTTCGCCGTTTTCAATCATCGGCTGAAGGATGAATTTAATGTCTTCTTGCGTGTAACCAAACGCTTGCTGCGTGTCGAGTAAAGATTCATTTAGCTCAAATACGCTACCTTGCTCAGCTAAATCACTTAGAAAATAACGCGACTCTTCAATCCATTTACGGTAAGGCTTGGCAGCGGCGAGTTGCTTTTTAACTTCTTCGTCGTCAATAATACGACCTTGTTCTGTGTCTATTAGCAACATTTTGCCAGGTTGCAAACGCCATTTTTTAACGATTTTTTCTTGCGGGAAAGTAATCACACCCATTTCAGAAGCCATCATCACGATGTCGTCATCCGTCACCAAATAACGCGCTGGGCGCAAGCCGTTGCGGTCGAGCGTCGCACCAATCATGCGGCCATCGGTAAATGCAACAGCAGCCGGGCCGTCCCATGGCTCCATCAGCGCAGCGTGATATTCGTAAAAAGCGCGGCGGTCTTCCGACATCAACGGGTTGTTATTCCAAGCCTCTGGAATCAACATCATCATGGCGTGTGGCAAGCTGTAACCGCCCGCCACCAGCAATTCTAGGCAGTTATCAAAACAGGCAGAATCCGACTGGCCTTCGGCAATTAGCGGCCAAAGTTTGTCCAAATCCTCGCCAATCACGGCAGATTTCATGGTCTCGTGACGCGCCGCCATCCAATTAACGTTGCCTTGCACCGTGTTAATTTCGCCGTTGTGCGCAATCATGCGGAACGGATGCGCTAAATCCCAAGCAGGGAAAGTATTGGTGGAAAAACGTTGATGAACAAGCGCTAGCGCAGAAACCACGCTCTCATCAGCCAAATCTTTGTAGTAAACGCCCACTTCGTTTGCCAGCAACATGCCTTTATAAACAATGATTCGGCTGGAAAGCGACGGCACGTAAAATGCCGCTTTGTCTTGCAATTTTAAGGCACGCACGGCGTGTTCGACGCGCTTGCGAATGACAAAACACTTGCGCTCAAACGTATTCTGACTATCAGCCTGCGAACCAATAAACACCTGCCTCATAGCGGGCTCTACATCACGCGCAGCATCAGCAATATTGCTGTTATCCACTGGCACATTGCGCCAGCCAAGTAGCGTTTGGCCTTCTTCCGCAATAATTTTAGCAAAAATCGCTTCAACTTGTTTTTGGTTGGCGGCGCTTTGCGGCATAAACACATTGCCCACCGCGTATTTTCCAGCTTCTGGCAAATCAAAATCGAATTTCGTTGCCTCTTTGCGCATAAACGCATCTGGCAATTGCATCAGCAAACCCGCGCCATCGCCTAGCTTCGGGTCGTAACCCGTCGCACCGCGATGCGTTAAATTGGTGAGTAATTCCAAACCTTGCTGCACAATTTCGTGGCTTTTTTTACCCTTGATGTGCGCAACAAAACCGACGCCACAGGAGTCGTGTTCGTTTGCGGGATTGTATAAGCCTTGCTGAGCAGGTGCTGCGCCCAATTTAGTCATTGGGTTGCCTTGATTTATTGCCATATTATCTAGTTCACAAAACATTTAGCGGAACCTTCAATAATACCGTTAAATCGTCTTGCTATCAATCACATAGCCTGATTTTTTGGCTAAATTTGTGCAAAAGCGTTTTCTGCCGCCACAATTGTTGTAGCAATGTCAGCATCCGTATGCGCTGCAGAGACAAAGCCCGCCTCAAACGCCGATGGGCCAAGGTAAATACCGCTATCTAACATGCTGTGGAAAAACTTGTTAAATGCAGCTTTATCGCAAGTCGTCATTTCAGCAAAACTGCTTGGGATGTTGGAATTGAAATAGAGACCGAACATGCCGCCCACACTTTGCGCGTTAAACGGTACGCCTGCCTTGGCGGCCGCGCCAATTAAGCCTTGCATGAGCTTTGCTGTTTGTGCGGTTAAGCGTGCGTGAAAGCCTTCTGCCTGAATCAATTTTAGCGTCACCAAACCCGCCGTAACCGCCACAGGATTGCCTGACAGCGTACCTGCTTGATAGACTTTGCCCACGGGCGCTAAGCATTGCATGATGTCTTTTCTGCCGCCAAACGCGCCCACTGGCAAGCCGCCGCCAATGACTTTGCCCAACGTTGTCATGTCTGGCTTGATGTTGTAAAGCGCTTGCGCGCCACCCAAAGCCACGCGAAAACCTGTCATTACTTCATCAAAAATCAGCACCGCGCCGTGCTTTGTACACAGCGCACGTAAAGTTTGTAAAAATTCCATTTTTGGCACAATTAAATTCATATTGCCAACCACTGGCTCAATAATTACGCAGGCAATTTCGTCGCCACTTTGTTTGAACAAATCCTCAAGTTGCTGAATATTGTTGTATTCTAAAGTGAGCGTAAGCGCAGCCACACTAGCTGGCACGCCGCCAGAATCAGGCTCGCCAAATGTTAATAATCCTGAGCCAGCTTTTACCAAAAGCCCGTCTGAATGGCCGTGATAACAACCTTCAAATTTCACAATTTTATCGCGCCCCGTAAAGCCACGTGCGGTGCGAATCGCGCTCATGGTCGCCTCGGTGCCGCTGCTGTTTAAGCGCACTTGCTCCATACTAGGCACCAGCTTATTAATCAACTCCGCCATTTCCAGCTCTAAACCAGTTGGCGCACCAAAACTCAAACTGTTGGCCGCCGCCGCTTGTACAGCGGCAATCACCTCTGGATGCGCGTGCCCAACAATCATCGGCCCCCACGAGTTGATGTAATCGATGTACTCCTTGCCATCTACATCCCACAGCTTAGAACCCAGCCCTTTTTTAAAGAAAATTGGCGTACCGCCCACGCTACGAAACGCGCGCACAGGCGAATTAACGCCACCTGGAATAAGTGCTAGAGATTTGTCGAAAAGAATTTGATTTTGCGAGGTCATGATGTTGGCCAACTAATAAAGATTAGCTAGCATTTTATCAGAGTGTTCTGTTTAATGTGGGGCACACGACGCAATTTGCATCACTATTGCGCACTTGCAAACTTAACTACACGCCACTGTACTGTATAGTCAGTATGTTAATCGCTGGCGATAATTGACTCTATTTTAATAATTACACCCAAAGGATTTACCCGTGAAAAATTTAATGCTAAAAGTCATTTGTCTTATAAGTCTCGTTGGCTTAGCCTCTCTAGCTGGCTGTGCTGGATCAACAACAACTAATGCAGCGGTAGCTCCAGCTGTCGCTGAATCAGTAGCTGCCGCACCAGTCGCAGCTACACAAACCACCGCTGAGCCCGCCGTTAAACCAGCCGCCGCTTCACCAACTGCCACTGCATCAATTGGCAAAGTGATGGTGTTGGACTTCGTGCTAAACGACCTGACAGACTTACCCAATCCCCCAGAAGAACTGGCGCGTATTGCTTATTTTAACGTCGCTTTTAAACAAAAACTGGTTGAAGACGGCGTAGAAATGGTGCCTGTCAATGACAAGATCAAAGCGATTTCGGCAGTGCAATCAGCTACCTACTTATTCGATCACACTGATATTGCGGCCAGCTTGGCTGAAGGTAGCGGTGCTGATTACATTCTCATAGGTGTGGCTATGAAGCCGACCTACCTGTTCGTTTATCCAAGACTTTTGTTGGTAGATGTTAAGACAAAGCGCAAGGCATTCACCTCTTATGTTCAAATGGAAGGCTCTTGGCTGGAACAAAACACCACCGCCAGTAGCGCAAAAAGTCTTGCTAAGAAAGTCAGTGCAGAACTTAAAAAATTGGCAGGACAAGCGAACTGATGC
>JAYVSZ010000011.1:0-76984 GCA_043774925.1 Methylophilaceae bacterium | reverse complement strand
TCAGCGCAATGGTCGCTCTGTCGTGAATGTAACCTTAGATGGCCGCGGCGCAGGCATTTTTAAAAATGTGACGCGCGATAACGTTGGCAAACGTATGGCGATTTTGCTGATTGAAAAAGGCAGCACCGAAGTAATTACGGCGCCCGTGATTAACGAGGAAATCGGCGGCGGTCGCGTGCAAATTTCTGGCATGGCTTCGCCACAAGAAGCCACCGACATCTCACTTTTATTGCGTGCTGGCGCCCTTGCCGCACCGATGGAAATCATCGAAGAGCGCACCGTTGGCCCAAGCATGGGTGAGGAAAACATCAAACGCGGCGTGCATTCTACGCTGTGGGGGTTTGCGGCAATTTCTGTCATGATGATTGTTTATTACATGATTTTTGGCGGCGTTTCAGTATTGGCGCTGGGCATTAATTTATTTTTACTAGTCGCTTTACTTTCCATGTTACAAGCCACACTCACCTTGCCGGGCTTAGCGGCGATTGCCTTAGCGCTAGGCATGGCGATTGACGCGAACGTGCTGATTAACGAACGTATTCGCGAAGAGTTGCGCAATGGCAACACGCCGCAAGCCAGTATCCATGCGGGTTACGAGCGTGCCTTTGATACGATTTTAGACTCTAACGTCACCACACTCATTGCGGGGTTGGCGTTGTTTATGTTCGGCACTGGTCCAATTAAAGGCTTTGCCGTGGTGCACGTGTTGGGCATTTTAACGTCTATGTTCAGCGCCATTTTGGTCTCGCGCGCCATTGTGAATTTAATTTACGGTTATCGCCGCAAGCTCACTGGCCTTTCTATTGGCCAGATTTACAAGCCAGACTAAACCTTATTTTTAAAGAGTAAATCATGGAATTATTCAGAATCAAAAAAGACATCCCGTTTATGAGCTATGGCCGCATCACCACGGCCATTTCACTCATTACCTTCTTACTGGCCATTTTCTTTTTGCTGCATAGAGGCCTGAATTACGGCGTAGATTTCACTGGCGGCACAGTGATGGAAGTCAATTATCCACAAGCAGCTAATATCGACAGCATTCGTAAGGCGATTGATAGCATTGGCTTAAAAGATGCAACGGTACAAAATTTTGGTACAAGTCGTGATGTGCTGATTCGCTTACCCGTTAAAAAAGACCTTTCCATCGCACAGCTTTCAGAAAAAGTAGGCACAGCGCTTAAAGCCGCTGACCCGCAAGTGGAAATTCGCCGTGTGGAATCTGTTGGCTCACAAGTAGGTGATGAGCTTTACGCAAGCGGCGGATTGGCCTTGTTGTTGGTTTGCGTGGGCATTATGGCGTATTTGGCTGTGCGCTTTGAGTGGCGCTTTGCAGTGGCCGCCATCATTGCCAATATGCACGATGTGGTCATTATTTTAGGCTTTTTCGCTTTCTTCCAATGGGAATTCAACTTAACCGTACTCGCTGCGATTTTGGCTGTGCTGGGTTACTCTGTGAATGAATCTGTCGTGGTGTTTGACCGAGTGCGCGAAAATTTTCGTAAAATGCGTAAAGCTGGCGTGGTGCAAGTGATTGATAACGCCATTACGCGCACCATGTCGCGTACTATCATCACCCACATGATGACGCAAACCATGGTCGGCTCCATGCTATTATTCGGTGGACAAGTGCTACACAACTTTGCTTTAGCACTCACCATTGGTATTTTGTTCGGGATTTATTCATCCGTACTCGTCGCTTGCCCAATCGCCATGTGGCTTGGCGTGAATCGCGCTAACTTAATCGGTGATATCGACAAAAAAGACAAAAACCAAGAAGAAGTTGCCGCGTAAACGCAATTCGCGTTAAACTTAACGCAACAAAACAACAACTTAAACACTCTTGGAAACTTACCCACTTAGCTGGCAAATAGGCGCGCTGCTCTTCTTGCTGGCGTGTACTGCCTTCTTTTCCATCTCTGAAACCAGCCTCATGTCGGTCAACCGCTATCGCCTGAAGCACTTGGCCAAAGAGGGCAATCGTGGCGCGCGCTTGGCCAGCGTGCTGCTCTCAAAAACGGATAAACTCCTCGGCGTGATTTTGCTCGGCAACACACTGTGTATCGTGGCCTCATCCGCGCTAGAGGTGCACATTAGCGAGCAGCTTTTCAGTGAAGGGCGCTACATCACGATGCTAGGCTCGCTGGTACTCACGTTTGCCATTTTGGTATTCAGCGAAATCTCGCCGAAAGTCATCGCCGCCGCGCATCCAGAAAAGTTTGCATTTAAATGTAGCTTTATTCTTTACCCTTTATTGTGGATTTTTAACCCAGTCGTTTCCTTTGTTAATTTGTTTGTACGCGGATTTTTGCGGCTTTTGGGCACAAAAGTGAACTTTGAAGAAGCCACGCACGCGGTGAGCATGGAAGAGTTAAAAAGCATCGTCACCGATGCTGGGCATTACATTCCGAAAAAACACCGCGCGATTTTGCTCAATTTGTTTGAGCTAGAAAAAATCACCGTGGATGACGTAATGACGGCGCACACTCAGGCCGAAGTGATTAATTTTGATGCGCCTTTGGATGAGATTTTACTGCGCATTTCCAACAGCCACCACACGCGCCTGCCAGTGCGCGAGGGCGATAACGAAGAAATTATCGGCATTATTCATATTCGCAAAATCATGAATCAGTTGCGCTTACATCAGCAAGACCAAGATTTAGACAAAGAAGCGCTGCGCGAAGCCATGAGTGAGCCTTATTTTGTGCCTTCTGGCACGCCGCTTTACACGCAAATTCAGCAGTTTCAAGAGAATCGCGAACGCATCGGCTTGATTGTGGATGAATACGGCGAATTTAAAGGCTTGGTGACACTGGAAGATATTTTAGAAGAAGTCATCGGCGATTTCACCACACAATCGCCCAGCCGCATTGGCAGCCACCGCAAAGAGGTCGATGGTAGCTGGCTGGTAGATGGCAGCAGTACGCTGCGCGATTTAAACAAAAAGTTAAATCTCAACTTGCCACTTGATGGCCCGCGCACGCTAAATGGCTTGGTGCTGGAGCATTTTGAAGACATTCCCGAGCCTGGCACCAGCTTTAGAATCGGCAAACACACGCTAGAAATCATGCAAACGCAAGATAGAATCGTCAAAAGCGTCAAAATCTTCCCTTAATTTCCCATTTTCTTTTAACCCTACTCACATTGGGCTTGAAATTTCTAGCATTCGGCTCAAAATAGCATTAAGCAAAAAAAGAATTGAATATTTAAAAAGTAACAAATGGCCAATACGCATTCCACAGGTGACACCGCTTTAAAACCCAGCGCAGTAAAACCCAAGCTGCCAGAAATGTTTAAAGTGCTGCTACTTAACGACGATTACACGCCAATGGAGTTTGTGGTGGAAACCATTCAGCGCTTTTTTAATAAAAGCATTGAACAAGCCACGCAGATTATGCTCAAAGTACATACGGAAGGCATGGGCGTGTGTGGGGTTTACCCGCAAGATATTGCAGAAACAAAAATGGAACAGGTGTTGAATCATGCACGGGAAGCGCAGCATCCTTTGCAGTGCGTGGTTGAGCCAGCCTAGGTAAACCGTTTTTTCTAGGTAAACAGTTTTTTAAGAGACAATTTAGGAAAATATTAATGGTCGTTACTATCAATTCAGAGTTCTGCGATGCAGTGTTAGGCGCACGGAACGCAGAACACGAGACAGTACGGGGTTGTACGGCGAGTGAGCGAGTACCGCGCAACGCAGCAAAGCGCGCAGAAAATGAATTGAGAGGAATGACCAAATGATTGCACAGGAGTTAGAGGTTAGTTTACATATGGCATTTATGGACGCGCGACAAAAGCGCCATGAGCTGATTACGGTTGAGCATTTGCTACTGGCGATGATCGACAACCCCACCGCGGCCGACGTACTACGCGCCTGTGGCGCTAAATTCGAGGTGCTACGCGCCGAGCTGAACCAATATATTGACGAGCATACACCTACTGTTGCGGGCGAAGAAGAAGTGGATACGCAACCCACGCTGGGTTTTCAACGTGTCATTCAACGCGCCATGCTGCACGTACAATCGAGCGGCAAAAAAGAGGTGACAGGTGCCAATGTACTCGTCGCGATTTACGGCGAAAAAGATTCGCACGCGGTATTTTTCTTGCACCAGCAAGGCATTACGCGGCTTGATATTGTCAATTTCATCTCACACGGCGTGGCAAAAGTGCAAGATAACACCGCTAAACCAGATGGCGCAGATGCGGATGTTGACGCAGAGGCGACGCCTGCCGGCGCGCTGGAAAGCTTTACGCTTAACTTGAATGCGCAAGTCGCTGCTGGCAAAATCGATCCGCTCATCGGCCGCGCGCCAGAGCTGGAGCGTGTCATTCAAACTCTTTGCCGTCGCCGCAAAAATAACCCACTATTAGTTGGCGAGGCTGGCGTGGGTAAAACTGCCATTGCCGAAGGCTTGGCCAGCCGCATTGTAAATAAAGAGATTCCCGAAGTGTTGGCCAACGCCACAGTCTATTCGCTTGACATGGGCGCGCTGCTGGCTGGCACTAAATATCGCGGTGATTTTGAGGCGCGTTTAAAAGCGGTGATGAAGCAATTGGCAGAACGCCCAGATGCCATTTTATTTATTGATGAAATTCACACGTTGATTGGCGCTGGCGCGGCCAGTGGCGGCACTTTGGATGCGAGCAACCTGCTCAAGCCCGCACTTTCTAACGGTACGCTTAAATGCATTGGCGCAACAACTTACCAAGAATATCGCGGTGTGTTCGAGAAAGACCATGCGCTTTCGCGTCGTTTCCAAAAAATTGACGTGGCAGAGCCAAGCGTTGCCGAAACCATTGAAATTTTAAAAGGCTTAAAATCGCGCTTTGAGGCGCATCACAGCGTAAAATATAGCGCCAGCGCACTTACAACAGCCGCTGAGCTTTCTGCCAAATATATTAATGATCGCCACTTGCCCGATAAGGCAATAGACGTGATTGACGAAGCTGGTGCGGCACAACGCATTCTGCCGAAAAACAAGCAGAAAAAAGTCATCGGCAATAAAGAGATTGAAGACATTATCGCTAAAATTGCGCGCATTCCGCCCAAAAATATCTCGAGCGATGACCGCAGCGCGCTAAAAACGCTGGAGCGTGATTTAAAAGCGGTGGTATTTGGCCAAGACAAAGCCATCGAAGTGCTAACATCCGCCGTAAAAATGGCGCGCAGTGGCCTTGGCGGCGGCAACAAGCCCGTTGGCAGCTTCTTGTTTAGCGGCCCAACTGGCGTGGGCAAAACCGAAGTCGCCAAACAACTCGCCTACATCATGGGCATCGAACTCATCCGCTTTGACATGAGCGAATATATGGAGCGGCATGCTGTGTCGCGCTTAATCGGCGCGCCTCCTGGCTATGTGGGCTTTGATCAAGGAGGCTTGCTGACAGAAGCAATTACCAAGCAACCTTATAGCGTGTTGCTTTTGGACGAAATCGAAAAAGCGCATCCCGACATTTTCAACATTTTATTGCAAGTGATGGATCACGGCACGTTGACGGATAATAATGGCCGCAAAGCAGATTTTAGAAACGTGACGATTATTATGACTACCAATGCAGGTGCGGAGAATCTCTCGCAAGCCGCGATTGGCTTTACTAACGCCAAACAAGCGGGCGATGAAGCGGCTGATATTAAACGCATGTTCTCACCAGAATTCCGCAATCGCCTAGATGCGACGGTTTCTTTTGGCTCGCTTACACAAGACATCATCCTACGCGTGGTCGATAAATTCTTGATGCAACTCGAAGACCAATTGCACGAGAAAAAAGTGGAAGTAACATTCAGTGATGCGCTAAAATCCTACCTCGGCAGAAAAGGGTTTGACCCGCTCATGGGCGCGCGGCCAATGGCACGCTTGATTCAAGATACAATTAGAAAAGCACTTGCCGATGAATTGCTATTTGGCCGCTTAGCCAATGGCGGCGCGGTGCACGTGGATATTGACGATAAAGATGAAGTGAAATTGGTGTTTGACGAAAAACAACAAACGCCAAAACCAGAAGCTGAAATCGTTGATTAAAATTTAATTTTATTTATTGTCTGTCGAGGACAAGCAATAGTTTCATAGCAACATTCCCTCATGTTCTGCGTCACCCTACTCACTCGTCATTCCCGCGTAGGCGGGAGCCTAGGCTAGCTGGCACATAAAGTTGCTGCTTTAATCAGCCAAGCTAGGCATGTAGGTTGTCTGGATTCCCGCCTACGCGGGAATGACGAACTTGGGAAGCGGTCATAGCCGCACAGGACTCAGAATGACGGTGTGGGGTTTGATAATATTTTAGAACAAGCCTTTTTGCTCGCTGGTCTTTTCTTCTACTTTGGCTTTTTTAAAAGTCACGCCGCCAGCACTTAAATCTGGGTATTGCGCACGCTCTTTGCCTTCCATTAAGCCCGCAATGGTAAGTATTTGCACTTTGGGGAAAGCAGCACCAGTAATCGGGCTTTCGTAATAGCCCGTTTTCACGGCCTCTTCGCGCATGGGGCGTGTGGCCTCGGCAAGCGTTACAAATAAGCCCATTTCTGCTTTTTCGCGCTCTACCACATGGGCAAGGTCGCGCACCATCGCTACGTTTACGTTTTCACCGCCTTTAATAGAAACAACGATTTTCTTCGGCATTTTGCCATCGTCGTTAAAGTAAATCAGGCCGTCAATGCCACCATCAGCGCCTTTCTTTTTACCTTGAAATGGCTGCGCGCCTACCAAACTGCACGCCCACCACTGAAATTGATATTTATCGCGCAGGCTTAAATCGCGTGCGCCTTCTACATCTTTTGGTGTGCCGACCACTTCAAAGTGCAGCATATCTTCCCTCACCCCTGCCCCTCTCCCAGAGGGCGAGGGGGTTTCGCTTCCCTCTCCCTGCGGGAGAGGGATTGAGGGTGAGGGCGTTTTTTGATTGAGGTATGGAAACGCATCTTTTAACCGCTTTTCAATGAGAGACACTGCCAAATGCGTAATATCAATTCCCAACCATTGGCGATTAAGCTTTTGCGCCGCATGCACCGCTGTGCCACAACCGCAGAATGGGTCTAACACTACATCGCCTTCGTTAGAACTAGCTAGAGTAATACGCTCTAGCAAGGCGAGTGGCTTTTGCGTGGGGTAGCCTAAAGACTCGGCTGCTGCATGGGTAAGCGATTGAATATCGTCCCATAAGTTTGGCACTGCTTGGCCTTCGTTTTCATCTAGGTATCGCTTTAAAGCCAAGCGTTTAGTTTTATCTTCGGGATAATGAATACGACCTTCATCATGCAATTTTTGCATGGTGGCTTTTTCATAGCGCCAACCTTTTTTAGGGTAGGTGTAACCCTGCCACTCATACATCATATTTGGACGTGGTTGTGGGCTAGCCATATCACTTAATCGATACTTTCGGCCATTTTCATCAGCATGGCGATAAAACTTTTCTACATACTCTTCATCAAGCGGTTTTCTAACCACATTAAATAAAGCTTGGTCTGTTTTTGCGTAAAACAGAATCGTGTCGGTAATCGCGCCGTAACGCTTTACTGCATCGTTATGGCTACTTTGTCTTTTCCAAGTAATTTCATTTAGGTAATTAGCTTGCCCAAACACACCATCCAACACAATCTTCAAATAATGGCTAGCCGTCGGGTCGCAATGCAGATACAAACTGCCAGTGGGTTTAAGCACGCGATGCAACTCAATTAAGCGGTTCGCCATCATGGTCAGGTAAGCCATCATGTCGTTTTCGCCCAAAAAACGGCGCAGGGCTTGTATCATCTCGCTCACATTGGTATTACCGCAACGCACTAGCTCGCCAAATTCGCGCTCGGCTTGCTCGTTCCAATGCCAAGTATCTTCAAACGCCTCAATCTGCGCGGCAGATTCATGCCCTTTGGGCGTTTTAAACAGCACGTTGTAATTGGCGTTGCTGTTAAAGGGCGGGTCGAGATAGATTAAATCGACGGATTCGTCTTTAATATGCTCGCGCAAAATATCTAAGTTATCACCAAAGTAGAGTTTGTTCATAGCGTGCTTTTTGTAAGTTTGTGCAAGCGTAACCTAAAACTGAAAAGCGCACAATTGTACATGCGTTTATTGCTGGACTGGTTACCCTAGAAACCGCATATCTATTGACCTGCAGGCCAATGATTTTTTACAAGCTAATCTGCCGCGTAAGTCGGCCACTTTTGCATCACGCTTAAAAATAATGTGCTTTCTAACCAAATTTTTAGCCAAACGCGTAGCTTTGGGTATGGCGCGCTTTGCCACCAAGCCGCATCCACCGCCGCAAATTGCCGCACAAACGGAAAAATAGCGATGTCGGCAATGCCTGTTTCTTCACCAAACAAATATTGATTTTTCTGCAATAAATTTTCTAGCTTTTGCAAAAATACTTCGCCATCCGCGCGATGCTCAATTTGAGTTTTATTTTTGTTGCGCTCTGGGTATTTATAAGCATCCAAAGCGCGTTTAAAGTCATTATCATTTTCTGTAATGAGTGCGCTAGCAGCCGCATGGATATTGGCTCCTAGGCCTGCACTGGAATGCTTTAGTCCAGTGGCATGTGTTTTGAGTGCATAAAGCATGATTTGCAAACTTTCATCAATCACGCTTCCATCTTGCAGCTGTAAAACTGGCACGGTGCCTTTAGGTGAAATTTGCAGCATGTGCTGGGGTTTGTTGCGCAGCGAGACTTCTCGAATTTCGACTTGGATATCTGCCAACTTCAGCGCCATACGGGCACGCATGGCATAGGGACAACGGCGATAGGAATATAAAATTGGCAGGTTCAATCAATCACCGTCATTGCGAGCCAAATCATATTTGGCGCAGCAATCCAATTGGTCAGATTGCTTCGTCATTTCATTTCTCGCAATGACAGTTTTTCAACCTAGCGTTTGGCAAATTTGGTGTACCAGTTTTGGCCCTTGGTAGATTAAACCGCTATACACCTGCACCAAACTCGCGCCTGCGGCGATTTTTTCAACAGCATCCGCGCCGCTTAAAATGCCGCCGACGCCGATAATTGGCAGTGCGCCTTGTAGCTGTTTGGAAAGTTGCTGGATGACAAGCGTTGATTGATTGCGCACTGGCGCGCCCGACAAGCCGCCTGCTTCGTCGGCATTTTTCATGCCTTTTACAGCATCGCGTGCCAAAGTCGTGTTAGTCGCAATCACGCCATCTATTTTGTGTTGCATCAACAAGTCGGCGATTTCAATTACTTGCGGCTCGCTTAAATCGGGCGCTATTTTGAGCGTGATTGGCACATATTTTCCGTGCTTTTCTGCAAGTTTTTTTTGCGCTAACTTTAGCGCTGCCAGCAAGACAGAAAGCGCTTCTCGCACTTGCAAATCACGTAAATTTTTAGTGTTAGGTGACGAAATATTCACCGTAATATAGCTGGCGTGCGCATACACTTTTTGCATGCAAATAAGGTAATCGTCCACCGCACGTTCGTTAGGCGTATCGAAGTTTTTGCCGATGTTAATACCCAAAATGCCTTTAAACTTTGTAGCTTTAACATTCTCAACTAAATTATCCACGCCCAAATTATTAAAACCAAAACGGTTGATAATACCTTGCGCCTCTGGCACGCGGAACAAGCGTGGGCGCGGGTTTCCAGGCTGCGCGCGTGGCGTGACCGTGCCCACTTCGATGAAGCCAAAACCCAATTTGGCAAAGCCATCAATCACCACGCCATTCTTATCTAACCCTGCCGCCAATCCGACGGGACTTGGAAACTGCAAACCCATTACCTCGCGCGACACGCAGCTTGGGGGTTTTGAATATAAACTTAAAATACCAGTTTTTTCAGCCAAACTTAAGCTTTTAAGCGTTAAATCGTGTACTTTTTCAGCATCGATTTGAAAGAGAATTGGTTTTGCGAGCGAATATAAATTCATATACGCGACTACAACAACACCTTTTCTATGCCGCCATTATTCGCTTTATGCACATAATCTTGCATCCAGTTTTCGCCCAAAATACGCTTGGCCATTTCCACCACAATGTAATCGGCAGTAATGCCTGTATCCTCGCCATAGCGCGCCAAACCTTGCAAACAGCTTGGGCAGCTTGTAAGGATTGTCACTTTTTCTTCAGGCGCGCCAACGGTTAAACCCATTTTTTCCATGCCTTTTTCCAGCTCTTCTTGCTTGCGCATTTTCACCTGCGTGGCAATATCGGGGCGAGCGACAGCAAAAGTGCCAGATTCGCCACAGCAACGGTCATTGAGTGCTACCTCTTGCCCCATAAGTTTATTGGTGACTTCTAGCGGTTTGTATGTCTTCATTGGGCTATGACATGGGTCATGGTACATATAGCGCGTACCTGTGATGCTCTGCAAACGCATATCTTTTTCCATCAAATATTCGTGAATATCCAGCAAGCGGCAGCCCGGGAAAATTTTCTCAAACTCGTATTTTTGCAGCTGATCCATACACGTGCCGCACGAAACAATCACCGTTTTAATGTCGAGGTAATTGAGCGTGTTCGCCACGCGGTGAAACAACACGCGGTTATCCGCTGTAATCTCTTGGCCTTTATCGTGATTGCCGCTGGAAGTTTGCGGGTAGCCACAGCACAAATAACCAGGCGGCAGCACCGTAATTGCGCCCACTTCGTAGAGCATGGCTTGCGTTGCTAAGCCAACATTAGAAAACAAGCGCTCTGAGCCACAGCCTGGGAAATAGAACACCGCATCCGATTCTTCCGTGACTTTTTGCGGGTCACGAATGACTGGAATCATGGTGTCATCTTCCACACCCAGTAAAGCGCGTGAGGTTTTTGTCGGCATTTTTTTCGGCATTGGGCGATTGATAAAATGAATCACCTGCGCCTTAATTTCCGGCTTACCAACCGTGGCTGGCGGACGAATTTTGTCCTTCAGCATGCCGAATTTTTTCGCCAAAGTATATGCAAAATTCTGTGCCCTATAGCCAAAACCAACCATCACCGCACGTAGCATTTTGATGGTGGCTGGATCTTTGGCATTCAAGAACAACATGCCTGCCGCCGTACCTGGGTTGAATTTCTTTTTGCCTTGCTCGCGTAAAAAATTACGCATTTTGATAGAAACATCACCAAAATCAATATCGACTGGACAAGGTTTTTCGCAGCGGTGACACACCGTACAATGATCGGCCACGTCGTTAAACTCATCGAAATGTTTAAGTGAAATGCCGCGCCGCGTCTGCTCCTCGTACAAGAAAGCTTCAATCAGCAAAGACGTTGCTAAAATTTTATTGCGAGGCGAATACAACAAATTGGCGCGCGGCACATGCGTGGTACACACTGGCTTACATTTTCCGCAACGCAAACAGTCACTTATATCATCCGCAATCTCGCCAATGGCCGATTCCTCCATGATGATGGATTCTTGCTCCAGCAAGCCAAAGCTTGGTGTATAGGCGTTTTCAAGCCCAGAACCCGCGAGTAACTTACCCTTATTAAAGTGCCCATTTGGATCCACTTTATTTTTATAGTGAGTAAAGGCGTCAATCGTGCTTTGATCCAAAAACTCCATTTTGGTGATACCAATGCCGTGCTCGCCAGAAATCACGCCATCTAAGCCCTTGGCCAGCGCCATCACGCGCGCCACCGCAGTATGCGCGTCGTGCATCATGACGTAATCGTCAGAATTTACAGGAATATTCGTATGCACATTGCCATCGCCGGCATGCATGTGCAAGGCAATAAATACGCGGCTTTTCAGCACTTTTTTATGAATTGCGTCACATTCATTGAGGATTTTTTGATACTCGCGCCCCGCGAAAATCTCTTCTAGCGGGCGCTTAAGTTCGCGCTTCCAAGACACGCGCAAATCGTAAGACTGCACGGCACGAAATACGTTTTCATATTTGCTGAGCGCTTTTGCAGCCTCGCCCAAAACGCTTACTGGTGCGTCTAGCGAGCTAAGTATCAAACTCCAACGCGCACGCAAATCGTTGATTAACTGTAGCGCCATTTCTTGCTTAGCGCGCACAGCCGCGGCATCAGTATTGCCTTCGTCATCGGCCTGCAGCGGTAAATCGCCCTTCAAAAACGCTTGCAAAGCGCCTAACAATTTAAGTTTGTTGTTAATCGAAAGCTCTATATTAATGCGCTCGATGCCGTCTGAGTAATCACCCAAACGCGGCAATGGAATGACCACATCTTCGTTAATTTTAAAGGCGTTGGTGTGCTTGGCAATGGACGCAGTACGCGCCCTATCCAGCCAGAATTTTTTACGCGCTTCAACAGAAACGGCAATAAAACCTTCGCCATCGCGCGCGTTACACATGCGCACCATGGCCGAAGCGACCTCGCCAACCGCATTTTCATCATCCGAGGCAATATCTGCAATCAGCACCATTTTCGGGCGTTGCTGACGCGCCGCCTTAGTTGCGTAGCCGACGGCCTTGATGTAGCGCTCGTCCATGTGCTCGAGGCCAGCCATAATGACCGCGGTATGTTTCTTTGCCGTTGCATCGAGATAATCTTTAATCTCGACAATTGCGGGCACAGCGTGCGACACATTGCCAAAAAACTCCAGCGCAATGGTGCGCACATGTTTAGGCATGCGGTGCAGAATGAAGGTGGCGCTAGTAATGAGACCATCACAACCTTCCTTTTGTATGCCAGGCAAACCGCTTAAAAATTTATCGGTAACATCTTTACCCAAACCCACTTTGCGGAAACTCGGACCAGAAATCTCTAAAATTTCAGGCTCTGCTAGCAGCGTTTTCATGTCTATGTCGTAGCGACTGACTTTGAAGCGCGCAATAGCAATGTCATGGATTTTGCCTAAGTTGTGGTCTAAGCGCTCAACTTCTAACCAAGTGGCATCGGGGGTGACCATGCGCCATGAGGCGAGGTTATCTAGCGCAGTGCCCCACAGCACGGCTTTTTTGCCGCCCGCGTTCATGGCGACGTTGCCGCCGATACAACACGCATCAGCACTCGTCGGGTCGCAAGCAAATTCCAAACCTGCGTCAGAAGCCGCTTCCATGGCGCGCCTAGTCACTACGCCGGCGCCGCATTCAATCGTTGCTACTTGGCGCGAAACGCCCGGTAGCGTGCGCATTTGCACGCCAGTATGTTGGTCGAGTTTTTCTGTATTAATTACCGCAGAAAGCGGCGTAAGCGGAATTGCACCGCCTGTGTAGCCAGTACCACCTCCGCGCGGAATCACCGTCAAGCCAAGTTCGATACAGGCTTTTACCAGTGCGGCAATTTCAATTTCCGTATCGGGATTCAGCACCACAAACGGATATTCCACGCGCCAGTCGGTCGCATCTGTCACATGGGAAACACGTGCCAAACCGTCAAACTGAATATTATCTTTGCGTGTAATTTTGTTAAATTTGCTCAGTGCTTTTTTGCGTAAATCGTAAGTTTGGCGGAAATCCTCAGCAAACTTCTCCACGGCTTGCGTTGCTGCTGTCACTAATTTTTGTACTTTTTCATTCTCGCCACTGCGTTCATCAATCGCATCAATACGATGGTGAAGCGCATCAATTAAGGCTTTCCGACGTTTTGGGTTTTCCAGCAAATCATCTTGCAGATACGGATTGCGCGAAACTACCCAAATATCGCCCAGCACTTCGAACAACATACGCGCGCTGCGACCAGTCTTACGCTCATCGCGTAGCGCATTCAAAATCTCCCAAATTTCCTCACCCAAAAAACGAATAACGATTTCGCGGTCCGAGAAAGAAGTATAGTTATAAGGAATTTCGCGCAGGCGCGTGGCGGGATTAGTTTCGGCTTGCAAAAGTTCGGCTGGAATGGGTGCGTTCATTGAGTAACTATTGTAAATAAAAGCGAATTATATCATGCGCTAGCGCGGCAATTAACGCTAAACGTTTTGTGGTTATTAGCGTAAAATTACACGGATGACTGCGCAAATTAAGAAATTTTTAGCTCCACTCGGTCTGCTGTGCCTGCTTGCTGTGCTTGCTTTTAGCTTGCTGCATAAGCCAGCTGCGCCAGAGATGACTTTTACGACCATAAAGGGCGAGAAAATTAGCATGGCTTCGCTCAAAGGCAAGGTGGTGTTGGTGAGCTTTTGGGCGACCGATTGCCGCAGTTGCAACAAAGAAATGCCAGAATTAATTAGCACTTACAACACCTACAAATCCAAAGGTTTTGAGGTGATTGCTGTGGCGATGCCTTACGATCCGCCCGCGCAGCTGCTAAATTACGTCACGCAAAAAGCGCTGCCTTTCCCCGTAATGCATGATGGCTTTAGTGAAGCGTCACAAACATTTGGCGGTATCAACGCCACGCCCACCGCTTTTTTGTTTAATAAACAAGGCGAACGTTTAGACCACACAATCGGCATTTTAGATTTCGAAAAATTGCGCGCGACCCTTGATAGAGAGCTCGGCTGATGTTGTGGGTTAAGGCATTTCATATTATTTTCGTCACTAGCTGGTTTGCGGGCTTATTTTATTTGCCACGTTTATTTGTGAATCATGCCATGGAAGCCAATAAAGACGCGCTTGCCAGACTGATGCTGATGGAACAGAAACTGTACAAATTTATGATGCCTTTGGCTATTCTGGCGCTGATTTTTGGTTTGTGGCTATGGCTTGGCTTTCACATTTCTGGCGGCTGGTTGCATGCCAAGCTGGCCTTGGTGCTTGGCTTAGTGGTGTATCATCTATATTGCGGTAAAATTATGCGTGACTTTGCAGCTGGCAAAAACGCACGCAGCCACGTGTGGTATCGCTGGTTTAACGAAATTCCAGTCATCGCACTATTAATTGTTGTGATTTTGGTTGTGGTAAAACCTTTTTAAAACGTTGCGCTCTTCAATATCCATGGACATTCTAAACTCCGACTGGCTGATTCACATGCTGAAAAAATCAGGTAAAACGCCGCAAGCGCGCCTGCTCAGCCTGTTTGACATTTTAGACGATTGGGCCGATGCGCCAGGCGTAAATGATTTAAACTTAGAAGTACAAATTGCGACGGATAGCCACAATCATGTACTACAAAATTACCTGAGTTTAGAAGCCGCCAAAGCAGGAGCCGCACACCCAGAAATGTTATCATCCCAGCTATATTTTATGGCGCTTTCGGCCTGTAATGAAAAAATACAAGCAAGGCTGGCAGCCAATATCCGTGCGGGTGCTGGCGATGCACTTAAACATGCAAAAAGCGCCGCGCAAGCATTAGTTGCCGCACAAACCAAAACAGAATTCCACATTAGAAAATTCTCCGCTTACGCCATCGCTGCCAGTTTTTTAGGCGCAATAGTGGTTGCTGGTGGTTTGTTTGTCCTGCATCAACATCACCAAACACATGCGCCACATTTGGCTTTAGCAGGCAAGCGCGCGACCGAAGTTGCACTCATTGCAAATCCAGAAGATACGATGGCACTGTTTGCGCAAATCGACCTGATGCGCAAAGGCAGTTGCCAACTGCCAGAAGCGATACAACTTCCTGATTCTTATAAGAAAATTTATTTTGAGAACATTGTAGCCGGCCAAATTTCCACAAATCCTGCTGACCAAAAATTGGTGCGCGAGTTACTGCAAAAGGTGCGCTGCAATTACTCGCCAATGTTGATGGCAAACTCTAAGGATTAAGCTTCAGTCGAAAAAAAACTGACCTAAGTCAGTTTTTTTGGTTTAATTCAAAGCGCCAAATCCTACTACATGGCTTCTTGTGTCTTTTTCAAATTAGTTAAGCCACCGTCAAACACGCCATTAATCGTATCTTCTGCAGTTTTGTCATCGGCAGGAGCTTTGGCTTTAAACTTAGCCACCCAAGTCACCACGCTTTTGCCTTTGCCAGCCGCTTTTACTTTAAGCGTTGCGCTGTAAGCTTCTACTGGCAATACGCTTTCTGTAATCATGTAGCTCATGGTTCTTTTTTTAGCGTTGTATGCAGTTAATGTTTCGTTAATTTTGCCGCCATCTTGCAAAGTTAATACGCGTTTTGCGCCTTTAACGTTATCTGTGCCTTCTACGATTTCTGTTTTAGCAACAGCTGGATGCCATGCGCCTAAATCGCCAAAATCAGCTATTTTTGCCCATACTCTGTAAGCTGGTGCATTAATAATTACAGATTTTTTAACGTGAATTTCGTGATTTGCTTGTGCTTGACCAGTAAAACCTAATACTGCAAATGACAACATTAATAAAAACTTTTTCATATTAGTCTCCAATTATTTACAACGCTGGGATGAAGGACGGTAGTGTATACCGTTCTGTATACTTTATAGTAGATTTATTCAAAAGTAAACTAATAATTTCAATTAATATAGGGTATTAGCTTTTAATATGGTTTATAAAATCTACTTGGCAGTATATTTGTTTTAAAGTTTAAAAATCTCATGTTATACTCATTTGTATGAGTGTGCTTAGAGATAAAATTTTAGATACTGCGACGGACTTATTTCAGACGCGCGGTATTAACTCGACTGGGGTTGATACCATTGTCGCAGTTGCGGGCACGACTAAAATGACGCTTTACAAGTACTTTGATTCTAAAGAAACTTTAATTCTAGAAGTGCTAAATAAAAGCCAGCAAGACTTTCAAAGCTGGCTAGACAGTAAACTCAATAGCAAAAAGCCTAGCGAAAAAATTCAACAATTATTTGATTTTATTGAAGAATGGATCACTTCGCCCAGCTTTACCGGTATGGGCTTTATCAAAGCATCGGCCGAGTTTCCGAACGAAGAAAATCCGATTCATCAACTCTCTTCCAAACAATCACGTGAATTCAGGCAATTTATTGGTCAATTAGCGGCCGATGCTAATATTAAAGATAGTGACGGCTTGGCTTTGCAACTTTCACTGCTATTTGAAGGTGCTGTGCAAGCCGAGCAAATGAAACGCGGCTCTGGCGCGATGAAATACGCAAAAAAAGCGGCTAAAATTCTTATCGACGGCGCAGCAAAAAACTAAATCAAACACTTTAGCTTGCCTTTCACCTGCCAGCTAAAAGATAATGTCGTTTTAACCTAAAAACGGCTCATTCCATGCACACGCTCATTTGCGGCTCGCTCGCTTTTGACACCATTATGGTGTTTCAAGATCAATTCAAAAATCACATTCTGCCCGACCAAATTCACAAGTTGAGTGTGGCGTTTTATGTGCCCGAGATGCGCCGCGAATTTGGTGGCACCGCAGGCAATATCGCCTACAATTTGCAGCTACTAGAAGGCCAGCCATTGATTATGGCGACGGTGGGTGAGGATTTTTCAACCTACACTAAGTGGTTAAACCAAAACAATTTAAGCACCAAGCATATTAAAGAAATCGCGAATAGTTTTACCGCGCAGGCGTTTATTACCACCGATTTGGACGATAACCAAATCACTGCGTTCCACCCAGGTGCGATGGTGGAATCGCATCAAAATAGCGTGAATAACGCAAAAGAGGTAACGCTCGCAATTATCGCGCCAGATGGCCGTGATGGTATGTTTCAACACGCAAAAGAGTGTTTTGATGCAGGCATTCCAATGATGTTCGATCCAGGTCAGGGCTTGCCGATGTTTAACGGCGAAGAGCTTTTGCATTTTATTGAAATGGCGACTTACTTGGCGGTAAATGACTACGAAGCGCAAGTGCTGCAAGATAAAACTGGCCTAACACTTGAGCAAATCGCCAAAAAAGTGAAAGCACTTATCGTGACTTTAGGCGGGCAAGGTTCACACATTTACGCCGACGGTCAACGTTTTGAGATTCCGTGCGTTAAGGCAGAAACGCTGGTTGACCCGACAGGTTGCGGTGATGCTTACCGTGCAGGCTTGTTATACGGCATTGCGCAAGGCTGGGATTGGGTCACGTGCGGCAGGCTGGCTTCTACCATGGGCGCAATTAAAATCGCTAGCCGTGGCGGACAAAACCACAAGCCAACGCGCGAAGAAATTGAGAACGTTTATGCGGCTGCATTGGTCGAACAAGTGAAACAGCGAGAAAAGTTAACTTAAAAGGGAAAGAAAATGAAAGCATCAAAATTATTATTAGTGGCAGCATTATCTGTGTTGGTTGCGGCATGCGCCAGCTCAAATTCTGGCAGCGTTTACAGCCGCGATGACGCGCGTAAAGTACAAACTGTAAAAATGGGCGTGGTAGAAAGTGTACGTTCGGTTAAGCTTGAAGGCACAAAAACACCTATCGGCACCGTTGCAGGTGGCGTTGTGGGCGGTGTTGCTGGCGGTTCAATTGGTCATGGCGCTGGCAGCACCATTGCTGCGGTCATTGGCGCGGTTGCTGGCGGCATTGCTGGCTCGGCAATTGAAGAAGGCGTAACGCGTAAAGATGCACTAGAAATTACCGTGAAGCTTGATGGCGGCAGCATGATTGCGATTGTGCAAGAGGCGGATGAACAGTTTCATGCAGGCGATAAAGTACGTATTGTGGAAAATGGCGAGACTTCGCGCGTGACACATTAAGGCGTTTCTTTAAGCTTTAAAATAGGCGCTTATGAGCGCCTATTTTTTTGCGCGGTTGCCCAGGCATCCGCTTACTGCTATTGTACGTTTTAAACATGAGCGCATCGCGAACAATGCCCCACACCAACCTACTCACCCGCACCTACCGCAGCGCCCACTTATTGCTGCACA
The DNA here is from genome assembly GCA_043774925.1 of Methylophilaceae bacterium. GTDB lineage: Bacteria > Pseudomonadota > Gammaproteobacteria > Burkholderiales > Methylophilaceae > JAYVSZ01. The sequence continues at coordinate 58,455 of JAYVSZ010000011.1, read as the reverse complement.
TTTTAATGGGCTTGGCCATTGCAGGCGCTTTTTGGCCATTTATCGGTCGAGCAAAAAAACTTAGTCTCACCCGATGGTGGTGCAAAGGCTTGCTCCACTGTTTTAACATTAAAGTGATCACGCCTGGCCAATTACCACTCTCCACCACGCAGGCCACCATGTTTGTGGCGAATCACATCTCTTGGACAGATATTCACGCCATCAATAGCATCATTCCACTGAGATTCATTGCAAAATCTGAGGTCAGTAGCTGGCCAGTTTTTGGCTATTTGGTCAAGAAATCTGGCACGCTATTTATCGATAGAAGTCGCAGAAAAGATGCGCTACGTATTGTTGAAATGGCCACACAAAGCCTGCAAAACGGCGAGAATGTTGGATTTTTCCCCGAAGGTACCACTACAGATGGTACGCACATTCTCAAATTTAAAAGTAGCATTGTGCAAGCCGCCATTAGCGCAAACTCAAATGTGTGGCCAGTGGCCATTCGTTATCCGCTTCCAAATGGGGGTGTGAATACACAAGTGGCTTATGCGGGCGATACAACGATGGGCGAATCGATGCTGAATATTTTAAAACAAAAAAATCCAGTGGTTGAATTACACTTTTTAACGCCCATACCTGCACCCTCACCTGCTCTGGGAGCCAATAGACAAGCGCTCGCCGAGGCGGCGTTTAGCGCAATTTCAACGCATTTAAAGCTTTAAAGGATTATCTTTTGCATCCGAAGGCGCTTGTGTGATGGCCTTGGTTTCTAAACACATCGCGGTTAACTTTCCGCCCCATAAACAGCCCGTATCCAAGGCGTGAATATTCTCGCGCTGCTGCAAGCCCAGCGCCGACCAATGCCCGCAGATAATGTTTGCCGCATGTGATTTTCTTGAAGCCACATCAAACCAAGGCAAGTAGCCATGCGGAATATCGTCTAGCTCGCCTTTAAAATCAAACTCCAGCGCACCTTCTGGCGTACAAATGCGCATCCGCGTCATCGTATTGGTAATCACGCGTAAACGCGCCATTCCGACTAAATCATCGTGCCAAGCGTTAGGCGTATTACCATACATGCCGTGCAAAAATGCTTGGTAATTTGTGCCTTGCAAGGCAGATTCAACTTCGCGCGCATGCATCATCGCATCGGTCAAATGCCATTGCGGTAGCAAGCCAGCATGCACCATCGTGTATTCTTCGTTATAAATTAGCAATGGTTGATGACGCAACCATGAAAATAGCATATCGCTGTCAGGCGCATCCAGCAAGGCTTGCAGCGTATCTCCTTTGTGCGCAGGCTTAATGCCGTGCGCAACGGCAAGCGCATGCAAATCGTGGTTTCCCAGCACTACTTTGAGTTGATTTTGGTGCTGATAGCACCAGCGCAACACCTCGAGCGAACCGCTGCCGCGATTGATTAAATCGCCCACCAGCCACAAAGAATCTAGCTTGGCGTTAAATTGAACGCGGCTCAACAAGGCCTGAAAAGCATGATAGCAGCCTTGAATGTCGCCTATTGCGTAAGTTGCCATTCGGCAAATATTAGATTATTTTGCGGCTGCAGGTTTTGGCGCAACAAATTTAGCACCCGCTTGATTCGCCATAAAAGCCACCGCGCCAGCAATTTCCGCATCACTCAGGTCTGGATTACCACCACGCGCTGGCATAGCGCGTATACCTTCTGAAGCGTGTTTTATAAGCGTTTCATATCCTTGTGCAATGCGTGGACCCCAAGCGCCTTTATCACCAATCTTTGGCGAACCCATCGCCCCAGCCGCGTGGCAAGCTGAGCAGCCCGCTTTAACCACCTCTTCACCACTTTTATCCACGTGCGGGCCAGTTTCCTTGCTCACCTCAACCAGTGCCAACGGCTTAATGCGTTCAACCACCTTAGCCTCTGCCTCGGACGCTAATTCTGGTGATTTTGTGAGCGTATAAACAATAAAGATTGGTGCAACTATCCCACCCAAAATAACAAAAAATTTCTGAAAGGCACTAATACTCGATGTGGTGGTTTGATTGCTCATGATAGTCAGTCCAATTTACGTTAAGTTGCTGCCATTATACTAGCTCAAGCAAATTGGCAAAAGGACAAGCGACACCCCATTTGCTATAATCAGGCACTTGGAAGATTTATGCGCCCGTAGCTCAGCTGGATAGAGTGTTGGTTTCCGAAGCCAAAGGTCGTGGGTTCGACTCCCGCCGGGCGCACCATCGCAATGAGAAAGCCTATTCCGATCATGAGTAAGTCTTTTAACCCTCACCAAGAAATAAACCAGTCACTTTTTCTAATGACTTATAGCGCCCTGTTCTACTATTTCTAATATGTCTAAAACACGCATTAATCTTCAACTGTGCAATATTGACATCAAGCCCCTTTAATAAGTTTTACTGGTGCAACCGCACCAGGATTGTGCGTGAGAAAATTTAACTGGAATTGTTATTCCCATAAAAATATTATTTATATATTTATATTCAATAAGTTAAATTAAAATTATAACTATGGCACAGCGCTTGCTAAGCACTAACTGTTAATAGTTTTTATGGGCTTCTATGCTCCGTGTAATGATTGTAGATAACGATTTAAAGCGTACTACCCCCTTAAAGCAATCGCTGCTTGATAGCGGGTATGAGGTAATTGCGCATCTGCAAGATACCGTTAATTTGCATACCGCGTGTAGCGAGTTGCAGCCGGATATAGTAATTATTGATACCAATTCGCCCAGCCGCGATACGCTGGAGAATATATGTGTGGTGACCATGCATGATCCGCGCCCGATTGTGATGTTTGCGCATGATGGAGATAAAGCAAAAATTAAATCTGCCACACAAGCGGGCGTGTGCGCTTATGTAGTTGGTGATATTCCAAATGAAAGGTTAACTCCTGTGATTGATGCCGCAGTTGCACGATTTGAAGAATTTAAAAGTTTGCGTAGCGAGTTACAGCAAGCAAAAACAAAACTCGAGGAACGCAAAGTGACTGAACAAGCCAAAGGCTTGCTGATGAAGCAACGTAATTTGGATGAAGATGAGGCCTATAACTTGTTGCGTAGCATGGCGATGAAAAAGAATATGAAGTTAGCAGATTTATCGAGCCAGTTGATTGAAGCTGCAAAATTGCTGATTGTGTAAAATTTATAGGTAGTTTTAGTTTTAGCAACCCAAAGTCGGGTTGGCAGTTACGCCAAAGATGGCGTAGATATTAATAAATAAGACAAAGGCGTCTTGAATGTGAAGGTAAATCTTCATGCTCAAGGCGCTTTTTTTTGCCAGAATTTTTGTTAAGGAGCAAGCATGAAAAAGTTAGAAAAAGTTGAAGCTACAACAAGTTTAGACCGCCGCCAATTTTTTAAACAAAGCATCGCCAGTGCGTTTGGCGCTGCGGCAATGCTGAACATGCTGCCGCAAGGCGTGCATAGCGGCGCTTGGGCGGCTGGCTCGGATGCGCCAGAGCTGACCGAAGTGAAAGTGGGTTTTATTCCGCTTACCGATAGCGCGCCCGTGATTGTGGCGGCAGAAATGGGTTTTGACAAAAAATATGGCATCAAAATTTTGCCGAGTAAAGAAGCCAGCTGGGCGGCTATTCGCGACAAAACCGTGAATGGCGAGCTGCACGCAGCGCATGTGCTTTATGGTTTAGTTTATGGCGTGCAGATGGGTATTGGCGGCCAACAAAAAGACATGGCAGTGCTGATGACGCTGAACCACAATGGCCAAGGCATTACACTTTCGAACCAGCTTAAAGATAAAGGCGTAAAAGACGGCAAAAGCTTAAAACGCGTGATGGAGAATGAAAATCGCGATTTTACTTTTGCGCAAACTTTCCCCACTGGCACGCACGCCATGTGGCTTAACTACTGGCTTGCGGCGAATGGCATTGACCCGATTAAAGATGTAAAAAACATTGTAGTACCGCCGCCACAAATGGTCGCCAATATGCGTATTGGCAATATGGATGGTTATTGTGTGGGCGAGCCGTGGAATGCGCGCGCAATTTACGACAAAGTAGGCTATACCGTGGCCACTTCGCAAGATATTTGGGCAGATCATCCAGAAAAAGTGTTGGGTACAACGGCAGAGTTTGTGGCTAAAAACCCTAATACTTCTCGTGCACTGATTATGGCCATTTTAGAGGCCAGCAAATACATTGAGGCAACAGAAAATCGTGCCAAAGTAGCCGAGTTGATTTCGCAAAAAGCCTATGTAAACGCGCCAAAAGATGTGATTTTAGGCCGCTTTATGGGGGATTACGACAACGGCATTGGTAAAAAATGGAAAGACCCAAACTACATGAAATTTATGGAAGATGGCAAGGTGCCGTTCCCGTATTTATCTGACGGCATGTGGTTTTTAACACAGCACAAGCGCTGGGGCATGTTGAAATCTGACCCAGATTATTTGGCAATTGCAAAAAAAGTAAATCGAATTGATCTTTACACTGAAGCTGCCACCCAAGTGGGCGTAAGCGTGCCAAAAGACCCAATGCGCAGCAGCAAATTGATGGATGGTACGGTTTGGGATGGCAAAAACCCAGCCGCTTATGCTGCTAGTTTCAAAATTAAGGCTTAAGTTTTTTAAAGGAGCACGCCATGAGCGTAGTCAGTATGTATAAAGAAAGCCTAGCGCCGATGAAGCAAGAAGCGCCAGTCGCCACAACCAATCTAGCAGCCGCTATTAACGCGGCGAATGAAGTATTTGATGAGGCTAAAAAGGTTGAAAAAATGCCGAGTAAATTTGCGATTAAAGCCACAACATTTTTTCAGTGGCTGTTGCCACCAATGTTTGGTTTGCTGTTGCTGCTTGCGATTTGGAGTCTAATTTCATCTCAAACATCAGGCCTGCCAGGGCCAATCAAAACTTGGCAATCGGCCGTTGAGTTATTTGCGCATCCTTTTTACTCAAACGGCCCGAACGACCAAGGCATTGGCTGGAATATTTTAGCGTCACTTAAGCGTGTTGGCTTGGGTTTTGGCATGGCTGCGCTGGTGGGCATTCCACTGGGTTTTATGATAGGACGTTTTGAGTTTTTAAACCGTATGACTGCGCCTGTGATTAGCTTGCTACGCCCAGTTTCACCTTTGGCTTGGTTGCCGATTGGCTTGCTGGTGTTCAAAGCGGCAAATCCAGCTGCGATTTGGGTAATTTTCATCTCCGCCATTTGGCCGATGATTATCAATACTGCCGTGGGCGTGAGCAAAGTGCCGCAGGATTACTTGAATGTGGCAAAAGTGCTTAATTTAAGCGAGTGGAAAATCGTCACCAAAATCCTCTTCCCTAGCGTGTTGCCTTACATGATGACGGGCATTCGTCTTTCTATCGGCGTGGCTTGGTTGGTGATTGTAGCAGCAGAAATGCTCACAGGTGGCGTGGGTATTGGTTTTTGGGTGTGGGATGAATGGAATAATTTGAATGTAGAACACATCATCATCGCGATTTTTGTGGTGGGTATTGTCGGTTTATTACTCGAGCAGACATTAATCGCCATCGCTCACCGTTTTAGCTACGAATAAGGAATACAAAATGACTGAAAGATATGTGTTTATTGAAAGCGTCGACATGACGTTTAACACCAAAAAAGGCACGTTTCAGGCCTTAAGTAACATTAATTTAAGTGTTAAACAAGGCGAGTTTGTGTCGATTATCGGCCATTCTGGTTGCGGTAAATCCACTGTACTTAACTTGGTGGCAGGCTTGCTAGAGCCAACGAAAGGTCATTTGTTTTGTGCGGGACGCGAGATTCACAAACCTGGCCCAGAGCGCGCAGTGGTGTTTCAAAATCACTCTTTGCTGCCTTGGCTTACCTGCTTTGAGAACGTGTATTTGGCGGTAGAACGTGTGTTTGGTGCAAGCGAAAACAAAATTCACCTAACTACCAGAACTCATGCAGCGCTTGAGCTGGTTGGTTTAAGCCATGCAGCAGAAAAACGCCCGAATGAAATTTCTGGCGGCATGAAACAGCGCGTCGGTATTGCGCGGGCGCTGGCGATGGAGCCCAAAGTTTTGTTATTGGACGAGCCATTCGGCGCGCTAGATGCACTCACACGCGCTAATTTGCAGGATGAGCTGATGGGCATTATGAAAAAATCGGGCGCAACCGCTGTGATGGTGACGCACGATGTGGATGAAGCCGTACTGCTTTCTGACCGCATTGTGATGATGACCAACGGCCCGAGTGCTTCCATTGGCGAAATTTTAAGCGTGGATTTGCCCAAACCACGTAACCGCTTGGCGCTGGCGGAAAACAAAGAATACAACCATTTACGCAGCGAAGTGCTGAAATTTTTATACGAACGTCACGCTAAAAAAGCGGCTTAAATAATTTATAAAGGGAAAATTAAATGAAACTAGAATGCTTACTTAAACCAATCGCGCTGGCGACCTTGCTTGCCATAAGCACAATGCACGCCCATGCGGAAGAAGCCACGCCTGTGCCAGAAGCCGAAAAAGAATACACCTTGCTGGATTCCATCATGGAAGGCAAGCCGATGACCAGCTTTCGCTTGCGTTATGAAAATGTGAGTCAAGATGGCTTTCAGCCAGCAGCGCCTAACTTAACACCAAATGAGCAGCTGAAAGATGGCGAGGGCATCACCTTGCGTAGCCTCATTGGCTGGCAAACCTCGCCGTTTCACAACTTTAGTTTTGCCGCGCAGATGATTGACGTAAGCAAACTGAAAGACGATTTTAACGATAGCACCAATGGCACGCTAATTAACGCCGTCTCCAACCAGCCCGATAAGCTTGCTTACGCCAAAATTGTTGACCCCGATTACACGGGCGTGAACCAATTGTATGTGGATTGGACTGGCATTAAAAATACCAAATTAAGACTTGGCCGCCAAGCCATTAACCTAGATAACGTGCGCTTTGTGGGCGACATTGGCTATCGCCAAGTAATGCAAGTGTTTGATGGCGTGTCACTCGTCAATAAAACGATTCCTGATAGCGAAATTTTCTTAAGTCACATGGAAAGCGTGCGTCAAATCACCACTGTTTTGCGTACCAAAGGCCATATCGACATGATGAATGCGAAATATCGTTACTCGCCAACCGAGTCAATTACGGCGTATGCTTATTTGTCTGCATTTGATGATTTAGGCTTGGGTCGCGCTTGGTTTGGTAACGGCGGCAGCAACACCCCTGCGAACATCGGAAAGTTTGGCAATAACAACCAAAAAGCTGATCAAGGCAACCAAGTCTACGGCGTGCGTGTCGATGGCATTCACCCATTCAACCCTAACTTCCGCGCGCTTTACACGGCAGAATACGCCAAACAAACCGACTACCACGGCGGCGATAGCCGTATTGACGCACACTATTATAAAATTGGCGGCGGTTTAGGTTTCGATAACTTCAATATCCGCGCCGACCAAGAGTTACTGTCAAGCAACAACAGCAAATATGCCTTCCAAACGCCATTTGGCACCAATCACTTGTTCCAAGGCTGGGTCGATAAGTTCTTAGCCACGCCTGTAGAAGGCATTCGAGATAGCTTTGTCACCGCGACATATCGCTACGAAGATTTTGCATTCTTTGCGGATTATCACATCATCGACTCTGACAAAGATTTCCATACAGTTGGCAGTGGTGCAGCCACTAATGGCAGCCGTTATGGCAAGGAATGGAACCTGGCTGCTACTTGGAATTACGACAAAAATATGATGGCTAAGCTTGAATACGGCAAATTTACAGAAAGTGATCAATATACATTATTGCCTGTTGGCGTAGTGGCAAACAATGCAACCGCCATTGCCAATGCCAACCGCGGCCGTGTGCGTGATACTGACAAGCTCTGGTTAACCGCAATGTACACGTTTTAAAACCTGTTAATTTTAAAGAAAGTGCGAACGCACCAAAATAAATCACTATTTTGGTGCGTTCGCACTTTTATGGGATTCCAAACAATGCTTCCATTATAGGAAATTAGATTAACTTATTGTATTTGTTCATTAATTATTACTGGCACAGTAATTGCGATAGAACCTGATGATATTTGATTTTTTAGAAAAAATTGTATGCAAAAAATGAAGTTAGTAGTGGTTGGTAACGGCATGGCGGGTATGCGCACCGTTGAGGAGCTGCTCAAAATAGCGCCTGATATTTACGACATTACCGTTTTTGGCGACGAGCCCTACCCCAATTACAACCGCATTATGCTCTCGCCCGTGCTGGCGAATGAGCAAACGATTGACGACATTATTTTAAACTCGCGCGAATGGTATGCTGAGAACAACATCACGCTACACACCAGTGCGCGCATCAATAAAATCGACCGCAAAAACCGTGTGGTGACTGCCGAAGATGGTACTTGCGCGGAATACGACCGTTTGCTGTTAGCCACGGGTTCTAAACCTTTTATGCCACCGATTCCAGGAAAAGACGCAGCTGGCGTACTTGGCTACCGCGACATTAAAGATACCAATGACATGATTAAGGCCGCGAAAAAATACAAGCACGCGGTGGTAATCGGCGGTGGTTTGCTTGGCTTGGAAGCCGCCAATGGCTTAAAGATTCAAGGCATGGATGTCACAGTAGTGCATCGCAACGACTGGCTGTTAGAGCGTCAACTCGACAAAACCGCAGGCAAAATGCTGCAAAAAAATCTAGAAGCTAAAGGCCTGAAATTTTCACTCAATACCAACACTTCTGAAATTGTCGCTGGAGAAGATGGCCGCGTAAAAGCTGTGCGCTTTAGAGAAAGTGATGAAGTAAAAGCTGATTTAGTAGTGCTGGCGGTGGGCATTCGTCCTAATTTTGCCTTGGCAGAATCTGCTGGCATATATTGCGATAAAGGTGTTGTGGTGAATGACACCATGCAAACTTACGACCCGCGTATTTACTCCGTGGGCGAATGTGTGGCGCATCGCGGCATTTCGTATGGCTTGGTTGCACCGCTGTTTGAGATGGCAAAAGTGTGCGCCACGCATTTGGCCAATTTTGGTATCGGCCAATACAAAGGCTCAGTCACCTCCACCAAGCTCAAAGTGACAGGCATTGATTTGTTCTCTGCTGGCGATTTTAGCGGCGGTGAAGGCACAGAAGAGATTGTTTTGCACGACGCTGTTGGTGGGGTTTACAAAAAGCTCGTTATTAAAGATGACAAAATCATCGGTAGCGTGCTTTATGGCGACACCGCAGACGGTGCTTGGTATTTTCAAATGTTGCGCGATGGCAAAGCGATTCACGAAATTCGTGATTCGCTTATGTTTGGGCAAGATTCACTGGGCAATACTGGCCACCAAGGCCAAGATAAAGCCGCCGCCATGACCAATGAGATGGAAGTGTGCGGCTGCAACGGCGTGTGCAAAGGCACGATTGTAAAAGCCATTCAAGACCAAGGTTTATTCACCATTGACGATGTTAAAAAACAAACCAAAGCAGGTTCAAGTTGCGGCTCTTGTGTCGGCTTGGTGGAGCAAATTTTAGCCTCCACCTTGGGCGGCGGCTATGCGCCGCCAAGCACCAGCAAATCGATTTGTGGCTGCTCTGACAAAAATCACGAAGAAGTGCGCGAAGAAATTCGCAAACATAAATATTTAAATATTCCCGATGCCATGCGCGGCATGGTGTGGCGCACACCCAATGGCTGCGCCACTTGCAGGCCAGCGCTTAATTATTATCTGCTTTCTACTTGGCCACACGAGGCGGTGGATGATCCGCAATCGCGCTTTATTAACGAGCGCGTGCACGCCAATATTCAAAAAGATGGCACGTACTCAGTCATTCCGCGCATGTATGGCGGCGTTACCTCACCAGACCAATTGCGCAAAATTGCTGATGTGGCCGATAAATACGCCGTGCCAATGGTGAAAGTCACAGGCGGCCAGCGTATTGATTTGCTCGGCGTAAAAAAAGAAGATTTGGTCGGCATGTGGAAAGATCTCGATATGCCTTCTGGCTACGCCTACGCGAAAGGCATTCGTACCGTAAAAACCTGTGTGGGTAGTGAGTTCTGCCGCTTTGGTACGCAAAACTCTACCCAAATGGGCATCGATATTGAAAAAGCCTTTGACCACATGTGGGCGCCGCATAAAGTTAAATTTGCCGTATCTGGCTGCCCGCGTAACTGCGCAGAATCTGGTATTAAGGATGTCGGTATTATCGGCGTGGATTCTGGTTGGGAAATTTATGTCGGCGGCAATGGTGGCATCAAGACAGAAGTTGCGCAGTTTTTGTGCAAAGTAAAAGATCACGATGAAGTGTTGGAATATTCTGGCGCATTTATTCAAATTTATCGAGAAGAAGCGCGCTATTTGGATAGAACGGTACATTGGATTCAGCGTATGGGTTTAGATTACGTGAAGCAACGTGTAGTGGAGGATGCTGAAGGCCGCAAGGCCGCTTATGAGCGCCTGTTGTACGCGCTACAAGGCGCAGTAGAGCCTTGGTCGGAGCGCGTGCAAAAACGCGATCAATTCAAAGAATTTGAAACCATCAACGTATAATTTTAAGGAAATAGTATGAAAAAAAGTTTTTGGCAATCAGGCCATACACCGACGCTACTCTCAGCATTTTTGTATTTTGATTTGAGCTTTATGGTGTGGGTGCTGCTTGGTCCACTTGCCGTACAAATCGCCACCAGCCTAGCGCTTACGCCTGCGCAGAAAGGACTAATGGTGGCCACGCCCGTGTTAGCTGGCGCGGTTTTGCGAATTTTTATGGGCGTGTTAGTTGATCAAATCAAGCCGAAAATGGCGGGTTTAATCGGGCAGACTATCGTGATGTTAAGTCTATTCATTGCTTGGTTACACGGTTTGCAAACATTTCAGCAAACGTTGATGTTAGGCATTGGCTTAGGCTTTGCAGGCGCAGCCTTTGCTGTAGCGCTTCCACTTGCTTCGCGCTGGTATCCACCAGAGCATCAAGGCACGGCGCTTGGCATTGCTGGCGCAGGTAACTCTGGGACTGTATTTGCCGCGCTATTTGCCCCAAGTTTGGCCGTGGCTTATGGCTGGAACAACGTGTTTGGTTTGGCTTTAATCCCACTGGGTGTTGCGCTAGCAGTTTACTTAATTTTTGCGAAAGATAGTCCAGACACACCACCTGCGAAATCGCTTGCCCAATACTTGGCGATTTTAAAAGACCAAGACGCGTGGTGGTTTATGTTTTTCTACAGCGTTACTTTTGGCGGCTTTGTTGGCCTAGCATCCTCACTTACCATCTACTTTAACGATTTATATCATCTTGGCCCAGTTAAAGCAGGCTACTGCACGGCCGCCTGCGTGTTTGCAGGCTCTCTGGTGCGCCCGCTCGGCGGCTTGGTCGCCGATAGAATCGGTGGCATCCGCACGCTACTCACCATGTACACTATTGCAGCGCTGCTGCTATTTATCATGAGCCTTGGGCAACCTACTTATCAATTGGCTTTAGCGATTATTATTCCTGTCATGGCAGCACTAGGCATGGGCAACGGCGCGGTTTTTCAGCTCGTACCACAGCGCTTCCGCAAAGAAATCGGCGTCATGACTGGCTTAGTCGGCATGGCGGGCGGCGTAGGTGGATTCTACTTGGCAGCTAGTTTGGGCTACTTTAAGCAATCCACAGGTAGCTATCAAACTGGTTTGATGATTTTTGCAGGTTTGGCCGTAATGGCAATTATTGGCTTGGCAGGCGTCAAAACACGCTGGAGAACGACTTGGGGCAGCGCTACTGCCACCACCGCCAAGGTGTAAACTAACGGATGTCCTTAAAATTTGAAATAGGCCAATCCAGTTTGGCTGGCCCACGCGAGCGTAACGAAGATTACGTTGGTGTGGTAACGCCAACCAGTGAGCAACTCAACACCAAAGGTGCGCTCATCGCGCTGGCCGATGGTGTAAGCGGTAATGCGGGCGGTGGCGAAGCTTCCGAAATGACGGTGCGCACAGTTTCTGCCGATTATTACGCCACGCCCGACACATGGGAACCGCTAGCCTCGCTAGACAAAGTATTAAGCGCGGCCAATCGCTGGCTTATCGCGCAGGCCAATGCCAATCGCGATATGGCGGGCATGGCCACCACGCTGTCATTACTCATTCTGCGCGGGCAACGTTATTACTCGGCGCACGTTGGCGATACGCGTATTTACTTGCTGCGCGAAGGGACTCTTAAACGACTCACCACGGATCACGTTTGGGATAGACCCGATATGCGCCATGTGCTGAAACGCGCGGTAGGTTTGGATGCACATCTTGCCGTGGATTTAGCTGAAGGCGCGCTGCAAGTAGGCGACATTTTCGCGCTAATGTCTGATGGCGTATGGGAAGCACTAGGCGAAAAAGCGATTCACGAAGGCCTGCAAAAATTTGATAATCCGCAACTGGTTTGCGAGCACCTGACCAAAACTGCGATTAAAAAAGGTAGCCAAGACAACAGCACCGCGGTGGTCGTTAAAATTGATGGCATTGGCAAGGAATCATTATCCGAGCTGATTGCAGGTGGCAAGCATTTGGCCGTGCCAAATAAGCTAAAAGTTGGCGAAACGATTGATGATTTTGAAGTCATCGAAATATTGCACGATTCGCGCGCAACGGTGCTCTACAAAGTGCGCCAAATAGAAACAAAACAGTATTTTGTGCTGAAAACTTTGCAAGTAATTTTGGCCAATGACACCGATAGTTGCAACAGCTTGCTAAATGAAGAGTGGCTTGGCAAGCGCGTGGTATCGCAATATGTGCCGCAGATTTTGCCTATCTCTACCGAAAAACGCAGCAAACTATACTACGTGATGAGCTGGCACGAAGGTGCCACGCTACAACAAAGACTGGATAACGGCCACCATTTTACGGTGGCGGGCACCGCGAAAATTGGCGCAGATATGATGCGTGGATTGGGCGGTTTGCATCGCCTGAATATCATTCATCGAGATATTAAGCCCGCCAACGTGCATATCGCCAGCGACCAGCGTTTGCGTATTTTGGATTTGGGCGTGGCTTTATCAACGCTGGTAAAAATTGAATCTATGCAAAACCCTGGCACGCCCAGTTTTATGGCACCAGAGCTGTTTGATGGCACTGAAGCCACTGTGCAAAGCGATATTTATGCAGCGGGCATCACGCTGTATCATTTACTGACGCGAAAATATCCGCACGGTGAAATTGAGCCATTTCAGCGTCCAAAATTTGGCGAGCCAGTGCCACCGACACGTTATCGGCCAGATATTCCATATTGGTTAGAAAACATTGTGCTGAAAGCCATCACGCGCGACCCAAAGTTGCGTTTTGAGACAGCAGAAGAAATGCTGCATGCGCTGGAGGTGGGCGAGTTAAAGCCAATCTTAGCGCCCGCCAGAACGCCCTTAATTGGTCGTGCTAGATTGCTTAAATGGCAATGGTTGGCGCTATTTTCACTCGCCATTAATTTTTTGTTAATTTATTTGTTAGTCGTTTCGTAAGGGTTAGAAAATGAGTAATTGGGTAAAAGTAGCGCCGTTAAATGAAATCCCCAAACTCGGCGCGCGCGTAGTACGCACAAAAGAAATTGAAATCGGCGTGTTCCGCACCGAGGATGGCCGCGTGTTTGCCATCAACAATAGGTGTCCGCACAAAGGCGGGCCGCTGTCGCAAGGCATTGTCTATGGTGACAAAGTCGCTTGTCCGCTACACAGCTGGAAAATAAGCTTGGTGGACGGCAAGGCAGAAGAGCCTGACGTAGGCGAAACCGCCTGTTTTAAGACCAAAATTGAAGACGGCTTTGTCTATTTGGAGCTTAAAGCTTGATTGTTGAAACGCCGATTATGTTTGTAAAAAAACAGGCTGTAAAAAAACCAGTTCCTTCGGTTTTTACAAAATCCACTTGCCCCTATTGCGGCGTGGGTTGTGGCGTGGTGATTGAATCACAAGGCAATCAAATCGTTCATGTAAAAGGCGATACAGACCACCCTGCGAATTTCGGAAGGCTTTGCACAAAAGGCAGCACGCTGCATTTAAGTGCTAAGCTGGATAATCGTGCGCTTTACCCAGAAATGCGATTAAGCCACGAGGCAAGCAGGAAGCGGGTCTCATGGGATGTGTCGCTGGATTATATCACCGAGAAATTCGCACAAACCATCGAAAAACACGGACCAGATTCGGTGGCTTTTTATATTTCCGGCCAGCTTATGACCGAAGATTATTATGTGTTTAACAAGCTAGCCAAAGGCTTAATTGGCACCAATAACGTCGATACAAACTCGCGGCTTTGCATGAGCAGTGCCGTGGCAGGCTACAAAGCCACACTGGGAGCTGATTCCCCGCCCGCGTGTTACGAGGATATTGAGCACACCGAATGCTTATTTATTGCGGGCAGCAATACCGCATTTGCACACCCAATTATTTTCCGTCGTATTGAAGACGCAAAAGCCAAAAATCCCAATTTAAAAATCATTGTGGTCGATCCGCGTCGCACAGACACCGCGCAAACCGCGGATTTACATTTAGCCATTTTGCCTGGCACCGATGTTGCGCTTTTTAACGGCATGCTACACGTAATGCTGTGGGAAGGCTTGCTGGATATGGCCTATATCAATGCGCATACTAATGGCTTCGACGCGCTAAAGGAAACCGTGCGCGAATACACGCCAAAAATGGTGGCAGATATTTGCGGCATTAAAGAAAGCGATATTATTCAAGCCGCCAAATGGTTTGGCAAAGGGCCGAGTTTAAGCATGTATTGCATGGGCCTAAACCAAAGCATTCACGGCACCGATAAAAACGCCGCATTAATCAACTTGCACCTTGCCACTGGTCAAATTGGCAGGCCTGGCGCTGGGCCATTTAGCCTCACAGGCCAGCCCAATGCCATGGGCGGGCGCGAGGTGGGCGGCATGGCCAATTTGCTTTCGGGTCATCGCGATTTGGCGAATGCCGAACATCGCACAGAAATCGCAAAAATATGGAACGTGGAGAGCGTACCAGAAACCCCTGGCAAAACCGCGGTGGAAATGTTCGATGCGGTGAAAAGCGGCGAAATTAAAGCCATTTGGATTGCCTGCACTAACCCTGCGCAATCGATGCCAGACCTTAACAATGTGCTAGCCGCCTTACACAAAGCAGAGCTTGTGGTGGTGCAAGATGCGTTTAACAATACCGACACTTGCCAATATGCCGATGTATTGCTGCCCGCCAGCACTTGGGGCGAAAAAGAAGGCACGGTGACCAACTCGGAACGCCGCATTACGCGCGTCAACCCAGCCGTTGCGGCACCCGCAGAAGCGCGTCACGATTGGGTGATTATGGTGGACTTTGCGCAGCGTTTAGAAAAGCGCTTGGGCAAAAAACAAAAGTTATTTGCTTACGATTCAACCGAGCAAGTTTTTAACGAACACCGTGAGACCACCAAAGGTCGCGACTTGGACATTTCTGGCCTAAGTTACGAAGTTTTAGCCAACGACGGCCCTCAACAATGGCCTTATATAAAAAAACCTGAACAAGGCCAGCAGCAAGCAAACAAGCGGCTCTACAGCGATGGTATTTTTCAAACACCTGATGGAAAAGCACAATTTGTCAACGCCGTTTACAAGGCTACCGCCGATAAAACCGACGCGCGCCATCCGCTACATTTGCTTACAGGGCGCTTGCGCGACCAATGGCACGGCATGAGCCGCACAGGCAATGTTGCGCAACTGTTTAACCACGCGGAAGAGCCTGTAATTTCCATGAACGCGGATGACATGACTCGGCGTCTGATAAAATCAGGCGACATCGTCAAAGTATCCAATAAACGCGGCAGCCTGACGCTACTTGCGCAAGCCTCCGATGAGGTGAGCCCATCGCAAACATTTATTCCCATGCACTGGGGAAGCCAGTTTATGCAGGGCTTGGGTGTGAACGCGCTAATGCCACCAAATATCGACAAAACTTCCAAGCAGCCCGAGCTAAAACATGCAGCGATAAAAATAGAAAAGCTGGAACTACCTTGGCGCATGACGATTATGCGTAGCTGCAACAATTTAAACTTGCTGCAAAAAGTACGCGCGCTCATGTCGCATTTTCAATACGCCAGTTGCGGCTTATTTGGTCGCGAATCCGATACCAACAAATCTGGCATGTTGATACTAAAAGCCGCACACGACTCTCCGCCAGAATCCGCTCTGGTGGCTGAGATTGACGCATTGCTTGGTATGACAGACGACATGCCTTTGCTCAATTATAACGATGCAAAACGCGGTATTTCCAAACGTATTTTGGTGGAAAATAATCAAGTGACAGGCGTGCGGTTAATGGGCGAAACGCTTGCGACAGATTGGCTGAAAGAAGTAATGAGTTCTGGGCAGTTTACCGAAGAGACCACTTACAAGGAATTTAGCCGCTGGGCGCTCGCACCTTTGCCTGCGCCGCCGACAGGGCAACGCGGACGCGGAAAAATTATTTGCAATTGCCTAGATGTAGCCGAAAATGACATTATTGAAACGATTGAAATGGGCGCAGATTTGCAAACCCTACAAAATAAGCTGAGATGCGGCACAGAATGCGGATCTTGCGTGCCTGAACTTAAAAAACTAGTACAAACTCACAGCAAAGCTCATCACTAACGACTCAGTTTGATAGCGCGTTTCTCGCTCGTACGCACACATGACAGCAAGCTTAAACTAAAGCAAAAATAGGAAGTAGTGATCAATCACCAGTGCTGCGAAAAGCAACATGAGGTAAAGAATCGAATATTTGAACGTGCGTTTTGCAAGCTCGTCTGAATAGTTGCGATAGAGACCGATGGCGTACGCCATAAAAATACCATCTAGCACGACGATTGAAGCCAAGTAAATCAGGCCGCTCATGCGCATCGCAAAAGGCAGCAAGGTGACTGCGCATAAAATAATGGTATAAAACAAAATGTGCAGCAGCGTGAACGCCTCGCCATGCGTAACTGGCAGCATTGGTAAGCCAGATTTCGCGTACTCTTCGCGGCGGTATAATGCCAGCGCCCAGAAATGTGGTGGCGTCCAAGCGAATATAATCAGCACCAGCACCCAAGCTTGTGCAGGCACAGCGCCAGTGACTGCTGCCCAGCCCAACGCTGGCGGCATAGCGCCAGAAAGTCCGCCAATCACGATGTTTAGCGGTGTGGCTGGCTTTAGGAACACGGTATAAATGACTGCGTAGCCAATAAACGTGGCAAAAGTGAGCCACATGGTGAGCGGGTTTACGAAAAAATATAAAATGCCCAAGCCAATCGTTGCCATCACGGTTGAAAACAGCAAGGTTTGTTGAGAAGTCATTTGACCAGTTGGTAATGGCCGGCCACGTGTGCGCGCCATTTTGGCGTCAATTTTTTGCTCAACTAAATGGTTGAAAGCCGCGGCAGCACCAGATGACATGCCAATGCCAACGGTGGCTGCGAGCAGAATATTAAGCGGCACCATGCCTGGCGTGGCTAAAAACATGCCGATGACCGCAGTGAATACAATAAGCGCAGTGACGCGCGGCTTGGTGAGCGCTAAGCAGTTGCCAAAATGGCTAGCGGCAGCTTGCGTGTTAAATTCTGGAGTCGTACTCATTTAAACCTTTTATTTATCTATTTGGCTATTCGCTCAGCGCTGTAATCTTTGAATTGAGCACTACCACTGTGATTAATAACAATGCGGCAACCATATTGTGCGCCACAGCTAATACCAACGGTAGATGCAGCACTAAATTCGCAATGCCCAAACTCACCTGAACCAGTAACAAGAGCCACATTATACTAGCTAAACGGCCTAATTGTGGCTGACGCAACAAACGCAAGCCAAGCGTGCCAAGATATATAAAGGTGATGAGTGCGCCCAAGCGGTGCGTCCATTGTATGGCCACAAATGCGCTGAGATCGAGCGGCTTACCAGTTGAATCAACGCCCAACTCACGCACCCAATGGAAAGCGTTGGCAAAATCCATGTCTGGGAACCAGACGCCATGGCAAGTGGGAAAGTCTGTACAGGCAAGCGCCGCGTAGTTGGTGCTTGTCCAGCCACCTAAAAATATTTGCAACAGCAAAATTACTAGCGCGCCACGTACAAAAAGACGCATATTTTTCGAGGTTAAGTAATTGACAGAAATTGTACCCCAATGCCGATGCGTCATCCAAGTGAGTATCGCCAGCGTACTCATGCCGCCCATTAAATGCGCGGTGACGATGGCGGGTTTAAGCAGCAACGTGACTGTCCACATGCCGAGCATGCCTTGGAATACAACCAAACCTACCAGCGCGGTAGGTAACCACGGCGACACTTTGATTTCATTGCGTTTGCGCCAAGCAACGACAAAAATCGCCAAAATAAATAAGCCAAGCGTAGTTGCTAGATAGCGGTGAATCATCTCTTTCCACGCTTTTGGCGCTTCAATTGGCTTATCGGGAAAAGCAGTTTGTGCATGTGTAATGGCATCGCTACTTTGCGGCACAGTCAATGTGCCATAGCAACCCGGCCAATCTGGGCAGCCTAAGCCAGCGTCGGAAAGCCGCACATAAGCACCTAGCACGACCACAAATAACGTAATAATTGTTGCGATATAAATCAATTTTTTAAACATTTTTGGCCTATTTATTTCTATGTCACCGTCTTATCCAAGACTCTTAGCTGACCCAAGAACTTTTAATCAAACGCACCAAATCACTACGCAGCCCTTTTGGCTCAAAGTTTTGAGGATATTGCATCATCAAATTGCCCAAGGGATCAACCAAATAGATATTTTGTGGCTTTGCAAGGCTTTCTAGCTTGTTAGCGAGCTGCGTTGTCGCTTCATCACTGCCTGCCAAAATAATCAAATCAGGATTCTTTTTCTGTAAATCTGCGATGGCTTCCCTTGTGGTCTCAATTGGCAGCAACAATATTTGCTGCACGCGCTTTGTATCTTTATCCATAGAAAGACGCACATTGCCTAGCAGGTGCGTCGTTGTTAGACATTGGTCTGTGCAAGCTTCATGGTTAATCATCACAATATTCCATTTTTTTTGCCATTGAGTCGCTGTAAAAGGCTTGGCTTGCGTGTCCTGCAATGGTGGAATTGTGAGGTTCACAGGCGGCACAATCAGCTCACCATAGCTTTTCCCACTGGGGCGAATGTCCAATAAATGCAGCGTGGCGGCAATAGTAAACGGCAGCACAAAAACGACTGCAAGCAGTAATAAGATTTTTCTGCCGCTGCCGCGTTGGGCTTCTTGCTTATTCAATTCTGACATTATTTCGAAATCACTTTCTATTCGTTACTTTTTTGATATTCAATACTAAATAAATCACAAACAAGGTGAGTGCAAAACCAAACCACTGGTAGGCGTAACCCAAATGCATGGTCACGCGCTCACCTGGCCGCGTCCAGTTTCTGCTGTAGCCGCCAGCCTTGCTCTGCGCGTCAAGCCGCACCACATAAGGCTTCACCTCCTTAGAAGCTGCTTTTGCATAACGTGCTAAATCCATGCTTTGCCAAACCGTTTGCCATTTGCCTTCTATGGCAGGCACTTCCAAAGTAAACGCTTTTGCCAGCGGAATAGAGATATCGCCAACAATTTCTTGCCTGCCTTCTGGCGCGGCCGCAACAGGCACTTTTCGGTCTAGCGAGCCGACAATCCAGCCTCTATCCACCAGCACATATTGATTCTCGCCTTCAAGTTTAATGGGCGTGAGCACATGGTAACCAACCACATTATTTTCCACCTGATTATCTAGTAGCACCTGATATTTCAGTTCGTATGTACCAGCAAACCTTACACGCCGATAGCGCCAAGCTTCAATACTCTCACTTGTGGGTGGCAAATCGACTGGCGCTAACAACATGCCTGCTTCTAGCCGCGCCTGTAAAGCCTGCTTAGCTTCTGCCTTGTTGTACTGCCACATACCAAGTTTGATGCAAATCGCCATGACAACCAGCGTCGCCGTTGTCATGAAAATGCTCGGCTTGAATGTGTATTTCACTTTATAAAGTCTCGCTTAATTTGCAATCTAACACGACAAACCGCATAATTAGCATGAATCTCTCACTTAAAGGCACGCCATGTGGTTAAGAATTATTATTATCGGTATGCTGATACTCATCGCTTTCAGCTTATTTTCTGCGCTTTACCATTTAATGAAAGGTGATACGCCTGACACGCGTGTGGTTAAAGCGCTCACTTGGCGCATTTCCTTATCAATCGGTTTGTTTCTAGTGCTTATGCTGGGCTTTTATACTGGCATTATTGGCCATGCAGCTAGCACTTAATTTACCTTGGTTTGTGCTTCTTTAGCTGCACCAGATGTCAGGCTACTGTAAAAAGCATAAGACAGTGTCACTGTGCCTATATCTTTAGGCAAATCGGGACTCACATAAAAACGCACTGGCATTTCTTTACTCTCACCTGGCTTAAGCGTTTGCTGTTTAAAGCAAAAACATTCAATTTTTTTAAAATATAAAGCTGCAATTTCTGGCGTGATGCTTGGTACGGCAACGCCCATCACAGGCTCAGTACCTTCATTTTTTGCAAAATACGAGGTCAATTTAATTTCGCCAGGATGCACTTTTATACTGCTATCGTTGGAATGAAAACTCCAATTTAGCCCCGGCATGGTGTTGCCAGTAAATAAAACAGTCACTGTGCGGCTGTTATCTATTTTTAGAGATTTAGCAGCTATGGTAGCGCTGGAATCTGCACGCCCATTCAAGCCCAGTGATTTACACATCACGTCATAAAAAGGCGCCATTGCAAAGCCGAACAACAAGCCACCCAGCGCGATAAGCGATAGCTTCCAACCTAGGCGCTTATTGATGGCAGCCTTTTCAGATTCTTCATGCATTAACTTTTACCCACGCCAGAGTAGATGGCTGCGACATATAAAATAATCGCGATAATACCAATTGTCCAGCCAACAATCAGGTTCTTGCGGCGCTGTTCTTTATCATTTGGTTCCATCATTCATCTCCTTATTGCAGCCGTTTTAATGTCAAGGCTGCGCAACATTTATGACGCTTAGTTGCGCATAAAGTGCCCCATTTTTATTTTTATCTGGCGCACTAAAAACTAACGCCACAAGGCCGTTAAGCCCTGTGGCGCTATAATACTTTAATTCAGTTTATAACCAGTAAACGAATATAAACAGGAACAACCAAACCACGTCAACAAAGTGCCAGTACCAAGCCACTGCTTCAAAGCCAAAATGATTGTGTTCATCAAAATGCCCTTTAAGTACACGGAACAGAATAATAGTCAGCATAATTGCACCCATCGTCACGTGCAGACCATGGAAGCCAGTCAACATATAAAATGTAGCGCCGTAAATACCTGTTTTAATGGTGAAGCCAGCCTCTGCGTACTCATGTGCTTGTAAAAACAAGAATGTTACGCCAAGTGCAATGGTTAAAATCAAGCCAATAATGATTTGCTTGCGGTTATTTTTCATTAAACCCCAATGTGCGAATGTAAGCGTTGCACCTGAAGTAAGAAGAATTAGCGTGTTAATCGCTGGCAAGCCCCATGCCTTCATCGGCGTAAAGTCTCCCGTATTGGCTAAAGGGCCAGCAGGACCAGCAGTAGGCCACGTAGCTACAAAGTGTGGCCATAATAGTTTAGCGTCTGCAATCCACGGCACTGAAACGTTACGCGTATAGAACAATGCACCAAAGAAGCCAAAGAAGAACATCACTTCTGAGAAAATAAACCAGCCCATGCCCCAGCGAAATGATTTATCGACTTGTTTGTTATAAAAATGCGAAACGCTTTCTGTGATTACTTGGCTAAACCAGCCAAACAGCAAATAAGCGAGCGTTAAAAAACCCGCAATCATGATGTACTTGCCTGGTGCAACCTTGTTCAGCAACATTGTAAAACCACTCGCCAACAAGAATAAAGCGGTTGACGCTATAACTGGCCAAAGTGAAGCGCCTGGCAAGTAATAATTTTTTGTATTTTGACTCATGTTTGCTCCTATTTTTGCTTATCTATATTTTAAATTACTTAACAGTAGGTGGCGTTTCAAATGTATGGAATGGCGCTGGTGATGGCACTGTCCACTCCAAGCCATGCGCACCTTCCCATGGGCTTGCGCTCGCTTTTGGGCCGCCTTTAATACATTTAACCACCACATAAATGAACAGGAGCTGACTTAATCCCAATGTAAACGCACCTAAAGATGCAATCTTATTGAAATCAGCGAATTGCAACGCATAGTCTGGTATGCGGCGCGGCATTCCAGCCAAGCCAAGGAAATGCATTGGAAAAAATGTCACATTGAAAGCAATAGTAGTTAACCAGAAATGCGTCTTACCAAGCTTCTCATCATACATGTGACCAGTCCATTTTGGTAGCCAGTAGTACACACCCCCCATGATAGACATCGCCGCACCCGAGAACAGCACGTAATGGAAGTGAGCAACCACGTAGTAGGTATCTTGCAATTGAATATCCACTGGCAGAATCGCCAATACCAAGCCGCTGAAGCCGCCGATAGTGAATAAGAATACAACGGCAACCGAGAATAACATTGGCGTTTCAAAGGTCATAGACCCTTTCCACATCGTTGCAATCCAGTTAAACACTTTTACGCCAGTTGGAATTGAAATCAGCATCGTGCTGTACATAAAGAACAGTTGACCCGCCACTGGCATGCCAGTGGTGAACATGTGATGCGCCCATACGATGAACGACAAAGCAGCAATCGCTGAAGTCGCATACACCATTGAAGCATAACCAAATAACGGTTTACGGGCAAAAGTTGGGATGATAGTTGAAATGATGCCGAAAGCAGGCAAAATCATAATGTACACTTCAGGGTGACCAAAGAACCAAAATACGTGTTGGAACAACACTGGGTCGCCGCCGCCTGCCGCATTAAAGAATGAGGTACCAAAATGACGATCCGTAATTAACATTGTCAACGCGCCTGCCAATACTGGCATAGCTGCAATCAACAAGTAAGCAGTAATCAACCAAGTCCATACGAACATCGGCATTTTCATCAAAGTCATGCCAGGCGCGCGCATGTTAAAGATAGTAGTAATGATGTTGATTGAACCTACAATTGAGGACACGCCCAAGATATGCAGTGCAAGAATGCTCATATCTACTGACATGCCACCTTGTACTGATAGTGGCGGATACATGGTCCAACCACCAGCGACTGCGCCACCCGGTACAAAAATCGAAGATACTAACAAAATCGCTGCCGGAATTAGTAACCAAAAGCTCATATTGTTTAACCGTGGGAACGCCATATCTGGCGCACCAATCATCAGCGGCACTTGCCAATTAGCAAAGCCCACAAATGCTGGCATAATCGCACCGAAAATCATGATAAGGCCGTGCAGCGTTGTTAGACGGTTAAATTGCAAAGGCTCCAGAAACTGTAAGCCCGGCTGAAACAACTCTAGGCGAATGCCCATTGCCATTGCACCCGCGAACATAAACATGGTCAAACTAAACCATAAATACATGGTGCCAATATCTTTATGATTGGTTGAAGCTACCCAACGCATAATCCCTGTAGGATGGCCATGGCTATCGTGTCCATGATGCTCGTCGTGATGTGTTGCAGTTGTCGTACTCATCAATTTCTCCTAAAAACTACAGCTAATTCAATATTATTTAAGTAAATTTATAATTTTTAACGCGCGGCTTTAACTTGAGCCGGTTGCACAATTGGGTCGACTGTTGCCGCATTGCCCAAAGCTTGGCGCTCATAAGTAATCACAGCTGCAATATCAGTATCATTTAGCAACGCTTTCCATGGCGGCATTACATTTTTACCATTCAAGAGACGATCCAGATGGCTGTCTGGTAAGTATTTACCATCAGCGCCAAAAATCGGACCTAATGCAATTTTACTGCCCGTCAACGCTGGGAATGCTGGTGGCAAGCCTGCACCAGAAACTTGATGACAAGCAGCACAGTTTTTCTCGTAAACCGCTTTACCATGCTCAACCAACTCAGCTTGCGTCCAAGTTTTATCAGCACCCGCATTAGCTGAGGCTGCTGCTTCTTTTTGCGATGAAATCCAAGCGGTGTATTTATCTTCTTCCATCGCCTCTACAACGATAGGCATAAACCCATGATCTTTACCGCAAAGCTCAGCACATTGACCGCGGTATGTACCTGGCTTGTCGACTCTGATCCAAGCCTCTTTAATAAAGCCAGGGATCGCATCTTGCTTAACGCCGAATGCAGGCAGCCACCAAGCGTGAATCACGTCTTTAGCAGTAATTAATAATCTTACTTTTTTGCCAACAGGCACAACCATTGGATTATCAACCTCTAAAAGATAATTCTCACCTTTTTCCGTTTTATTTAGAATTTGATCTTGGGAGGTAGATAAAGTACTGATGAAGTGCACGCCTTGATCCAAATAGTCATACTCCCACTTCCATTGATGGCCAGTAATTTTCACACTCATATCGGCTGCGCTAGTATCTTTCATGGCGAAAATGGTTTTTGTTGCTGGGTAAGCCATGGCGGCCAAAATAACGGCTGGGATGATTGTCCAGACAACTTCTAAAAGATGATTTTCGTGGAACTGTGCTGCCTGATGACCTACTGATTTGCGGTGCTTGTAGATGGAGTAAAACATCAAACCAAATACCACAATAAAAATGGCTACGCAAACCCATAAAATAAGCATGTGCAAGCTGTAAATCTGGCTTGCAATGTCGGTTGCTGGCGCTCTAAGGTTTAGTGCATATTCGGCGTGAGCGCTTGCAATAAACGATGCTAAAAATGCGCTACCAAGAGAGAGAATGATTCTCTTATTCATAACTTAATCCACCCTAAAAAATGTGAACAACTTAAATATTCAGATAACACCAGCACCACGGCTTGGACGACTAATTACGTGTGATTACTGGCAACTAATGCGTCAATCAAAACTTGTTGCGCATTTATTTTTTATAAAAAAACTGCGACAGTTGCCGCAGCCACACTAAATTAGCATAAACCCTATTGTTTATCAAGCAAAATGTAACAGCAATGTTACATTTTTTGATTTTTTGAAACTATTAAGTACTGGTGCCCGGGGCCGGAATCGAACCGGCACGCTGTCGCCAGCGCGGGATTTTGAGTCCCGTGCGTCTACCAATTCCGCCACCCGGGCTCTTGGGGATATACATTACTGTATAATTGCAACACGCGCATTATAGCAAGCTCTGCGATTTATGCGAACCCAAAATTGATATAAACCTGAGATTTATGCAAACCAAAGATTTTGATTTTGATTTACCAAAGCACCTTATTGCGCAGCATCCTACCGCGCAGCGCAATGCCAGCCGACTATTACGATTGGATGGCGCAACAGGGAGTTTAGCCGATGCGCAATTTTTGCAATTACCCGATTTTTTAGAAAAAGGTGATTTGCTGATTTTTAACGACACGCGCGTCATTAAGGCGCGCTTGTTTGGCAACAAAGCCACGGGTGGCGCAGTGGAGGTGCTGGTGGAGCGCGTGCTGGATACGCACCACGCCATGGCGCATGTACGCGCATCGCGCTCGCCAAAAACTGGCAGCTTTTTGACTTTAGCCGAGAAAGTGACAGCAGAAGTCATTGGTCGTGAGGACGATTTGTTTCATCTCAAATTTCATGGCGTAACGCCAATACTTGACTTACTTGAGCAATATGGAAACTTGCCGTTGCCACCTTATATTACGCACAGTGCAGACAAGCAAGATGAAACACGCTACCAAACCGTTTACGCCAAACATGCGGGCGCCGTGGCGGCGCCCACAGCTGGCTTGCACTTTGATGAAGCCATGTTAAGCACACTTAAAGAAAGGGGCGTGCAAATTGCCTACGTGACGCTGCACGTCGGCGCAGGTACGTTTCAGCCAGTAAAAGTAGAGAATATTGCCGCGCATAAAATGCACAGCGAGCATTATGTGATTCCTTATGAAACGGCCATGTTAATTGAGTCTACTCGCAAAGCTGGCGGCAAAATCACAGCGGTCGGCACAACGGCCTTGCGCGCGCTAGAAAGCGCCGCGCAGCGTAGCGCTGAAAATTTAAAAGTAAGCGCCGCGCAACGTGATGCCGAAAATTTTAAAGTAAGCGCCGCGCAAGCAAAACGCGATGCTCTGGGAGCTAATATCCACGCGCTTGCTGGCGCAGGTGAAACGAATATTTTTATTACGCCAGGCTTTGAATTTAAAGTGGTGGACAGGCTGCTGACCAATTTCCATCTACCCAAAAGCACGCTGCTTATGCTAGTGTCCGCATTTGCTGGGTTTGAAAACATTAAAAACGCGTATCAACATGCCATCCATCAGCAATACCGTTTTTTTAGTTATGGCGATGCCATGTTGCTTGAAAGAAATGATTTAGCCAATTGAACGAATGCGTCAACACAAACACTAAACGAAGCGTTTAGAAGTGCATTATTTACAAAAACGATAAAATTATTAAGGGATTTTTGAATTGTACACACATCAACTTAAACCAATATTAGCTGGAATGTTATTCATGGGCGTTACTTTAATATCCACAGAATCCCAATCTCAAGTGCTGCCACAAGCCGTTTTAGGCATCAAAGTTGCATTGGCAAAAGCACCCAGCACGCGCCCGATGACGGTCGCCTATTTTCCTGGCTTAAAGACCTATTACATTGCTGATGGCGGCTTAGCGCCAATGGGCAGCGATACTGAAGCGCCAATCTCAAAATCTGAGATTCACGCCTATAACGCGGAAGGCAAATATATCAATTCTGCCAAGCCTGGTTTCGACAATCGCTCAATTTACTACAACGCCAACACAGGTAAAATAGAGACGATTACCTACAATATCTCCAGCGCGGTTGGCTTTGCGCCCAATACCGGCATGTACGCATTGCAAGTTTCTGAGACGGGCGAGATTAAAGAAAGCTCCGATGAAATTATGCAATTTAACCCTGCCTTTGGCGACCAAGCCACCATGCCAAGCTACGACGCGGAAAGCAAACACTACTTTTGCAAGCAAAGCCGCAGCAACAAGGTATTGATTGTCGATGCAACAAAACGTGAATCTATCGGCGAAATCAATTTAGACTTAGCGAAAGCAGGCGCACTCTTTGACGACGTGAGCGACAGCTTCGTTGCCTACACTGGCATAAAAGGCGAAGAGTTGGTGCTACTGGATGTTGACCACAAAGCCGCGCTGGTGTTTGATATTGCAGGCAAGTTTGTTGCCAAGAGCGAACTGCCAAAAGATTTAAAACTGCGCGCAAAGAACCATTACAACGGCATTGGTTATACCAACGACATGTTGTTTGTGTATCACGAGGTTGAAGGCGAATTTGGCACTTATTACGGATTTAAAATCTTTAAGTAAACTCTAGGCAATAAAAGCCGCGTGCTTTTATTTTAAAAGTGCGAAAAAAAACCGCGCACTAGGCGCGGTTTTTTTATAACTTAAACACTATTTTCCGCCAAGCGCGCCAGCCGCTTTGCCAGAAACCATGCCAAATACAGCGCCAAGCACGGTTGAAACAATCACCAAAATTGCTGGGTTGCTTAAGTCCATTGCTGTAACACTGCCGGCATCTGCCTTTGAGAGCGCATAACCAGCCGTTGCAGCGTAGCCATACACGTTTGCAGGCACCACTGAGAGCAAGTTCATGCCAGCCACCGCCACTAATGGGAACACCGTAATGGCAATGATTACAGGAATCCCTAACGAACCTAAGCCATCAAACATATGAGAACCCACTAAGTACAGGGCAATACCCGCCATCACCGCACCAAAGCTCATACCAGCGATTGTTTTTTGCAATGCAGCGTTATCGCCACCTGTGTGAAAATAGCAACCCCAGGCAATAAAACCAACCCAAACTAACACTGCCGCAGAAAGCGGCGTATGAAACGCTAGAAATGCCCAAACGCCACCTAATACAGCAATACTTGTAGCTAATGCAATTAACTTCGACATGCTCAATCTCCCTTGTAAGTATAGGTAAAACTCTTATAAAAATAATGTTGTTGAGAATTACTGCCAGTGAATTTTAGTCAGAAGAGCTTACAGCTTCACCAACTTCCAATCAGCTAGACAACGCATGTTATGCCCATTTTAGTGCATCATGCAACAATTTTTTTACATCTAAGAGGATTTAAAGCGTGAACTGCTAGAAAAAGTTAGCCATTATTAGCGGTTTGAATACTGGTGTAATCCCAATTTTTACGCCATGCGCCGACCACAATCGTTGGATACTGCGGCTTGCCTAAACTGCCATTATATCGACCCAAAGCGCGGTACAAATCTCCGTGTTCTATGTCCAAATAATGGCGCAAAATGGTGCAGCCGTAGCGCAAATTTAGGCGTAAATGGAACAAATTATGCTCTGGATTGCCAATACTTTTCACCCAAAACGGCATCACTTGCATGTAACCACGTGCGCCAACACTAGAAACGGCGTATTTTTTAAAGCCACTTTCCACTTGAATCAAGCCTAAAACCAACTGCGGATCAAGTCCTGCACGTGTCGCCTCATAATGCACACTGCGCAAGAAATCTTCACGATAGATTTTGTCTGGCATGCGCTTTTGTAAACGCGCCGACATCTCGTCCATCCAAGCCTGGCCTTGTTGTTCGCTGGCAAACATTAGCCTAGGCGCAGCCAAATCACTAATCGATTTTTGCATCATCGACTTTACGCTATTCGAAAGCGGCTCTTCTTTTTGCGCGCCCGCATAGCTGGCGCTCGCCGACAAGAAAAGACATAAAAATAATAATTTTTTAATCATGCTTGTACGAAAATACAATAATGGCTGTTCCCAGTAAAATAACGGCTACGCCAACAAAGTCTGAAACACTTGGCTTTATGCCATCTACCACCCACAACCAAACTAATGCAACCGCCACATAAACGCCGCCGTAAGCCGCATAAACTCTACCCGCCGCCGCTGGGTGCAAACTTAACAACCACACAAACAACATTAATGAAACTGCCGCAGGAACCAATATCCATGCGGGTGCGCCCTGTTTTAACCACAAATACGGCAAGTAACAGCCCACAATTTCTGCAAGCGCAGTCACCACAAAAAGCGCGATTGTCTTAAGCTCAAACATCTAATCGCGCTTGAATAAATTGAACTGCATCTGCCAAATTAGCGTTTTGCGCTTCCGCTTGTTGACGTGCTTTGTATTCCACTTTGCCTTCCGCCAAGCCGCGGTCGCCGATGACAACGCGGTGCGGAATACCAACCAAGTCTGCTTCGGCAAACATCACGCCAGGCCGTTCGCCGCGGTCATCTAGCAGCACATCCACACCTGCTTTGAGTAAATCTTGATACAGTTGGTTCGCGGCATTTTTCACCAGCTCGCTTTTGTCCATGCCAATCGGGCAAATTACCACAGTAAACGGCGCCATACTGAGCGGAAAAATAATGCCTTTTTCGTCATTACCTTGCTCAATCGCCGCGCCCACAATGCGCGACACGCCAATGCCGTAACAGCCCATTTCCATCGGCAAGCTCTGACCATTTTCGTCGAGATAGGTCGCGCTCATGGCCTTAGAATATTTCGCGCCCAACTGAAAAATATGTCCTACTTCGATGCCGCGACAAAGCGCCAGCGTGCCTTTGCCATCTGGGCTGGCGTCGCCTTCTACCACATTGCGAATATCTGCCACTTCATGCGGCTCGGGCAAATCTCGGCCAAAATTAACGCCCACTAAGTGATATTTAGGCTTGTTTGCGCCGCAAATAAAATCACTCATCTCAGCTACCGTGCGGTCAGCAATGACTCTCGTTTCTGGCTTCAAACCAACTGGCCCTAAAAAACCTGCTGGGCAATTAAAATATGCCTTTATTTCATCTGCATCGGCAAACCTAAACTCACTCAAGCCTCTAATTTTATTGGCTTTAATTTCGTTTAAAGTGTGGTCACCGCGTAGTAATAAAATCGTAAAAATTTCTTTACCGTCATCACCTTTTGCCATAATGGCCAACAATTTCATGGTCTTGCTCAAGGGTACATTCAGCAAAGTAGCCACTTGCTCACACGTAGTTTGCTTTGGCGTTTCTACATCGCGCATTGGCTCGCTAGGCGCACTGCGCTTGGCTGCTGGCGCAACAGCTTCAGCCATTTCCACGTTCGCCGCATAGTCGGAATTTTCGCAATACGCCAAGCCGTCTTCACCGCTATACGCCAGCACATGAAACTCTTGCGAGCCATCGCCGCCAATCGCGCCAGAATCTGCTTTTACCGCGCGAAACCTAAGCCCAAGCCGCGTAAATACTTGGCTGTAGGCTGCAAACATGGTTTGATAGGTTTGTTCTAGCGAAGCCTTATTGGTGTGAAACGAATACGCGTCTTTCATCAAAAACTCGCGCGCGCGCATCACGCCAAAGCGCGGGCGAATCTCGTCGCGAAACTTGGTTTGAATTTGGTAAAAATTAAGCGGCAATTGTTTATAACTGCTAATTTCCTTGCGCGCAATATCGGTAATCACCTCTTCGTGGGTGGGGCCAAAGCAAAAATCACGCTCGTGGCGGTCTTTAATTTTGAGCATTTGCGGGCCAAAAACAGCCCAGCGCCCAGTTTCATCCCAAAGCTCTTTCGGCTGCACAGCGGGCATCAGCAGTTCCAGCGCACCCGCTTTATTCATCTCATCGCGCACAATTGCTTCCACCTTGCGCAGCACACGCAAACCCAGCGGCATCCAGCTATATAAGCCAGATCCTAGTTTTTTAATTAAGCCCGCACGCACCATCAGCTGATGCGAAATCAGCTCGGCGTCGTTAGGGGCTTCTTTTTGGGTGGAAATAAAAAATTGTGAGCTGCGCATGATGTTGTAACTTGTTGAAAAGTGTGGATTTTAGCGCGAAATGCGCTTAATGTCAGCTAAAAGCTTATCAGCAAAAGCTATTGACTAGCATGCGCGGATTGCACGTTTTCTGGCACGTTTCTCACTTTACCAATCGGGCTATCGGCGGGCTTGTAGTTAGCTTTCCACTGCGCAAATGGCACGATGGCTGCAGGGTGCCCATTGTCATAAAACCAGCTGTCCACGGCAAATTTGTCGCCCGTTTTGCTGTCAAGAATGACCGCGGTGGTGTGCGGCCAACCAGTAAAAAAGAAGTTGCGCGTTCGCATATCTTCAATGGTGTGAAATTTGAGGTAGCCAGCCTGTTGCAATAAGCGCATGTAGGTTGTGGTGTTAATGGCTTCATCGTTGCAATCTTGCTGGCCTTTGTAGGCGAAATTAAACGTGCCAGCCAAATCACCCGAAGTACCAATTTTTTTGCCGACAATTTCCTCTAACATGCCTATAGCCAGCGCAATTTGCTTGCGCTCCGTCTCCGCATTGGTGGGCATAGGTACAAAAAGTGTCGCGATGGGCTGCCATTCTGCTGCGCTTAAGCTAGTTTTGTCTTCTTCATAGCAGCCGCCGCCTTGGCAAATTTCGAATTGCGACAGGGTTGGTTTTTGGTGAAAAATACGCGTAATATCTATCAGCGCAGAATGCGCTAAGCTATTGAATAAAATAAAAAAACTAAAGAATAATCGGTTTGTTAGAAATTTCATTGCGTCTCTTTTTGACCGTTTTGTTCTTGGTAAAAGGGAAATGCTTTTCTAAAACCTCGCCAATACGTGCGATGCCGTGCAGTACGCCCGCTTCAAACTCGCCGCGCCTAAACATCACTTCCATTTCGTGACAAATGGCTTCCCAGCCATCGTGTCCCACGCGCTGATGAATGCCGCGATCTGCCACAATTTCTACATCGCGATCTGCCAACAGCAAGTAAACCAGCACACCGTTATTATTTTCTGTGTCCCAAACATTTAAGCGCCCAAACAGCTCAATGGCGCGTTTACGCGGCGTTTTTTTGAATAAAATTTCGTAAGGATGTAAGCCAGCCTCGACCACAAAGCAAAGCTCGCCTTCGTGCGCTTTCTCGCTTGCTTCAATGGCGTCTTCGATATTACGCAAGGCGCCGCGCGAAAAATGATGGCTGACTTGCCAAGGGTTGCTGACAAAATGTCGAAAAAATCTACTGATGGAATTTAAACGCATATTTACCAATCGCCACTGGCTCCGCCGCCGCCAAATCCGCCGCCGCCGCCTGAAAACACATCCCCACCGCTCAACCCACCAAAGCCGCCGCCGCTAGGATACCCGCGCTGGTAGCCGTTAATGCCGCGTCCGCCCAACATGAGGGTGATAAAAAATGCAATGCCTCCCAAAATGGCCGCGCCAAATACAGCCGTGCCAAGCACAAAGAGTACGCCACCAATGAAGCCGCCATTGAGCAAGCTGCCAAAAAATGTACCAAACATACTGCGCAAAAATAAGCCAGAAATCAAGCCGCCAAATAGCAACATGGGCAGCATATTGCCAATATCTATGCCGCTAGACGCATGGTTACTGGGCGCGGGTAGCGCTTCGCCATCGACTAAGCCAATCAGCTTATCCACGCCATCGTTCACGCCGCCGGCAAAATCACCTCGTTTGAATTTTGGCGCAATCACTTCAGAAATCACACGCTTCGCAGTCAAGTCGGGAATCGCGCCTTCTAGGCCATAGCCGACCTCGATGCGCATTTTATGGTCGTCCTTGGCAATGAGTAATAAAATGCCGTCGTCCACTTTTTTGCGCCCGATTTTCCATTTTTCCACCACACGAATGGCATATTGCGCGATGTCTTCAGGCTGTGTCGTCGGCACGATGAGCACCGAGATTTGGCTGCCCTTTTTCTGCTCAAAAGCGCTTAATTTTGCTTCAAGTTGGGATTTTTCTTCTGCGCTTATCAACCCTGTTAAATCGGTCACGCGCGCGCTTAAATCGGGAATTTCGACAAGCGCCGCCAACGCCATTTGTGAGACGAAAAACAGCATCGCACACAGCGCCAGCAGGCTTGCTTTAAGTTGAAACTTCACTTGATTTATTAAAGCTTTAAATACTTATTTCTTGTCGCCAAACTCTACTTTTGGCGCAACAGAAATCGCTTTTTCATTATCCACCGTAAATGAAGGCTTGGTTTTGTAGCCAAACATCATTGCCGTTAGATTATTCGGGAAGCTGCGAATCGCCACGTTGTAATCTTTAATGGTTTCAATATAACGATTGCGCGCCACGGTAATGCGGTTTTCCGTGCCTTCCAACTGTGCTTGCAAGTCCCTAAAACCTTGGTCAGCCTTCAAATTTGGATAATTTTCTGAAACCACCATTAAGCGTGATAAAGCGCTGGTCAATTGGCCTTGCGCTGCTTGAAATTTAGCAAATGCCTCTGGGTCATTCAGCAGTTCTGGTGTTACTTGCATGCTGCCCACTTTAGCGCGCGCCTCGGTCACTTGTGTCAGCACCTCTTTTTCATGTTCGGCATAACCCTTCACCACGTTGACCAAATTTGGCACCAAATCGGCACGGCGTTGATATTGGTTCAACACCTCAGACCAACTGGCTTTTGATGTTTCGTCTAGTGATTGAAATTGGTTGTAGCCGCATCCAGAGAGCGTGAGCACCATCATTAAGACTGCAAATTTTGAGATTAGATTTTTCATGTTGTTTCCTTTACTAACAAAAGTTAAGCGTGACCAATAGTTTAGCCCAATAAGTATATTGCGTTAGCGCTTGATATTACAAGGCTTATATGACACTTTTTAGCACAAGACGCTTTGCTAAGCACAAATCCGCCCAAGCCTTGGCTTTGTCGGCAGCGTTTGCTAACAAATGGCTTGGGTGATACGTAACGACGACAGGCAAGTTGTGGTGTAGATGGGTTTTGCCGCGCAGATTTTCTAGCGATTCATTCGCATTTAGCAAGCTTTGTGCAGCGACTTCGCCCATGACAATGATGATTTTTGGCGCATATTGATTCAAATTTAATATGCCCTGCGAGCTAATATCTATGCGGGTCTTGGCGGAGTTTGTATTTAAAAGTGCTTTTAACATATTCTGCAATAACACTTCTTCTTCGCTGCTTTGTAGCGCTGCTAGCAGAAACAAATAATTAGCATCATCACTCACAATAATACGCAATGTTGTTTGTGGCGCTTGCGTCTCAACTGGCACTGACGCTTGTTCTATGACGGGCATTGGCGCTACAATGGGCGCAGAAATGCTTGCAGGCGCGCGCAACTGCCAAACCGGAAGCAATTCAAGCTCTCTCAGCACATCTTCTCTATTCATGTCACCACCTTATTCACAGCGCCAAGCCCATTAAAATCGCGTCTTCGCGGCCTGTATTCGAGATTTTAGAATCGGCAGGATAATAGCCGCGTCGCACCGCCATTTCGTTAAAACCCATATTTTCGTAAAGCGCAATTGCAGAAATATTACTCGGACGCACATCTAAAAACATATTCAGCGCTTGATATTGCTTGGCTTTTTCTATCATGTGTTCCAGCAAAACCCGCCCCCAGCCTTGTTTTTGCTGCGTTTTAGCCACGCTAATATTCAGCAAATGCGCTTCATCTAGCACCATCATCATTAGCGCGTAACCAATAATTTCACCGTTCAAAAAAAGCGCCCACGCGCTGTGACCCGCGTTGAGCGAATCGGCAAAATTACCACGCGTCCATGGATGCGAATAAATATGTGGCTCAATCATCATTACCGCGTCTAAATCCGCGTCCTGCATAGGCCGCAGCGCGTACGCAGGCTTTAGTTGCGCGCTCATAAACGCTGTCCTTCTGCACGTTCTTGGCTTGTCAATGCAACACGGTTGCGAATGTAAATCGGCCGTGCTTCGCTCGCTGGTTTTGCTTGTTTTGCCGCAAAAATCGGCGTTGCCAACTGCAAAATCGCTTCTGCCGTTGGTGTGATATTCGGCAATTTTTCCGTCACGACAAAGCGCGCACTTAACACTTCATCATACACTGCCCAACCGCTACCAGCAGCAATCCAGTCACTTAAACCCGACGCGCTGGGAGCAAGCACTGGCGCGGCTTCTGGCTTGCATACTTGCGTTGCGCTTATTTCAACCCAAACTTCATTTTTCTTTTCCAGCGCGGCAAAATACACTTCACCCATGCGCGCATCGGTGCAAACAATGACTTTATTCGCGCCTTTGTTTTGTATAAAACAGCTTTGCGCCACTGCGTGCAAAGTATTAATGCCGACCACAGGCACATCCGCGCCAAAACCCAAGCCCTGCGCCACGCCACACGCCACGCGCACGCCGGTAAACGCTCCCGGACCAGCGCCAAACGCAATACCGTCCAGGTCGCTCAGTTGCAATTTTGCCAATTGCAGCAAAGCCTGAATTTGCGGCAGAATAAGCGTTGACGCGGCTTGGCCGGCATTTTGAAAATGCGAATACGTTTTGCCATTCGCCTGCAAAGCAATGGATAAAAATTCGGTAGAAGTGTCAAATGCAAGCAAATTCATATAGCCTACATTTTGACATAAATCAGCCAGCTCGCTAAATTTACGCGCACACAAAATGCGCTCTGCTACAATTCATTTTAACAATTATGGGTGATTTTTATGGAAGCTTTACGCACGGTTGGCATCGATTCTTGGCAAACGCCTGTGGATGCCAAACTTAGCAATGCGCTCACGCTGGCTTTAGAGCAAGGCCAAGTGCTTTTTTTGCCGAAGCTGGGATTTGCTTTGGATAAAAGCGAAACCCAATTTTTGTCGCCAAATTGGCTGGATGGCAGCCGCAAAAATATTAGTCTTGAGGGCGATAAAGTGGGCGGCGCACAAGGCGCAGAGCAAGAATTGGCGCGGCTCGCAGCCATGGTGGCACGTTTTTCAAATGATGCCACTGCGCTAGTCCACACGCTTTTTCCGCATTACGCCGCACACCTCAATCAAGCGCGCACCAGCTATCGGCCAGGCTTGGTCGGCGCGAACACAGCTATTTCGTGGAAAAAAGACGATTCGCGCTTGCATGTAGATGCCTTCCCCTCGCGCCCCAATCACGGCGAGCGCATATTGCGTGTATTTAGCAATGTCAATGCGGATGGCGTGGCTAGAGTTTGGCGTGTTGGCGAGCCATTTGAAGCGGCTGTAACTCAATTTATTCCAAATATTGCCAAGCCAATATTTGGCTCAGCTTGGTTACTTAAAGCGCTAAAAATCACCAAAAAGAAACGCAGCGAGTACGACCATATTATGCTGCACTTACACGATGGCATGAAAGCCGATTTGGATTTTCAACAAAACGTACCGCAGCAAACCGTCAACTTTCCGCCCAATAGCACGTGGATTTGCTTCTCCGATCAAGTGCTGCACGCCGCTATGAGCGGGCAATATATGTTCGAGCAAACGTTTCACCTGCCCATAGCCGCCCTGCAACACCCAGAATTATCGCCGCTAAAAGTGCTGGAGCGCTTAAAAGGGCGCGCGCTTATTTAATTGTCAGTCCTAATTTAATTGTCAGCCCTGACTTTGCCACGCAAAGATTTAATACTGCCGCGCTGCACTTTACTTTCTAACCTGCGCTGACGCACGCCGTAGCTGGGCTTGGTAGCATAGCGTTTGGGCAAAATCACCGCCGCCGCATTCACAATCTCGTGCAGACGCTTAATCGCGTCTTTTTTATTCGCCTCTTGCGTCCGATATTGCTGCGCTTTAATAATCAGCTCGCCCTCATTGGTGATGCGAGAATCCTTTGAATTTAAAAGCTTTTCTTTCAGCCAACCCGCCAAACTCGAAGCCGCAATATCAAAACGCAAATGAATCGCCGATGAAACTTTATTCACGTTTTGTCCGCCTGCACCTTGCGCGCGAATGGCGGTTAACGTGTATTCAGTTTCGAGGATGATAATAAGCATCATTGACAATGTTTAGTAAAAGCGTATTTTGCCAGTAAATCAATTAAGATAGCCTGTATTGATAAATTAATTAGGTACTTAAATTAATGGAACCAAAAAATTATAGAGAAATCTTTCAGCCTCTCTGGAGTGATATAGATGAAGCTTCAACATTCCCTTACGTTAGGCCAAAATTAGCACACTACACCTCAATTGAGAACATAGAAAATATCCTTAGGACTGATGAGACATGGTTTTCTAACCCATTAAATATGAATGACCATGAAGAACTCAGATACGTTATTTTAGAAGCTCACAATAAATTTTACTGGAGTGACAACCTTAAGGCTCTTGTACAGTTTGAAAATCTCAAAAAACACTTTGAATATTTTTTTGGAGAATTCAGCTATAGACATTCTTTGGATGTGTACGCCTTTTGCTTT
Source organism: Methylophilaceae bacterium (assembly GCA_043774925.1). GTDB lineage: Bacteria > Pseudomonadota > Gammaproteobacteria > Burkholderiales > Methylophilaceae > JAYVSZ01. Next base: position 21,477 of record JAYVSZ010000011.1, on the reverse strand, counting down.
TCAGAGTTTTCCGAATCAGATTCAGATGGCCTATTATCAATGTGGAGAGGCTATGGCGGAAATGGCAAGGGGGCGGCAATAGTATTAGATACAGCAAAACTCGAATCGAAAGAAGACTCACCTTTCATAGTTTCCAAAGTAATTTATCTGTCTAAAAATGCTCGCCTAAAGTGGATTGAGGATGTACTTAATAAGACAGCAGAAATAATTAAGACTAAAAATTTAAACAACGATGTAGATTTGTACCATGCAGCATATCAGCTATTTGAGCGAATCAAGATATTTGCACTGTTTACAAAACACTCGGGGTTTAAAGAAGAAAAAGAATGGAGAGTTGTATTTTTAAAAGAGAGAAATACCGACACTGAAATCGACAAAATGCTTGGCTATGCAAAAACTTTTAGGGGTTTAGAACCAAAACTTAAATTTAAATTTAAAGGACGCGAAAGTATCTCAGGTAATGAATTTTCTATTTCAAGTTTAACTTACAAAATAATACTTGGACCTTCATTTTCATCTCCAATGGCACTAAGTACTTTTGTTAGGATGCTTGATTTAGTAAGCAAACCAGAATTAAAAGAAAGAGTAAGTGTTTCGGACATTCCTTTCAGACCTATTTAAAAAATTAAACCTCAAAAAACGCCTGCACATCTGCCAATTCTTTAGTGCGCCTAAACGGCGGTAAGCTTTGCCAAATGCGCTTTCCATAAGGTTTGGTGATGAGACGCGGGTCGCAAATCATCAGCACGCCCCTATCAGTTTCATCGCGTATCAAGCGCCCTGCACCTTGCTTGAGTGTAATCACCGAATACGGTAATTGATATTCCATAAAGGCATTTTTGCCTTCTGCATTCATTTTGTCGATACGTGCTGAAAGTACGGGGTCATCTGGTGGCGCGAAGGGCAGTTTGTCGATAATGACCACAGAAAGCGCTTCGCCACGTACATCAACGCCTTCCCAAAAGCTCTGCGAGCCAACTAGCACGGCGTTGCCGTGCGCGCGGAAGCGGTCGAGCAACTCGGTGCGCGTGCTTTCGCCTTGCAGCAACAGCGGATATTCCATGCCACTACTGGAAAACGCATCTTTAAGCAGCGCATGAATCTCCCGCATGGCTTTAAGCGAGGTGCACAGCACAAAGGCACGGCCTTCGCTGGCTTGAATGACAGGCAGCGCTGCCGCTGCAACCGCCGCCGTGTAAGCTGCACTATTTGGATCGGGCATATCGGCGGGGGCGTATAACAACGCCTGTTTGTCGTAATCAAACGGGCTTTGCAGATAAACCGTCTCCGCGCTTTGCAAGCCCATTTGCGCAATGTAATGACTAAAATCACTTTTTACGGCAAGCGTGGCCGAGGTGAAAATCCATGCGCGCGGCTGCGCGTTAAGCTGTTTACCAAAGCCATCCGCCACGCTCAGCGGCGTAGCGTGTAGCTGCACGGATTGCGTGAAAATCTCTACCCATCGCACCAAATTGGCGTTCTCAGCTTTCTGCCAACGCTTAAGCTGCAAACCTAACTCTTCGCTGCGCTGCCAACATTTTTCTAGCATAGGGTCGCGCGCCGCTTGGCTTTCCAGCACTTTGGCTAGTTCTTTCAGTTTTTCTTGCATCATGCTAAAAGCTTCATCAAAACCTTTTAAAGCAAGCGCCTTTTGCACGGGCAAACGCGAGCCTTCGTAAGCAAAGATCAGCCTGAAATCTTTGCAGGCTTTTTCTAACACAGGAATCGCTTTGCCCAACTCAATGCAGTCTTTTGCCAGCGTGATATGCGCGGCGATGCTATCGCGACACAGCTCGATAAGTTGCGAAGTCGAAATATCTTCACCAAAAAACAAACCAGCAACCTCTGGCAATTGGTGCGCTTCGTCAAAAATCACCGTATTGGCACTTGGCAACAATTCAGTCACACCTTCGTCACGCAGCATCACATCGGCAAAAAACAAATGATGATTCACCACCACCACATCGGCTGCCAGCGCCTTTTTACGGGCTTCCATGACAAAACAATCTTTGTAAAAACTACAATCTTGACCCAAGCAATTCTCGCGCGTGCTGGTGACATTCAGCCAAACCGTGGCATTTTCTGGCACTTCTGTGAGTTCGGATTTATCGCCTGTTTTGCTATTTTCAGCAAAGTTTTTAATCACTTGAATATATTTTGCATCGTCGCGCGAGGCAAAACGCCCTTCTCTACCCGCATTTTCGAGATGATAATGGCACACATAATTGGCGCGGCCTTTAAGCATGGCAACGGTAACTGGCACTTTCAGCGCATCACGCACGTTGGGCAAATCGCGACTGAATAATTGATCTTGTAGGTTTTTTGTACCAGTCGAAATAATGACCTTGCCGCCTGATAACAGCGCTGGGACTAAATAAGCAAACGTTTTGCCAGTGCCAGTGCCTGCCTCAGCAATCAGTTGCTTGTTATTGGCAATTGCATCTTCAATCGCCAACGCCATTTTAAGCTGGTCGGTGCGCTCCGAATAGCCATGTATCGCCTGCGCTAGCGGGCCTGCTTTAGTGAAAATTTTGCTTAATTGCGAGCTTGGCAATGAAATTGATTTGGCGGCTTCGGACATAAGACAAATTATCCCATGAAAAATCTGTTGTGCGCGAAAAGCAACTAAGGTGCGCAAAATAGATTGTTTTGCTCGCAAAACTATTGTGTTGAGCGTCATACCCTGATAGCCTATCGTTGCTGTGACGGTTCAGCACTAAGTATCATCATCTTTTTAGGGAGAGCATAATGGATTTAGGTCTTATTATTCAGTTGATTAGTGGTGCGGTGGGCGGCAATGTTGCCGGCAATTTAATGAAGGGCTCAAGCATGGGCACCGCTTTAAATTCTGTCATTGGTGTACTTGGTGGCGGCTTAGGCGGCCAATTGCTCGGTATGCTGGGTGTGGGCGGCGCAGCTGCTGGCGTTGCGGCAGCTGGCGGCGGCATGGACATTGGCTCTATCATCAGCCAAGTGGCTGGTGGCGGTGTTGGCGGTGGCGTGTTATTAGCCATTATCGGCATGGTTAAAAGCGCAATGGCGAAATAATCGCCTACTCAATCACCTACCCTAATTTTTTAGGGTAGGCTTTCTAGCTCTAAAATCTCATGAAACTTTCTTCATTATTGCTTTGCTTGATTATCAGCGCAAGCCTTGCTGCGCCTTGCGCAGCGGACGAGTTGACTGAAAATACTGTGGGCGATGCCATCGTTATTATAGATGAGCCAACTAGCGAAAATTTAAGCTGGCAGAGTAAAGCACAAGAAATTTTAATCAACGCCATGAGCTTGACTGGTATTAAATACAAATACGGCGGTAGCAAGCCCGAAACTGGCTTTGATTGCAGCGGCTTTGTGCGCTATGTCTTCAGTCAAGCCGCCAATTTAACGCTGCCACCCACTGCGCGCGCCATTAGCCAAATTGGCAAAACTGTCAAAAAAGAGGAATTGCAACCAGGCGATTTGGTGTTTTTTAACACGCTCAAATCCGCCTTCTCGCACGTCGGCATTTATATTGGCAATAACAAGTTTATTCATGCGCCCAGCACTGGTAACGTAGTGCGTGTAGATAATTTGCAAAATAGCTACTGGGCAAGCCATTATGAAAGCGCGCAACGCTTGGATGCTGAAGCAGAAAAAACGACGCCTGTCGCACAAAAATAAAGGCTACCATTGCAGCCTTTTTAAATTTCAGCTTATTTTTAAGCTTTAAGCGTGAAACTTGTGAATTTCACCTGGTTTTCGCAGCATTTTATCTACTTCGCCAATATGTAATTCCTCTTGATAAATCATCTCGCGCGCATATTCCTCCAGCATCACTGAATCGCCCTCCACCAGCTTTAGCAAGGCTTTGTAGGCATTAAGCGATGCGGTCTCATGCGCTAAAGATTCGCGCATAATATCGCCAATATCGTGGTTGTGTGTTTCTAAAAGCGGGCCAATTGATAAAGAGGGGTGACCACCCAAATGCGTAATAATCTCGCCCGCTTTATCCGCATGTGCCAGCGATTCTGTCGCCTGCCCGCGCAACCAAGACACAATAGGAATGCGGTTGTAACCAAACACCATCAAGGCATAATGCGTATAGCGTACCACGCCTGCCAGCTCAAACTCTAAAATAGTATTCAGTGCTTTAATGACTGCCTTGTTATCATCTTTTTCCATTTATATTCCCCTTTAACAGAAGTCTTCCGAATTTATAAAATCAATTAGCACCAATCAGGATTCGCGATTTCGCTAAATACTTGCTTGAGCCCTTCCGACCAGCCTTTGCGAACAGAGGCGTAATACGGGTCATTTTCGGCAATACGCTGGTGACAATCGGCATGAAAAGTATCGCTACGGTAAAGCAACAAATCAATGGGTGCAGCCACCGATATATTGCTACGGATAGTAGAATCAAACGAAATAAGTACACATTTTACCGCATCCATCATGTTGCTATTGCGGCGCACTACGCGGTCGATAATGGGTTTGCCATATTTAGTTTCACCAATTTGAAAATAAGGCGTTTCTGGGCTAGTTTCAATGAAATTCCCTGCAGAATAGACGTTAAATAAACGCGGTTTTTCGCCTTTAATTTGTCCAGCCACCAGAATACTAGCGTTAAATTCCGTATTTTGATTTTTAAGATGTAGTCCATCACGCTTAAAAACCGCGCGCACCTCGTCGCCCACCAAATTAACAACATCAAACATGGTTTTAGCTTGGTGCAAATTGCCTTTTTTATTGGCCTCAACCGCTGCTTTGAGCCGATTCACTACCGATTGCGTAATGGCCAAATTGCCCGCCGTTAACAAGGTAATCATGCGCTCGCCACGCACCTCAAACACATGCATTTTGGGGAACACGCCAACTTGGTCAACCCCAGCATTGGTACGGGTGTCAGAGGCTAATACCAAACCTTCGTCTAGGAGTATTGCAACGCAATAGGTCATGTTTTTATGGGTAAAGAATAAGATGTTTATTCTGTAATCATAGCATTTTGTACTTGGTTATGCCTAACGCGTGTGCTAAATTAAACAGGTCAAAATTACAGCTCAAAATTAAGGGTGAAAATAATTAACTTTTTGTAGCTACGCCTTCTTGTGCGCCCGCTGCTGCGGTAAGTTTTGCCACATTATCTTTGGTAAAAAATCCGTCAAAGTCACCAAAACGTTGCACGTATTCAATAATTAATGATGAGTGCTCTGACGCATTAGAAAAAATCTGTTTTAGGCCTTGCTCTTTCGAACCGATAACATCCAACAAAAAGCCTTTTCCTTGCTCGGCAATGGCGTTCACCACAAACTCAATATTCTCCACGTCATCGCGCACACCATCTTTAACCGAAATCGCCATGTGATGCAAACGCGGCCCGTAGTTGCGCACAAAGGTTTCCGTAGGTGATGGTAATTTCTCCAAGTGATTGACAAAATAAGGCGTGTTATTGGCAGTAAAAACCTTGGCAGGACTGCGGCTCTCGGCATAACCATGCATACTCTTGGTCACGTTAGTAGAGGAGTTTTGATCCCAAATATTATATGCACCCCAAAAAAAGTAACTGGTCCAAGAAAGATATTCTAGAATCGCCACTTCGCGGTTTTGGCTGTAAACACGGGTAGCCAAGTGATCGACTGGCAAGAGCAAATCATCTATTCGCGATTTTTGTTGTTGTTCTTTCGCCGCCAGATAGGCAGCCTGCACATCGGCATTAATGACACTCATGCCAAGCGAATAAACGCGGATATCGTCTGCTTTACGCTCTAAATAAGCCACAATATTGTGCGTATAAGGTGATGGTTTGCTAATCGCTAAGTTGCCTGGCAGCTCTAATTTGTGTACTTCATGTTGCGAGAAAAAACGAAACTCGCGCTGATTTTGGATTTTTACCACATCGTGCAAATCCGTCACCCGGATTATTTCGCCCATATAACGGCTATTGGGCTTTTTTGCGCCGACTGGATACACTTCGTTCAAAGAGCGGAAAATGCCGCGCAGATTGGGATCTTTGACTTCTCGCAATAAAATGTCGGGTGAATCTAAATCAATTCTCAGCACATGCGTCCAGTGCGACTCACTCTCAAGCGTCACCAAATAATGGTAGGGTGTCATCAACGACAGCTCTGCTACATATTGCACGGAGTGGCCTGGATCTACTGTAATCATGAGTGCGTCAATTTCATGCACCATCTCAGTCAACCCCAACCTATCGCGCTCTTCTAAAATTTTAACCAGATACTCTTCAAAAAATGATGAGTTTTCTTTGTCGCCGTGGCGAGGAAAGTTAAGTGAAAGATTTTTCATTTACTGTTGTGATTGAATTTGTTGTATTTTCTGAGCTTGATTTGTGTGGTCAGTTTGATTCACCACCACGCTCACTTCCATATTTTCTACGCCACCGCCGTTGCGCATGCCGCTCACGGGGCAGGCATCGTGATAGTCTAGTCCCACAGCAAGTCTAATGTGCACGCCAGAAGTACGGCATTGATTCGACACATCGAAACTCTGCCAGCCACTTTCTTTAAACCATACATCGGCCCAACCATGGCTTTCCATCAAGCTACCATCTTGCGTAAATAAATAACCACTGACATAGCGAGCTGGCATGCCTAGCAAGCGGCAACAGACAATAAAAATATGTGCGTGATCTTGGCAAACACCCGCTTTCTTCTCAAAGGCTTCAGCCGCCGAAGTTTGTGCATTGGTAATGCCTTTATTGTAAGGCACTTGCAGAATAATGGCGTCCACCATCTTGTCCAGCGCCGCCACACCATGATTTTCTTTGCCTTTAAATTTAAGGCTGAATTTTTTAAGCGCAGCATTCGACGTTGTCAATGCGGTTTCGCGCAAATAAATTTCTACAGGCAAGCTATCATTCGCATTACTTATCGGCAGCTCTGTTTCCACCTCACCTATTGCCACAATATTAATGTGCGAATGTGGTTTATCTAGCACCAAAGTATGCGTTACATTGCCAAAAGCATCGTTAAAGCGTGCCAGCTGACCGTTGACCTTAATGTCCCATTTAATCACGCGCTGCCCAAAGTTATCTTGCGGCGTTAAGCGTAATTGTTGAATCGTATATTGCAACGGCTCAGAGTAATCGTAGCGCGTACGATGTTCAATAGTGAGCAACATTAACGTTTGCCAGCTTGTGCAAAAGAGGACGCATTCAGAAAAGTGCGTTGAATTTCAATTCCCAATAAATTAGTTGCACTAATAAAATCGGTTAGAAACTCATGCAGCCCTTTTTGAAAAATATCATCCATGCGCCCATATTTAAGACGCGCGTAAAGATCCCCCGCAATGCGCTTGCACTCGCTGTTTCGTTGGCCAGAAAGCTGTTCTAAAATAGGTAAAATTTCATCAAAACAAGCATGTAGCGAGCGCGGCATATCGGCACGTAACACCAGCAACTCGGCCACACGCCATGGCTCTATACTATCGCTAAACACTTTTTGATACGCCTGAAAAGCTGATACCGAGCGCAATACCGCACTCCATTCGTAATAATCAACCGCGCCGCCAATTTCTTCGTCATCGGGCAACAATAAGTGATATTTCACATCCAACAAGCGCGCGGTGTTGTCGGAGCGCTCAATAAATGTGCCTAGCCGAATAAAGCGAAAAGCATCATCGCGCAACATAGTGCCAAAGCTCACGCCACGAAATAAATGCGAGCGACTTTTTACCCAATCACAAAAAGTGGTTAAGCCCACTTTTGCAAAATCTTGGCCAAAAAACTGGCTAAATTCCAGCCAAAGCGTATTAATATTCTCCCAAGTTTCTGACGACATGGTCACGCGCACGGCGTGCGCATTCTCTCGCGCACTGCGCAGCGAACAATAAATACTGGAAGGATTATCCTGATCCATCGCCAAATAATGAATCACATTGTGCGCGTTATATTCGTCACAAGCTTCTTCAAAAGCCTCTACATTGCCCGATATTTCTAGCGCTGGCTGCCATAAAGCCGCTTCTGATTCCGCCGCGTGCGGCACCAGCGACATGCTGTAAGTCACATCCAGCACGCGCGCCATGTTCTCAGCACGCTCAATATAGCGTGCCATCCAATACCAATGACCTGCGGTTCTACTTAACATTTTTTAGCTTTTTAAGACCTTAATTTTTTAGAACTTTAACTTTTTAAAACCCAGGTATCTTTTGTACCGCCGCCTTGCGACGAGTTCACCACTAGCGAGCCTTCTTTTAAGGCCACCCTGCACAATCCACCTGGCACTAAACTCACACTTTTACCCGATAATACAAATGGCCTTAAATCGACATGGCGCGGTGCGATACCTTTTTCTACAAGCGTTGGGCAAGTGGATAACGCCAGCGTGGGCTGCGCAATATAATTGCTGGGTGACGACAAAATACGCAATTTGAACTCTGCCAACTCTTGCTTGCTGGCACTTGGGCCAATGAGCATGCCGTAACCACCCGAGCCTTGCACCTCTTTTACCACCAGCTCACTTAAGTGATCCAGCACATATTTTAAATCACCTTCATCGCTCAGTTTATAAGTAGGTACATTCGATAAAATAGGCGTTTCACCTAAGTAAAACTGAATCATTTCAGGCACATAGCAATAGGTCGCTTTATCATCTGCCACGCCTGTACCCACCGCGTTAGCCAGTGTTACCCCGCCATTGCGATACACGGACAGCAAGCCTGGCACACCCAGCATAGAATTTGGGTTAAAGCTTAAGGGGTCAATAAAATCATCATCAATGCGGCGATAAATCACATCAACGCGTTGCGGCCCATTGGTGGTGCGCATGTACACTGCATTATTACGCACAAATAAATCTTGGCCTTCTACCAACTCCACCCCCATTTGTTGGGCAATAAAAGCATGCTCAAAATAAGCGCTGTTATACGCGCCAGGTGTTAGCAATACCACGGTTGGATCTTGCACGCTAGGCTGTGCCACCGCGCGTAAATTATTCAGCAAAATTTGTGGATAATGCTCAACTGGAGCAACTGGATAGCGCCTAAATAGCTCGGGGAACAGCCGCATCATCATTTTGCGATCTTCTAACATATACGACACGCCTGATGGCGTGCGCAAATTGTCTTCTAGCACGTAAAACGCATCTTCGCCTGTGCGCACAATATCAATGCCCGCAATGTGCGCGTAAATTTTACCAGGCACATCCACGCCAAACATCTCAGGACGATACTGACTATTCGCCAAAATACTCGATGGCACAATGCCCGCCTTAATAATAGCTTGCTCGTGATAAATATCGTGTAGAAACATATTCAGTGCTGTGACGCGCTGAATACAGCCCGCAGAAAGCACCTGCCATTCTTTGGCGGAAATAAGCCGCGGAATCACATCAAAAGGAATTAAACGCTCTTTCGCCGCGTTATCGCCATACACATTAAAGGTAATGCCGACGCGCCTAAACAATAGCTCCGCCTCTTCACGCTTGCTCTCCAATTGCGCGTGTGACATCTCTTTTAGCCATTGCGAAAAAGTATGATAGATTTCGCGCACTTGAGCGGAATCACTAGAAATTTCACCCTGCATTTCAGTTAGGTGCATTTCATCAAACAATGAGGCAAGTTGCATATTCATCACATAACACCAGCAATAGCCATGCCAAGTAAAATAATATTTTAAAACAAAATGTTAGAGTTATTTTTTATTATCCATTGATGTTTGTGCACAATTTAAGTGCGCATTAGCAAAAGTAGCGCACCATAAAAGCGTATAACTACTAAACTTGGGGGAGGGCTTAATTAGATAAAATCTTTATCTGCTTTAATTGGTTTGACTGCCATAGGCGTATCGCTATGCCCTAAATCCCGCGCTGGGTCTATAACATCGCGAATCAACTGTTTTAGCTCTTTCGACTCTGGGAAACGTCCTTCCGTTTTGCGCGAAAATAAAACCGCGTCGTTGAGCCTAACTTCAAGAATCCCGCCGGTGCCAGGCATTAAATTAACACCTTTTAAATCACTCTCAAATGTTGTCAAAAGCTCCTGCGCTAGCCATGCCGCGCGTAGCAGCCATCTACATTGTGTGCAATATTCAATTTCCACCTGATGCAAGTCCATCTTAAACTCCTAATTTTTTCGCGACGCGCTCTAAATTTTCGCGACGCTCTATGAAACTCTCTTGAAAAAGCGCAAAATGAACCTAATGTTGTATTGTAAGCTCTTAGTATGCAGTATTTCTCAATTATAAAAGGTTCTCATGCGCTCTACTTTTGAAAAATTTGGTTTAATCGGCTCCGGCGTTTTAGTCGGCGTATTAATTAGCGTTAACTTATCCGCACTTGCCGACAAGGCGCTTACTCCGCAATTGCCCATTGATGATTTGCGCGTGTTTGCCGAGGTTTTTGGCAAAGTTAAAAGTGACTATGTCGAGCCAGTAGAAGACAAAAAACTCATTAACGAGGCGCTCACTGGCATGTTAGCTGGCCTAGATCCACATTCTACCTTTATGGACGCCGATGCTTACAAAGACCTGCAAGCAGGCACGCAAGGCGAGTTTGGCGGTTTGGGCATTGAAGTGGCGATGGAAGATGGCTTGGTAAAAGTGGTAACGCCAATTGAAGACAGCCCAGCTTACAAAGCGGGTTTAAAAAGCGGCGATTTGATTTTAAAATTAGATGACACACAAGTGCGCGGCATTACACTAAACGATGCGGTGAAGAAAATGCGCGGCGCGCCTGATACCAAAATCACGCTCACCGTTTTGCGTAAAAATGAGCCAAAACCGCTGACATTCATGCTCACACGCGCCATTATTAAATCGCAAAGCGTTAAAAATAAATATCTTGAAAAAGATTACGGCTACATACGTATTACGCAGTTTCAGGAGCACACGGGCGAGGATTTAGCTAAGGCGCTTAAAGCATTACACGATCAAAACAAAGGCCCATTTAAAGGTTTGGTGCTGGATTTACGCAACAACCCAGGTGGCTTGCTAGATTCTGCCGTGGGCGTATCGTCAGCATTTTTACCAAAAGATAAGTTGGTGGTTTACACCGAAGGCCGCGTGGCAGATTCCAAAATGCACCTGACCGCTAACCCGCAAGATTATGCGCGACGCGGCAGGGGTGATTATTTGAAAGACGAGTCAGCTGATTTTAAAAATGTGCCGATGGTGGTGCTGGTCAACGCAGGGTCTGCTTCGGCTTCTGAAATTGTAGCGGGCGCGCTGCAAGATCACAAACGTGCGACGATTTTGGGCATTCAAAGCTTTGGTAAAGGCTCTGTGCAAACCATTTTACCGATGAACAATGGCAGCGCGATTAAACTCACCACCGCGCGTTATTTCACGCCAAATGGCCGCTCTATTCAAGCCAAAGGCATTGTGCCAGATATCAACGTAGAAGATGGTTTCGACCAATCGAACAATCTGCACGAGGCGGATTTGGGCAAGCATTTATCGAATCCAACCGATGCAAACGCAGGTAAAAAGGCGACTGAAGTAAAAGATGCCGCGAAAGATGCAGCCATTGCAAAAGCCAACGAGAAAAAATATGCCGAACAAAAAGGCCCTATTGAGCCTGCTACCAAGGATGATATTCAATTTGTACAGGCGATGAATGTGCTTAAAGGCCTGCCCGTGCAAAAAACGCCTGAAGTGAAAACAGACGCTGCAAAAGCGAATTAAGTAGTTTCGGCATGTATAGCCCTGCTTTGATAAAATCAAGCAGGGCTTTTTTATCGTAATTTGTTCTAAAACTGGTGTGATTTAATGGCAAATTGGATTAAACTAAATTTATGCTCATCGACAGACTAATCGCCACCTTTGACACAGGTTTACGCACTGTTTTGGCGAACGCACATGCCAGCCGCGCACGGCCAGATGCCGCGACCGAAGAAGCGCTGAGTAATTCAAACCTGAGCGACGCACAAAAGCAGCAAGCTGCCGCGCTAATGCGCATTAACCATGTGGGTGAAGTGTGCGCACAGGCCTTGTATAGCGGCCAAGCATTTACCTCACGCAACCCGCAAATTGTGCAGGCGCTTAAACATGCGGCTGATGAAGAAACGGATCACTTGGCTTGGTGTGAATCGCGCATTAACGAGCTTGGTGGGCGTAAAAGTTTGCTTAACCCAGTTTGGTATTCTGGTAGCTTTGCACTTGGTGCGCTTGCGGGTGCGGTGGGTGACAAGTGGAATTTAGGCTTTTTGGCAGAAACAGAGCAGCAAGTCAGTGCGCATTTGGGCAGTCATTTAGAAAAATTGTCAGTTGAAGATGTTAAAACGCGCGCCATTGTTGAACAAATGCACAAGGATGAAACCGCCCACGCACTAGAAGCCAAGCAGCTTGGCGCTGCCGAATTGCCCGAAGCAGTTAAAACTGGCATGAAGTTCGCTTCTAAAGTCATGACAACGACAGCGTATTATATTTAGGCTTACCATATTTAATCATGCAAAAATTTAGCGATGTATTACTCACCTTAGATAGCGCCGATGAAGTGCAGCGCATTGAGCTCTATCACGAGAGCGGCAAGCCCGCGGGCGTAATCGAGAACAAACCGGGCAGCCAAGGCTCAGTTAAGGTGTATCACCATTTGTACAAAATGTATGGCGCAATTACGCTAGATGCGGCGGTAGAAGGCTTGGCGCTTTATGCCGAGCACACAGAAGATGCAGAAAATTGCCCAGGCAAGCATCCGAATGTGGATAGGCTGATTGAAGTGCTGGAAGAAGAAGCGCCGCTGACTGTAAAAGTGGTTACGAATTAAGGTTTGCTATAGGTGGATGATAAATCAATTCCAGCAAGTGCCCGACTGGATCTAAGCAATAAAAACCGCGCGAGCCATCGCGGTGCGTTTTTGGCGCTTCGGTAATTTTCACTTTATTTTCCACAAAATACGCGTACCAATTATCCACATCTTCATGCGTTTTTAGCACAAAGCCAATGTGGTCTAGCCGCTGCGTGCCGCTTGGCGCGTAGTCCACGCGATGCAAGGCAAATACATCGCCACCATTGGTTAAATACACATTGTCCGCATCGGGCTGCCACTCAATTTTCATGCCCATCACACGCGTGTAAAAATCTACCGCTTTTTCTAACTCTTTAATAAATAGCGCCACATGCCGAATGCCCAGCATACCGCGTGGATATTGGCTCGCAGAGGCATTCAATTAAGGCGTCCTAATTTCGCTGGGTTTAATTTCATAGCCGTGCGTAATTTCGACACTTTTACTCAACATAATCGATGCTGAGCAATATTTTTCGGCAGATAATTTTACTGCGCGCTCAACCTGCGTTTCGTTCAAATTGCTGCCAGTAATCACAAAATGTACATGAATTTTGGTGAATACTTTAGGGATTTCATCTGCGCGCTCGGCAGCGATTTCTGCCACACAATCCACAATCGGCTGGCGCGCTTTTTTCAAAATCGTCACCACGTCAAACGAGGTACAAGCACCCATGCCGATGAGCAACATTTCCATTGGACGCATACCAATGTTGCGGCCGCCGTTCTCTGGCGCGCCGTCCAGCACCACGGCATGGCCAGTTTCCGATTCGCCGACGAACGAAACGCCGTCAATCCATTTAACAATTACCTGCATTCAAGCTCGCTTTCTATAACAGCTTTATAAAATGCTGATTTTGGATGCAGTGCAAGGCGCACGGAACGCAGCAACCAGAATGTATGTGGTTATACATGAGGATTGCGAGTGCCGCACAACGCCGCAAAGCGCCAAAAGCTGCTTTTTATTTAACATCCAAAAGTTCTACATCAAAAATTAAAGTGGCATTCGGCGGAATCACGCCGCCCGCACCACGCGCACCGTAGCCCATTTCAGGCGGAATCACTAAGTTGCGTTTACCCCCAATTTTCATGCCAGCAAAGCCTTCGTCCCAACCTTGAATCACTTGCCCAGCACCCAAATCAAACTTAAACGGCTCTTTTCTATCCAGCGAACTATCAAATTTTTTGCCTTTGTGCTCAGGCGCTTTTTCGTCGTAAAGCCAGCCTGTGTAATGCACGGTGACGTTAAAACCCGGTTCCGCCTCGCGGCCATTGCCTATTACGGTATCATTTTTTACGAGTGCTGTTGCGCTTGCGGTCATTGCAGTGGTTTCCTTATTGGTAGAGCTGTTAGTTGAAGCGTTAGAGTTAGGCTCAGCTTGGCAGGCGTTTAGCGTCAGTAAACACGCGCATGCCAGCAGTAGTTTAAGTAATTTCATCGTCGTTAAAATCTATAAATGGTTAACAAGCCAATATGATACTGTAAAACAAGCTAAGTTCGCCGTGCTTTGACATAAATCAAGGTTGTTGTTGTACCCATTCAATCAGCGCGTCCTGTGCGGCTTTGCTGGCCGCCGCTTTGGGGTGATTCACCATCATCACCAGCACATGGCGGTGATTATTGGCATCAATCTCGTAGCCTGCAAACGCGCTTACGCCATCTAACGAGCCTGTTTTAAGGTGTGCGCGGCCATTGGCTTGACTGTCATTCAGACGTTTTTTTACCGTGCCATCTGCTGCCAAAATAGGCAACGAAGCCATGAGTTCTGGCATTACTGGGCTTCTGAAAGCAGCCACGAGCATTTTGCCCAAATGCTCGGCGCTGATGCGCTCTATGCGCGACAAGCCAGAGCCATTTTCGATGACTAACTCATCGAAACGCAAGCCTTTGCCCGCAAGCCAAGCTTTGATTGCTTCCGCGCCTTTGACCTCAGTCGCTGGCGTGCCGCTTTTTTCTGCGGCGAGCGTGAGCAACAGCTGTCGCGCCATCAAGTTATTGCTCCATTTATTAATGTCGCGAATAACATAGCCAAGCGGGTCTGACTGCTGCTCAAGAATTTTAGTTGCGCCAATGGGCAAATCTTGCACTTTGAGATTGCCGTTAAAACTGCCGCCAAGCTCACGCCACAATTTGCGGAAAGTGTAAAACGCGTATCTTTCATCATCAAACACGCTCAATTCCAAATAGCGCTCACCACAATCGGGCGAAAATGTGCCGCTAAACGTGACCACGGCCTTATTCGCCAACGGCTTCACTGTGTAGCCAAAATTGCTGCGCCACTCGCCGCATGCGCCTTGTGAGCGCTGCATATTATTCACAATTTGCACTTCTGGCAGCTCGAATTCCTGACTTACTTTTACCCCATTATCATTCGCGCTAAATTTAAAACTGGTATTGCGGCCGTTTACCAAAAACGCGCTTGGCATGGCGTTGTAGGCACGCCATGTCTCGTCGTCAAAGGTGTTTCTGCTGCCCACATTTTTGGCAAAAACACTTTTATCAATGATCAAATCACCCTTGATTTGCTTAATGCCCGCTTGTTGCAAACTCATCAACAAGCGCCAGAATTCTTGCGCCTTAAAACTCGGGTCGCCGTAGCCTTTGATAATGAGATTGCCATTCAGCACGCCATTGCTCACACTACCATCACGATACACTTCGGTTTTCCAATGATAAACTGGCGTAAGCAAATCCAGCGCAGCGTTCGTCGTCACCAACTTCATCACCGAAGCAGGGTTCATGCTATTGCCCGCATTATGGCTTAAAATCGGGCTGTCGCTTTCCACCGCCTGCACAAAAACAGCCACATTTTGTTGCGAAATTCCCGCATTTTTGAGTGCATCTGCGACCGCCGCTGGCAGCTCAGCTTGCGCGCTAAAGCTAAGTAAAAACAAAACTAAAAATGCGCATATTTTTTTCATATCGTTTGTTGAATCGCATTAAAAGTTGCGTTAATCATGTGGTCAATTTCCGCCTCATTAATCACGTAAGGTGGCATCAAATAAACCGTGTTGCCAATCGGCCGCAGCAGCAAACCTTGCTGCAAAGCTGCCGCATAGCAAGCTTTAGCAAAGTTTGCTTTTTTAGTTTGCACATCAAATGCGAAAATCATGCCTTGATGGCGTAAGTGATCGATAGGCAAGTGAGTGAGCGCCTGCATTTTGGCGCTAATTTGCGCAGATTTTTGCTTGTTTTTAGCTAAAATATCATCGCTTTCAAATATGGCTAAGGTCGCCAAAGCAGCGCTGCAAGCAAGTGGGTTTCCTGTGTAGCTGTGGCTATGTAAAAACGCTTTCGCTAGGCTGTCATCGTAAAAAGCCGCGTAAATTTCATTGGTCGTTAGCACGACAGAAAGTGGCAAATAACCGCCAGTAATGCCTTTGGAAAGACACATAAAATCTGGCGTAACGTTGGCTTGCTCACAAGCAAACATCGTCCCTGTGCGGCCAAAACCAACGGCGATCTCATCGGCAATTAAATGCACTTGATATTTGCTACAAATTTCTCTGGCACGCGTGAGATAAATAGGATGATACATGCCCATACCTGCTGCGCACTGCACAAGTGGCTCAATGATAAATGCGGCCAATTCATGTGCATGCGCTGCGACATAGCATTCAAGCGCCTCTGCGGCACGCATGGCAAATGTTTCCGCACTTTCTCCAGCTTCTGCCAATCTAAAATCTGGGCTAGGCATTTGGGCAGATTGCACCAAAAGTGGTGCGTAAGTATCTTTAAAAATCTCGACGTCGGTCACGCCTAACGCGCCTAAGGTTTCGCCGTGATAGCTATTTTGCAAGCTAATAAATTTAGTTTTATTAGGCTTGCCGCTATTGCGCCAAAAATGAAAACTCATTTTAAGCGCAATTTCCGTCGCACTCGCACCATCGCTGGCATAAAACGCATGACCTAAACCTGTGAGCTTGCCTAATTTTTCAGAAAGTTCAACGACGGGTTGATGCGTAAAACCTGCCAGCATCACGTGTTCCAACGTATCAAGCTGTTGCTTAATCGCCTCTTTAATGGCGGCGTTGTTATGCCCAAATAAATTCACCCACCAGCTACTCACCGCATCCAAATAGCGTTTGCCGTCAATATCTGTAAGCCAAACACCATCGCCGCGACTAATCGGGATAAGCGGATAATTTTCGTGCAACTTCATCTGCGTGCACGGGTGCCACACCGCTTGCAAACTGCGATTAAGTAAATTTTTGTTATCCATTATTAAATTGTACGTGTTTTTGCAAAAAATAGTTTTTTTGCAATGTTCTCGTGGCTGTTATACTGGTTTGGCGGACTTTAACTTTAGGAATGACATGGAAATTTTAAGCTTATTATCCAATCTTGATGCGCAAATTGCAGGCTTTATTGCCGCGCATGGCAGCTTAATTTACCTGCTACTTTTTGCCATTGCATTCTTAGAAATCGGCGTTTTTCCACTATTTTTCTTACCAGGCAATCCGCTTATTTTTATTGCTGGCTCATTTTGCAAGCTGGGCTCGCTAAATCTAGCTTTTACCATGCTCACACTTACAAGCGCAGTTATCTTGGGTAATATTTTAAGCTACCAAATAGGCAAATTGTTTGGCGGCAAAATTAATAGCGGCCAATCGCCCTGGGTGAGCCAAAATGCGCTAGATAAAACGCGCCGTTTTTATGCCAAATATGGGCTAGCGACTTTGATGGTTTCACCATTTATTGCCGTGGTACGCACATTTGCGCCCTTGCTGGCGGGCGTGAGCGAAATGCAATATCGCAAATATGTCCTAGCATCCAGCATTGGCGCGGTTTTTTGGGTATGTATTTTAATGCTTGCGGGTTACTTTTTTAGTAGCATTGGATTTATTCAACAACACATGGCCAGCATTGTGCTGGCTGGTTTGGCTATTGGCTTTTGTTTTGTTATTTACGGATTGATTAAATCTAAGCGCAATGGGGTGGGGTTAAGGTGAAAATTTCTGCTTTGGCTGGCACGGGTATATTTCAGGTAAAACTATTTTCCAGTCCTTAATCAAACTGGTCTTGTATTACAAAATCTCCTACAAGCTCAGCATTTGAGTCAGCCAGTCGTCTCGCTAGTACTTTTAAGAAAGCACGATTAAACGCAAGTTGCAGTTGAACCGAAGCTTTTTCTAGCAAATGTGCATTAATCTTAATGAGCATAACACTAGAGATTGAAAGTATGCTGGCTTGGCGTAGTGCATTTTTTTTATCAATATATGCCATTTCACCAAAACAACTACCTTTAGAGATTGCGCTGAGTTTTTTATCTTTTTTCAGCACATTGACTTTGCCTTTGGCTAATATGTAAAATGAGCCTCCAAACTCACCCTCTTTTACTAAGGTTTTGCCTGCTGAAAACTGCGCCCATTGACTAATAGCCAGCACTTCCCATAATTCTAAATCGCTGAATTCATCAAAGAATGTGAGCTCTCTTAATAAATTGATTTTGGCAGAGTCTGCAATTTGCCGATTATTGTCTGCAACGGATTGCTCACTATTCGCTAGATCGCGCGAAAAATCTTTCCAACTAAGGTAGCGAAGTGCGTGATCTTTTTCTACAGCCATGTTTACCACGTTTGCTATTGCTTCTGGCATTTCAGGCTTAAGTGAGCGAACATCTGTCGGCGATGTGCTTTCAATTTTTTTCAATAAGCTAGCAATATCTTTTGCCTCATATGGTAACTTGCCCGTCAGCAGCTGGTACATCACCATGCCTAGCGCGTAAATATCCCCTTGCTCTTGATTATCCTCCTGCAATTTATTTGGCAAAGTATAAATTAAAGACTCCATAGAATTCGCATCCACCTGCTGACTAGCCACGAAATCCATCAAACCAAAACCTACGATTTTGATCTCATTTTCACCGCTTAACATGATGTTTCCAAGTTTAATCTCGCCGTGAAAAAGGCCACGCTCGTTAGCGTAACTCAGCGCTGTGCAACACTTGTAGACCAATTGCACCACTTTATCAATTGGCAGTAGTTTTTTTTCTTGTACAAACTCAGTAATCGGCATGCCTTGAACAAACTCGCTCACGATATAAGCTTGTTGTTGGCTAATTTTGGCATCATAAATGGCTGCAATATAAGGGTGATTTAATTTGCTTGCACTTGAGGCTTGGCGCATAAATAATTTTTCTGCTTCAACTCTAACAAAATCACTTGAAAATTGCCGCAGGTGAAATACTTTAATCGCCACATCTCTTTTTTCAAAAGAATCATGCGCTTTGTAAACAGTGCTCGATACGCCATGCCTTAGCACGCTCAACAACTCATACTTATCGATTGTTTGGGGGTGCTTGATAGCGTCTACTGATGCGTTTTCCACGATGATGTCCTAAATATTTACATGCCTTGTATTGAATAATCAATGCAAGAGTTTTTGTTCTGCGCTAATCACCGCCACCGATGCAGCAACGCTGGCTGGTGTAGCCACATCCCAGCCCGCTTCTTTGCTAGAAAGTTGCAGCATATTACAAATCGCCAAAATCAACTCCTGCGTTAAATTCATGCGTACATTTACACCTTCCAAGCAGGTAATATCCAAGTGCTTAACGCCGTCGTCCGTCAGTTGCAACGCTGTTGCCAGCAAAACGCCCTCACCACGGGCTTGCTGTCGCGGTTGGTATTCGGTCGCGAAATCCATTTTTTGTAACGACTCTACCGCTTGTGCTTCTTGCTTAAACTGCTCCACCGCCTGCGCAGGCGGTGTTTCTATTTGTATCGAGCTGGCGGTGGGCAAATGCGTTTCACCATTGAGCAAAGCCCATAGCTGCCTAGTGATACGCAAAGTCAGCCACACCATCAGCTCGGTATTATCGCTTAATCCGACGCGGAACAGCAAACGATCCTGCTCTGCGCTGTAGCTTAGGTTTAATTGCTGAATCGCCGCTTCTGGCGTTGATTTAATCGGTTCACTCAAAATAAACTTTCTTTCAATTTTTTACAATTCCGCTCTTGAAAACAATAATTCACACTACAATATTAGCAATCTAGGCACGCGAGTGCTAAAATCGCGTTCTGCATTTTTTTAATGTACAAATAAGCATACACCAAGGAGAAAATTAATGAAAATACGTCCATTACATGATCGCGTGATTGTAAAACGCTCAGAAGAAGAACGCACCACCGCATCAGGCATTGTCATTCCAGACAGCGCAGCAGAAAAACCAGACCAAGGCGTGGTTAAAGCCGTTGGTGCTGGCAAGCGTGATGACAGCGGTAAATTAATTGCATTAGATGTAAAAGTTGGCGACAAAGTGCTCTTCGGCAAATACGCAGGCCAAACCGTTAAGGTGGATGGCGACGAATTATTAGTTATGCGTGAAGAAGACATCATGGGTATTGTTGAATAATTTAGCATCGAATAATCAAACTTAATTTCATATCAATTTAAAAAGTATGCAAAACATCCGAGCGAATGAATAAGTAGGCGCAGAGAAGCGCAAAAACCGGAGTTTACGTTTGTGTAAGTGAGGATTTTTAAGCTTCGATTGCAACACCCTTATTCAGAGCGAAATGTTTTGCCACAACAGGAGAATTAAAATGGCAGCAAAAGATGTTCGATTCGGCGACGAAGTCCGCCAAAAAATGACTAACGGCGTGAATATTCTCGCCAACGCAGTAAAAGTAACTTTAGGCCCTAAAGGTCGCAACGTAGTATTAGAGCGCTCATACGGCGCGCCTACCATCACTAAAGATGGCGTTTCTGTCGCGAAAGAAATTGAGCTTAAAGATAAGTTTGAAAACATGGGCGCGCAAATGGTGAAAGAAGTAGCCAGTAAAACTAGCGACATTGCAGGCGACGGTACAACAACGGCAACTGTTTTGGCACAAGCGATTATTCGCGAAGGCATGAAATCTGTTGCTGCTGGCATGAACCCAATGGATTTAAAACGCGGTATTGATAAAGCGGTAGCAGCTGCGATTGCAGACCTTAAAACGCAATCTAAACCATGCACCACCAGCAAAGAAATCGCGCAAGTAGGCTCAATTTCTGCAAACTCAGACGCATCAATCGGTAAAATTATTGCTGATGCGATGGACAAAGTGGGCAAAGAAGGTGTGATTACCGTTGAAGATGGTTCTGGCTTAGAAAGCGAGTTAGACGTAGTTGAAGGTATGCAATTCGACCGTGGTTACCTTTCACCTTATTTCATTAACAACCAAGAGCGTCAAATTGCCTTGTTAGACAATCCCTTAGTGTTATTGCACGACAAAAAAATCAGCAACATTCGCGATTTATTGCCAACGCTTGAGCAAGTGGCAAAATCAGGTCGTCCATTGTTGATTATCGCAGAAGATATCGATGGCGAAGCGCTTGCTACCCTAGTGGTGAACAACATTCGCGGCATTTTAAAAACAACAGCAGTTAAAGCTCCAGGCTTTGGCGACCGTCGTAAAGCCATGTTGGAAGACATCGCTGTATTGACTGGCGGCACCGTGATTGCCGAAGAAGTTGGCTTAAAACTGGAAACTGTGACGCTAGAAATGCTTGGCCAAGCCAAACGTATTGAAGTGAGCAAAGAAAACACCATCATTATTGACGGCGCAGGCGACGAAAAAGGCATTAAATCTCGCATTGCACAAATCAAAGCACAAATCGAAGAATCGACCAGCGATTATGACAAAGAAAAATTGCAAGAACGTGTGGCCAAAATGGCTGGCGGCGTAGCTGTGATTAAAGTTGGCGCGACGACTGAAATCGAAATGAAAGAGAAAAAAGCCCGCGTAGAAGATGCGCTACACGCAACCCGTGC
>JAYVSZ010000010.1:0-7137 GCA_043774925.1 Methylophilaceae bacterium | reverse complement strand
ATTGATGGGGCAATTAAACTTACCTAAACCTAAATTAATTGATACTGCTGTGCCTGCAAACCGCATGTGTGGTGTGACTGAAGAAATGCTGCCACAAGGCTAGTGGTTAGAATCCGCTTTCTCGCACAAACGCTGCTGCAACACGCTCAAAAGCGCTTGGCAACCATGCGTTGATGTTGATACTGCACGTTTGGGCTAATGCAATATAAAACGCCAAATACAACGTCATGTAATGTTTGTTTATTGACAAAAAACAAACAAAAATTATCCACCAATTTTCGTTTCTTGCAACAAACGCTTAGCGCTGTTAGTGTTGCGTTCGTGATATTGAAATTTTATATAATTTTTACCGTTTTGATTGACTAAGAATTAGTCGCAATTGGAGAGAGAAAATGTCAGATTTGGCTTGGTTGGTGCAGTTTCCAGCTTTGCAGTATTTGGAGCAAAACGCGCGTGACATGCTGGCGAAAAATTCGCGCATTGTTGAGGCGCCAATTGGCACTATTGGCTATCGCGAGGGCGGGCCGTGCGGGGCTTATGTCATGCGGCTTGCAGGGCAATCACGTGTGTATAAAATGTCGCAAAGTGGCCGCGAAATTTTGCTCTACCGCGTGCAAGCTGGCGAAACTTGCGTGATTACCACGACTTGCCTGCTTGGCAATAGCGATTATCCTGCGTCAACAATTGTGGAAGAACCAATCCGCGACGTGATTATTCCTGCTGCTGCATTTAATCAGTTGATGATTGATTCCAAAGTGTTTCGCACCTTTGTGATGACCAATTACGGCGCGCTGATTAGCGATTTAATTGTGTTGCTGGATGAAGTGGCGTTTCACAGCTTGGATGCGCGCTTGGCGAAAACCCTGTTGGATGCGGGCAGCGATAATGTCAGTCGCACGCATCAACAAATCGCTGATGAGCTAGGCACAGCGCGGGAAGTGGTGAGCCGCCAGCTCAAACGTTTTGAGCAGAAAAGCTGGGTAAAGCTGGGGCGCGGCCAAATAGAGTTGCTAAATCGCGCAGCTTTAGATGCGCTTTCACGCAGTTAATTGAGGTGTTTTTTTAACTTTCTTTTTTTGGCTTTATTGTAAATCACAGATTTTGCGGGTGTTGCTTTCGCGGCTTGATTATCCTTTGCTGTTGCGCCCGCGCCAGTTGGGTTCACTTCTGGTTTAAAGTTGCCCACGTCCACGCCCGCGCAATTCACGCACAAACCTTTTGTTGTATCGTAGCCTTTAATCGCTTCTAAGCCCTTCACGTCCTTCATATTGGTGTTATCCAACACCGCTTCGCCCATTTTCGCGCCAGTAATATCCGCACCCGTTAAATCGGCCGAGCTTAAATCGGCACGAAATAAATCAGCGCCACGCAAGTTTGCGCCTTTTAGGTTACAGAATCTAAAATTGCTGCGGTTGATGTCGGCATTTTCAAAGTTAGTTTTTTCAAAATTGCCGCCAATAGAATCAAAGCGCATGGCGCCCATCGGCTGGTTGCCAATATCCAAGCCAAAGCGGCCTTTGCTCACGTTGGCGCCGCTCATATCCACCGCGCCCAATGTACCAATCATGCGTGCGTTGGTTAAATTTGCGCCTTTAAAATTGGTTTTGTCGAAAATCGCTTGGAAGATAATCGCGTCTTTTAAATTGGCGTTACTTAAATCGGTGTTTTCTAAACGCGCAAGGTTTAAATAAGCGCGTTCCAAATTTGCGCCGCTTAGGTTTGCGCCACGTAAATATGCGCCAAAAAAGCTGGTGTTCACCATTTTGCAATGACGTAAATCTAAGCCGTCAAATTGCAAATAGCCCACATCTTTGTCGCTTAAATCGCAGGTTTTGCTGTTAATTTGCGCCATCGCTGCTTCTTGACTAATTTTAGTGCGCACTGGCTCGGCGGCAATGAGTTTTGCGTAGTTTTCATTGGCTTTCGCAATCACCGCTTTGGGATTTTCCAAAAACGTATCTTTGCCTTCCTCGCTGCCAAAGCAGTAGGTTTTGCCTTCATATACTGTGGTAATTAAACATTGCGTTTTGAACAGTTTTCCAGCTGCCAAACTAGCGGCGCAGTGATCGCCATATTCGCCAGCAAGCGCGTAGGTATTGAACAACAGCGCGGCGCAAGCGAATAATATTTTCAATTTTTTCATGACGTTCCTAGTAATTAAGGTTGTTGCAGACAGTGCCAGTATAGGCGTAATTTGCAAAGCTTCTGTAACTCTTGTCACATAAAAGCAAGCGGCTAAGTAAAATCATGAATCGCGCCTACGTCATCAATTTTATGTCGGCAAAGCAAATGTTACGGCGTTATTCGCTCATCTGCTGAGAATGATTGGCAGACAAAACTCAAACGAGGAGATTTAAATTGAAAAAAGCATTATTAGTTGGTTTAGTGTTAGTAAGTACATCAGTTACTGCATTTGCAGACGATGACTATGACGACCGTGGTCGTGTGATATCAGTAACGCCGCAACTCCAGCGCGTGAACAATCCGCGTCAGGAATGTCGCACTGAGATTCAACGTGAAAGTTATTACGAGCCGCGTGAGCGCTCATTAGGTGGTGCCATCATTGGTGGTATTGCTGGCGGCTTATTAGGCCGTACAGTTGGTCGCGGTAACGGTAAAGTAGCTGCTGCTGTGGTTGGCGCTGGTGTTGGTGCTATTGTGGGCGATCGTGTCGATAATGATCGTTATCAACGTGGTGGTTACGATCGTGTGAGTGAGCGTCCAGTAGAGCGTTGTGTGACGGTGGATAATTGGAGTCAAGTTCCGGCTGGCTATTTGGTGAACTATGAATACAATGGTCGCCAATACTCAACCGTAACAGATAGTGACCCAGGTCGTTTTATCCCAGTACGTGTGAATATTCGTCCTAATGGTTATGTATCAAGTGTGTCATACGCACAACCACAGTATCAACAACGCGGTGACGATGATGATGACAATGACGGCTGGAATCGCGAGCGTAAACATGGTCACGGTCATCGCAAAAACGATTGGAATCGAAACGAAGGTCGTGAACACGGTTACTGGTAACTTGTAGTAAGTTAGTCTACAACCGCCTTGGGAAACCTTGGCGGTTTTTTTATTTTACCGTCAACATTTCAACCTCGTCATTCTGAGCCCAAGATTATTTTGGGCGAAGAATCCAGTTGCACTCTTTATTTTTTGGCTGGATTCTTCGCTACGCTCAGAATGACAAGAGTGAGAAGTATTTTGGCGATATAATCTGCGCTTCAACTATAAAGCTAAACCATGTCGTTTTTTTTAAGTTTTCTTGCCTATTTTTCACCGCCGCCGAATGCCGCAAGCGCCTATCAGCAAGCGGGCGGCAGCGCGCAACACGCGTTTTGGCTATTTGCCGCGCCCGTGCATTTAGTGCTTGGACGCGATAGTTATATGCTGCCAGCACCCGCGCCGTTATTGGCTCCCACGGCAGATTCTTTAAGCATAATAGAAAGCTTAAATCAGCATTTTTCTGGGTTTGGCACTCATTTTTACCTGCAAAATGATGTGTGGTTTCTTGGGTTGGACGCCGATCCAAAAATCACCACCACGCCGATTGAAAAAGTCATCAACCAAGATGTCGCGCCTTATTTGCCGCAAGGCGAGGGCGCTTTGGCGTGGGCAAAGTTTCAGAACGAAATCCAAATGCTGTTGTTTAGCCACCCGGTGAACGAAGCGCGAGAAAGCCAAGGTTTGTCAGCCATTAATAATTTGTGGTTTTACGGGTTATCGACATGAAAATCACGCAAAGAACAATCAATTTAGAAGCCGAAAAAAGCCTTGTAGAAGCAGGCTTGAACCCGCTGTTAGCCAAGCTGTATGCGGCGCGCGGCGTGATTGATGCTAAAGAGTTAGATATTTCTTTAAGCCATTTAATTGCGCCAGAAAAACTCACAAACAGCGGCGAAATGGCGAAATTACTCGCTGATGCGATTGCGGCTAAAAAACAAATACTCGTTGTGGGCGATTACGATGCCGATGGCGCAACCGCAACCGCTGTGGCGGTGAAGGGCTTGAGAACTTTTGGCGCAAATGTCGATTTTTTAGTGCCAAATCGCTTTGAATATGGCTACGGCTTAACGCCTGAAATTGTCACGCTCGCTGCGCGAAGCGTGCCTGCGAGTCAAAATGAGTCCGCAGCACACAGCAAACCTGACATTATTGTCACCGTCGATAACGGCATTGCCAGTGTGGATGGTGTTGCCGCGGCGAATAAACTGGGCATTCAAGTGCTAATTACCGATCACCATTTGCCAGCAGATGTTACGCCACAAGCCGCTTGTATTGTGAATCCCAATCAACATGGCTGTGCATTCCCTAGTAAAAACTTAGCTGGCGTTGGCGTGATGTTTTACGTGTTGCTGGCTTTACGGGCAGAGTTGCGCGCGCGCGGCGCTTTTGCTGAAAAACAAGAACCCAATTTAACCGAGTTGCTGGATTTAGTGGCGCTCGGCACGGTGGCAGATTTAGTGAAACTGGATAGCAATAATCGAATATTAGTCGAGCAAGGTTTGCGAAGAATTAGGGCAGGCGCTTGTTGCTACGGCATTACGGCGCTGTTAAAAGTCGCAGGGCGCGATGCCAGCAAAACCAACGCGCAAGATTTAGGTTTTTACGTCGGACCAAGGCTCAATGCGGCTGGCAGGCTAGATGATATGCGCCTCGGCATTCAATGTTTACTTGCGGATAACATGAGTGAGGCGCAAAAAATCGCGCAAACGCTGCACGAGCTTAATCTGGAACGGCGCAATATCGAAGCCGATATGCAAGATGGTGCACTGGCGAGTTTGGATAATATTCAAGTGGAAAATCAATTCAGCATCAGTTTATACGAACCGAGCTGGCATCAAGGCGTGGTGGGCATTCTGGCTTCGCGCATTAAAGAGCGTTATCACCGCCCCGTTATTGCTTTTGCAGAAGCGGGAGGTGAGATTTTGAAAGGTTCTGGCCGCTCCATCGCGGGCTTACATTTGCGCGATGCGTTGGATTTGGTCACCAAACGGCATCCAGATTTAATTCTAAAATTTGGCGGCCACGCCATGGCGGCGGGCTTGAGCATCAAGCAGAGTGATTTTTTGCCTTTTCAGCAAGCGTTTGAAAGCGTGGTGAGCGAGCTACTCAGCCCAGCCGATTTACACGCCATGATTGAAACAGATGGTAGCTTAGAGGCCAATAACATGAGCCTGGAAGCCGCGCAGCTATTGGCTGGCAGCGTATGGGGGCAAGGCTTTGCACCACCTTTGTTTGCGGATGCGTTTAGTGTGGTTAATCAAAAAATTGTTGGCGAAAAACATTTGAAACTGTATTTGGAAAAAGACAAAAAACGCTTTGATGCGATTTTTTTTGGTCAAACCGAATTTTTACCCGAGCAGATTCAAGCGGTTTATCAATTGCAAACCAATACTTACAATGGGTTACAATCTTTGCAGCTACAGTTACTTAATGTTCAGCTTTTGCAGGTCGAGTAAGATTTTTCTACTGTTTGGTTTAATAGGAGACAATTATGGATGCATTTTGGACGGGAAAGCTTGGATACATTGCAATCGGAGCAATTGCCGGAGGCGGAGCTGCAATTATTCTTCCAATAATCTCAAAACTTCTTAAACTTAGTGAGAGCGCAAGCTTAAAGGTTTCACAAATTGGCGTAGTTGTATGCGCTATTGGTGCTGTAAATCTATTCAGTTCTATAAACCAGCAGCAAGCATTTAAACAAATGGATGCTGCCGTTACTCAGTCGATTAATGATGCAAAGCCTGTTGATGGCAAGAGCGCTTCAGATGTCTTTATGGAAAACAGTAAGAAAGGTGCAAATGAAGCTTTAGTTAATAGCTCAGATGCAAAGACTAAGCTAACTACTGCTGCCAGTCAGTTTATGGGTTTCTACATGATGAACGTAAGAACAAGACCAGAGTATTGCTTGACTCTAGGCGTCACAATACCAACCTTTATTAAAGAATTCGATAAAATTAACGAGCATGAGTTAACTTTAGCAAGAAAAGCGCTTGCAATATCGTTATTAGGTGAAGATAAGTTTTACCAAGACGCAAGAGCCACCTTTTTAAAAGCCCTTACTTTTCAAATGAAAGAAGGGGTAACTCAATACTAAAGTAACAGAAAAACAAATTTGTGAGGTAACGGAATCAACTGCAAAAGAGTTTGCAACTGAATTGCAGTTTTCCACATTGATGCCACTGCAAACAAAAATTATGAATGATGCAAGTCTTTGAATGTATATTAGGCTGCAATAATTGAAGGGCATTGCGCCGCATTATCACGCTTGCGCTATAATGCCACCCCATGATGCAAACAAAAAAATCCACCAAGAAATTCTTAGTTGCCAACTGGAAAATGCATGGTAATCTCAAGCAAAATCAAGCTTTGCTGGAAAGTTACATTCAAACTTTATCCAACCTAAAACACACCCAAGTGGTGGTATGTGCGCCATATCCTTATCTCGCACAATTACAAGGCGCACTCAGCAATACTAATATTGCTTGGGGTGCGCAGAATGTGGCTAAAAGCGAGTTTGGTGCGTTTACGGGCGAAGTGAGCGCAGTGATGTTGGCGGATTTTGGTTGTGAGTATGTGATTCTCGGCCACTCTGAACGTGCGACCGCGTATTGCGAAAGCGATGAGAACATTGCGCAAAAGTTTATGATGGCAAAACAGCACGGATTAACGCCGATATTGTGCGTGGGCGAGACATTAATAGAGCGCGAGGCGGGGGTGATGGAAATGGTGGTTGGCAAGCAGTTAGACGCCATTATTAACACACATAGTGCGGCGGTTTTTGCTAATACGGTAATTTCGTATGAGCCGATTTGGGCGATTGGCACGGGTTTGGCAGCCACACCAGAGCAAGCAAAAAGCATGCACTTGTTCATCCGCAATAAAATCGCCAACTTGAATGCCGACGCGGCAAATCACTTAAAAATCCTCTACGGAGGCAGCGTAAACCCGCAAAATGCGGTACAATTATTCGTTGTAGATAATATCGATGGCGGGTTGATTGGCAAATGCTCGCTAAACGCGCAAGAGTTTGCAGCAATCTGTCATACGGCAGAGATTTCTTAACAAAAATTAAGCTATCGATCAAATAAAATAGTAAAAACTATTGGATTAATTTAGGTAAAACAA
>JAYVSZ010000009.1:0-19505 GCA_043774925.1 Methylophilaceae bacterium | reverse complement strand
CTTTTAGCGCGTTTGAAAGATTTTAACGCAGCTGATTTTGCGCTTTGCTTGCCTTACACTTATTTATTTCAGGCGCAACAATTGTTAAGCGGAACAAACATTGCATGGGGCTCGCAAAATATCAGCCAATTTGTAGCTGGCGCTTACACTTCTTCTATCTCGGCAGAAATGCTCAAAGATTTTGCCTGTCAATATGCCATTATTGGCCATTCAGAGCGCCGTACTATCAGCCACGAAAGCAACGAGAAGGCTGCAATTAGGGTGACCCGTGCAGTCAATGCTGGTATTACGCCGATTTACTGCGTTGGCGAAACGCTGTTAGAGCGCGAATCTGGTATTGCAAAACAGGTTGTAGAAGCGCAAGTGCTGACCATTTGCAATTTAGACCACACCACATTTGAACGCGCAAGAAATGTGAGCATGGTGATTGCCTACGAGCCAGTATGGGCAATTGGCACTGGCAAAGCCGCCACGCCTGAAGAGGCGCAAGAGATGCACAGCTTTATTCGCGTATTAATCGCATTAAGAGATGAAAGTTTTGCCAATCAACTGCGTATTATTTATGGCGGCAGCCTTACGCCTGCCAACGCTTGCAGCCTGCTGACGATGCCAGATATTGATGGTGGCTTGATTGGTAGAAGCGCTTTAGTGGCAGAGGATTTTGGTAAAATATGTGAAATAGCTTGTGATACAAATCAATGTCTCATTTAGATGTCTCATAAAACATTACTACAGCACGCATCAGCGGGCCACCCAACCACCGCAAATTGGGAAAACTTGCCCAACAAAGCAAGCCGCAGAATCTGAACACAAATACGCCACAAATTCGGCATCTTCTCTGCCCGTGACTAATCTGCCAAGGGGAACTTCACGTTTTAGCCGCTCTTGAAAAACTGGATCAGCTTGTACTTCTGGCGGAAAATAAGTTGGATTTTCTACAAAATTTTGTGCGATTGCATTCACTTGAATGTTGTAAGGCGCGATTTCGACGCCTACGGCTTGCATATAAGCCAGCTGGGCACCACGTGCTGCACTATACGTAGAGCGCTGTTTCATGCCACGAAGTGCCGAAGCGCTGCCCATGACTAGAATCTTTCCTGCCCGCCGTGCCATCATCTGCGGCAAGACAGCGCGCACCAATCTAGGGAGTGGGTCAACCAGCGCTTTAAAAACCTCATCCCATTCACTGTCTGAAACATCATGCACCAAAGTACTTGGTGCTTTAATCGCAAGATTTACGATTAGTACGTCAACATTACCTGCAGCGGCAATTATTTTTGCTGGTACATGAGTTTCTAGTAGTAGTGATGTATCTGCAATAACATGCGCACCATGCTCTGCAAAAACTTCGCACAAAGCAGGCCCCATAAACTCATCTGCTTGGGTGATAAGAATACGCTTACCAGCTAGGCTATCGAATGCCATGTATGCGCCCTACTCTTTCTGCGAGTTTAACTAGGCTATTCTGAAAAAAAATTGCTAATCAACGTATTAAAGCGCGCTGCATGCTCGATTTGCGTCCAATGCCCACATTGCCCAAACACATGAATTTGTGCTTTTTGGATGAGATTAAACAATTCGTAAGAGCTAGATAGTGGAATAACTTTGTCTTCTCGGCCATGGACAATCATCGTTTGATGCGGCAAGGCTTGTATCGCAGTTGCAGGGCTTGCCAAGCCAATTACGCCGTTTTGGCGCGGTGCTGGAAACATTTGTGCAAATGCTTCTTGAATCCCTGGTCTTACACTAGCTTCATAACGCATGCGTGCTAAATCATCCGTAACGCGGTTGCGATCGAAAGCAAATAAGTCTAGTAAACCGCGCATATTATCGATTGAAGGCGTGTAACCCCAAACACGGTCTAAACCTTCAGTCAGCGTAAATGGCAGGCCTGCGCTCCCCATCAACACTAGCTTATCAACCCGCTGCGGTGCGCAAATCGCCATTGCCAGCGCAAGGCCACCTCCGAACGAATTGCCAACCACATGCGCTTTTTCTATGCCAAGCGCATCCATAAAACCAAGAATATGGCTGATCCAAGTTTCCATATTGTATTGCACATCTTTTGGCCGTTCTGTGTAACCAAAACCAACAATATCAGGTGCAAAAACGCGAAAATTCTCGGCAAGTGCAGGAATCGTTAAGCGCCAATTGGCCCAGCCTGTAACACCAGGTCCTGAACCATGGATAAGCACCACGGGCGGGCCTTGGCCATGCTCGTGATAATTGGTTTGAATACCATTAGCAAGTATTGATTTACCGATTTCTGGATTATTTGACATTGCGACTTTCTAAAATTAATTGGTTTCTATCTTCTAAAAATTTATCTGCCAAGATCTTTGACCGACTTGCCAGCAATGCCCCAATTGGTTTTAGGCACATCTGAAATCATGACCCGCACTGTTTCTTGTGGCGCGCCAACAGCCTCACACAAGGCTTGCGTCACTTTTTCAATCACAGCACGCTTTTGTTCTTCTGTACGACCTTCTACCAAAAAAATTTGTGCGAATGGCATATTTAATCCTTATAAAATTTAAACAAATCGCATACCAACTGAACCCATACCCTGCACGCGCAAACACACTGAATCGCCTGCTTGCACCGATACCGCTTCGGTAATGCCTCCCGATAAAATGAGCGAACCAGCTGGAATCTCTTCGCCGCGTGCGCCTAGATGGTTGGCTAACATGGCAATTGCCAACGCTGGATGGCCAAGCACTGCGGCACCTGCGCCAAACGACACAGGCTCACCATTTTTTTCTAACACAATGCCAACTGTGCGCAAATCGACATCAGCCACTGGAACGGCCCGCCCACCAACCACAAAGCGTGTTGCGGAAGTGTTATCCGCAATCACGCTTTTCAAGTCAAATTTAAAATCACGGTAACGTGAATCAATCACTTCGATGCCAGGCATGACAAAATCAATCGCCGCAAGCACAGTGCCTATATGACAACCTGGACCTTTAATAGCAGTTTTGGTGACAAAAGCGATTTCTGGCTCGACTTTTGGATGAATCAGTTTTGAAACTTGGCATTCGCCACCTTCTGGCACGGCGTAGTAATCGGCCATAAACCCAAAAACGGGCGTATCAACACCCATCTGTTTCATTTTTGCAAATGAAGTTAAACCCGCTTTTAAACCAACAATCTTATGGCCTCGCGAGACTTTGCGGCGTCGAATTTCATCTTGAATCGCATATGCATCATCCCAATCCATATCAGGATAATCGTCAGTGATTTTAGTCGTGTCGCGCGCTTCTAACTCACAATTTTCCAAATGCTCTGCAAGCTTTGCAATGGTCGCTTTATCTAAGTTCATGCTGCCAAGCCTCTTTCTTTAGCCATTGTCATCGCGGTGTCTTCAATCATGTCTTCTTGGCCTGCCACCATGCCACGACGACCGAGTTCAACTAAAATATCGCGCGCAGGCACGTTGTACTTGAGCGCCGCACGTTTTGCGAACAACAGGAATGTAGAATAAACCCCTGCGTAACCTAACGTAAGCGCCTCACGATCAATACGTACCATGTGATCCATCATCGGTAACACAATGTCCTCGGCCACATCCATAATTTTATATAGATCAACACCAGTTTCAATACCCATGCGGTTACAAACCGCCACAAACACTTCTAACGGAGTATTGCCAGCACCAGCACCCAAGCCATTGGTAGAGCCATCGATACGAATTGCGCCAGCCTCAATCGCAGCCAATGAATTAGCCACGCCCATCGCCATATTGTGATGCCCATGAAAGCCAATTTGCGTTTCTGGCCTTAACACGGCGCGCAAAGCCGCAACACGATCACTCACGCCATCTGGCAACAAATAGCCCGCCGAGTCTGTCACATAAACGCACTCAGCGCCGTAACCTTCCATCAATTTAGCTTGTTCAGCCAGTTTTTCTGGCGTGTTCATGTGCGCCATCATCAAAAAGCCTACCGTATCTAGGCCTAATTTTCGGCCTAAAGTAATATGTTGTTCTGACACATCGGCTTCGGTTGAGTGTGTTGCCACGCGCACCGTATGTAGGCCGCAATCAAATGCGGCACGTAGATGATCGGTAGTCCCTATGCCAGGCACGAGCAAGGCAGATACCTTGGTGTTTTTAAGGTGCGGAATGACCGCGTTTAAATATTCAATATCCGTATGTAGCGGAAAGCCATAGTTTACCGAGGCGCCGCCAAGGCCGTCGCCATGCGTGATTTCCAGCAAAGGCATGCCAGCCTCATCTAAGCCTTTAGCCACCGCGAGCATTTGGTCAATCGTAATTTGGTGGCGCTTTGGGTGCATGCCGTCACGAAGTGTGTTGTCATGCAATATTACTTTTTTGCCTTTAAGGTTCATTTATTTTCTCCTTCGTTTAGGCAGCTACAGGTTCAAGTTTAATCGTGCCGCTAAGTAGCTCTTCTGCAAACATTTCTGCGGTGCGCGCCGCAGCAGCCGTCATAATATCCAGATTGCCCGCATAAATTGGCAAGTAATCACCAAGCCCAGTCACTTCCATAAAAATGGATACACGATTGCCATCAAATACTGGACCATTTACCAATTTGTAACCTGGCACATATTTTTGTACTTCGGTGATCATTTCCAGAATCGAGGCAGTGATGCGTTTTTGGTCGGGCTCGGTCTCGGTCAAGCAATGCACGGTATCACGCATTAATAATGGCGGCTCGGCAGGATTCAACACGATAATTGCTTTACTTTGTTTAGCGCCGCCAACGACGCGAATCGCGTTTGCAGTGGTGGTGGTAAATTCATCAATATTTTTGCGCGTACCAGGACCTGCTGATTTTGAAGCCGCAGTCGCAATAATTTCCGCATAAGCCACCGGCTGAATTTTAGAGATTGCGGCAACAATCGGAATCGTCGCTTGGCCACCACAAGTCACCATGTTGACATTCATTTCGCGTTTACCCAAATGTTCTTTAAGATTCACTGGTGGCACGCAGAATGGGCCAATCGCGGCAGGCGTTAAGTCAATCATCATGACGCCAAGTGCGTTTAATTTGCGTGAATTTTCCGCATGCACATAAGCACTGGTGGCATCGAATGCAATCTGTACGCCATCCGCCAGCACGTGTGGTAGCAAGCCATCGACGCCTTCATGTGTCGTTTTGATGCCCATCTCTCGCGCACGCTTTAAACCATCAGAATTCGGATCTATGCCTACCATCCACACTGGCTCTAGTACTGGGCTGCGTTTTAGTTTGGCTAATAAATCGGTGCCAATATTACCTGGCCCAATCAGCGCACATTTGATTTTTTTCATCTGAAATACTCCCGTAAAACTTTAATATATGTAACTTTATTTATCTTAATGAAACCTTACTGAACATCCGCCTAGACCGCCAATGCTCACGCGGAAATTATCACCCGCCTTGGCAGGCAGCATTGCTGCAAGTGCGCCCGATAAAATGACCTCACCCGCTTTTAATGGAATGCCCAGCGCGCCCATGGTATTTGCCAACCAAGCAATTGCATTGACAGGCGAGCCAAGCGCAGCAGCGCCAGAACCAGTGGTGATAATTTCACCATTTTTCTCAAGCACCATGCCGCATAGGGCTAAATCCAACTTGCGCGGATCAACCGCTTGATCGCCAAGCACAAAAACGCCGCAAGAAGCATTGTCTGCCACAGTGTCTTGAATCTTAATCTTCCAATCACGAATACGCGAATCCACAATTTCAAAACATGGCATTACGCACTCTGTCGCCGCCAGCACTTGTGCATTGGTGATGCCAGGACCCATAAGGTCTTTTTTTAATATAAAAGCAATCTCACCTTCAGCTTTGGGCTGAATCAATGTTGCCATATCGATAGATTCACCTTCATTAAAAAGCATACCATCCAGCATGTAGCCAAAATCTGGTTGATATACGCCAAGCATGTTCATCACAGCGAGTGAGGTCACGCCAATTTTTTTGCCGATAATGCGCTCACCCGCCTGTAAACGGCGCTCTATCATACGTTGCTGAATGTTGTAGGCGTTCTCAATAGTAATCTCTGCATGACGATTGGTCAGCGGCTCAATCATCGTCTGCGTAACAAGCGCTTGATAAAGCTCATCGCCTAGCGCTGTAATTAGTTTTTTATCCATCATATTCCCTACAATTTAATACAAACATTTTTAAGCTCGGTGTAAAACTCAAGAGAATGCACACCACCTTCCCGGCCAATGCCAGATTGCTTAGAACCGCCAAACGGTGTGCGTAAATCGCGTAAAAACCAAGAGTTCACCCAAACAATACCTGCTTCAATGGCATTTGCCATGCGGTGCCCACGACCCAAATTGGTTGTCCAAATAGCCGAAGCCAAACCATAGGGGTTATCGTTAGCGCGACGAATCACCTCATCCTCAGAGTCAAACGGTGCAATGTGGCAACACGGACCAAAAATCTCCTCGCGCAGCACAGTGGCTGTGTCTGGTAAGCCTGTCCATATAGTGGGCTGCACCCAAGAGCCTCCTTGTAAAGCCTCTGGCATTTCGGGTATGCCGCCGCCAGTCACAACCATTGCGCCCTCTTCCACCGCATTTTTATAGTACGAAAGTACTTTGTTGCGATGCTCTTGCGAAATCAATGGCCCCATGCCGCTGGCAGGGTCGTTCGGCAAGCCAGGCTTCATTTTTTCCACGCCCGCTTTAAGGCGTTTTACAAATTCATCAAAAATTGGTCGTTCAACATAAACGCGCTCAGTACCAAGGCACACTTGCCCACAGTTGGCGAAAGAGGAACGTAGCGTGCCTTCAATCGCAGCATCCATATCACAGTCTGCAAAAACAATCGCCGCATTCTTGCCACCCATTTCCAATGAAACAGGCCGTGCACCATCTGCGGCGGCTTTCATAATCGCCGCGCCAGTGCGGGTTTCGCCCGTAAAGGTAATTGCACTGACTTTTGGATGCGTAGTTAAAAACTCACCTGCCGCATCAGGGCCAAAACCGTTGACCACATTGAATACGCCTTTTGGTAGACCCACTGCGTTCATGACTTCACCTAGCAAGAAGGCCGTTTGTGGCGTTTCTTCTGATGGTTTTACGACAACGGTGTTACCGCAAGCCATTGCTGGGCCTAGCTTCCAGGTCATCAACAAAAATGGTAAATTCCATGGGCAAATCACTGCCACTACGCCTACTGGGCGACGCGTTGAGTAATTGATTGCGCCTCGCCCATCGGGCGTTGCCATCTCAAAGAATTCAGTGGGTACGTTTTTAACCACATCGGCAAAAACTCTAAAGTTTGCAGCACCCCTTGGCACATCAACATGACGGATAAAATGCGCAGGTTGGCCAATATCGGTCATTTCTGCATCACAGAAATCCTCAAAACGGCGATCAATTTCATTAGCCACTTCATACAACATCGCAACTCTATCTGCCACCGCTAGCTTGCCCCATGAACCATTCAAGGCCATATGCGCTGCCTCTACCGCTGCATTCACTTCTGCGCGACCTGCTTCTGCAATGCGCGCAATGACCTTACCGTCATACGGCGAGCGCTTATCAAACCAATTTGCCGTAGCAACGAACTCACCATTAATAAAGTTAGTAATGTCTTTTATTTGCGTCGCCATTTTAGCGGGTTCATTCGCTGGCTCATTCAATAAAAAATTCGGGGTTATATTTTGTAAAGTCAAGATTCTATCTCCGCTAATACCAATCCAAAGCGCGCGCACGCTTCATCTTGCTGTTCCGAACCGCCTGATACGCCGATGCCACCAATTAAAGTGCCATTAACCACAATCGGCAACCCACCGCCAAGCTGCACAAAACGAGGACGCTCAGGCAAACCAAGCCGAACGCCATCTGAGTGATTGCTTAATATCTGCGCCCATTGGCTCGTAGGTAAACCAAAGCTAGCTGCTGTGTAAGCTTTATCTTCACTGATGCTAATAGAATGTAGATACGCGCCATTCATACGCAAAAAAGCCATTGGTGTGCCGCTAGCATCGCATACGGCCACATTAATTTTAATGCCCAATGAAATCGCATGCTGCACCGCGCCTTCTACAGCGCGAAGCGCCGATTCGGTAGTCACTTGCCACTGCTCTGTGTAATGCGCCAGATTCATACTTGCTTTTACCTACAATTTCACTTGTTGTTATTTAGAATGTTATTGGCGTTCAGTTATTTTGTAAAATACTTAATTTTTAACAATTAATACTTAAATGGTATAGCTAATTTTAGGAAACGCTTAATCGAAAAACTCGACCACAAAACTAATAGCGGTCGAGCGTTTCTTTAGCATTTATTGCATTGTCATGCCGCAAGGGGAGTAGCAGCATGCCAAAGTCTAGCAAATCAACTAATCACCACCACGCATAAACTGCACTTGGAACATGGCAGGTGGTACTTTTTTCGGATCTACCTGACCCTTGAACTGGCCGGTTGTGCAATGTTTAGACTGCATATCCACCATCGAGAACGCGTCATCAATTGATATGCCCGTGCCCTTATTGATTGGCAAATGACTATCTGGATGTGATTTACCAATCGTCCAAGATTTCCACAACTCACCTTTGCGATCGTAAATCAAGGTACGGTTAATACTGTTGGCCTGCGCATCCATATGCAACACACGCTTGCCAATTGGGCTTGCGCCAACTGGAGTTGCTTCAAGTACATAGACTTTTCTTAATTGCCAAGTCACATCAGGGAAACAGCTACCTTGACCATGAAAATCAACATATTTGTAGCCGTCAGCTTCTTTAAAGTCAGTCGCCAGCTTCATTTCATTGTGGTTGTAGAAAGCTAACATGATATTTTTAGTACCTTTGTACGTCCATTTCATGTCTGCAACACGGCCGTTATAACCTTCAAAGTCCTCAATCATCAAATCTGAGCCCAAGAATGAGTCAGTTTTTTGACCTGTAGCAAGACGGCGTACACGGCGTTGGAAACCAAGGTAAAGATAAGCGTCATCCTCTTTTTGGTCATCTTCATAGCGTTGAATCAGTAACTGCGTGTTTTTCAAATCTTGTGGTTCAAGCACTTTCACGTAAATACCGCGATACAAATGCGCCGAGTTTCCTGGAATTTCTGGCACTGGCGCATGTTGCACACGGTGGGTAAAGTTCAAGAAACCAAAGCTCATTTTTAGCGTTTTTTCTAGTTTTCCCGTCATCAAATCACGGTACTTCCAGTAAAACGGAGTAATGGTTGCATTGTCACCCCAGTTCTGACCATATTTAAAATTCCATGCGAGCTTTTCACCCGCACGAGGGTCGCTCTCAGATGGCTCTTCAGGGAAAGGACGTCCAGCAACGAAACCTTCAATATCGCCGTTTTTAGCGCCCAGCTTAGTGCCACCTAGATTTTTCTTAGTCGCATCAATATAAAATTTGTCCTGGTCAAACGAGGTAGTTTTCCCCACCTTAATTTCGTACCAGCCATTTTTAATCACTTTGTACATACCTTCATCCAGCACGGCCTTAAACTGATCAACATTATCTTTGTTGATTACCGTGCCAGGCGTTACACCATCAGCCGTAGGTAGTCCATCTTTGTATGGAAAGAATGATTTTTCCACATCAGCCTCGGTAGCGGCATAAGCAGCGCTAGATGCCACCAATGCCATAGAAACTGCTAATAATAATTGTCGCATGATGTTTCTCCTTAATTAGAATTTGTAACGTGCTGTGAAATACAGGTCATTTTCATTGGTGGCTGCACCAATTGGACCTGCACGGAAACGACCGAGTGGCTCAATACCTGACAAGCCGCGTGAACCCACTAGACCTGGATTCGGGTCAGTAATTCCGGTGAATGGCGGCCATGGATTGCATGAACGACAATCGTCCACTTTGTAAGCCCCAATATCGCCGCCCCACTTCAAGTTAGCACCTACGGTAAATTTCAAGTTATCCGTTGCACTCCAATCTACTTGCGGTGCTGCCACCCAAGCATCAGCCTTAAAGTCATGCGCAAAAATTACTTGCGGACTAACCCTATCGCCAGCTAAGAAGGCTTTAATCAGCAAGGTACCAATAAAGTTATCTTCCCAATCTGGCATACCAACCATGCCCTGTGTACCTTGAGTTACCTGGTGATTAAATATATGTTGGTAAAACATTTGACCAGAAAATAACACAGTACGATTTGGGCTGATGAAAGGCACAAAAGTAGGTCTATCGATACCGATTACGCCACGGAACACGTTGTTGCTAGAAAATAACTCTTCTTTAGCAGTGTTAGCAAATTCTTCGCCATCAGTAAAGGCACCTTCCATACGCACCGCGGCTTTAGCCTCTTTCCATTGGAAGTCAACCGAACCACCGATTAGGTTCACGCGCGGGAACACCATATCGAACGAGATATGATATGGGTTTACATCCTTGTTTACACCTGTAAAGCCGTTCACCGAGCTCTTTGCGCCATGTAACGAAGGTAATTGTGAACGATAAGTTAAGGCGTTGAGTGAGAAATTAAGGCCGCCATTCGTTACGCCCTCAAACTTCACACCCAATTGCGTATTCTCAAGACTCCATGATGGCAAATCGACATTTCTTATACCGATTTGATGTGGGCCAAAGTTTGTAGCTAAGTAAGTGCCTGGTGGAACTAATGGAGGTGGCAAGGCAGCAAAGTTTGCTACAGTTCCACCGTTATCCCACAAGTTTTTCATGCCGCGAAAAAAACAACCCGCGTCTAAAATAACGTTGGCTGTACCACATTGGCCTAAGTTACTGGGGCGGAATTTGTCGAAATTCCACACCACTTGCAAATTACGTTCCTGCATCCAATCACTACCACCCATGCGATACTCTGCCTGTGCAATAAACATCGGGATACGAATATCTTGCAACTCGTCGTAGATATTATTACGTGAATAATCCACTGGGTTAATCACGTCTAACACACGGAATAAGTCTGTACGACCCCAAACCACTTGTTGACGCCCCACTTTAACGAAAAGCTGCTTGCCATCTTGTAGTGCGAATGTCTTTTTAACATATGCTTCGCGGATAAAATCTAAACGGTCGTTAAACTCAGGTGAAGCAAGGTCGGTCTTGCTTTGGTCGCCATAGCCACCAAAGTCCACGCAACCACGCTTATCCACATTACATGGGCGCACAGGTACGCCAAATGCAACGCCACCTTCAATTTGATGCCATCTATCACCCAACACACGTAAACCAGCATTTGGATTATCTTGCTTAGCGCCAGGAACATTGACGTAAGTATCAACAAAAGCATTTTGATTCGCTGCTACTGCAGGAACCCCCAAAGCCTGGAGGCCGCCAGATACCGCCGCATGACCTATACCCTGACCATTTGGCACAGAAAATAGCTGCCCTCCGATAGTTTGCTGTAAGTTGATTGGCCCACCCGCATGCGCACCGTACTCACCTTTATTCAGGTCATATACGCCGTCATAAGTGCCACGGAAAATGCCATGAAAATCCCAACCATCGCTCAACTTGCGATCAGCCTCGATTTGCACGGTGTTACGGAACTTAGATAAGCCTGCGGTATCACCAGTCTCGTCTTTGCCACGCACCGCCGTATGGTTTTCATAATAAATATCTAATTTATTACCATTATCTGCTGCAGTTTCATCACCGCCTTCTGGTAGGCCTTCTGCCCATGCCGTGCCAGCAGCCATTGCCAGCAATACTGCACCGATAAGCGCCCATTGCAACTTGAGCGATTTTCGGAGTTGATTTGCTTGTTTCATTTTGTTTACTCCCCTTTAAATTGTGACATCCATATGGTTGTTACTACTTTTTAAAGCTAATCAGAAAAATTATTTCCGATTATTGTTTTACAAACGCTAATCTGTTTGCAAAATGCCGTCTCTATCACGGTGTGCACCCGTAATAAAGGTCGGCTTAAACACTAAAACCCACGATGGCACTAGCACCATTGCCGCTAGCGCATTGACTACTAACATCACAGTGAGCAGCGTTGCGGCGTCTGATTGAAAGCGCAGATCCGACATCACCACCCACATAATGACCCCTGAAACCAGTGTGGCCGCGGTAAAAGCCACTGCTAATCCTGTCGTACTTAATGCACGCACCACTGCCTCGCTCAAATTACCTTTCTCCACAAATTCCTCGCGAATGCGATCCATAATGTAGATGGCGTAATCGATACCCACGCCAATACCCACAGCAATGACAGGAATAGTGTTGACGTTGATGCCAATGTGGTTAAAACCCATGTAGGCGTAAGTCAGTATGGTAGAAAACATCATAGGCAACACCATGAGCCAGCCTGCATGGGTAGAGTTGTAATAAAGCCTGACAAATATGAATGCCATCAACATCACGAGCGGCGTGATTTTCAAGGTGTCACGGAAATTTTCTTCATCAATACCCGCATTTACGCCAACAATGCCGCCCGCTAAATGTATTTTGAAATCTTTGATGCCAGCACTTGCGGATGTAACTGCATTGCCCGCCATGCCAATGACACGTTTAAGGGTGCTTGCTTCGTGGTCTTTGTAATAAAACACCATTGCCGCATCATTCTCATCGGTATTCACAAACTCTTTAAGCGCACCTGGAATTGGACTAGAGGCCGAATAGGCAAACATGAGCCCACCAACTTCATCCGCAGTATCAGGCAACTGTGCCCAGCGCGGGTCGCCATTGTGTGTCAGACGATTCACTTGCCGTATTAACCCTGGCAATGACTTGGCACCGCCCAACTCTGGATCCAGCATCATTTCATCCGTGTAACTTTCTATCGCATGCAACACTTCTGGGCGACGTATGCCTTGGTTTTCTTTGGTTCGAGCCATCACGTACATTTCTTCTGAACCTGGAAAACTTGCATTAATCGCCTTGGCCGAGATGTTGTAATCATGATTGCGATTTAAAATGGGTGAGCCAGGCTCCGATTCGCCAAACTGCACATGCGTAATTTGAAAAATGCCTACTACAGCTAATGCTAGTGCGGTCGCCATTACACCTTTACCCACATTAACCGTGCAAATAGGTTTAAAAATTTTGCTTAAAAAAGCTGTTGTTCCAGAGCGGCTATTTTTCTTTTCTTTAGGTTCTGGCAATATCGACAAGAACAATGGCACCATGAAGTGCACCGTGAAAATCACCGAAAATGCCCAAAAGCTTGCGTAATAACCAAGTTTAATATTAATAGGCGCGGCGCCTATGGCAATCACTAAAATACCTAGCGCATCTACGGTAATTGCAAGTGAACCTGGACGGAATAGCGCATCGAGCGCATTACGTGCGGCGCGTGGGCCGCTGCCTGTGGCTTCAAGCTCATAGTAATAACGCTCTACCAGTTGTACGCCATGTGAAGTCGCACGTGCAGCAATTAAAAATGGAATCGGCATTGATAGCGGATCGAGGTGGTAGCCAAGCAATGACATAAATCCTAAGCCCCAAGCTGATGATAGACAGATGCCTAGGAGCGGAAGTGCGATGCCATAGAGGCGGCGGAAATACACTACCAGCAACAGAATAATGAGGGCTGCCGTGTAAAGTAGAATTTGCAATATTTGCGACAAATAGGTGTAAACCCAACCTGTGAGCACTGGCAAGCCCGTCGCATAAATTTTTACACCTGCCGTTTTGGCGTCACTGCGCAGCTTTTGCAAGGCCGCAAAAGTTTTTTCATAATCAATACCACCCTCGTTCATCTGCGCTTTAATCATCGCCGATTTTAAATCAGGGGATACTGAGAGCCCATACACTCGAGGATCGGTCATTACATCGCGCTGTAATTGCAGCAACTCAGCATCCGTTAGTACAGGGGCAGACATGTCGAAATAGGGCTTAGAGCGCACGTTGCCGCTTTCATCCAGCGAAATTTTACGCGCAGTACGGTGCGTTAAACTACTCACTAAGTTATGGTTTACGCTAGGCAGATTATCAACCTCTTGCGTGATACGATTAATGAGTTGCAAAGTTTCGTTGGTAAAAATAGTACCATTTTCAACTTCTACTGCAATTGTGACCGCGCTTACTCCGCCAAAACCTTCACGTATTTGATTATGCAATTGTATAAATGGGTGTTTTTGTGGCAGTAAATCGTCAAAATTAGTCTGCATTTGCAAATGCGGCAAG
Organism: Methylophilaceae bacterium; assembly: GCA_043774925.1. Classification (GTDB taxonomy): domain Bacteria; phylum Pseudomonadota; class Gammaproteobacteria; order Burkholderiales; family Methylophilaceae; genus JAYVSZ01. Next base: position 5,459 of record JAYVSZ010000009.1, on the reverse strand, counting down.
CGCGTTGCGAACAATAGGCTAATTAAAAATACCGCCCCCAGCACGTATTTTGGATTAGCAAAAATCCAAGCCTCAGCTCGGTGCAATGCATGCGTAACTGCGTGTTTCAAAGCATCATCCTTATCATTCTATTTCTTTTGTACTTTATTATCGACATTAGCTAATTGCACAATTTGCATTGCGCCTGTAGCGCCCGCAATTAGCAATCGGTCTGCGCCAAGCGGAGACACAGCACGCAAATAGGCAGCAGATTCAGCATCATGCTTCACTGCTTGCCACTGTTGATTTTGTAGTTTAAGTAAGGAGCCGTTGATACCCACGGAATAAATTGCACCGCCTTGTTTTGCCAGCCCAAATTGTGGTAACCCACTTGGATTTTCTAATTTTTCCCACGATTTACCTGCATTTTTCGTGGTCAAAATTTTTCCAGTTAAGCCACTTACATAGCCTTCTGTTGGGCTGGTAAAAAGGGCTGCATAGGGATAAAAGTCTTCAGGAATTTTGTTGTCAGCTAGCCAAGTCGCCCCGCCATCTGCCGTATGATAAACTGCGCCGAACTCCCCAGTAATAAAGCCGTGGCTTTCATCAACGAATTGCACAGTGTTAAACATTGCATCTTCTTTAAAATCGACCACTTGCCAACTAGCACCTTGATTTGTGCTGGATGCTACTGTGCTAAAACTACCGACAACCCAAATGCGGTTTTTCGAATCGCAAGTCAAGGCAAGCGGGCGCCAATCGCCACTAATGTTTTGAGGTTTCCAGTGAGTCGCATTGCTATCAGCAATCCACACTTTGCGATAAAAATCGAGCGCAACAAAACTACCGTCGGCACAACTTGCTACATCCATCAGCGCTGGTGTACCAGGAAGGGTAATGCGGCTGCGATCATTACTTTGCAGATCTAACAACATAATAATTTGACCACCAACCACAACCGCCTTTTTCTGATTGGTAGCAGCCGCTTGAAATTGATCTGTGCGGCGTACAGACATTTGTTTTTTTAAAGTAAGTGCGCTGTTTTCGTTTGTTTGAGTACAGCCAGATAATGTAATGAAAGCAAAGAAACTGAGCGCAATTAACCATCCAGACAAAGAAATGGACGCGACCGTCAGTAGCGCTAAGCTATGAAAGATGTTATGAATACTAGGTTGTTTTAATAACTGCATTGCCAAACCCCACCCTCAAGTTCCAACCATCAACCTGTTATATTTTTAGTATTTTTAGTGCTAACTTTGTGTAAGACAAAAATCAAAAGTTGCTTCTATCATTCTTTTATAAATTACAAACTTGATACAACTTGATACTTTTTGTTACAAGAATATTACTTAAACGATGTTATGCCGTCTAATACTATTATTTGTATGATTAATACTAATATGGTATAAATAAGCTACATTCCTTAAGTTGGAGTCGCAGCGATGGATTTAAGACAAATACGCTACTTTTTAGCGCTCGCTACCGAGCTCAATTTCACACGCGCGGCTAGCCAACTCAATATCTCACAACCACCGTTAACGCGGCACATTCAACAGCTTGAACACTCTATCGGCGTTATTTTGTTTGAGCGCTCTACGCGTGGGGTAGCGCTTACGCAAGCTGGTTTAATATTTTTAGAAGAAGCACGCAAAATTGTTGCTTTGGCCGACCAAGCCGTCAATAAAACAAAACTTGCTCACCAAGGCCAGCTTGGGCGGCTTGATATTGGAATTTTTGGCTCGTCCACCATTAGCGTCATTCCAACATTGCTTATCGAGCTTCGCAAAACGCATCCTGATATTATTATCTCGTTGCAAAACACAACGAAAATCCAACAAATTGATGGTGTTCGAGAAAAACATCTCGATATAGGCTTCAATCGCATCTACCCTACCGTGCCAGACTTAGCTGTAGAGACTGTGATGCTGGAAAATCTTTACGTTGCGCTGCACAAAGACCATCCATTTGCAAATAACCAAACGCTTGAAATAAAAGATTTAGTTGACCAGCCATTTATTTTGTTTCCAAACAACGTACGTCCTTCTTTTGCAGACACCGTTATCATGCTCTGTAGCAATGCTGGATTCGCTCCTAACGTGGTACATGATGTAGAAGACATCATTACTGCCATCGCTTTAATTTCGGCTGGTTTGGGGATAGCAATCGTGCCAGAATCAGCCATCAGCCTGCAATTGTCTGGTGTTCGCTACCATTTGCTGCATTCGCCAGATGCAAAAGTTGATTTGAGTTGTGTATATCGACGCGACAATAAATCCCCAGCTTTACTGGCTTTTTTAGGTGCGGTACATTCGCTTCGCAATGGCAAACTCAAACTCATCACCTAAATCAGGTATAGACTGAGGTAAAGCTCTCGACCAACAAGCCTGTGTGATAAAAAATAGCACGGCCAATTTGATCTTCTGTCCAAGTAATGACTGGCTTATCGCGCTGCGCTTGATAGCCCAAGCCAGCAAAAGTTTCGTTTCGATTTCCAGAAGGATCAAAGAAATAAATGGTTTCGCCCCGCGTAATGCCGTGCCGCGTAGGTGAGACATCAATACGCGTACGATTTTTAGCCATGACATCACCCGCTTTTAAAATGTCGTGCCAAGAATCTAGGAAAAATGAAAGGTGATGGAAGCCAGACGTTGGCGCGCCCACAAACGCAATATCATGCGGCTTGCTGGAATGCGAAAGAAACGTGGCAAGCTGAATTGAGCCGTTTGGACCTACCACCACTTGTTCGGTCTCGAAAAAATTCAGTGCCTTCATAAAAAATTGTTTGTTATCCACCACAGTATTTACGCCGCGTGCAGGATCCATTTCGCACATGAGCAAACAATGATCTAGCCAATGCGCCCCAGCGCCGCGCATATCATCTGGCCAAGGATCTGGGTTCGTTGAACCAACATCAGTGCCAAGACAATCTTTTTCTGCAAACAAGCGCATTTCGTGGCCACTTGGCATGTTAAATTTAACCATGCGACCACAACTAGGCAAAGTGCCTGCTGGCAACTCTTCTACTTTAATGCCGTAATCGCGCACTTTTTGTGTGAGCGTTACTAGAGCAAAATCGTCTGTCACTTTGTAAGCAACGTGGTTAAAACCAGCTTGATCCGATGGCGTTAAGATAACTGAATACTTATCCCATTCATCCCAGCATTTTAAATATACATTGCCAGCAGCGTCAGTGTGCGTCACTTTCATGCCGATTACGTTTTCGTAATGCTTTAGCGCTTCCGCCATATCCATTACTTTTATACTGATATGCCCAATTCTCATGACGCCCATTTTTATCTCCAAGTTACAACGTTTTTTAGTTACCTACCAAATTGCTTTTTTCATCTTCCCAATCACTTCCAACTCTACCGCACTCATTGGCATAGCGCGGCAGGCCAACACGACGCCTTGCAACTCCTCTTGTTCGGATACGTGTGCGCGGCTCATTGCGCCACATTTATGCACATCACCTTTAACAATAGCCACTTTGCACACCCCGCAACCGCCATTTACACAGCCAACTGGAATGCATTTACGCCCAATGCGCGCCATACCTAGCAATAAATTCTCATTGCTAGCACACAAATATTCTTCGCCTGTTTCGCGTACTAAAACTTTATACTTTTCAAAGCTCGAATACAAACTAAATAGCTTTAAATAAAGGACTTTTACGTGCAGCAGAATCGACATCTGCGGCAGAAATAAATTTTTCCATATACATATCACGCTCAAATAAACGGCCACGAATGAGCGCAGTAATGCAAGCATCAATCATACCTGGTGGGCCACACATATAGGCTTTATGGTTGCGAAAGTCGCCGTCAAAATACTTAGTTGCCACATCGTGTACATAGCCAGTTTCACCAGTCCAAGCGTCTGTTTCCGCTGGCTGAGACAATGCTGGCACATAGTTAAAATTTGCATGCTTTTCTGCTAAATCTACAAACAAAGCATTGTCATATAGTTCAGCAAGATTTCTCGCGCCATAAACCAAGGTAATTTTACGACTTTCACCTTTTTCCAGCAAATCGAGAATCATTGATTTCGGGCTAGATAAACCTGTGCCGCCCGCTAAAAAAAGTAGATTCTCAGGCGCAGAGCGGCGCACAAAAAAGCGTCCATAAGGACCATTGAGTTTAAGTTTGTCGCCTACCTTCAGCTCTTTATGAATATATTCGGTTGCTTGGCCGCCAGGTACATAGCGAATATTAAGTTCAATACGACGCTTTTCGCTTGGCGGATTAGCTAATGAAAATGCGCGTGGTAGCTCAACGCCAGGTACATGCAAGTTCACATAATGGCCAGCTTGAAAATCAATGCCATCGCCATCTAGCTCAATAAACACACCTTTGGCAGTGGGCGTTAAATCCAGCAACTCTGTCACTGTACCCTCAAAATCCTGCATTGGGTGTAGTTCGGCATCAGGTTCTTCGTCAATATCAGCTTCAATCACCACGTCACATAAAGCAGTAGCCACGCAAGCGAGGCATTTGCCTTCTTCACGCTCAAAGTCCATTAGCGCGAAAGGTGACGCTTCGCCAATCTCCACTTCACCTTCCAGCACTTGCACTTTGCATGTGCCACATAAGCCATGTAAACAAGCATGCGGAATATAAACTCCGTTGCGCAAAGCGGCATCTAAAAGCGTTTGGCCCTCTTGCACTTCAACGCTATGGCTTAAGGGCTCAATGGTGAGTTGATAAGACACTAAATACCCCCCTTAAAAGCCTATATTGCCAATGCCGTTTAAGCCTGGCGTTATCATGCGAATCAATGATTTATGGCCAACGCCATTCTCAGCCAAGCTTTTGCTCGCGTCTGGCGCAAAGCTTTTGCCATCCAACAACCATTCCACTTTATCCCAATTTATATTTGCAAAATCAGGATGTATGGAAAAAGCCGAAGGTACAACCTCTTTCACCAGTGCACCAAATGGCATTTGTGGTGGCAAAGGGAAAACCCCTGCGCAAGGAAACATCATGTGTTCATCCCAACCGATATACACCAATTGGTTACCATGAAAATTTTCAACCGCATCGCGATTTGGCCCCGTATAATTTTCGTAAGCTGCTTTAACTGCCATTTTTACTCTCCTTAATTAAGCGGCCTCTTCGTCAGGGGTTAAGCCCTTCCACAAGTTCCAGTTGGCGTTATCGCGTGAATGCAAGAATTCGCCGCCATCATTTTCAGTGAAATGGTAATACTTAAGTACGTCAGGTATGGTCGCACCGCCGCAATTACCTTGAAAAATTTGATGAGGCGGCAACCAAGCTTGCGACATTTTTTCTGGCTCATGTTCAAAAATCTCTTTACATGCATCCGAGCAGAAATGAAATCTATCGTCTTTGTACATCGTCTCGCGATATACACGCTGTGATGGATTTTTCGGATCGGTATACACCATTGGAATTTGGCAGGTTTGGCAAAGCTGCGGCAAACTGGGATTGTAAAAACGCTTACCTGCTTTTTCTTGTTCGCGT
>JAYVSZ010000008.1:0-3971 GCA_043774925.1 Methylophilaceae bacterium | reverse complement strand
TCCATTGTTTTAAGGTCAACTAAAATTTTGTTGTTTGGGAATTTTGCACGTAATGTTTCAAGCATTTTAATGCCATTGTGCTTGATACAAGGAGTACCGATTTCTAAAATATCCACGTGTGGTGCAACAGCTGTTGCTAATGCAACGGTTGCGTCAAAGTCTAATGAATCTAATGCCATTTGGGTTTGTGCCATGCTAATTCCTCCGAGCTTACTCAATGTTCGATTAAAAATTTAATATTTTGCACATAAGTTAAATTATGTGGTTTAAATAATTTTACAAAATATTATTTGCACATTTTGTACATTGCGACATGATAACCGCAATTGCCGTGCGATTTCAACAATTTAGTTGCAATTTATTGCGAAATGTAAAATTTTAGCGACTAGTTTTAGTTGAGAATGGCTTCCAGCGCCGCTACCAGCTGCTCTGACTGTGCCTCTGTGCCGATGGTAATGCGCATAAATGGCGCAATTCTGGCTGGCTTTTTGAAGTGGCGCACAATAATATTGTGCTCGCGCAACTTTGCCGTCAGCTCAGCGCCATCACGCGTTTTATGCTTAGCGAAGATAAAATTCGCGCCAGAAGGCAACACCACAAAACTCATCGCTTCCAATTTCTTAGTCAAAGCATCGCGCGTGGCCACCACTTTTTTGCAGGTTTTTTCAAAATAATCAACATCTTGCATCGCCGCAACTGCGCCCGCCTCGGCAAAACGGTCAATCGGATATGAATTAAAGCTATCTTTCACGCGAATCAGTGCTTCAATCAAATCTACATGCCCAAGTGCGTAACCGACGCGCAAACCCGCCAATGAGCGCGCTTTGGAGAGCGTTTGCGTTACCAGCAAATTTGGATATTTGTTAATCAAGCGTACCGCAGATTCTGTACCAAAATCCACATAAGCTTCGTCGATCACCACCACGGAATATTTGTTTTTTTCCAGCAACGCTTCAATTTTCACCAACTCAAGCGGAATGCTGGTCGGCGCGTTAGGATTGGGGAAAATAATGCCGCCATTGGGTTTGTCGTAATCGTGAATATTAATTTCAAAATGACGGTCAAGCGGAATCGTCTCGTACTCTATGCCGTACAAACCACAATAAACAGGATAAAAACTATAGGTAATATCAGGAAAAAGTAGTGGTCGGCTGTGCTTTAACAAGGCCTGAAACACATGCGCCAGCACTTCATCCGAGCCGTTACCTACAAATACTTGATTGGGCTGCAAGCCATGATAAGCGGCGATTGCGGCTTTAAGCTTGTCTGAGTTTGGGTCTGGGTACAAGCGCAAACTATCGGCTGCCTCAGCCTGCAGTGCGGCAATCACCTGTGGGCTTGGGCCGTATGGATTCTCGTTGGTATTAAGCTTAACGAGATTATCTAACTTAGGCTGTTCGCCTGGCACATAAGGGGTCAAATCGTGAACGACATCACTCCAAAACTGGCTCATTTGAGGCGATATTCCGCGCTTCTAGCGTGCGATTGCAGGCCTTCGCCATGCGCCAAAACAGAGGCCACGCGACCCAATGTCTGCGCGCCTGCTACTGAAGCCATAATTAAGCTGGTGCGCTTTTGAAAATCGTAAACACCTAAAGGTGACGAGAATCTTGCTGTGCGTGAGGTTGGCAGCACGTGATTCGGCCCTGCGCAGTAATCGCCAAGCGCTTCACAAGTATCGCGACCCATAAAAATCGCACCGGCATGTTTAATTTTTTTCGCCATTTCTTGCGGATTTTCCACCGAAAGTTCCAAATGCTCAGGCGCAATAAAATTGCAAATTTCTATTGCTTCATCCAAATCTTTCACCAAAATTAGCGCGCCACGATTGGTGATGGAAGTATCAATAATGTCTTTGCGCGGCATGTCGTTAAGTTGTTTTTGCATGCTTGCAGCCACTTTATCTAAAAAGTCAGCATCGGGCGATAGCAAAATCGCCTGCGCCAGCTCATCGTGCTCGGCTTGGCTAAACAAATCCATGGCAATCCAATCGGGGTCGGTTTTGCCGTCGCAAATCACCAATATTTCGCTTGGCCCAGCCACCATATCAATGCCCACCACGCCAAACACGCGGCGCTTGGCGGCTGCCACGTAAGTGTTGCCTGGGCCTGTGATTTTATCCACTTGCGGAATAGTTTGCGTGCCGTAAGCCAGCGCACCCACAGCTTGTGCGCCGCCAATACAAAATACGCGATCTACGCCTGCAATGGCCGCAGCTGCCAAGACCAAGGCATTTCGTTCGCCATTCGGCGTTGGCACGACCATAATCAACTCGCCCACACCCGCGACTTTGGCGGGAATCGCGTTCATCAAAACGCTTGAGGGATAAGCCGCTTTGCCGCCTGGCACGTAAAGGCCTACCCTATCTAGCGCGGTGACTTGCTGACCAAGCAGCGTGCCATCGGCTTCTGTGTAGCTCCACGATTGCATAATTTGCTTCTCGTGATAGCTGCGCACTCTTTCGGCCGCTGCCCTGAGAGCCGCATTCTGATTGGCTGGTAGGGCATCGAGCGCAGCGTTTAATTCAGGTTTTTTGATTTCTAAATCAGCTAAAGAAGCTGCGTTAGTTTTATCAAAATTGTTGGTGTATTCCAGCACCGCTGCATCGCCACGCGTTTTCACGTCTTTTAAAATGCTTGCAACCACCGCATCCACGCTATCGTCCTGCGCGGTTTCAAACGCCAATAAAGCTTTTAAGTCCGCGTCAAAACCTGCGTCGTTTGTAGATAATCGACGAATTTGCATTATTTAATCGCGCCTGCAAACGCATCCAATATTGGCTGCAACTGCGCTCTATTTAGCTTGTGTGAAGCCTGATTCACAATAAGCCTCGAGCTAATATCACCAATGTGCTCAACCGCTTTAAGGTTGTTGGCGCGCAGCGTGCCGCCCGTGCTGACTAAATCCACAATCGCGTCTGCAAGCCCAACCAAAGGACCGAGCTCCATGCTGCCATACAGCTTAATCAAATCAACGTGCATACCTTTGCTGGCAAAGTGCTCGCGCGCGGTTTTCACATATTTTGTCACCACTTTTAAGCGCGCGCCTTGGCGAATTATCGCTTCGTAATCAAAGCCTTCTCGCACTGCGACCATCATTTTGCATTTGGCAATGTTCAAATCCAACGGTTGATATAAGCCTTCGCCGCCGTGTTCGTCCAACACATCTTTACCCGCAATACCCAAGTCCGCCGCGCCATATTGCACATAAGTTGGCACATCGGACGCGCGGACAATAATCAAACGCACATCGCTGCGATTGGTTTGCAGAATCAATTTACGTGAAGATTCAGGATCTTCTAACGCGCGAATGCCCGCCGCCGCCAGCAATGGCGTGGTCTCTTCGAAAATTCTGCCTTTTGAGAGTGCAATGGTAATCATGTTAAATATTGGCGTTAAAAGCACAAACGTGAAAAATGTTATTTTACACTGCAATTGTTAAAAATGTTTGTTTGTGAGCACCGCTTGATTCGCCAAAAAAGTTGAGGCGCTTATAGCAACAGAATATTAAAGTGAATAATTAAATCTTACAGAAAACGTGGTCTGACCTCTATTACTTTATTGGCTTGAGCTGCTTTTTGCGCGAGTTCTCATTGTCGGTGCATATTTTTGATTTGAATAAAGATATTGACTAATACCGAGAAGCGAAGAAACACTGAATTTGTTTTACAAAAAAGCGCACAAGGTCCGCTTTTTTAATTGTTATTAAAAATTAGTAGCGATAAAATTAATAGTTGTAAAAATTAAGTGCGCCAAGGATGTTTAGGGACCTTACAAGCACCATTAACGTCAACGCCCGCTTGCGCCACAATATGATCATTTTCAACCGAATCGCCACTTACACCAATAGCACCAATCAGCATGCCTTCTTTGTCGACTATAGGTAGCCCACCTGGGAATGTAATCAAACCTTCGTTAGAATGCTCAATGCCGTAAAGTGGTGCGCCAGGCTGAGAAAGCTTACCAATTTCA
>JAYVSZ010000007.1:0-9008 GCA_043774925.1 Methylophilaceae bacterium | reverse complement strand
GTTTATGGGCAAAAAACTGTTGAAATTTTAGATGAAAATTCACCCGCTATCCCCGTAGATTTCGGTGGTGAACGTTTACTAGAGGCAGAAAGCTTGCTAAAGCACATGCCTTGCGAGGCAACATCCATGCGCCTCTCGGGCATCTATGGTATTGGTCGTTTGTATTTGGTAAATATGGCAAAAGAGCCCAATCGCTGGCCGCAAGAAAATGCATGGAGCAACCGCATTCATCGCGATGACGCGGCGCGTTTTATTGCGTTTTGTTGCGAAAAAGCGCTGCAAAAACAAAACCTTGCCAATTGCTACATTGTGACTGACGATATGCCGACGCAGCAATATGAGGTGCTGACTTGGCTGGCAAACAAGCAGGGTATCGATACGGCCAGTGTTAAAGCGCCAGTCACGCAGGGCGGCAAGCGCCTGAGCAATGCACGCATGCGCGAAACGGGTTTTCAACTGAAATATCCAAATTATCAAGTTGGTTATGGTGAGATTTTGCAGAATGATTAAAAATTTGTTATTAATCATTAGCTTATTTTTTTTTAAAACAGCGTTTGCAGAAGAAAAACCGCCTTTTTCACGCTGGCTAAATGATTTAAAACTTGAAGCAAAAGATAACAATATTTCGCCTCAAACCATCGCAAAAACCTTTAAAAGTGCAAAATACCTACCGCGCGTCATCGCGCTGGATAGGGCGCAACCCGAGTTTATTTCGCCTTTTCTCACTTATGTGGCAACGCACGTCGATGCCAATCAAATCGCGCAGGGGCGCGCAATGTTGCAAACGCACGCAGCACTTTTGAGCCAAATTGAGACAAAATATGGCGTGCCAAAATCTCTCCTCGTCGCATTTTGGGGCATGGAAACGCATTACGGCAAAAATCAGGGCAACTTCGGGCTGCCTTCTAGCCTAATGACGCTGGCTTACGAAGGTCGTCGTGCTGATTTTTTTCGTGGCCAATTATTCGATGCGATGCGCATTGTAGATGCTGGCCATAGCTCAGTTGCAGGCTTGCGCGGCTCGTGGGCGGGCGCGATGGGGCACATGCAATTTATGCCTTCCACTTTGCTGCAATATGGCGTGGATGCTGACGCTGACGGACGCATCAGCATCACGAATTCGTTGCCAGATGCATTTTCCTCGGCGGCGAATTATTTGGCAAACGTGGGTTGGCGCAAAGATGAGCCTGTAGCAATGGAAGCCAAGCTGCCCGACAATTTTGATTTTTCTCAAGCGCAATTATTCAACCGTAAAAATTCGGAAGAATGGACAAAATTAGGCGTTGCGGATATGCAGGGCAAGCCGCTTCCTGCCTTGGAAAACACGGCCATTTTGTTGCCGCAAGGCTGGCAAGGCCCTGCATTTTTGGTGGCGAGTAATTTCGATGTGGTGATGGATTGGAATCGCTCGGTCAATTACGCGCTTTCAGTCAGTCATTTGGCAGATCAGCTATCTTCTGACAAGGCCATTCTAGGCGGCACGGAGGCCGAAAAGGCGGGCATGACGTTTAACCAAATGTGGGCGCTGCAAGGCAAATTGAACGTGCTAGGTTTTGATTGTGGCGCGCCAGATGGCTTTCCAGGTTTAAAAACGCAAGTGGCCATTCGGCAATATCAGGCTACACAAAAACTGCCGCAAGATGGCTATGCCAGCCCAAGTTTGTACCAACGTTTATTTAACTTAAATTAGCGCGTACGGAACCAGCCTGTGAGGCTTATTCTAGGCCGCTTGGCAGGCAGCACCTCGTGATAAAATTTGCTGGATAAAAACAAAACCAACTTGCCGCCTGTGGGTAAAACATCAAAGTTTTCGTTGTCATTTACATGCAGCCGCAATTCGCCGCCATCTTCTGCTTGCCAATCTTCATTCAAATACAAAATGCTGCTCAATTGGCGCGTATTGTTTGTGTGTGCAAATTGATCCAAATGCTTTTGATACGCGCCGCCAACTGGGTAAACCGCCATGTGCGTTTCTAGTTCATGCAAGTTCATAAACAAAGCTTCATTCACCGCTTTTCGCAGCGCGTGCATTTGGCTGAAATAAACTTGAATGCTGGCGTTAACATCATTTTCCTCTAGCCAAAGCGTCGCGTCGCCACGAATTTCCTGATTCGCAATTTTGTTGGTTTTACCAGTTTTTGCAGCGGCTAAATCACCATTTGCATGGCGCCGTTTTGCTTCACGCGCAAGCGCGCCAATCGTCTCGGCAGGTAAAAAATCATTGCAAATCGCATAACCTTTCTCGCAAAGGCTGGCTATTAGTGCTTCAAATTGCGCATTTTGCTGGGTCATAAGCTTCAGTATAACAGCGCAATGCTTAAAGCCAGAGATTGCTTATAGCCTCGCAATAGGCTAGAATGCGCCTTCTTTGCGATATGTTTCAGCTTCGCACACTAGGCGGTTAGCTCAGTTGGTTAGAGCGCTTGGTCGACATCCAAGAGGTCACCAGTTCGAATCTGGTACTGCCTACCAAAAATCATAATCAATGGAGTCTGACCCCATTGATTCGCAAGTAAAAGACTTCTTTAAATATGGTGGGGAACGTGTGGTGATTCAAACCCCCAATAAGGTTTCATATGGGTGGACGAGAGATATGTATTTAGACACTTTAAGGCGGGGCAAATAAAATATGGTGACTAAATTTGCGCCAGATGGGTATGATCGTACTTTAGACAGAATTGTTTCAGCATTTGGAAAAGCACCAAATTTTGTAATTGGCGGTAAGATTTTTAGTTTAGATGAAATTTTTGGAGATATGCTATATGGGGTTGAAAGCGTAAAAGCTAAAACCAAAACCCCTGAAAAGCTGGAAATTATCGAACAAGTGATTGCCAAGCTGCATGAAGCCAGAACAGCGTTGGAAACCAAACAAGACGATGCAGGAATTACCGCACTGGCCGACGCAAAAGAACTATTTAGAAGCGTAAGAAGCGCAGGGAAAAAGCAAACAATCAATGGGACAGCAACTGTCTTGAAATAAATCGTTTTTGACTGGTTTTCAAGCGGCCTCGGTTTCTCGCCACGGCGTGTTATTTTTCACCATGGCGTTTAATATCACCAGCAATTTACGCATGCACGCCACCAGTGCCACCTTCTTTAAAATCAATGGGGTCAGACTCCATTGATTTCCTCTAAATAAGCCATTTAGGGTGGGCAAAACGCCTTATCTTGCCCACGCGTAGCCTGCAACCTCATCAAGTTTGCTTAAACAGCAAATCCAAATTACCAGCAATTGTGTTACAATGAAACACATCTAACCTTTCATAATCAATAGGATCAGACTCCATCGATTATGGTTTTTAAGCCATATTTTCTCAAGTGATTTCCCCGAGACAAAATAACTGCCCTGTGAGCCTTATTCCATGAGCCTCTCAGAGCATCTGTTTTTGGTGTTGTACTATAAAAAGCGCTTTTAGTTAAGTTGGCGTATCAATGTTTGTCGTTACTTGCCGCGCCATATACTTATCGAAATTAGCGATGTAATCATTCAGATTTTCTTCTAATGCTTTGCGATATTCTGTAGAGAAATATTCCAGCGTCTCGTTTTTTGCTGCGGCCATTTCTTCCGCAGAATGAAATCCACTGGCATTAAACCACGCACTAAACCTTGCTGCTCCGTACATCATGGAAGCACTCACTCTGCCGCTACTCGCGTCAGTTAGCTGCTCGTTCGATAAGTGAATGTGCGCATCAGCACGTTCATAAAATTTATTATCTGCATCTTGAGCCATATTTATTCCTAATGTTTGTTTTGAGCGTGATTTGAGACTGGAAAGTGACGCATAGTGAGCATATCTTACAAGTTTAAGTAGGGCTTAATCAAGTAGCCAGCCTGTGTTAGAATCTCGCAATTCTAAAAAATTAGCCGCTTGCGGCTTTTGCTTTATTTATTTTAAAAGAGAAATTTATGCCTGTAATTACCTTGCCAGACGGTTCAAAACGCCCATTCGACGCGCCTGTGAGCGTGGCCGATGTTGCGATGAGCATTGGTGCGGGCTTGGCTAAAGCGGCGCTTGCGGGCAATGTGAACGGTAAAATTGTCGATACCGCTTATGTCATTGAATCGGATAGCAATTTAGCAATTATTACCGATAAAAATGCTGAGGGTTTGGAGATTATTCGCCATTCCACCGCGCATTTGCTCGCCTATGCGGTAAAAGCACTTTTCCCTGATGCGCAAGTGACGATTGGTCCCGTGATAGACAATGGCTTTTATTATGATTTTTCATATAAAAGAGCATTCACGCCAGAAGATTTAGAAGCGATTGAAAAGAAAATGACTGAGCTGGCCAAAAAAGATGAGCTAGTGACGCGTAAAGTATTGCCACGCGATGAAGCGGTGGCGTATTTCAAAAGCATTAATGAGCATTATAAAGCGGAAATTATCGCTTCGATTCCTGCGAATGAAGACGTTTCTTTGTACACTGAAGGTAACTTTACTGACTTGTGTCGTGGCCCGCACGTGCCAAATACAGGTAAGCTTAAGGCCTTTAAGCTCATGAAACTGGCTGGCGCATATTGGCGCGGCGATAGCAATAACGAGATGTTGCAGCGCGTGTATGGCACGGCTTGGCGCAATAAAGAAGAGCTGGACGCATATTTGTTCCAGCTAGAAGAAGCAGAAAAGCGCGACCATCGCAAGCTTGGCAAGCAGCTCGATTTTTTCCACATGCAAGACGATGCGCCTGGCATGGTGTTTTGGCACCCGCGCGGCTGGGCGATTTGGCAAGAGGTTGAGCAATATATGCGCCAAATGTTCCGCGATTATAATTACCAAGAAGTGCGCACACCCACGGTGATGGATAAAACCTTGTGGGAAAAGTCTGGCCACTGGCAAAATTATCGTGAAGGCATGTTTGTGACCTCCTCGGAAAACCGCGATTACGCGGTGAAGCCGATGAATTGCCCGGGCCATGTGCAAATTTTCAACAATAATTTACATAGTTACCGCGATTTGCCGTTACGTTTGGCTGAATTTGGCTCATGCCACCGTAATGAGCCATCTGGCAGCTTGCACGGCTTGATGCGCGTGCGCGGTTTTACGCAAGATGATGCGCATATTTTTTGCACCGAAGAGCAAGTCAAAGACGAGGTGGCTGACTTTATCAAAATGCTTTACAAAGCTTATAAAGATTTTGGCTTTACTGATGTCTTGGTAAAATTATCTACACGTCCTGAAAAGCGCATCGGCACGGATGCTGATTGGGATAAATCTGAAAAATCACTGGCAGATGCGCTTAAAATCAATGCGTTAGATTTTGAGTATCAGCCCGGTGAGGGCGCTTTTTACGGGCCAAAAATTGAATTTACGCTGAAAGATTCACTCGGTCGCTTGTGGCAGTGTGGCACGATTCAGCTTGACCCAAACCTGCCAGAGCGGCTTGGCGCGGAATACGTGGCGGAAGACAATTCACGCAAACGCCCTGTGATGTTGCATCGCGCGATTGTTGGCTCGATGGAGCGTTTTATTGGCATTCTCATCGAAAACTTTGCCGGTGCTATGCCAGTTTGGCTTGCGCCAGTGCAAGCGATGGTGCTGAATATTTCTGAAGGCCAATCGGCATATGTGCTACAAGTGATTGAAGAATTGAAGAAAAATGGCATTAGATGCGATTTTGACTTGAGAAATGAGAAGATAACCTATAAAATACGTGAACATAGCTTGCAGAAGATGCCTTACTTGCTGGTAGCGGGTGAGCGTGAGATGCAAAGCGGACAAGTAGCCGTGCGAACCAGAAAAGGCGAAGACTTAGGTTCTATGCCGCTTACAGCGTTTATTGAACGCGTAAAAGCAGATATAGAAGCTAAAGCCTAATTGGTAGTAGCGCGGTTTTTGTATTAATAATTTAGGAGATAGTTATAGCTCAGGATAAAGGTACACGCATCAACGGCGACATTACGGCACCGCAGGTGCGTTTGGTGGGCGTTGATGGAGAGCCGCTGGGCATTGTGAGTTTGAAAGAAGCCTTTGCCAAAGCCGAAGAAGTGGATATTGATCTTGTAGAAATTGCTCCAAATGCCGAGCCGCCAGTGTGCAGGCTCATGGATTACGGTAAGTTTAAATACGCTGAAAGCAAGCGCATGCATGAACAAAAGCTCAAGCAAAAGCAAGTACAAATAAAAGAAATTAAGTTTCGCCCAGGTACAGATGATGGCGATTACAACATTAAAGTACGGAATATTATTCGCTTTTTGGGCGAGGGCGACAAAGCGAAAATCACGCTGCGTTTTAGGGGTCGTGAGATTACGCACCAAGAGTTTGGGCTGGCCTTATTAAGACGCGTAGAAGCGGATTTGCGAGATCATGCAATTGTTGAGCAGTTTCCTAAAATGGAAGGCCGCCAAATGGTGATGGTGCTTGCACCAGCTAAAAAAGTAGTGCCAGTGGCTAAAAAGACAGAAAAGTCTGCTGAAAAAGCAGCAGAAATAGAAATAGAAAAAACAGAATAAGTTTATATTTACCCCCCCCTGAGTGATACGGCTTAAAACGGCATGCCTAAGCACTCTTAATTAACCTCCAAAGGAGAAAAAAATGCCAAAAATGAAAACAAAGAGCAGCGCTAAAAAGCGCTTTAAGTTCTTAGGGAATGGCAAAGTGAAGCGTACGCATTCACATTTGCGCCATATCTTGACTAAAAAAACGACGAAGCAAAAACGTAAATTACGTGGTACTGCTATTATTTCTCCAACCGACGTCAAACGCGTTCGCGCCATGATGCCAACTCGATAAGGAGACTGATATGCCTAGAGTAAAACGGGGTGTCATCGCTCGCGCAAGACATAAAAAAGTATTAAACGCCGCTAAAGGTTATCGCGGTCGTCGTAAAAACGTTTATCGCGTTGCTAAGCAAGCGGTAATGAAGGCTGGTCAATACGCATACCGTGACCGTCGTCAGAAAAAACGTCAATTCCGTACCTTATGGATTGCACGTATTAACGCTGGTGCACGCGAGTTAGGTTTAACTTACAGCCGCTTTATGAATGGCTTGAAAAAAGCTTCAATTGAAGTGGATCGCAAAGTATTAGCGGATTTAGCAGTGTTCGACAAAGCGGCATTTGCAAAATTTGTTGACTTAGCAAAAGCTGGTTTAGCGGCTTAAGAGTTGCTTGAAACAGTTTGAAATTAAAAAAGAGGCTACGGCCTCTTTTTTTATGACTGATAAACTAATAGAAATTTTTCTGATTATTTATTGTAAATATTTATTCATAATCAATCAGTTAAACATCAACAAACACATTACTTTAAGTTAAAATATCGCATGACTAATTTAGAACATCTGATTTCAGAATCGCTTACCGACTTTACGGCATGTAATGACATGCCTGCATTAGAAAATGCTAAAGCTAAATATTTAGGTAAAACAGGCGCATTAACGGATGCACTAAAAGGCTTGGGCAAGCTATCAAATGAAGAGCGTCCAGCAGCTGGCGCCGCGATTAACGTGGTTAAGCAAGCGGTAGAGGCGGCTTTAAATGCGCGTAGGGAGGCGATTTTAAATGCCGAGCAAGCCAAACAGCTTGCAGCTGAATCGTTGGATGTGACTTTACCTGCACGTGCTCAGTCACAAGGCGGATTGCATCCTGTTACTTTAACTTTACGCCGTATTGAAGAGTTGTTTCATTCGATTGGCTTTGATGTAGCTACAGGCCCCGAAATTGAAACGGATTTTTATAATTTCACCGCGCTGAACATTCCCGAAAATCATCCTGCGCGTGCGATGCATGATACGTTTTATGTGGATATAAATCATGCGCAGCATGATGGTAAAAAAGAGTCCAATGTGCTGCGCACACACACATCACCCGTGCAAATTCATTACATGGAGAATGCGCTAAAAAATAATCAGTCACCGCCGCTGAAGATTATTGCACCTGGTCGCGTATATAGAGTGGATTCTGATGCTACGCATTCACCTATGTTTCATCAGGTTGAGGGCTTATGGGTAGATGAAAATATCAGCTTTGCGAATCTCAAAGGCGTGGTGCAAGATTTCTTGCAGAAATTCTTTGAGCGCGATGATTTAACGGTTCGATTCAGGCCTTCATTTTTCCCCTTCACTGAGCCATCGGCCGAAATGGATATGAGCTGGAACGGTGGCTGGTTGGAGATAGGTGGTTGCGGTATGGTGCATCCTGAAGTGTTCAAACATGTGAATATCGATAGCGAAAAATACCGCGGTTTTGCGTTTGGCCTAGGCGTAGAACGCTTGGCCATGTTGCGCTACGGTGTGAATGATTTGCGCCATTTCTTTAATAATGATTTGCGTTTTTTATCGCAATTTAAATAATCAAGCTGAATAATTAAACGCTATGCAATTCTCAGAAAACTGGTTACGTACTTTTGTTAATCCCGCTATTTCTTCTGCTGAGCTTATTCACGCGCTAACCATGGCAGGACTTGAGGTGGAAGAAATGACGCCTGTTGCGCCTGCATTTGGCAACATTGTCATTGGCGAAATTGTTGATGCGATTAAGCATCCTGATGCTGATCGTTTGCAAGTTTGCAAAGTGAATATTGGCAAAGAAAACGGTATTGATAAAATCTTACAAATTGTATGTGGTGCCAGCAACGCGCGCGTGGGCTTAAAAGCGCCGTGTGCTTTGGTTGGCGCAGAATTGCCAGGTATTAGTATTAAAGCTGCCAAAGTGCGCGGCGTAGAATCGTTTGGCATGATGTGTTCTGCCAAAGAGTTAGGTTTAGCGACAGAAGCAAGTGGCTTGCTAGAATTACCTAGTGACGCCCCAACTGGTCAGGATATTCGCCAATATTTGGATTTAAATGACCACGCGCTAACCTTAAAATTAACGCCCAATCGTGCCGATTGTTTAAGTATTTTAGGTATTGCGCGTGATGTGGCGGCGATTACCGGCGCGCCTGTGAATTTGCCTACGCTTGAAGCCGCTGAGATTGAAAGCGCCAAGACACAGGCAGTAAGCGTTGACGCTGTTGAGGCATGCCCTGCTTATTATGGCCGCGTAATTGAATCTCTAAATGCGCAAGCTAAAAC
>JAYVSZ010000006.1:0-10646 GCA_043774925.1 Methylophilaceae bacterium | reverse complement strand
GTTGTCCATGTATTGTCGCACGCCTGGATAGCGCGCAAAGTAGCGTTCGATATAGTTGGCTGCGGCTTTGCGATCGATATTCAAGTTTTGCGCTAGGCCGAAGGCGCTCATGCCGTAGATTAGGCCAAAATTGATGACTTTGGCATAACGGCGCTGTTCACTATCTACTGCCTCTTTTTCTACGCCAAATACTTCAGCTGCCGTGGCGCGGTGAATGTCTTCATTATTGGCAAAAGCTTGCAACATACCTTGGTCTTGCGACAAATGCGCCATGATGCGCAGCTCGATTTGCGAGTAATCGGCAGACACAATATGCGCGCCTTGTGGCGCAATAAAAGCCTCACGAATGCGGCGGCCCTCAGCACTTCTAACAGGAATATTCTGCAAATTTGGGTCGCTGCTAGCCAAGCGCCCTGTAATTGCCACCGCTTGGTTGTAACTAGTATGTACGCGGCCTGTGGCGGCATTGACCATTTTGGGCAGTTTATCGGTGTAGGTGGATTTGAGTTTGGCCAAACCGCGATATTCCAATAAAACCTTTGGCAGCGGGTGGTCTAAAGCCAGTTCTTGCAGCACGTCTTCATCGGTACTTGGTGCTCCTGAAGGCGTTTTTTTGGTGGGTTTAATGCCCAGTTTATCAAACAAAATTTCTTGCAGCTGTTTAGGTGAGGCCAAGTTAAACGGCTGACCTGCCAGTTCGTATGCTTGGTTCTCCAGCGCGATTAATTTAAGGCCAATTTCGTTACTTTGTGCCCTTAACATCTCAGCATCAATTAGCACGCCATTGCGCTCAATGGTGAATAAACAAGCCGAACTAGGCATTTCAATTTGGCTGTAAATAAAGTCTAGTTTTGCATCATTTTCAATAATCGGGTACATTGCTTGATGTAACTGCAAGGTAATATCGGCATCCTCCGCGGCGTATTCGGCGGCGGTTTCTACGGTTACTTGATTAAACGTGACTTGTTTAGCGCCCTTGCCAGCGACTTCTTCAAATGAAATAGTTTGTATGCCTAAATGGCGCTCAGCCAGCGCATCCATGCCATGGGTTTTGTGCGATTCGAACACGTAAGATTGCAGCATGGTATCGTGCGCAATGCCACGTAAATCAATGCCATGATTGGCAAACACATGTTGATCATATTTTAAATTTTGGCCTACTTTTTTAACGGTTTCATTTTCAAGTATCGGCTTAATTTTAGCTAACGTTTCAGCCAAATTAAGCTGTTGCGGCGCATCAAAATAATCGTGCGTCAGCGGCACATAAGCTGCGCTGCCAGCTTCAACAGCAAACGACAAACCGACAATTTTTGCAGTCATCGGGTCAAGCGAGGTGGTTTCAGTGTCCACACAAATTAAGCTGGCATTTTGCAATTTTTGCAGCCAATTTTCTAATTGTGGCGCAGTTAAAATGGTTTCAAAATTGCGGTTTGTATTGGCTTGATAATTAATTTCAATTGCACTTTTTTGATGCGACATTAAATCAGCATCGCCAGAACCCGCATGGATATTGGGTTGCAGGGCAGGTGTTTTGCCCTCGGTATTTGATTGCTGATTATTTTGAGTATTGTCTGGCATATTATCCAGCTCGCGTCGCCAGCTTTTAAATTCAAAACGGTCAAATAATTCGGCTAATTTTGGCTTGTCAATTGCTTGCGGCGACAAGTCGCTTAAATTGTCTTGAATGCCAACATCGGTGCGAATCGTAATCAGCTCACGCGCCGTAGGCAGCCACGGTAAGGCTTTACGCAAGTTTTCGCCCACTACGCCAGTAATCGCATCTGCGTTGGCGACAATATTATCGAGCGAGCCATATTGCGTTAGCCATTTTACCGCCGTTTTTGGCCCCACTTTTTCTACGCCAGGTACGTTGTCTGAGGTATCACCAATCAGCACTAAATAATCAATCATTAGGCTTGGCGGCACGCCAAATTTAGCGGTTACGCCGGCAATATCCAGTACATCATCCACGCGCCTAAACGCATCGCGCATAGTGTTTACCACGGTAATTTTGTCATTCACCAGTTGCGAAATATCTTTATCGCCTGTGGAAATAATGGTGCGAGTGCCTTCGCGCTCGGCTTGTTTGGCCAGCGCGCCAATCACATCATCGGCCTCAACGCCTTCTATCATAATCAGTGGCCAGCCTAAGGCTTTAATCGCTTCGTGCAGCGGCTCTATTTGTGGGCGTAAATCGTCTGGCATGCTGGCGCGGTTGGCTTTGTATTCTGGGTAAATGTCATCACGAAAGGTTTTGCCTTTGGCATCAAAAATACACGCGCTATAATCGCTGGGATAATCTTTGTGCAATCGGCGTAACATATTCAGCACGCCCTGAATCGCGCCAGTAGGCTCGTTTTTGCTGTTGCGCAAATCGGGCATGGCGTGAAATGCACGGTAAAGGTATGATGAGCCGTCAACTAATAAAAGTGTTTTCATATAAAAATCCAAAGTTTGTTGCGATACGTTGTTGTCAACAATTTTTAATCGCTTACATAATAGTGCATATGCGCCAACATAAGAATAAATGCGAAGCAAAATTGTTTTGCGCCATAGTTTTATTAAGTAGCTCGCTTAAACTTTGAATTTTTACAAAATTTGGATATTAAAACGAAGGATTTAGAATCATGTCTGTAGTAAAAAAACTTCCAAAAGTTAGCAATCCCGAAATATCAAACCGCAACGCCAGCGGTCTAGAATCGTGGCACGCATTCGAGATTATGGCAGAATTTGTGAGTGCGACCGAGGGTCTGAAAGAAATAGGGCCTGCGGTGTCTATTTTTGGTAGTGCACGCACGTTGCCAGACCATGCCGATTACTTATTAGCAGAACAAATTGCGCGCCAGCTCTCGGATGCAGGGTTTAGCGTGATTTCAGGTGGCGGCCCTGGCATTATGGAGGCCGCCAATAAGGGCGCGTTTTATGGTAGATCGCCTAGTATTGGTTTAAATATTGAATTGCCACACGAGCAAACCAACAACGAGTATCAGGATGTGAGTGAGACTTTCCATCATTTTTTTATGCGCAAGGTGATGTTTGTGAAATATGCAACGGCCTACGTTGTGCTCCCGGGCGGTTTTGGCACCTTGGATGAATTGATGGAAGTGCTGACGCTGGTGCAAACTGGCAAAACACGCAGAATCCCGATTATTTTGGTCGGTGCCAAATTTTGGAGCGGCCTGTTAGATTGGCTTAAAAACACATTAATCGCGCAAGGAATGGCGGCGCATGAGGATATGGATTTAATGCAAGTGATTGATGCGCCAAAAGACATCGTGGCTGCAATATTCAAACATTACGAATCCAGAGGTTTTAAGCTTAGCCCCGCCGAGCAAAAGATACAGTTATATTTGTAGGCTTTATTTGTTGTTGGCACGCGTCTTTTGTTGTGCTTTTTGATAGAATGAGCGTACTTAAATTGAAATGTGAGAGCGGCATGCAAAAACTGAAATTAACACAACTGTTGCTAGGATTAATGCTCGCGTTGTCTTTGCCGCAGACAGTGTTTGCCGCCGCCCCAGCCAATGCAGAGCCGCTAGAGGAGGTGCCACCACCGCCCAAAGTGACTGATGGTGAAGTGATGGACGAGCCGCAAATTACCATTCGCAAAAAAGGCAAAGATACCATTGAGGAGTACCGCATTAACGGTGAGCTTTATATGATGAAAGTGACGCCAGAAGGCGGCGTGCCGTACTATTTAAACAAGCAAGACCAAGATGGTGGTTGGGTAAATGTAGGGCCGAATAAGCCAATGGTCATTCCAAAATGGATTATTTTTAGATTTTAATTTAAGAGGACGTTGTCCTCTTAAATATTTTTAGCGAAGCAATATGTCAGTTTTTACCAACCTCACTTTTAGCGAAGCACAAGCGCATCTGCGCGATTTTGCTATTGGCGAAATCAGCGAGCTCAAAGGCATTGCGGCGGGCATTACCAATACCAATTATTTTGTCATCACGACGGATAACAAGTACGTGCTGACCATTTTTGAAGAAAACGAAATGGCAGATTTGCCCTACTTTGTGGATTTGATGGCGCACTTAGATAAGCGCGGCGTGCTTTGCCCTAAGCCGATTGCCGACAAAAATGGCGTGTGCTTGCATGTACTTAAAGGTAAGCCAGCGCTGATGGTAAGCTGCTTGCGCGGCGCGGACACAGAAGTGCCAAGCATCGACCAATGCGCACAAGTTGGTCGTGCACTGGCGCAGATGCACCTTGCGGGGCAAGATTTTAAGCACAAATCGCATAATCTGCGCGACGCAAATTGGCACAACTCGACTGCCGCCAAAGTGATAGATAAATTACCCGCTTCAGATCAAAATTTGCTCAAGCAGACTTTAG
Source organism: Methylophilaceae bacterium (assembly GCA_043774925.1). Lineage (GTDB taxonomy): Bacteria > Pseudomonadota > Gammaproteobacteria > Burkholderiales > Methylophilaceae > JAYVSZ01. The sequence continues at coordinate 6,305 of JAYVSZ010000006.1, read as the reverse complement.
TTTTTCAGGAAGATTTTGATTTAAGCGCTTTACCGCATGGCGTGATTCATGGTGATTTGTTCCGTGATAATGTGCTGTTCGACGGCGAAAAGTTGGGTGGTTTTATCGATTTTTATTATGCTTGCGATGATGTGTTGGCGTTCGATGTCGCGGTTGCCGTGAATGATTGGTGCTTGCTACCAACGGGCGAATTCGATGAACTAAAACTCAATGCATTTATGCAAGCATATTTAGAAATTCGCCCATTTAACGCCGCTGAGCAACAAGCGTGGCAAGGCTTGTTGTGCATTGCGGCGCTGCGTTTTTGGTTGTCGCGTTTGTACGATTGGCACTTTCCCTTGGCTGGCGAATTGACGCATGCTAAGGACCCAGAGCACTTTAAACGTATTTTGCAACGCAGAGGCGCGCCCGCTGCGCCACAACATAGTCACTGAAAACAGGGAAATCGAAGATGGCAATTTTAGAATCGCGCAGCAAAACCGGCTTTAGCTGGGTGAAAGAAAGCGTCGCTTTGTTTAAACAATCGCCGCGCAAATGGCTGCTGCTGGCAATGGCTTATGTGAGTATTTTTATGATGTTGCCGTCATTGCCAGGTTTTCAGTTTTTTGCTTTTTTAACGATACTCATTTGGCCAGTTTTTATCGCGATTGCGATTCGTATGTATCGAAATGCTGAAGTGAGCAAGCCAGAAAGTTTAGCGGCAACCATGAAAATTGTGCAGCCGAAAATGGCGACTTTGATGTTGCTGGGCGTGGTTTGCTTGCTGTATGGTATTGCAGTTAATTATTTGTTAAATGCCGATATTCAGGGCTTTGCCACGGTGGCACAAGGGAAAGCGGAGATGAACGAATCGGAAATGGCAGTTTTGGTGCAGAAAATGCTACCGTTTTTACTTAAACTTACTTTGTTTTTGGTGCCGTTGATGATGGCGACTTGGTTTGCGCCCATGCTGATCGCGTTCAATAATTACTCGCTGGTGAAAGCGATTAAATCGAGTATTGCAGGCTCCTTGCAGTATATGATTGCCCTAGCAGCCGCATGGTTATTGCTTACTGGCGGCATCGTTGCGTTAATGTTGGGGGCGGGAATTGTGGTAGGTATCATTGGCGCGCTGGTGCCAACTGTGGCACCATTGCTCATGTCTTTTCTGGTGTTTGGCTGCCTATTGCTAGCAAGCGCGATTATGCTGGCGTTTCAGTATGTGAGTTATCGCGACGTGTATCGATCTGTTATGTAGCGTTTAATTTTGCAAATTCCAGCGCTAGCCATTTTAGGCCTTGGTTTCCAAAATTCACTTGCACACGCATATCGCTGGCATTGCCTTCATAGCTTACCACTACGCCGTTGCCAAATTTGGCGTGATTTACGCTTTGGCCGATTTTCCACGGCATCGCGCTTTTTTGTTCGCCACTTTTGCTCTTGCTCATCATGGCAGGTAATTCGCTGTACTTATTATTATCAAAGTCGCGATTGCTGCCAGAGCGCATCACAGGTTTGCTGTTTAGGCGTTTTAACAAGCCTTCGGGGATTTCATCCAAAAAGCGTGATGGAATACCGTAACGTACTTGCCCATGCAGCATGCGGCTTTGCGCGTGGCTTAAGTAAAGGCGTTGTCTGGCGCGGGTCACCGCCACGTACATCAAGCGGCGCTCTTCCTCTAAGCCATTGTTTTCGCTCAAGCTATTCTCGTGTGGACACAGGCCTTCTTCTAATCCGCTGATAAAAACTGCTTTAAATTCCAAACCTTTGGCCGCATGCACGGTCATCAGTTGCAACGCGTCGTTCCCTGCGGCGGCTTGGTGCTCGCCCGCCTCAAGGCTGGCATGGCTTAAAAATTGCGTCAATAAATCTTGCTCGGTTTCGCCATCCACATTGTTGTGGTTACCAAAATCTTGGTTGGTAAACGCCACCGCCGCTGTCACCAATTCTTCCAAGTTTTCGATGCGGTCTTCGCCTTCTTTTTCGTTTTGATAATGCGCTTTAAGGCCAGATAAGTTGGTGGCAACTTCCACCAATTCCGCCAATGGTAAGCCGTAAGCTTCATCCACCATTTGCTTAATTAAAGCCACAAACTGCGCGATTTTCCCTGTGGTTTGCGTCGCAGCCGCCCACAAGCTAATATCTTGGTCGCGGGCGATTTGTTGCAGTTGCTCCAAGCTGCGTGCGCCAATGCCGCGTGCGGGGAAGTTAATCACGCGCAACAAAGCGGTATCGTCATTGGCATTGGCAACGAGTCGCATGTAGGCGAGTGCATGCTTGATTTCGGCGCGCTCAAAAAAACGCAAGCCGCCATACACGCGATAGGGCAAGTTGGCAGAGAATAGCGCGTGTTCCAAAATGCGCGATTGCGCGTTGCTGCGGTAAAGCAGCGCGATTTCGCCCAAAGCCGTGCCTTCGCACATCAACATTTTGATTTCATCGACAATAAAACTGGCTTCGTCCGTGTCGTTGTAGGCCTCGTATACGCGTACCGGCTCGCCCGCGCCCGCGCTCGTCCACAAGTTTTTGCCTAAGCGATTTTTGTTGTGCGAAATAATTGCGTTAGCGGCATCCAAAATATTACTGTGCGAGCGGTAATTTTCCTCAAGTTTGACGATTTTTTCTACTTTAAAATCTGTCTCAAAATCGCGCATATTGCCGACGCGCGCACCGCGGAAGCCATAAATAGATTGGTCATCATCGCCTACGGCGAACATGCAATTATGCCCTTGATTTACACTTTGGCCCGCCAACAATTTTAGCCATAAATATTGCAAGCGATTGGTGTCTTGAAACTCGTCCACAAGGATATATTTAAAGCGGCTTTGGTAATGGCTGCGAATGTTCGCATCGCGCTCCAAAAGCTCGTAGCAGCGCAATAAAAGCTCGGCAAAATCCGCCACGCCTTCGCGATTGCATTGCTTGTCGTATTCTTCGTAAATTTCGCGCAACTTTTGGCTGTGCGCGTCATAAGCATCCACCGCGTTGGCGCGCAAACCTTCGTCTTTACAGCTATTAATGTAGCCTTGCACCTGCTTTGGCACAAATTTTTCGTCGTCAATATTCATTAGCTTCATCAAGCGTTTGATGCTAGAAAGCTGGTCGGAAGTATCTAAAATTTGAAAGGTACTCGGCAAGCCTGCCTCGCGATGATGCGCGCGCAGCAGCCTATTACATAGCCCGTGGAACGTGCCCACCCACATGCCACGCGTGTTAATCGGCATCATGGCGGTAAGTCGCGTCAGCATTTCTTTGGCGGCTTTGTTGGTAAACGTCACCGCCATCAAACCCATGGGCGAAATTTGCTCTGTTTGAATAAGCCATGCAATTCGCGTGGTTAAAACGCGGGTTTTGCCGCTGCCGGCACCGGCTAGGATGAGCGCGGATTGGTGCGGTAAAGTGACTGCTTCGAGTTGTTTGTTGTTGAGGCCGGTGAGTAAAGAATCCATGCTCGTATTATCGCATGGCTGGCAGAAAAATGAGGTGTGCAATGCGTTACAAATAGTTACAAAAAAGCACGAACTTCATGCGTATGAGTCAGTCTGAACTTGCATGGTGACAGAATTCTAGATTAACGTCAGGTTTTGTTATCTTTCCGCTTCTTCCTCCCTGAGCGGAAGCCTTATTTAATAAGGCATTTGCCCCGATTCTCATCCCCTTGAATCGGGGCTTTTTTTGTCTAAAAATAATTAAACTGACACTATAACTAACATGTTTCGGTAATATAGCTAACTTACACCACTCACTAGGCAATCAATGGCTCAACTATCCGTTTCTCAACGCGTTGCCAATTACAACGCTGGACGCGATCTAGAATTGCTCGCGCTTAAATATAAACTCATTCGCGACAATGTGTTTAGTTTTTATCGCGGCACTTGCCATTTGTTTTACGAGGATTGGCCTGCTGAAAGTTCACTCAATCATGTGCCGCAAGCATGGATTTGCGGCGATTTGCACCTAGAAAATTTTGGCAGTTATAAAGGTGGAAATCGGCTTACTTATTTTGATTTAAACGATTGCGACGAAGGTGCGTTAGCGCCTTGCACATGGGAGCTGGCGCGGTTTTTGGTGAGTGTGCTAGTAGCGGCAGAAAGTTTGCAGTTAAAGCGCAAGCAAGCACTTGCTTTGTGCGATGTGTTTTTGCAAAGTTATATCAAAACCTTAGGTCTTGGCGCCGCGCGCTGGGTAGAGCGTGCCAATGCGACAGGTATGATAAAAGAACTTTTGGTTGGCTTAAAAAAGCGTACATGTGCCGATTTTATTAAAGCGCGTATCTCAACCAAGAGTGGTAAAGACAGGCGCGATAAAATCAAGCTTATTTTGGGCGACGGTCGCATGCTCGCGGCCTCGGATGAGGCGATAAAAAAAGTCACACAATTTATGACTGAGTTTGCTAAAACACAGCCAAACCCAGCATTTTTCGAGGTGGTGGATGTGGCGCGCCGCGTAGCTGGTACAGGTAGTTTAGGCATGGAGCGTTATGCGATTTTAGTGCGTGGTGATAGCAGCAAAGCCACGCAGTATGAGAATTTTTATTTGCTGGATTTAAAACTTTGTGGCACTTCCGCGCTTGCCCCTTATCTTCTTAGCGCGCAGCCTAAGTGGGCAAGCGAGGCGGCGCGTGTTGTGACGGTGCAACGCAATCTGCAAGCGGTTCCGCCGGCTTTTTTATCCGCAGTGAGCATTGGCCAACAATCGTATGTGTTAAAAGAGTTGCTGCCAACGCAAGATAAGCTCAGCCTAGTCGACGTCAGAGGCAAAATAAGTCGTTTGACATCGGTTATCGAACAAATGGGCGAAATTGTGGCTTGGGCGCAGCTACGCGCGAGTGGTCGCAATGGTGCTGCGGTAGCAGATGAGCTGATTGCATTTGCGCAGGCAGCAGAAGCTTGGTACACGCCGTTGATGGATTATGCTGAAGCCTATGCCAGCCAAGTAAGCGCGGATTGGCGCGCGTTTTGCATAGAGACCAAATGAGTATGCAACGCTTTCCCACACTGTTTCTTTCGCACGGCGGCGGGTCGTGGCATGTCATTGCCGAAATGCGTGCGCAATTTTCTGCCACGGAAGCCTTATTCCATGAGCTTCCCAGCTTAATGCCAGCAAAGCCCAAAGCCATTTTGATGATTTCTGCACATTGGGAAGCACCTGAATTTACCGTTTCTAGCGCGCAAAAACCAAGCATGATTTACGATTATTCTGGCTTTCCAGCGCACACGTATCAACTGCAATATCCTGCTGTGGGCGAGCCAGCATTTGCAAGCCGCGTACAAAGTTTATTAGAAGACGCAGGAATAGTGTGCGTGGAAGAAAATCGCGGCTTTGACCATGGCGCTTTTGTGCCGCTGATATTGATGTATCCAGAAGCGGATATTCCTGTGCTAACGCTTTCCATCAAAGCAAATTACAGCCCGCTTGAGCATATTAAAATGGGCGAAGCACTTGCACCCTTGCGCGATGAGGGCGTGCTGATTGTTGGCAGCGGCTACACGTATCACAATATGCGTGGTTACGGGCGGCCAGAATCGATGCAAGCCTCGGTTGAGTTTGAAGCTTATTTAACTAAGGCAGTGGAAGCAACGCCAAGCACGCGGAACGCCATGTTGGCGGATTGGCAGCAAGCGCCATTTGCGCGCCAAAATCATCCGCGCGAGGATCACCTAATACCACTGATGGTGGCGGCTGGCGCAGCTGGTAGCGACGTGGGCAAGCGTTTATTGCAGGATGAAGCGTTTGGCGTTGTGATGGCAAATTATCAGTTTGGTTGAGCAATTTTGTATCGTATGTCGCGGGAGCTGCCCTGCGAACCAATATCCATGCGGCTCTCAGGGCATCTATTTCTTCTCGATACTATTTCGCTTGCTTAAAGTTGCCAATCAATGGGCGTTTGACCGTGCTTAATTAAATATTGATTAATCATAGAAAATTGATGGTTACCAAAAAAGCCACGATGCGCTGATAATGGCGATGGATGTACCGATTTAAGCACTAAATGTTTTTGCTCATCAATAATTGCACCTTTTTTTTGCGCATAACTGCCCCACAATACAAACACTAAACCTTCGCGATGCGCATTTAATGCAGCGATGGCGACGTCTGTAAACGCCTCCCAACCTTTGCCCTGATGTGCACCTGCTTTACTCTGTTCCACCGTCAGCGTGGCATTTAACAACAACACACCTTGGTCTGCCCAAGGCGTTAAGTCACCGTTTCGGCTCATTTTTATATTTAAATCAGCCGAAATTTCTTTAAAAATATTCATGAGCGAAGGCGGTAGGGCGACACCTTGCGGCACAGAAAAACTTAAACCATGCGCTTGATTAGGC
>JAYVSZ010000005.1:0-19777 GCA_043774925.1 Methylophilaceae bacterium | reverse complement strand
CAGCTGTTAACATGACCAAAAATAGACGGAATTTGAATCCTAATAAGGTTAATTTCATCTTTAATATCCTTTATAGTTAGCATTAATGGGAGGCAGACCACGGTTATACATCATGCTACCGCCCTCCACTGCGCGTTATTTGCCACTAAAGAATGGCCAAAAACTTGACTTTGTGTACAATTGTACATATCATATATTGTATGAATGTTGAGTTTGACCCTGCAAAAGCAAAAAACAATCTAAAAAAGCATGGTGTTGCGTTTGACACTGCATCTGCCTGCTAGACCCGCTAGCCTTAGTGATAAAAGACCCTGATGCCGCAGGCGAGGCAAGGTGGTTGTTAATTGGAATGAGCGATGCAGGTTTATTAACCGTTTGTTATACGCTGCGCGATGGAGAGCTAATACGTTTGATTTCTGCCCGCAAAGCCACAATCAAGGAGAAAAAATATTATGCGCAAGGAATATGATTTTACCAATGCCAAACGGGCTAAAGATGTGCCTGTGTTGGCTAAATTGCAAGCCGAAATGGCGGGCAAAACGCGTATTACCATGCGTGTGGATAACGCTGTGTTGAATGCGTTTAAAGCCCGCGCAGAAGCCAGCGGCGGCAGTTACCAAACCATGATGAATGAAGCGCTGAGCCAATATGCACAAGGCTTGAGCTTGGCCGATGTGGTGCGCGAGACAATACGCAAGGAGCTGCACGCGGCTTGATGGTTTTTTAATCATTGCCAGCTCCTTCGGCTTGGCTGTGCCCTTATTGGGCTTGATGGTGATGCTTAAGTTATTATTCATTTGCATACTTTGAATAATAGCTTAAAAAAACAAATGTAGGGCGGATGAGCGTAGCGTTATCCGCCGCATGTGATTTTTTGCAAGGATCATTCGGCGGATAACGCTACGCTCATCCGCCCTACGGCCACTGCTCACGCTCAAAATAGCTTGAGCAGGCCACATTTGACATGCTCCCGTCTAGTTTTACTATCAGTTTGAATGCCCCTAGCCTAGCGCACAAGTTAATCACAACCGCCCTGATGACCACAAAGACCCAATCATTGAAGCTAAGCTGGAAAAAGCGCGGGCGGCTAAAAGCGCAGAGGCAACTTTTCGCTCGGTTGCCGAGACATGGTTAGAGATTAAAAAACACACGCTCGCGCAAAGTACACACTTAAAAATTGTGCAAACCTTCAATGCCAACGTTTACAGCAAGCTGGGCGATTACCCTATTGGCAAGATTGATAACCACATGGTGCGCGAATGTTTGCTGGTGATGCAAAAGCGAGGTGCGCTTGAGATTATGGAAAAATCGCGCGGGTGGATTAAGCAAGTGTTTGATTTTGCGCTAAGTGATAAGCTGATTCGTGAAAATCCTATCCCCGTCACGGATTTACGACTTAAAAAGCATGTAAGCGAAAAATTCCCTAGACTGAAATCTGCGAGTGACGCTGGCAAACTGTTGCGCAACCTGACCGATTACTCAGGTAGTTTTGAAGTTTCAACATGCGTTTACCTCATGCTTAGCTTTGCACAAAGACCGAGTGAACTGCGCTGCGCTAAATGGATGGATTTTGATTTAGAGAAAGCGGTATGGACAATTCCGCTAGAGCAATCCAAAACACGCAAACACATGACAAAGCCGCACACCGTTATGCTATCTAGGCAAGCCATAGGCGTGTTAAAAGAGCTAAAACAATACACAGGGCATAGCGAGTATGTTTTCGCGTCACGGCTCGATAGAAAACCCATTTCAGAGGCAACGGTTAGAAAAGCATTTAGGCTTTGCTTTGCCGATTACCACATAGTACCGCATGGTTGCCGCCACTTTTTTAGCACACAGGCAAATGAAAGCGGCTTATTTAGGGCGGATGTCATCGAGACGGCGCTATCGCATGGCGACACCAACAAAATTAGAGCCGTTTACAATGAGGCTACTTATGACCGCGAGCGTAAAGAATTGGCGCAATGGTGGAGCGACCAGTTAGATATTATGCGCAACGGTGCAAAAATAGTGCCTTTAAAACAAGCATAAAATCATTTGCTACCAATTCGGTAACATGCTATATTAATTCATGCGTATTATTTCAGTTAAAGCCTTGCGCGAGTTTTGGCAAAAGCACCCGCAAGCAGAAACACCCTTACGCAATTGGTACGCAGAGGCAAACCACGCCAATTGGCAAACGCCCGCTGATATTAAGCAAGCGCACCGTAACGCCAGCTTTATAGAGGGCAACCGCGTGGTGTTTAACATTAAAGGCAACGATTACCGCCTAGTTGTCGCGGTGCGTTACACGGGCGGCTTAATGTTTATTCGCTTTGTTGGCACGCATGATGAATATAACCGCATTGATGCAAGCAACATTTAGAGGTAAAAATATGGATATTAAACCACTACAAACCGAGCAAGATTATCAAGCCGCACTTGGCGAGATTGAGCAACTATGGCAAGCCGAAGCGGGCAGCAAACAAGCGGATAAGCTTGAAGTGCTTAGCTTGCTGGTGGAAGTGTACGAGCAAAAACACTACTCAATTGCAGCGCCAGACCCAATAGAATTTTTGCAATACATTATGCAAGCGCGTGGCTTAACGCGCAAAGATTTAGAGCCGTACATCGGAGCGCGTGGGCGCGTTTCAGACATTATCAACCGCGTGAGGCCGTTATCGCTAGACATGATAAGGCGTTTAGCCGAAGGCCTAAATCTGCCCGCCAATGTGTTGATACAAGATTACCCGCTGCAAGCAAGGGCAGCTTAAATGCGTTGGTTAATCATAATTTCATTAGCTTGGCTTATAGCGTCATGTTCAGATAAAACTGAAATTTTTTCTGAAAATTACCCAGCTTCAACAGTCGAAACAGCGCAAGAAACCTATGACATACCCGCCGAAGATTTAACCGAAGACCAGCTTGACGAAACGCAACAAGCAGAAGTTGATGCGACTACTAGCAATTGCACTGGCGATTGCTCAGGGCATCAAGCGGGTTATGAGTGGGCGCAGGATAACAGCATTAGTAGCGAAACTGATTGCGATGGAAGCTCTGACTCATTTAATGAGGGCTGCGTGAATTACGTTAATGGCGGTAGTGGATATTAGAAGTATTTAACGTTTTGTTTAGCCGCACCTAGCACCAGCCTAATTAACTGGTGCGAAAAACTAGGCAACCCTAACCTAGCTGGTGTGGTTTCTTACAATTAGGGGCGTGAGGGGCGTATATAGTGATAAATAATTCAAAGAAAAGTAAGGTTGATTATTTGGTGGGGCTGAAGTTTGGGCATATCTCAAAAGCACCGCCACCGCTTACGTCGAGAGGAAACTCTAACTTTAATCATGAACAACATCGAGAACTTATCAGCAAAGTTAAGGCATATGAAGGCGAGTTATTTGCGTTAGCCGATGTGAAACTTAATGACTTACTCGAGCAAGAAACTGCGAAAGCACGGGAGCGCATTAGGCTAAGTCATGAACAAAAAGAAAGGCAGCGTTTTTATAATCAACCTTCAGCAGATGCTGACTTTGTCTACTGGAGTATAATGGCCGATTGGACATTGGACGAGGCAATTGCTTTATCTTTTGGCAAAAACCCAAAAATTGTAAACTGGGATATGGTTCAGCCAGTTTTGAATGAACGGCAATTGGGGTTTGATATGGAAACGATTATAGTGCCTAGGTTTGCCGATGAATATTCAAAGCGCCGCGATTTGGCTTTAAGGGCGCTCAGATGGAAAAAATTATATGACCCAGTGCTACCTTCCATTTTTCTAGGCTGGGCAAAAGAGTTGCAATTAGTCGTTCCAGTGCAATTAGTTGCGGAGGTTGAAAAAATTGGAGGTACAGCAATAAATTGGTTTGAGAAATATCAAGAATTGAAAACTGAATATTCAGAGTATAAAGCAACTACTGAAGCGAGCGCTGCTCAATTGAAAGAGATGATGCCTCAACTTTGCGATGCAATAAGTACAAAACAAAAATCAAACGCAAGTAGTGAATCATTTATTGTAACAAAGCCACATGAATTACAAATTAAAGCTTTGCAGCACTTTTTCTCACCTCGTAAGAGTGTAGATGCTAAAAAAGTGGAGGTTGTAAATTGGATTTTGGAAGAGGGTAAAAGTTTTACGCCGCCTGTTTCCGATAACATAGCACAAGCAATTTTTACCATCATTAAACCTACTGACCATAACCCTAGCAAGCGAAGAGATGTTTAACAGGCTTAACCCTTAAAGCTAGTGTTTATAAGCCTTAGCGAAAGGGTTGAACCCTTTTTTGTCGCTGCCATTGAACCCCTTGACCCTTACATACTGATAATAAATTACTAACATTCGCCTTGTCTATTTTGACATCACTAGGACGAATGAAAATGAACCAAGTATCAAATACAATCAACGCAGCATTACGCGACTTTGACCAGCTACCCGATAGCGCAATGGTGCGAATCAATACCGTTACAAGTCTTTATGGCTGCTCGAAAGCAACCATTTGGCGGCTGGTGAAAGACAAGCGGTTAAATACCTACAAACTTTCGGAAAGATGCACCACATTTAATGTAGGCGAACTCAAAAAAGCACTCGCTTTGAAAGTCGAGGCTTAACCATGCACAATAAGCCGACACAAAAAACAAAAGCGAAAGGGGCTGTCACCCCAATCGCTTACAAAACACCACAAAGCGATAGTAGCAATAATGCCAGCCATAATCAACGTTTACGCTTACTAGATTACTTAAAAACGCATGGCGCAATTACCACTTTGCAGGCGCGCAGCGAGCTGGATATTCTCGCGCCCGCCGCTCGTATTTTTGAGCTTAGGCATAATTACGGTTACAGCATTAACAAAGTGGATGTGGCAGATTACACCGAAGCCAAGCGCAAACATACAGGCATTGCAAAATATGTGCTTGTGAGCGAGAAAACAAGTGAGGTGGCGGCATGACTTGGCTTGAACTATTTAAACGCGCCTATGCGCTTTGCGTGAAGCTTAACAGCCATGCAATTGCCCATGATTTGCACTTGATGACCGAAAACGAGCTATTGGGTGTGATTAACTTTCTATCGCAGTTGCAGACCAGTTAAACGATGGCCGCAAGCCATTTAATTCGGCTGGGGTCAATCAAAGGTAAAAGTGGTGTTTTAGAAGCGTTAAAGCATAACAAGCGCACGCTGCAAGCCGCGCGTGGCGCGGGTACGCACATAGATGTAGCTAGAACACCGCTTAACTACTCGTTGACTGGTGACAGCGCGCCCGAAGTGATTGCAACCCACGCAAAGGTGCAAATGGTGAAGGCAGGCATTGATACGCCCCGTAAAAATGGCGTGATGGCGGTTGAGGTGTTGTTCAGCTTGCCGATTGACCGCCATAGCCAAGATACCAAGCCATTTTTTGCTGATTGCCTGCAATGGTTAAACAAAACCTTTGCGGGTGAGTTGCTAAGTTTTGATGTTCACCTAGACGAAAGCGCACCGCACGCCCATGCCCTAATCTTGCCCTTAATGGATGGCAAAATGCAGGGCAACAAGCTAATTGGTGGCAAAGGCAATTTAATACGCCTGATTAACTTGTTTTACAGCGAGATAGCTTGCCGTTACGGACTTGCTAGAGCCGCTAAGAAGCGTTTAAACGCAAAAGACAAGCAAAGTATCGAACGACAAGTTTTAACGCGCCTGCAAAGTGATAGCGTGCTTAAATCGAGCGTTTGGCCGTGCGTGCGAGATGACGTTCACAAAGACCCGATGCCATACGCGCAGCTACTGGGAATATCGTCACCAGCCAAGACAAAACCGATTAAACATTTTGTGGACATTAAGCGCAGCAAAGGCAAAGGCAGCTTTGTACGTTAAAAACGCTATATAGCGAATTTACCTCAAAAACATACAAACGCTATCCTGTGTATAGCGTTTCCATTCTCACCCGCTTTGCATGAATTTATACACCAGTACGCGCGCACGCGCGAGGCGTGGGTAGCGCAATTATCTAAAGTAGAGAGAAATAGATAACAGGTCAGCTATAAAAAACCACATTTATTCAATGAGTTAATGCAAAGTCAAGTAGGTAAATCAACAGGTTAGCCATGTTTGTAAATCAATGGGTTTAAGCACGTTACACATGGTTTTTTTTGAGAGAGGTCAGTAATAAATTTAACCATGCTGCGCGGGCGCACTTCCCAACGGTTTAATTTTGGTGGATAGTTACCATTGTAGCCGCTACAACACATAAACCATGCGGCTGAATGAGGTAAAGTTTTATCAGGCTTTTAGATTTATTCAACATGAGTTAAGGAGATAAACATGCCATTTATTAACGTTAAACTTGCTGGCTCGGTGACCAAAGAGCAAAAGAAAGCAATCGCTAAAGAAATCACCGAAACCATGCAAAAACACGCGCACAAGCCGCCCAGCTACACCTACATTGTGTTTGAGGAAGTCGCTTATGAAGATTGGGCGATTGCGGGTGAGTTGCTAGGGTGATGTAATTTAGGCCATATTAGCACATACTCTGCGAGCCAATATCTATGCGGCTCGCAGAGCATATGCTTTTAGTCAGATTGCTTAAAGAACTTGCTGCTATAAATCTTGCTCCCAAGCGTTACCATACACCTTGCCGTTGCGGCTTAGTATGAACATTTGGTACATGCTGGTGCACCACATATAGGTGGAGGCGAGGCTGTAGCCAATGCCGCCAATGATGGTGAAGTAAGCAAAATTAGGGCTTAGCTTGGTGAGCCACCAAGAGGCTACATCCACAATTAAAAAGCCGAACGGGAAGGCGATGGCTATGATTTTGAGTTTTTTCGGCACGCCCACCGCGAAGCTGAAAATCAAGCCCATAAAGAAGAAAATGAAACTGATGCCGAACAGGTGGATGTGTGAAACACGCGTTAGACTCTCAATAGTCGCGCCTTGGCTGGTAGCCGCTACCTTCTGAACTTCTTCAAAGTTTTTATAATTGGGAATATTGGGGACAACGCTGTGGCAAGCCACGCAATGTTGTTCAAAAACGTCTTTAAAATGTTTATCCCAATCGCCTTTTGGCGCACCTTTATGCACCCAAGCAATAATATCTGCACGCACATTATCTGGCGCCATGCCTTTCATTTGGCCGTTTAGCATGCTTTCTAGCTTACTGTGGTTGCGGTCGCCATAATAGCTGTACACAATATCATTCACTGATAAGCCCCATTTGCCATCAGCCATGCCATGCGTGAGCATAATCTGCAAGCCTGCCATGCACAGACCAACGCCGATAACGAGTAAATAGCCTGCAAACAGCGCTTTGAGCGGCGCAGGCAAATTGGGCAGATTTAACCAAGCGAGATTTGGCGGAACGGATTTCATTGTAGGCTTTCGATTTGCATAAGTGAATGCCTTTATTTTACTCTAAATTGTGTCAATTTAATGGCTAATTCAACATGTTTTTGCCCGCTTGCGCTATGCTAATCATATGTTCGATTTCAAACCTATTTTAAAAAAATTGCCTAATTTGCCTGGCGTGTATCGCATGATAAACGCGGAAGAAACCTTGATTTATGTGGGCAAGGCGAAAGACATCAAAAAGCGCGTTTCAAGCTATTTCAACAAAAACCTGCCTAGTCCGCGCACCAAAATGATGGTGTCGCAAATTGTGAAAATCGAGACGACGGTGACGCACAATGAGGCTGCCGCTTGTTGGCGTCAAATAACAAGCTAGATTGCTTGAGTTTCTCTAAAAAATGGTTATACTGATATAACCATGAGAGTTGTTTTTGATACATCTTTACTTGTTGCAGCTACGCGCTCAAAACAAGGCGCAAGTTATGCGCTGCTTACATTGTTACCAAGTGCACAATTTCAAATTTGTTTATCTGTGGCGCTATATGTGGAATGGCAAGCAGTACTTACACGCACAGAACATTTACCACCTAACCAACAAGCAGAAAATGCTTTGGCTTTTTTGCGTTATTTAGCATCGGTTGCACACTTGCAAGATATTTATTATTTATGGCGGCCACAACTGCGCGACCCAAATGATGACATGGTGCTAGAGCTAGCAGTGGCGGCACAAGCAAGCTATATTGTTACACATAATATACGTGATTTTCAGAACCTAAAGTTTGATGTAGTTGCCATTACCCCTGCCGATTTTTTAAAGTTATTAAGGAGCAAACCATGAGCGCTTTAACCATTCGCATACCAGAATCATTACACCAAAACCTAAAAGCTTTGGCCGAGCGCGAAGGTGTTTCTGCCAACCAGTTTATTGCCAGCGCAGTGGCCGAAAAAATGGCCAGCGTACTCACGCTTAACTATTTAAAATCTGAGGCTGCCCAAGCAAAGCGTGGCGATTTTGAGGCTTTTTTAGATGCAGTGCCAAACACGCCTGCTGAGATTGATACAGATGAAATTGGGCGATAGGCGGTAGTTTGCTTGGTTGAATATTTGTTGGCGTGAGGCTTTTGCATCGTCATTCTGGCCTTCGCCAGTATGACGGAGTGGATTTTTTTAAAATAAACAGGCTGAAAAGCCTCATGGATATTAGGTTGCAGTCGAATTGGTAAAAACCCCATTGAGGCGTTTAGGTGTATAGCCTTAAAAAATAGAAGTTATTTATTTCTAAAATCTTCAAGAAACGAAGTAATACAGTACGCAGAAACAACACTGATGCCTATGGCAACCATAAACACAACTGGCAAATAGTTTTTTACGCTCCACGTAACGGGTGAGAGTATGCCGATAAACATCAGCACACAAAATATAGGCGGTATTAATGGACTGGATAAAATTAGTTTCTTTACTGCCTTAGATTTATTCATTTTTAGTCCTAATTTTATTGAGTTTTTACCAGCCTGCGTTGGTAAATTGATTGTATAGCTGGCTAATTGGAATTATTACTTGTATGTCATCACCGCTTATTGCGCCATCAGCGCCTCTTGACGTTAGCGTAAAAGCTGGATTGGTGGCAATGCTGGTATTGGTAATTTCATTGGCAGGTGGTGGAGTTGGAACGCTTACTACAATAGGATTGCCCCATGGGTCATTAACGGTCATCGCAGGCGCAGTCAACACAAACGGAGTGCCTGTGCCACTAATAATATGGGCGCGTATTGCGTTAGCTGTTATGGCTGCCGTAATATTCGCAAAATCATTAGTAAGCACTGCGTTATAGTCTTTAAGCGAGCCGTTTAAGGTCAACGGTGAGAGTAAGTCGCTTGCATTAAGTGTGAGTAAAACATCGTCGAATGGATTATCTTTATCTACTGCAAAATCTTTTTGCACGAAGGCTGGGTCTATGTTTGTGTTTTCTAGTTCATCCGCACCCAATGGAAATGGCACTTGATTGCCAGATTTTGTGTATGCACCATTAGCATTAGCACCGTGTGAAATAATGACCGCCACAATTGAACATGGATTGTAAGCTGCGCCATTAGAACAATCGTTGGACTGATTGCTAAGTGGGTTAGGTGGCTGCGCTAAAACAATAGGACTAGCAGTATGGATAGTGATATTGCCCACCATGCCTGCAATTGTCACTTTATTCAGGCTGGTGGCATTAGATGTGACTGCATAACTGAAGCGATTGTAATAGCCATCTTGACCAGCATCATCAGAAAGCCCAAGCGTTATCCAAGGCACTATGCCAACCACAACTCTTTTAGCGTCACCTACAGGCTCACCACTATTTGGTACACCAGTACAATCCCCAGCCACCAACGCCTCCACACCATAACCAGTAGTCGGCGCTAAAGGCGTGGACGGCGCAATGTTTGGCACAGCAGGGCAGGGCATGCGATTATTGCGTGCGATATAACTGATAAGTGCTGTTTTAATCGCTTCTTGTTTGGTTTTGGTGGCAGAGATTCTTGATTGTGAAATTAGTGCATTCCCCATGCTCATCACAGCGCTCAAAACAAGCCCAGCAATCACCAAAACGATTGCCATTTCAACGAGCGTAAAGCCGTTAAGCCGCTTTTTATGTGAAGTTGGGATATTCATTATCTCGGTAATACTATTCTATATTCCTATAGTTGTGGGAAGACAGTAACATACCATGAAGCGACAATTCCTCCAAACGTAGGAGGAATTTTTTGGACGCTGCTTTAGCTTTTGGAAAGGTATTGCGCACGATGCGGCAGGAAGCCGGTTTAACGCAAGAGCAGCTTGGGCTGGAAGCTGGCTTGCGCAGAACTTACATCAGCATCCTTGAGCTAGGGCAACAGCAGCCATCACTTACCAGTATTTTTAAGCTGGCCAAGGCGTTGAACTGTTCTGCTCAGCAGATAATTGCCAACGTTGAGTTTGTGATGAACAATAAGCAAGCATAGGATGACGTGTGAGGTGTTAAAATCACGCCATGTTCGATCCCAAGCCTATTCTAAAAAATTTGCCGAATCTGCCAGGTGTATATCGCATGATAAATGCGGAAGACGTGGTGATTTACGTGGGTAAGGCGAAGGACATCAAAAAGCGCGTTTCTAGCTATTTCAACAAAAATCTGCCTAGCCCACGCACCAAAATGATGGTCTCGCAGATTGTGAAAATCGAGACGACGGTGACGCACAGCGAAGCCGAGGCGCTGTTGCTGGAAAACAATCTGATTAAAAGCATGATGCCGCGCTACAACGTGTTGTTTCGCGATGATAAATCGTATCCCTACATCACGCTCACTGGCGATAAATTTCCAAGGCTAGCGTTTCATCGCGGCGCGCAACGCAAAGGCAGCCAATATTTTGGGCCGTTTCCGAACTCAGTTGCGGTGCGCGAGAGCATTCAGCTGCTACAAAAAGTATTTAAGCTGCGCACTTGCGAAAATACGGTGTTTGCTAACCGCTCGCGACCGTGTTTGCAGTACCAGATCGCGCGTTGTACCGCACCTTGTGTAGACTTTATCACGCCTGAAAATTATGCCAATGACGTTAATATGGCGGCGCTATTTTTAAATGGCAAAACCAACGAAGTAATGAACGCGCTGGGCGATAAAATGAACACGGCAGCAGCTAATCAAGAATATGAAATGGCGGTGGTGTTTCGTGACCGCATGCAGGCGCTACGCCAAGTGCAAGCCAAGCAATTTGTGAGTGATTTTAGTGTGAATGATGCAGATATAATCGCCCTAGCAGGCAATAACGGCGGGCATTGCATTAATTTAGTGATGATACGCGGCGGGCGGCATTTGGGCGATAAAAGCTACTTTCCTAAAAATAGCCAAGATGCAGAGTTGACCGAGACTGTTGAGGCTTTTCTCACCCAACATTACACGCCGCAAAATACGCCGCCGCTGATTGTATGCGGCGTGACGTTTGAAACTAAAGATTTTGAGCAAGCGCTCTCGGAACAAGCAAGCCGCAAAGTTAAAATTCAAACCAATACCATTGGCGATAAAAAAGTGTGGCTGAAAATGGCGCAAACCAATGCCGAGCTGGCGCTTGGGCAGCGAACGTTAGAAAGCAGCAACCAAGAGACACGGCTGCTGGCGCTGCGCGAGGCATTGCATTTGCCAGAAACCGTTGAGCGAATTGAATGTTTTGACATTAGCCACACCATGGGCGAGGCAACGGTGGCAAGCTGCGTGGTGTTCGACAAAGGTAATTTGCAAAATAGCGAATATCGGCGCTATAACATCACGGGTATTACGCCAGGCGACGATTACGCGGCCATGCGCGACGTGCTGACGCGGCGCTATAAAAAAGTGGCGGCGGGTGAGGGGAAAAGACCCGATTTAATTTTTATCGATGGCGGCAAAGGCCAGCTTGGCGTGGCGATTGAGGTGATGCAAGAAGTCGGTTTAGAAGATATTTTGCTCGTTGGCATTGCCAAAGGTGAGGAGCGCAGGCCAGGCTTAGAAACCATGATTTTTGGAGATACTGGCGAAATGCTCAACTTAGAAAAAGATAATAAAGGCCTACATTTGCTACAACAAATTCGCGATGAATCACATCGCTTCGCCATCACAGGGCATCGCGCCAAACGTGCTAAAGCACGTATTACCTCGAGCTTGGAAGAAATCACAGGCGTCGGCGCCAAGCGCCGAAAAGCGCTTTTAACGCGCTTTGGTGGCCTGGATGGCGTGAAAAGTGCTAGCATAGACGAAATCGCGCTAGTCGATGGCATTAGTCAAAGTCTCGCGCAAACCATTTACGAACAGCTACATTAAAGATTCTAAATATGTTGTGGAATGTACCCAATATTTTAACCGTGCTGCGCATCGCGCTCATTCCTATTTTTGTCGGCATTTTTTATTTGCCGCATAATTTATATGCCTTAGGCGCGCATCCCACGCACACCTTAAATGTGGCAGCAGCAGCGGTATTTGCGGTGGCTTCATTCACCGATTGGTTGGACGGCTGGTGGGCGCGCAAGTTTAATCAAAGCTCTAGCTTTGGCGCATTTTTAGATCCCGTGGCAGATAAGCTGATGGTGGCAGCCGCATTAATTGTACTGGTAGAGTTTGGTCGTGTTGGCGCAATCGTTTCATTGATTATCGTTGGGCGTGAAATTGTGATTAGTGCGCTGCGGGAATGGATGGCGAGCATAGGTAAAAGCAGCAATGTAGCCGTGGCGATGATAGGCAAAATCAAAACCGCTGCACAAATGCTGGCTATATGGCTACTGCTTTATTACGATAACATTGCTAGCTTTAACACCAAGGTGGTTGGCCATGTGTTAATTGTGGTTGCGGCATTTTTAACATTGGTATCAATGGTTTATTATCTAAAAGCGGCATGGCCAGTGATTAAAGAGGCTATTAACAAATGATTGCAATAAAATAAATCGCAGATAAAACCACATAAACTGCGCATTCTGCCTTGACACCCGCTCAAAAATCGCTAGAATGCTGGCTTCTTTACGACACAGTCGAAAATGAAAAAACGCGGGAGTAGCTCAGTTGGTAGAGCGCAACCTTGCCAAGGTTGAGGTCGCGAGTTCGAGACTCGTCTCCCGCTCCAGTATTAAAAAAACGGGGATTTTAGCGCATGCTGAACTCTCCGTTTTACTTTTGGCGTTTTACTTTAAAATTGTATCAAAGGCGCGTTAGCAAAGCGGTTATGCCGCGGCCTGCAAAGCCGTTTAGGGCGGTTCGACTCCGCCACGCGCCTCCAAAACCTTCTCCAATTTCCTGAAATTGTTGCTTTTTGCCAAAAATGGCGCGAGCGCTGCTTAAATATTGTTTACATACATCATTCTATATGCGGCTACAATTGTAGTATTGCTTAAATGTTGATACATTACTTTAAATGACAAATTTAACAGTTTGAAGCAACTAATAACAAACTAGCTTCTGAAAAAATGATTACACGAGCATGAGCTTAGACGAGCAAACACAAAATCAGGCGGGCATGAGTGACTCTTTGCTGAGTTGTTTAATGTTGGCGTGCCGCGTGCACCAGCTAGTGACCACACGCGATGCGCTGGTGGCGGGCTTGCCATTGCGTAACGGCAAAATGACGCCAGCGCTTTTTAAACGCGCGGCGGAGCGTATTAATTTATCTGTTACCACCTTAAAACGTCCGCTTAACCAAATCCGTGCTGAATTTTTACCCGTCACTTTGTTGCTAAAAGATGAAGACGCTTGCGTACTGACGGGCGTGGATGCCAAAACCAAAACGGCGCGTGTGATTTACCCTGAGCTGGGCGATGCCGAGCTGGTGGTGCCTCTAGAAGAGATTTTGACACGCTACACTGGCTATTTCATCGTCACAAAACCAAAATTTATTTTCGATAACCGTTCTCCCGCAGTCGGCAAGGTGCGTCTAAAACATTGGTTCTGGGGCACACTGGCAGAAAATAAGCGCATTTATCGTGACATCATGGTCGCCGCGTTTGTGGTCAACATGTTTGCGCTGGCCATGCCGATGTTCACCATGAACGTGTATGACAGAGTCGTCCCCAATAAATCCATCGAAACGTTGTGGGTGCTTTCCATTGGTGTGGCTGTGATTGTGTTTGGCGATTTGATTTTGCGCACCATGCGTGGCTATTTTCTCGATTGGGCCAGCACCCGCATCGATATTAAGCTTAGCGCGCGCATCATGGAGCAAGTATTAGGACTGCGCTTAGAAAACAAACCAAGTTCCGTCGGCTCTTTTGCTAGCAATTTACGCTCGTTCGAGTCGGTGCGCGATTTTATTACGTCCGCCACTATCACCACCTTAATCGACGTGCCATTCGGGCTGATTTTTGTTGCGGTCATGGCGTGGATTTCCTTACCAATGGTGGTGCCAGTAATTGTGGGTGCGATGATTATGCTGGTGTATGCATTTAGCGTGCAGACCAAAATGCACGAACTTTCTGAGACGATGTACCGCGCTTCTGGTATTCGCAACGCGACATTAATTGAGAGTTTGGTCGGCTTGGAAACCATTAAAGCGCTGGGCATGGAAGGCAATATGCAGCGCAAATGGGAGCATAGCGCATCGTATCTGACCGAAGTTGGCAGTAAATTACGCCTACTTTCATCGTCGATTAATAATGGCTCAAATGCGATTCAGCAGTTGATTACAGTGAGCTTGGTGCTGCTCGGTGTGTATTTGGTGACGAATGGCGAGTTAACCATGGGCGGCCTCATTGCCAGCACCATGCTGGCTGGGCGCGCCTTAGCGCCTATTTCACAAATGGCCGGTTTGCTCACGCAATATCACACCGCTTCTACCTCGCTCACTTCGCTGGATGAAATTATGCATCGGCCGATTGAGCGACCACTTGATTCTAATTTTTTATCGCGCCCAGCGTTTCGTGGCGATATTGAATTTAGAGAGGTGAGTTTTCAGTATCCTGGTGCCGAAGAAAGCGCGCTTTCCAACATTTCTTTTAAAATCAAGGCGGGCGAACATGTGGCGCTGCTTGGGCGTATGGGCTCGGGCAAAAGCACGGTGCAAAAACTCATTCTTGGGCTATATCAGCCGACAAATGGTGCGATTTTGATTGATGGCATTGATGCGCGCCAAATTGACCCTGCCGAGCTGCGCCGTTGCATTGGTTATGTACAGCAAGATACGCATTTGTTTTACGGGACCATGCGCGAAAACTTGACGGTGACTTCGCCACACGCAGATGACGCCACCGTATTGGCTGCGGCGCATGCGGGCGGCATAGATGAATTTATTAACGCACACCCAAAAGGGTTTGATTTGCTGGTGGGCGAGCGCGGCGAAACGCTCTCTGGCGGGCAGCGGCAGGGCGTTGGCATTGCGCGCGCCATGGTGAATAACCCGGCGATTTTCTTGCTGGATGAACCGACAAGTTCGATGGATCACTCGGGCGAAGATTTGGTAAAGATGCGCTTAAAGGAAGCTTCTGCCGACAAAACGATGGTACTCATTTCGCACCGTACGGGTTTATATGATTTGATTAATCGCATTATCGTCATTGATTCTGGCCGCGTGGTGGCCGATGGCCCTAAAGAACAAGTCATTGAAGCGCTGCGCGCTGGAAAAATAACGAAGGCGCTATAGAATATGAGCGAAGGTTTATTTAAAAAATTTGGCGCGTTAAATAGCTTTCTGAAAGGGCAGTCGTGGCTGACTAAGCCCATTTATTGGATGGTGGACCGCGCGGTGCCAACGGAAAGTCGCGATGATTTGAACTGGGACGAAGAAGCTGATTTGGCGATACTAGAACAGGCACCGCTGAAGGCCAAAAAACTGCTCTACACTATTTTGGGCATTATGTTGGTGGCGCTAGTGTGGGCGTGGTTTGCCAAAGTGGACGAAGTCACGCGCGGCGAGGGTCGAGTGATTCCATCGCGCCAAGTGCAAGTCATTCAATCATTAGATGGCGGTATTGTGTCGGCAATTCTAGTGAAAGAAGGCGATATTGTTAAAGTCGGCACGCCGCTGATAAAAATCGACGAAACGCGCGCTAAGTCGTCTTTGCGCGAAAATCAATCGCAATATTTGGCTTTACTTGCCAAGCAGTCGCGCTTAAAAGCGCTGGCAGAAGGTGGCGCGTTTAACCCGCCGCCTGAAGTTAAAAAAGATAATTCGCAAGTTTATGAGCAAGAATTGGCGCTGTATAACGCCAGTCGCGAGGAGCTCGATTCTTCTCAAAATATCTTGCGCGACCAAATGGAGCAGCGCCAAAAAGAACAGGTAGAAGTGCAATTTAAAAAAGAATTAGCAGAAAAAACTTACGAATCTGCCAGCAAAGAGCTTGCAGCAAACAAGCCATTATTGTCCAGTGGCGCGGTTTCAGAAATTGATATTTTAAAATTAGAGCGCGAAGTGACGCGAGCGAAAGGCGAAATTGACCAAGCGAAAGCGCAAATTAGCCGCATTCAGGTGAGCATCTCTGAAGCCAAGCGAAAAGTGGGGGAAGCCGAACAGAGTTTTCGCAGCAAAGTGAGAACAGAGCTGAACGATACCACGGCCAAGCTCAATAGCATCAGCGAAACGAGCGTCACTTTGAGCGACAAAGTGAAGCAGTCCACGCTCACATCGCCCGTCAACGGCAAAGTGAGTCGCTTATTCTCCAACACCGTTGGCGGCGTGATTCAGCCTGGTAAAGAGGTGCTTGAAGTGGTGCCAACTGACGACGCGCTGGTGATTGAAACCAAAGTGCAAATTAAAGACATCGCGTTTTTGCGCCCCAATCAGCCCGCAGTGGTCAAATTAACTGCCTATGATTACACCATTTACGGCACTTTAGATGCGGTTGTAGATAGCATTGCGCCCGATTCGATAGTGGATGAAAAGGGCAATGCCTATTACTTGGTGCGCGTGCACACACTTAAAACCAGCCTTGGCCAAGGCTTGCCGATTATCCCTGGCATGGTGGCGCAGGTGGATATTTTGACGGGCAAAAAAACCATCCTTTCTTACTTGCTGAAACCTGTGCTCAAAGCCAAATCTTACGCCTTTAGCGAGAGATAATCATGCAAGATACTTTTATTTCGCCGCTCGAGGCTGGCTTGGTGAGCTGGGTGCAAGCGTTTCCAAAAGCCAAAATTAGCGGTGTGGTTAACGCCAAACCAAAAAAAACGCAAAAAGAGGAAGCTATTGTGTTTTGGCTACACATGAACGAAGACCGCCAACAATGGCTGACCAACAGCATTTCACTCATTCAAAAACATTACAAAAATGCAAAAATTGTAGTGCTGGCTAATGCACCAAATCAAGCAGAAGCGCTCTACTGCTTGAGCTTGGGCGTGGTTGCGTATTCACATGCTTACAGCCCATCCAAAGTGCTTGCCGAAATTAAAACCGTTATCACCAATGGTGGCGTGTGGCTGGGACAAGATTTACTCAAGCGCCTGATTGAAGTTTCTACCAATTTGGCGGGCAACCAAGCGCAGCAAGTCGAGCAGCATTTAAGCGCGCTCTCTAAGCGCGAAAAACAAGTGGCGCTGGAAGCGGCTAAAGGCTTGAGTAATAAGGAAATTGCGCGCATTTTAAACATTACCGAGCGTACAGTAAAAGCGCATCTTTCGTCTACATTCGCGCGCCTTGGCGTAAAAGATAGACTTCACCTCGCACTAATTCTCAATAAGAAGAATTAGCACCATCTCTGTGAGCCTCATGGATATTGGCTCGCAGCCATACTGCTTTACCCGTATTGTCCTTTAGTACAATGTTTTTCTTGCCAAAATAAGCGTCTAATCGCATCACTACTAAAAGTAAACGCGTTACTTAAACGCAATTTTTTTGAAAAAAGTGAGCACAACATGGCATTAGTCGGCAAAGTCGTTTTATTAACTGGTCAAGCAATTGTGGTAGACGCAACGGGCGCACAACACGCGTTGGCGCTGGGGGATAACATTCAGCCCGGTGATACCATTATCGCGCCAAAAGGCACGCTGGTTGAGCTGGAGCTTGCCAACGGCAGCCGTGTGCAAATTGCCTCGCAACAAACGGTCACTTTTACGCAAGAGCTGAGTGACGCCATTCTCTACGACCTGATTGACCCCAACGACAACGCCGTCACGCAGGAGAGCATTCAAACAGTCATTCAAGCCATTCAATCTGGCGACAGCATTGACGACATCATTCAGTCTTTAGCCAACGCGCGCCAAGCGGCCGGCAGCGACATTATTCACGAAGGTCACAGTTTTGTTGATTTACTGCGTCTAAATGATGTTTTAGACCAGTTTGACTACAACTACGATGTGGCCAGCCGTGAGTACGGTGATAATGATCCGCTGCAACAAGAGCGCGATGTCTCTTCTGGCGATGGCGTTAGCAGCACGGTTAATCTTAGCCGTATCGACGAAGATCTTAACCGCTTTGGCTTTGCATACAAATCTGATCGTGACCCATTTGAAAGTCGCAGCAACAATGAAATTGATCGCCGTTTTGATAATGAGTATGGGCAACCCGTTCCGCCTTCAAACGTACCCACCAACCCCACTATTCCTACACCACCTGCCGCACCGACCGCACCGACCGCGCCTGACATGACGGCAGCCACTGACAGTGGCAGCAGCAACATCGACAACAACACCAATGACCCCACCCCTGACTTCACCGTCGTGGTGCCCGCTGGCTTCACCGCCAGCCTCTACATTGACGGCGTCTTAACGCCTGCCACCTTAGTGGGCGGCATCCTCACCCCAACCAGCCCACTGACCGACGGCCCACACACCGTCACCTACACAGTGACTGACTTAGCTGGCAACCCCTCAGCGCTATCGACTGGCTTAGCGATTGTGATTGACACGGCAGCACCGACCGCACCGATTATTACCGCTATCCCAGAAAATAGCGGTGGTGGTGTGACCTTGGCTGAACAAGCAGATGGCACACCTGTCCAGATTAGCGTACCAGCAGATGCTAAAGCAGGCGATGTACTGACATTGAATATAGATGGGCAATTAGTTAACCATACTGTTTTGCTTGCCGATATTGGCACTACTATATCCATTACCGTCTCTAAAACCACCTTAGATGCACTGGGTAACACAGGCTCACACCCAGTGATTGCCACGATTACCGATGTTGCCGGTAACACCAGTGCGCCAAGTTCTCCTTTCAACTTAATCTTAACCAACACTGCACTCACATCCCCAATTATTAGCGACGTACCAGAAAACGCAGGTGGGGGTATTAATGCGACAGAAGCGAGCAACGGCACTAATGTCATTGTAGACATTTCAGCCGCACAATCTGGTGCTGGCAACGTAGCTGTTGGCGACACTTTGCGTGTTTCTATCAACGGTGTAAATGTGGATATCGTTTTAACACTAGCAAATATTACGGCAGGCACTGTTAGTGTGCCTTTCAGTGCAGCACAACTGCCTGCAGTGGATGGCAACTATAATGTAACCGCAGTGTTGCTTGCGAGTGGGTCAGGGTTGTCAGGGGCGGTGAGTGCGCCATTCCCAATTACGCTAGATACTATATCACCATCAGCTGTAGCAGATTCTGGAAGCGTAGTAGAGTCTGGAGTTGATTCTAGTGGTCTGCCATTTGCAGGAACACCCACTGCTGTTGGTAATGTGCTCACTAATGACTCTGATGCGCATACGATTAATGTTTTTGCAGTGAATGGAGCGGCAGGTAATGTGGGCATATTACTTACAGGCACATACGGCACGATTGTAGTTAATTCAGATGGTAGCTACACCTACAATTTAGATAACACTAAGGCCACAACCCAAGCACTTGCTCAGGCTGCAAGTGCAACAGATGTATTTAGTTACACCGTTACAGATAGTGTAGGCAATACAAGCGTAACAACCCTTACTATAAATGTGACTGGCACCAACGATGCGGCAGTCATTATTGGCAGCAGCACGGGCGCTGTCACTGAAGCGAGCGGGGTGGCGAACGCCATCACTGGCACACCGACGGCCACTGGCACGCTCACTGACACCGATGTCGA
>JAYVSZ010000004.1:0-2581 GCA_043774925.1 Methylophilaceae bacterium | reverse complement strand
AAGCTGAATTCCAAGAATTTGTACCATCGTATTTAAGAACAGGAACTATTACTTATGAAGCAAAATTTTTGGACGATGTTTTAAGTATCATTGCAGATTATGCTTAAATCAAAGCGAATGCTGAACTTATAAAGATTACTGGTAATTATCCTATTCGATAGACAATTCTCAGTGACCGCTTAGGGTCTGAATTTGCTGGACATTTCATATTGTTAAATACAACTAAAGCGGACGCTCACGATAAAAGTTAGCTATTTAAATATCAATGAACTCCTGTGTGATAAAGCCTGCTTAATCCAACGTCACCGTTTCAAGATAATCTGGCACAATCGTTTTCCAGTGCAATTCTTCCTCAATATGCAGGCGCATGGCATCGGCGGCTACTGGTTCTCCGTGCGTAATAAAGGTCTTTTTAGGTGCGCTCTCAAAGCCGCCTAGCCAAGCAATAATCTCAGCAAAATCCGCGTGTGCAGATAGGTTAGGCAAGTACTCAACGTTGGCGCGTACTGGCACATATTGGCCGTGAATTTTAATGCTTTCAGCGCCAGCTAGCATGGCTGCGCCACGGGTGCCTGCGGCTTGAAAGCCTACAAATAGAATGGTGTTTTTGGGGTCTGGTGCGAAGGTTTTTAAATGATGCACTACACGCCCGCCTGTGGCCATGCCGCTTGCGGAGAGGATAATCATTGGGCCTTTGGTTTCATTCAAGCGTTTGGATTCTTCAATGCCATTGACCATGTGCGCGGTGTGGCAAAGCGCATGGCTTTGTTCAGGCGTTAATCGGTGTTCGCTACGATAGTGATTAAAAATCGCAGTGGCATCCACCGCCATTGGGCTATTCAGGTAAACAGGAGTGCTATTAGCAATTGCGCCAGAAGATTTAAGCAGGTGAATGTAGTACAGCAGCTCTTGCGCACGGCCGACCGCGAATACGGGAATCAGCACAACGCCTTTACGATTAACGGTTTGATTGATAATTTCGGCTAGCTTAATTTTTGGATCATTTTGGTCGTGCAAGCGATTACCGTAAGTAGATTCCAGCACTAAATAATCCGATTGTTTGATGCGCACGGGCGCTTTCATCAAAATGTCATGGGGTCGGCCAATGTCGCCCGAGAAAAGGATGGACGTTTTACTATCATGAATGTGCACAAACGCCGAGCCGAGAATATGGCCACTGGGGGAAAGCCTTATGCTTAATCCATCGCCTAAATCCACATCTTGCTCATAAGCCACGTGCGTAAATAGCGCGAGTGCATTTTGTGCGTCTTCTTGCGTATATAACGGTAGGGCAGCGTTGTGTTTAGAAAAGCCACCTTTATTAGCATATTTTGCTTCTTCTTCTTGCAAATGGGCAGAATCTAACAACAACACTTCGCATAAATCACGGGTAGCTTCAGTGCAATACACCTTGCCAGAAAAGCCATTTTTAACAAACAGTGGCAGGTAGCCAGAGTGATCAATGTGGGCATGGGTGAGCACCACTGCATGCACCTGTTTTGGGTCGATTGGCAGTGCAGCCCAGTTTCTCAAGCGCAACTGCTTAAGGCCTTGAAACAGCCCGCAGTCAATCATAATGCGCTTTTCGCCACCATTTTTTGTCTCAATAGTGAGTAGATATTTAGAGCCCGTCACCGTGCCTGTTGCGCCTAAAAATGTGAGTTTCATTCTAATTTCTCCTTTTTTAGCTTCATTATTGAGTGATACTCGGTGTTCCTCAAGTTTGGCTCTGTAGTTCTCGGCTATGCCAAAATCTAAAAAAAGCGCATAGCGCGCATGTGTACCTAACACTTTTCTGGCATATTTAATCGGGCAAAAATATTGCTCTGTGCGCCCAACAATTTCGCTAATATAGGCAATCATACTAGTGCCGTAAGCGCAATAAGTACAGTGAAATTTTTCAATAAAATTAAGGTATTGCAGATTTTGTCGATCAGAAATAATGTAATCGGCATGGCGTACCTTTTTAATGCCGTAAATGGGAAAGCAAGTCAGCTGAAAAAAGGTAATGAATAAATCGGTCACCAGCAATGGAATAATCATTGAGTAAATAATCGGCCCAGTAATCAGGTTTTGCGGCCTATCGGTAACCAGCCAACGGAAGAAATTCTTTTTAAGTTTACGGTGCGTTTGTTTAATGGATTTTTCAAACTCGACGCGCTTGCCTTTAATTTGAAAATATATATTGGACTGCTACTCGCTAAGCACGGTGCGTAGCTCATTTTCAAGCGCTGTCATTTGATTTAACAGTTGCTGAATGCGGTCGTCCATAGTGAGCTCCATTATTCTAATTAATTAACATTTAGTATGCGCCATAAACCGCCAGTGATAGTAAACATAGTTTAGCAGTTAGGCATCAGCATACAAGTACGTGCTAGCACGCATTTTATCATTGACCAAATTTCTATATATTGACGTAAATGAGGCCAAACGCAAGCTGTCAGCCCATTGCTACCAGCTTTGCAAGGCGAGTCATTTAATTATGCCATGCTCTCTACATAGCGCTGGTGCTGAAATGCCAGCTTCTGCTTGTTTTAAAATTTGCATAATCTGACTGTCGGTAAATCTTGATATCTTCATG
>JAYVSZ010000003.1:0-96476 GCA_043774925.1 Methylophilaceae bacterium | reverse complement strand
TCACACTTTGCTTGCCACTTTAGTGGCTTAGCAAATTGGGGAAGCCAAATACTGGCTTGCCGCGCCTGAGGCTTGAGCGGCAGATGGCAGGCGGCAAGGACTGTTTGAGTGCTGAAAGCACGAGTTCCGCAGTCGCCACGCAGATGCGGCGCTAAGACCGAAGGATAAAGCGGCAGCGGGGTAGCCTTTTCTTTCCCCTATTTCTTTTGGCTACACAAAAGAAATAGGGTCGCCAGTCGCGCGCGACAACTTAACACCTTGCAAAATGCGAATTACAAGAACTTAGTTAAAATTAACAGAATTAACCACTATATAACCGTCCGTAAGTTCAAATATCAATTGAACTGTATAGTCGGCTTTTTGCGTTATTGGGTCTATAGTTTTTTCATGGTAATACCAATATTCAGTTCCACCGTTTTTAGATGTTGAATATGGCGCTCCTAAAAGACCAAGAACTTCTTCTTGCTTTTTGTTTACGATTAGCGCCTCAAATTCTTCACGAAGGTACATTTTAGGCTGTTGAGGCACTCCCACAAGCTCTGGCTCTGAAGTCGAGACATTAGGTGAAGGGGAAAAACAATTTAATTTTTGTTGATAATCATTTTCAAGATGATTTTTAACAAAAGGAATATTCACGAATATAATGATTAAAATTAATGTAAGTAATAAACTTGAAACTAAAATTGGATATTGCTTAAAACAGTTTAAGTTTTTAGCAATAATGAAACTAACAACAAAAACCACACAAAATAGAATAGCCCACAAGCCATAATTAATTGGGTAGTCTGAGCAAGGGTCGTATCCGCCAGCGAATGCTCGTATTGTTCCCACAATATACAAAAAAATAAATGTAATTACTAATTTTGAATTCATCTAAACCCTATCATTTAATTCAACGAGCCGCTGGTTAGTTACCACAAATACTCTCACACGGAGTGCCGTCATTGTCACCATCCAAACGAGAAACTCCACAATCATTCAAGTAATGCAGAGCTTCATCACATGAGTCCATTTCCCCACACCTACTCTTACTGCCACAGCCTGAACTCGTATTTGACCCCATATTACTCTGTTTTAACTGTACTGGGGTGCTAACCGAACCTCCGCCATGACAATGATAACCTCCATTTTTTCTGTCATTATGGCAACCCTCAGCATTTGTTCTTCCACCATGTGCATAAACCAAACATGGTAGAAACAACACTAAAACCATTGTTTGGAAGCGATTTAACACCACTAAACCAAACCCACCTCAACCAAGCTATCACATACCACATTCGAGTTGCCCATATCGCCAAACTCGGCGGGGCTTACGCTATTTACCGTGCCTTTGTTAAGCTGTCGCCAATAGCCTAGCGTTGTTACAACCACACCAGAGTTGACGTCTTTGGTGATTCTGGCAACTGCTTCAAACTCGCCGCGGTCGTTAAATACTTTTACTTTATCACCATCTTTTACCTTGCGTTTGTCAGCATCTACCGCGTTCATCATCACAAATTGTTCACCTTGATTTTTAATTTTCTCGGCCACATTGGCGTAGCATGAGTTTAAAAAGCCATGACTTTTGGGCGTTAAAATATTAAGCGGATATTTGGCTGCAAGCGCTGGGTTGCTTTCTGGGCTTTCGCGCGATGCCAAATGGTCTGGCAGCGGGTCTAAATCTTCACCTGGTTGAAAGCCATCGTACATTTGGCGGAAAGGCCCTGCCACAAAGTTTTTTGCGCCTTCTACCATAAACATGCATTTACCAGTCGGGGTCGGGAAGTTGCCATTTTTATGTGGCGCGCGGTTATCTTTGTTATCCATCGCCAGCCGCGCAAAGCCGTGTTTGCGCAAATAGGCTAAATCAATACCTTTACACGCGGGCGAATCCCAAGCCACGTAGTTTTCTAGGCATTCAGAATCGCTCCATTTAAAGTTATCTTCTTTAAAGCCCATCAATGCTGCCAAACGGCGGAAAATATCATTATTGGGAATCGCCTCGCCTGGCGGCTCAATCGCTTTTGCATTATAAGTGAGGTACATATGCCCCCACGAAAGCACCATATCTTCATACTCCGCGCCCATGGCGGCTGGCAGCACAATATCGGCGTAAGAGGCTGTATCAGACAAAAAGTGATCTGCCGCAACGGTAAATATATCTTCACGCTCCAAGCCTTTGACCACTTTATCAGTTTCGGGCGACTGTGTGACTGGGTTGGTGTTCCACACCATCAGCGATTTAATCGGCGTTTTTAAATCAAGCTCACCCGTAAGCGCGCGGCCAAGTTGCAGAATATTCACCACTTGCGTGCCTTCTGGGATTAAATCTGGGCGACAAATCACATCGAATTTGTAGGGGTGCTCCCACACGGGAAACTGCAAAATGCCACCGCCGACATGGCGCCAAGCGCCTATGAGCGCAGGCAAACATGTGACCGCGCGAATGGCTTGGCTGCCGCCATAACTGCGCTCCAACGCAACACCCACGCGGATAGCTGCAGGTGGCGTGGTGGCATATTCACGCGCAAATTTGCGAATATCATCCGCTGGAATGCCCGTAATTTTTTCTGCCCATTCTGGCGTGCGGGTTTTGGCACGCGCAGCCAGCTCTTTGTAGCCGATTGTATGCTGGTCCACATAGTCTTGGTCTTGCAAGCCTTCTTCAATAATCACGTGCATCATCGCCATCGCCAGCGCGCCATCGGTGCCGGGCTTGGGCGCAATGTGCCAATCAGCTTCTTTCGCGGTGCGCGAGGCATACGCATCAATCACCACCACTTTTGCGCCGCGTTTTTGCGCCTCTTTTACAATGTGCCAGTGGTGCAAGTTGGTAGAAACCGAATTGCACGCCCAAATCACGATATATTTTGAATGGCAGAAACTTTCAGGGTCAACGCCTGCAGTCGGCCCCACAGTGAGCAACCATGCGGTACATGAGCCTTCGCCACAAAAAGTTCTTTCACAAACCGTCGCCCCCATGCGGTTAAAAAACGCATCACCGCCATTCAAGCCGTGCACCAAGCCTTGGTTGCCCAAATAACTCACTGGCAAAATCGCCTGCGGACCATCTTCGGCAATAATTTTTTTCCATTTGCTCGAAATTTCGTCTAAAGCTTCATCCCAAGAAATGCGCTTGAATTGCTTGCTGCCCTTGGGCCCAGTGCGTTTCATGGGGTACAGCAAACGGTCGGGGTGATAATGGCGTTTTTCGTAATCGTGCAATTTGACGCACAAGCCGCCGCGCGTCATCGGGTGCTCTTTGTTGCCAGTCACGCTGAGAAGTTTTCCATTTTGCACCGTATACACCATGCTGCAAGTATCGGGGCAATCGTGCGGGCAGCCGCCGTGGAAGGTTTTAACACCAGAATCTACAGGTTGGTTCATGACTTGCTCCTCAGAAAAATAATCTAATTTTTGTAAAGTTATCTTATACCTAACTGTATAGCCCTGCAAACTTTTTGTGGCGCGGCCAGGACAAGGTTAGAATAGGCGCATGGACAAATCATTACAAATACTCGGCGGCCTAAAACCTAGCGAATTTTTGCGCGATTATTGGCAGAAAAAACCTTTGCTGATTCGCGCTTCGATGCCCAATTTTACTGGCTTGCTTACGCCAAACGAGCTGGCTGGCTTGGCTTGTGAGGACGAAGTGCAAGCGCGCATCATTCAACACAAGCATAAAAAATGGAGTGTGAAAAACGGGCCATTTGACGACGATGATTTTGCCAAATTACCCAAACGAGATTGGACGCTGTTGGTGCAAAGCGTGAACCACCATTTGCCCGAAGCCGCGGATTTACTGGCGCAGTTTAATTTTATTCCACATGCGCGTTTAGATGATTTAATGGTGAGCTACGCGCCAGATGGCGGCGGCGTGGGCGCGCATTTTGATAGCTACGATGTATTTTTGCTGCAAGGCAGTGGTAAAAGAAATTGGCAAATTAGTACGCAGGCCGATTTAAGTTTAGTTAAAGACGCGCCAATTAAAATTTTGCAAAACTTTAAGGCTGAACAAGAATGGATTTTAGAGGCTGGCGATATGCTCTACTTGCCGCCTCATATCGCGCACTGGGGAACCGCCGAGGGCGATGATTGCATGGCCTATTCGATTGGCTTTAGAGCGCCCAAAACGCAGGAGTTGCAGCACGAATTTTTACATTATCTGCAAGACAATCTTGGCTTAGAAGGTTTATATGCAGATGCAGATTTAACGCTGCAAAACCATCCCGCCGAAATTAGCGAAAATATGATTGAAAAAGTAAGCAAGATGCTGCAAAAAATCACTTGGAGCAATGAAAACGTAGCAGATTTTTTAGGGAAATATTTAACAGAACCTAAGCCAGACGTGGTTTTTGCGCCTGCAAAGCACATTTCTGCGACAGCTTTTGCAAAAAAAATGGCAAAAAAATCGTTACAGCTCGATTTGAAATCTCAGCTACTTTTTCATGCCAAAAATTTTTATTTAAATGGCGAAAAATTAGGCGTACCATCTACAATAATGACTGAAATACGTGAGTTAGCAGACAATAAAATATTGCAAACACCTGCCCTAGGAGCCAATATCCATGCGGCTCTCGGCGATTTGCTTTATGAGGTTTATTTGTCTGGTTTCGTTAATTTTGAAGACTAGCATTTTAATTAACTGGGCGCGATATGAATGAAAGTGAATTAATTCCAAACATGATTGTTTTGGGCGAGCGCAACTACGCGGCGGCGCTGGATTTGGTGATTGCCGAGGCGAAAGACGAGCTGCTGATTTTTGACCAAGATTTTGTACGTAGCGATTTCGCCAGTATTGAACGTTTTCGTCTGATTCACGATTTTTTGAGCAATAACCCGCTAAGTAAACTCACCATTATTTTGCACAGTGCCGAGTTTTTTACGACGCGCTGCCCACGGCTTTACGAGCTGTTAGAGACCTACGGCCACAAAATGGTGGTTTACGAAACCAACGACCACGCAAAAATCGCCAAAGATTGCTTTGTACTGGCCGATAAACGCCATTATTGCCGCCGTTTTCACATTGACCAAGCGCGTTTTAAATTTGCACTAGATGACCTAGAAACCACCGCCAGCTTGGCATTGCGCTTTAGTGAGCTTTTAGAAGAAACCACGGAAGCGGTTTCTGTGAGCAAATTGGGACTTTGATGATTAAATCACTTTTTTTAGCTTTTTTACTTTTTAGTTGCTCGATTTTTGCCGAAACCGAATTCAAAATCTTTACGCTACAGCACCATTTTGCAAGCGACTTATTACCGACGATTTCGCCAATGGTAGGCGAAGATGGCGTGGCGACTGGCACCAACAACCAGCTGATTATTCGCGCCAGCCCAGCCCGTATGCGCGAGATTGAGCAATTGATTACGCAATTGGATACCGAACGCATCAATCGCAAAATTTCGGTAAAAACTAGCAACAAGGTGCAAACGCAAAAAGAACGCGTGGAGGCGATTGGCGCGACGAAAGTGGGTAAAGTCACCATAAGAAATGATAGTAGGAGCAACGACCGTCGCGCCCAAAATTCAAACAAGCCCAACAGCGGCCGCGTCGAGATTGAAAATAGTAGCAGCAACACCAATCAAAATAGCAATCAATTTATTAATGTGCTGGATGGCGAACGCGCATTTATTCGCGTGGGGCAAATTGTGCCGTTTACCGAAGAATGGGTGACGATGACGCGGCATTATGTGCAAGTGGAGCGTTTTACCGATTGGCGCGAAATTAGCACTGGCTTTGCGGTACGGCCGCGCGCAATCGGCAATCAAGTTGAATTAGAAATTACGCCGCGTATTGCCAAATTGAACGGCCAAGGCTTTATTGATTTTGAAGAATTGACAACAATTGTGCATACAACACTTGGGAATTGGGTGGATTTGGGCGGCACCATGCAAAATAATGACGACGTTAGTCGCAAGATTTTGGGCTTGCAACACACGTCATCCTCACAAAATTCCAGCTTAATGGTAAAGGTTGATTAGAAAATATCTAGGTTTATGCTGTAAATTGTTGCAAATAAACGATTTTTTTGAAAAAATTTATGACATCCACAAAAAAATACTAGTTTTTTTTATTATTACTGGTAAAATTCACGGCAATCGGTTGGGCTAAAGGTAGTCCGCCGTAATTGGTTTAACTTTTAGTTCATATCGTAAGGGATACAAAAAATGACACGTTCTGCTCTGCTTGCCGCTTTACTCGCACTTGCTTTAACTGCATGTGGTGAAAAACCTGCTCCAGCTCCTGCTGCTGAGGCTGCTGCTCCTGCTGCTGAGGCTGCTGCTCCTGCTGCTCCTGCCGCTGAGGCTGCTGCTCCTGCCGCTGAGGCTGCTGCCGCTGCTGCTCCTGCTGCACCAGCTGACGCTCCAAAATAAGTTTAATACTTATTAATAAAAAAACCGACTTTTTTAGTCGGTTTTTTTACGCCTGCCGTTTAAGCATACTTTAAATCCATGCACTCAAAACCGACGCGCTCAAAACCTGCGCGCTTAAAACCCACGCCAATCAAAGCCATGTGCTTGATCGGCAATGCCCACCCAATCCAACTCACAATTGAGCGCGCCACTTAATGCTTGCTTCGCTAAAATCTGCGTATTATTTTTGGCGCTTAAATGCGCGGCGATAATATGTTTAAGCTTACTATTATCCAGCTTAGCCAGTAAATTCGCAGCACTCATGTTATCCAAATGCCCCAAACGGCCGCCCACACGCTGTTTAAGTGCATAGCTGTAAGGACCTTTTTCGAGCATAGTCAAATCGTGGTTGCACTCCAATACCAGCGCGTCACAGCCGCTTAATACTTGCTCAATATGCGGTGTGGGCGAGCCGGCATCCGTGAGCACGCCAAGCTTGTGTTGGCCATCGGTAAAAGTAAATTGCGTCGGTTCGCGCGCGTCGTGCGGCACTGGATAAGGCGTAATTTGAATATGCTCGATGTCAAAGCTGATATGGCTATCAATCACGTTGATTTGTAGCGCCACATTTTCTGGCAAGTAGCGCTCTGTCATCAAGCGCGTACCGTGCGAAAGCCACACTGGGATACTGTACTTGGCCGCCAGCTTGAATGCGCCTTTGGCGTGGTCGTCATGCTCGTGCGTCACCAAAATGCCAGTGATTTGCTCGGGCGCAAGACTAAGCCTTGCTAGCCTTGCCAAAACTTCGCGCGCACTAAAGCCACAATCTAGCAGCAGCCGTGTGTTTGCTTGCTCTATCACCATGCAGTTGCCAGCGCTGCCACTGCCCAATGACGCGAAGCGCATAGTCAATTAAATAGCGTCGCGAAGCGCATGATTATTTGAGCTGATCGTAAAGCAATGAAATAATGCGGTTAGCCGTTGTGCTGCGGTTGTGTTTATCGTCTTTATCCACCACATTCACCTGCGTGCCGCCATTGGCGCCGTCTACCAGCTTAATGCGATATTGTTTAGAAGGGTCGGTTTTACCGTCGTCACCTTTCCAAAATTGCAGTTTATCCACAATGGTTTTCTCTTCTTTAGGCTTGGACTTATTCTCTACTTCGTCGTCTTTGCCCCAGAATTTCAGCGAATCAAAAAAACCTTTCTTTTTACCTGGACTGTCATCAATATCCACATCAGAATAGCGCACAAAATAGAGGCCGTTAGAGCGATCTTTGTCCTCAATCACAAAACCAATTCTATCTAACGCCAAGCCGACACGGCGCCAGCCGCGATCAAATGGATCGTTCAAGTTAAGCGTTACACTGCTATCAGCGTCTTTTATCACTTCAGCGCGTTTTTCGCTCACAGGGTTGGCGGCGATTTCCTGCGCACGCTTTTCAGTCACGCCTAATTTCACCATCAAGCGGCGTAATAATTCTGCGTCTAAATCGGCATCAAATTCGTCAGCTTTAATCGATTTATCGGTTTTATCTAAGCGATAACCCGTTTCCACTTCGCCATAATTGGTGCGCACTTTGTTTTTACCATCATCCGGCGCGCCAGAAACCGTGCGGTGCGTCATGTAAATTTCGGTGTTACCTGCTTTTTCGCCGCGCTCTAAACGCGTGCGGAATTTACGTCTATCAGCAAAACCAGAAAGTTTGTCTAACCATTTATCAAATTTTTCGCCAACATTGCCCTTTTCATTTTTCAACTTAATGGCATCGGCCTCAATCCATTCCGTTTCCATCACGCCCGTGTCTGGGTTTTCTACACGCACGGCAAAACCCTGGTCAATCCAAAACTCACGCACTGCTGGCCACACTTTTTCTGCTGGCGCTGTGACTACCAACCAACGTTGCGCGCCCGCTTTTTCCATACGCACAGCGTCAGAAGTTGGTAAAACTTTCTCTACGCCTACTTCTTGTTCACCTTGCGCTTGATTGTAGGTGCTGTAACTCGTGCTGCCACCAGGCACGCTATAAGCGTCGCTAGATTGCACAGAAGTTAAATCTGGCGGCACTTCCAGTGGACGTGCGCGGCCAGAGCCTTTGTAATCGGAGGTATTATCAATAAAAGGAATTGAGTCACACGCGCCCACACACATTGTTAGTAAAGCAATTGTGACAAGTTTAGTCATTTTCATTTGTTTCATTATTCCTACCAAAAAATTTAAACGTGCTTGTATTTAAGCAATCTCAGCGGTTTTCATCGCCGCGCGTAGCACGTCGTAATATTGCGCAGATAAATTCACCATCGGCAAACGTATGCCAGTTTTAATTAAACCCATTTGTTGCAGCACCCATTTCACCGGAATCGGGTTCGCTTCTATAAATAGCTTTTGATGCAGGCCAAATAATTTTGCATTGCATGCACAGGCAGTTTTCACATCGCCCGCCATCGCCGCCACACACATTTCATGCATCAGTTTTGGCGCAACATTTGCAGTGACCGAAATCACACCTTGCCCACCAAGCAGCATTAATGCGGCTCCCGTGGCATCGTCACCGCTGTAAATCGCGAATTCTTTCGGTGCTCGCAGCAGCAAATCGGTACCGCGCTCTATGCCGCCAGTCGCGTCTTTAATGCCCACAATATTTTTGATTTTGGCCAAGCGCAACACCGTATCGTTACTAATATCGCAACTGGTTCTGCCTGGCACGTTGTACAAAATTTGCGGAATATCTACCGCCGCCGCAACCGCGGCAAAGTGTTGATACAAGCCTTCTTGCGTCGGTTTGTTGTAGTACGGCGTCACCAACAAACAGGCATCTACACCTAAATCTTTGGCCGCTTGCGTTAGCTCAATCGCTTCACTGGTGGAGTTTGCACCCGTGCCCGCTACTACCGCAATGCGCCCAGCCACATGCTCAACTGTAGTTTTAATCAGCAAGCAATGCTCGTCAATATTCACCGTCGGCGATTCGCCCGAAGTACCAACAATGACGATGCCATCTGTGCCCGCGCCGACATGCCAATCAATCAACGCGCGCAGCGCATCCAAATCCAAACTGCCATCCTCAAACATTGGGGTGACGATAGCAACCAAACTGCCTTGCAACATAGTAAAACCTGCTTTGTAAAATAGCGCTTATTTTAACCGAAACTGCCCGTTTAATGCGAAATGACAGTGAATTCCATTCGAAATAATTGTTTATAACTTGAAACTATAAAATTATAATGACATATTCTTTGTAGGTATAAGATTTATTGCGTATATTCCGTGTCTATTAGTTGTAACGCATTCGCGTGCATTTTGGTTGAATTTGCGCACATATTTGCGCGTCAAACACGTTATAATCGCGCATATTGATTGGTTCTTAGGCTATGTCACACAATTACATTTTAATTTTACTCAGCACCGTGTTGGTCAATAACATCGTGCTCGTCAAAATCTTGGGCTTATGCCCGTTTATGGGCGTTTCCAAAAAGCTGGAAGCCTCTATCGGCATGGCCGCGGCCACCGCATTCGTGCTTACCATCGGCAGCATGACGAGCTGGGCAATTAACCATTATTTTCTCGAGCCGAATCATGTTGAATATCTGCGCACATTGTCGTTCATCGTCGTTATCGCTGGCGTGGTGCAATTTACCGAAATCGTCATGGAAAAAAGCAATCCTGCTTTATACCAAATGCTTGGCATCTTTTTGCCGCTCATCACCACCAATTGCGCGGTATTGGGCATTCCTTTACTCAATGCGCAATCGAGCCACGGACCAATAGAATCGGGCTTGTACGGCTTTGGCGGTGCGGTCGGATTTTCCATGGTGCTCATTCTATTCGCCTCTATGCGCGAGCGTTTAGAAGCCGCCGATGTGCCAAAAGCGTTTCAAGGTTCGGCGATTGCGATGATTACCGCCGCGCTGATGAGCCTAGCCTTTATGGGTTTTGCTGGGTTAGATAAGTACTAATGCTCACCGCGTTATATATCATGCTCGGCTTGGCGCTGGCTTTAGGCTTGGCGCTTGGCTATGCCGCGCTTAAATTCAAGGTCGAGGGCGATCCGCTCATCGCGCGTATCGACGCGATTTTGCCGCAAACACAATGCGGCCAATGCGGTTACCCAGGCTGCAAGCCTTATGCCACGGCCATTGCCGCGGGTGAGGCCGATATTAACCAATGCCCGCCTGGCGGCGACGCAGGCGCGCATGCACTGGCCGATTTAATGGGCGTGGAATACAAACCGCTTAACGCGGAGAATGGCGTAGAAAAACCCAAGGCCGTGGCATTTATCGACGAAGACGTGTGCATCGGCTGCACGCTGTGCATTCAAGCCTGCCCCGTGGATGCGATTTTAGGCGCAGCCAAGCATATGCACACCATTATCGCCAGCGAATGCACAGGCTGCGAGCTATGTGTGGCGCCATGCCCCGTGGACTGCATTACCATGGAGCCCATCGCCGAAACACCTGATAATTGGAAGTGGAAATACCCGACCATCCCGATTAAACCTGTGATGACGCTTTAATCATAAAAAATAGAAATCATGAACGCATTAGTTAACTTTACTGGACGCATCAAAAAAACTGGAATTTTCAAATTCCACGGCGGCGTACACCCGCCTGAAAACAAGGCGCAATCGACACAATTGCCAATTGGCCAATTGTCCTTGCCCGCTAAAATCGTACTGCCGCTACGCCAACACGTCGGCAATATTCCAAAAGTAAAAGTCGCCG
The DNA here is from genome assembly GCA_043774925.1 of Methylophilaceae bacterium. Lineage (GTDB taxonomy): Bacteria > Pseudomonadota > Gammaproteobacteria > Burkholderiales > Methylophilaceae > JAYVSZ01. The sequence continues at coordinate 85,422 of JAYVSZ010000003.1, read as the reverse complement.
TTGGCGATAAAGTATTAAAAGGTCAACTCATCGCCGAGGCAGAAGGCACGGTGTCTGCAGCCATTCACGCAACCACAAGCGGCACGATTTCCGCAATTGATGACGCGATTATTCCGCATCCTTCTGGCCTGCCAGACCGCTGCATTACGATTACGCCCGACGGCAAAGATGCATGGATTGCACGCAAACCAACGGACTGGCGCAATACGGACAGAAAAGTGTTAGTCGCCAGTTTGCGCCTTTCTGGCATCGTTGGCCTTGGTGGCGCAACCTTTCCGACGCAAGTAAAACTGCGCGCCGATGGTAAAAGTGGCGTACATACTTTGGTGATTAACGCCGCCGAATGCGAGCCTTACATCACCTGCGACGACATGCTGATGCGCGAGCGAGCGGCTGAAATCGTCAAAGGCATCGAAGTTGCGCAGTATTTGCTAGGCGCAGAAAAAGTGATTATCGGCATCGAAGATAACAAGCCAGAAGCCACGAAGGCTATGGAAGCCGCAGTTAATAAGGTTACCATGCAAGCGGCAGTGACGAGTGCCATGCAAGTGAAAGTTGTGCCCACACTTTATCCCAGCGGCGACGCGCGTCGGCTGGTGCATTTGGTGCTGGGCATCGAAATTCCGTTTGATAAACGCACCACTGAAGCAGGTTTGCAAGTATTCAACGTGGCGACCGTGCTGGCGCTGCACCGCTATTTTGATTTTGGCGAGCCGTCGATTAGCCGCATTATCTCGATGACTGGCAACGTGCAAAAACCGCAAAATTTCGACGTATTATTTGGTACGCCATTGACGCATTTAGTGGCTGCGGCAGGTGGCACCAAGCCTGAAACCACGCACTACATCATGGGTGGGCCGATGATGGGCTTTGATTTACCAAGGGATGACGTGCCGATTACTAAGGCCGCAAACTGCATTATTGCGGCTTCGCCCAATTTGTTTGCGCCGCCGCCGCCTGCCATGCCGTGCATCCGCTGTGCGCGCTGCGCCGATGCCTGCCCAGTGAATCTGCAACCACAGGATTTGTACTGGTTTGCCAAAGCCGATAATTTCGAAAAAGCGCGCGATTACGATTTATTTGATTGCATTGAATGCGGCGCTTGCAGCTATGTATGCCCCAGCGATATTCCGCTGGTGCAATATTATCGCTACGCAAAAAGCGAAATTATCGCGATTGATAAAGCCAAAGAGGCCGCCGATATTGCGCGCGAGCGCAACGATTTTAGATTGGCGCGCATCGAGCGCGAAAAAACAGAACGTGCGCAAAAACATGCCGAGCGCGCGGCTGCGGGCAAAGAGGATGTAGCGAAAAAAGCATTAGAAAACGCAAATAAAGATGTCATTACTAATGCCCTTGGAGCCAATATCCATGCGGGTGCTGGCGATGCACCTGCAACAAATGATGACGCTGCAAAAGCCGCCAAACAAGCGGTGATTGCCGCGGCGATTGAACGTGCCAAAGCAGCTAAAGCGGCAGCTGGCAATGCGCCTAAAAACGTCAGCGATGCGCCAGCCGAAGTAAAAGCTGAAATCGCTGAAATCGACGCACGCCGCGCCAGTGTTGGCATTGTGACCGACGAAAATGCTATAAATCAAGAAAAGCAAGCCAAAATCGCCGCTGCAATCGCACGCGCCAAGGCAGCAAAAGCCGCTGCTGAAGCCTCTAAACTTAATGAAAATAAAGATTAATTATATGTTTTTAAAAGTTGAAGAAAAATCAATATTTTTGGCTAAAGCGCCAGGCGCACAGCGCGCAGAAGCCGGAATGTACGCCGTTGTACATGAGGATTTCGAGCACTGCGCAACGCCGCGATTTAACAAAAAGGTGATTTTTTAATGAACCGCTCACCCTATATTTCAGAAGCCCCTTCTGTTGCTAGCATCATGTTCAAAGTGTTGCTGGCACTCGTGCCTGGCATCATCGCCTACGTCTGGGTGTTTGGCGGCGGCGTACTGGTGACCATCGCGCTGGCAAGCGCAACGGCATTGGCTGCGGAGGCAGTGATGCTGAAAATTCGCAAGCGGCCAGTTCAGCCGTTTTTGCTGGATTTCAGCGCTGTAGTGACCGCATGGTTGTTGGCGCTGGCCATTCCGCCGCTGGCGCCTTGGTGGTTGATTGTGGTCGGCACTTTATTCGCGATTGTCATTGCCAAGCAACTCTACGGCGGCCTAGGCTACAATCCCTTTAATCCCGCCATGATTGGCTATGCGGTGTTGCTGATTTCATTCCCCGTGTTAATGACCAAATGGCCAGCAGCATTGCAATTGGCGCAATATAAACTGAGTTTTGCCGATCAATTACATTACATTTTTGGCAGCTTGCTGCCAGATCAAGTGAAAATAGACGCGGTGACTTCAGCCACGCCTTTGGATTACCTGAAAACGCAACTCACCTTAAAACACGACCTTGCCAGCATCACGCAAGCGCCAATATTTGGCGCGCTAGGCGGCAAGGGCGGCGAATATGTAACAGGTGCATATTTGTTGGGCGGCTTATATTTATGGCAGCAAAAAATCATTAGCTGGCATTTGCCCTTGGCTTTCTTAGGCGCGCTGGCGTTGATTTCTGGCGTGTTTTGGCTGGTAAACCCAGCGCATTTTGCTAACCCGCTATTTCATTTATTTAGCGGCGCGAGCATGTTGGCGGCGTTCTTCATCATCACTGACCCCGTTAGCGGGCCAACCACGCCAAAAGCTAAGCTTTATTTTGCCGCGGGCATTGGCATTATCACCTATTTAATCCGCGTGTATGGCGGCTACCCTGACGGCGTGGCGTTTGCAGTGATTTTTATGAATATTTGTGTGCCTTTGTTGGATGCCTCCACCCAGCCTCGCGTATTCGGCCATCAAAAATGAAACTTGCTTCTCAATACTTCGTTGCGCTTCAAAAAAACTCTCCTCACATATACCCAACATATGTGTCGGTCAATTTTTTATCGCGCGCCTTGTCTTGCTTTGCAGTTTTAATTTTTGGATTTACCAATGCCTGAAACCATCGTCAAACACGCCAGTAAAACCGCGGGCATACTCATTGGCTTTGCTTTGGCTTATACGCTATTGCTCGCTTATACGCATGTCGTAACTAAAGTGCCCATTGAAATAAGCGAGGCCAAAGTGCGTATGGCTTTGTTTAGCGAAATTCTGCCTGAGAATTGGCACAACAATAATATACTGAAAGACAGTATTAGCATTGCGCCAAACGAGTTGCTGGGCAATAGACTGCCAATTATTGCCAATCGCGCACGCATTGATAACAAGCCTACAGCGATTATTTTAGAAGCACTAGCGCATGATGGTTACGCGGGCGACATCAAGCTGTTGATTGCGATTAAATATGACGGCAGCATTGCGGGTGTGCGCGTGCTGAAGCACAAAGAAACACCAGGTTTGGGTGATTATATCGACATCTTAAAGGGCAATTGGATTAAACTTTTTAACGGCGAATCACTCGAAAAGACAAGCGAAACAAAATGGGCGGTGAAGAAAGATGGTGGCCAATTTGACTACATGTCGGGCGCCACCATTACGCCGCGCGCGGTGGTAAAAGCAGTGCATAAGGCATTGCAATATTTTGCAGCAAACAAAGAGGCCTTGTTTAAATAGAGGTAAGGAAATGAATCAATACAAAGAAATCAGCATAAACGGTTTATGGAAGCAAAACCCAGGCGTGGTGCAGCTGCTTGGCTTGTGCCCAACGCTGGCAATGACCACTAGCTTGGTGAATGGCTTCTCGCTTGGCTTGGCGACGGCCGTTGTCATGGGAATCAGCAACGCCGCGGTTTCACCTGTGCGTAGTTATGTGCCAAAAGAAATCCGTAACCCCGTGTTTATCTTAATAATCGCCGCGCTGGTGACAATGATTGATTTGAGCATGAATGCCTTTTTACACCCGCTACACGCGGTGCTGGGCATTTTTATTCCGCTTATCGTCACCAACTGCATTGTGCTGGCGCGAGTGGAATCATTTGCGGCTAAAAATCCGACGCTGCCATCTGCGTTAGATGGTTTTATGATGGGCATGGGCTTGGCGTGTGTGCTGGCCTTGCTTGGTGGCATTCGTGAGATTATTGGCAAGGGCACCTTGTTTTCTGGCATCGAGTTGATCGCGCCACAAGCCAAAGGCATGGTGCTGCACCTCATCCCTGATTATCACGGCTTTTTGCTGGCCATTTTGCCCCCAGGCGCATTTATTGGCTTGGGTTGCTTAATCGCCGCGCGCAATTGGGCGGAGCAGCGTAAATCCAATATCACACCTTCTGCCAGCGGCTCGCTTAAGCCCGCACATTAAGCATGAATGCGGATAAGCGCTTGGAGATTTTTAAGCGTCTGAGCGTCGCCATTCCTAACCCTTCAACAGAACTTGAACACAACAGCACGTTCGAGCTTTTAATCGCGGTAATTTTGTCCGCGCAAGCCACCGACAAGGGCGTGAATATTGCCACGCGCAAGCTGTTCAAAGTTGCCAACACGCCGCAAGCGATTTTTGATTTAGGCCTACTTGGGCTAGAAAGTTACATCAAAACCATCGGGCTTTATCATGCAAAAGGCAAGAATGTGATTGCCTGTTGTGAGATGTTGATTAAACAGCATGATGGTCTAGTACCCAATAGCAGAGCGGCGCTTGAAGCCTTGCCTGGTGTGGGGCGCAAAACGGCGAATGTGATTTTAAACACTGCATTTGGGCAGCCAACCATCGCTGTGGATACGCATTTATTTCGATTGGGCAATCGCATTAAACTTGCGACTGGCAAAAATGTACTCGCCGTTGAGCAAAAGTATCTTAAAACGATTCCGCCCGAATTTATGCAAGATGCACATCATTTGCTGATTCTGCATGGGCGCTACACTTGCACCGCGCGCGCGCCAAAATGCGGGGAATGTTGCATTTTTGACTTGTGCGAATACAAAGCCAAAGCGATTCCAAAAGTGCATTTAATGGCCGGTGAGGCCATGACCAAAAATAGCATGACTGGCGAGGCCATGACCAGAAAAAGCATGGTTGGTGAAAAATGATGAAAGTCGCGACGGGACTGGCCACAGGGTCAAGCGCCAAGCGGGAACTGGCCGCACAAGCGGTGCAAGCCGCTATGGCGAAAGCCAATATCCATGCGCCTTCCAGCGTGCTGCTGTTTTTAACCTCCGAATTCGCGGCTGATCCACAATCGGCCATTAAAGCTGCCGCCAAGGCCGCCCGTTGCACGCAAATTATCGGCTGCTCAGCAAGCGGCATTTTCACTGAGGAAGATTGGGTGCTAGACGGCGCCGCGGCCGCCGCCATGGTGTTTAGCGATGACGTGAATATTACCTTGGCTGATGGCGACAGCAATGCGCAGCTGATTCTCACTTTGGCTGCCCCCAACGCGATCAATAGCACTTGGCTGAACAAGGCCATATCAAACAAGCCAGTCGCGCGATTCGGTGGCGTTTCTGGCGACGCGACTGGTCACGGGCCATTTTCAGTTTGGCAAAATGGCAAAGGAGCCACGCAAGGCTATTGCGAACTTGTCATCAACAAGGCGCAAGTTGCGGTTGCCGCTTCGCATGGCTTAAAGCGCATTTCTAAAGCACAAAAAATCACGCAAACTAACCGCTATGATGTGTGCTCAATTGCCAATATCCATGCGCTTCCTAGCCTGATGGCCGCATGGCAAAAACAATCAAAAACGCCGCCGCCTTACCATCAACTCGTCGCTATGTACGCCAGCAAAGCTACGCAGTTAGAACGCGGCGATTACAACATCGCCTCCATTATTAGCGCCAATGAAAAAGACGATTCTGTGACACTTACCAAGGCGCTAAAAGAAGGCGATTGGCTAAGCTGGGCGGTGCGCGACGTGGATGCAGCGCAGATTGATATTGTAAAAACCGCTAGCGAATTGAAACAACAACTCACATCCGAACCCGCATTTGCGCTGTTATTTTCTGGCTTAGGTCGCGGCCCCTATTTTTATGATGGTGGCGACCAAGATTTAGCGCTACTTAAAGCCATGTTTCCAAAATTGCCCATGATTGGGTTTTACGGCAATGGCGAAATCGCGCCCATTCAAGGCAAAAACGAAATGTTAGAGTATTCCGCTGTACTCGCGCTTTTTGCAGAGAAAGAACCCAGCTAATGGCTTTATTTAACCCATCTCGCGACGAAGTGCGCGCATTCTTTTTTGATGCTTGGACAAAGTTCAAAGCGCAGCAAACGCTCACCGATTTAGAGAAAATCGGCGTAGGCGTGATGCTCATACACCCCGAATATCATGCCATTTTGGATAAACCAGCGCAATTTAAGCATCAAGAATATTTTCCAGAGCTTGGCGAAACCAACCCATTTTTACACATGAGTTTGCACCTTTCCATTCTCGAGCAAATTAGCATTAATCAGCCGATTGGCATTGCGGGCATTTACGAGAAACTGAAATTAAAGCACCAAGAGGAACATGCGGCTCAGCACGATGTTCTAGAATGCCTAGCAGAAACTATTTGGCTGGCACAGCGCAACAATGCTGGACTTGACGCCGAACACTATCTACAATTGCTGCAACAAAAGGCAACGTAAATGACAACTAAAAACGCGCACGATTGGTTAAATGAACATGGCGATTACTTGTATCGCTTCGCGCTGGCAAGGCTGCGTGACCCGCACCAAGCCGAAGATGTGGTGCAAGAAACATTTATTGCCGCCATTAAAAGCCCCAAGTTTGCCGAACAATCCAGCCCTCGCACTTGGCTCACTGGCATTTTAAAACACAAAATAATCGACGTGATACGTAAAAGCGTGCGCGAAGTGGCGGCTTCGAATTTGATGAATGACGAAGATGGCAATATGGATGATTTTTTTGACGACACAGGCCATTGGGCGGATAAACCGCAAGCTTGGGATATGCCCGATAATGCGCTAGAACAAAAGCAATTTTTGGCCGTGTTGCAAACCTGCATGGACAAACTGCCCAAAAAACTCGCCGCCTTATTTATGCTGCGCGATGTGCAAGAAACCGACAACGAAGAAATTTGTAAGGAACTGAATATCACCACGACCAATGCTTGGGTGATGTTGTATAGAGCCCGGATGGGCATTAGAAAATGTTTAGAAATCAACTGGCTAACCAACTAAAGGAGCTTGAAACAAAATGTTAACTTGTAAGCAAGCTAGCCAAATTATTTCTCAATCGCTAGACCGTAAATTGTCTTGGAATGAACGTTTTGCATTGCGCTTGCATCTATTTATATGCAAATATTGCTTACGCTTTCGTCAACAATTACAAACCTTGCGCGTTGCTTTAAAAAGCATGAGCGAAGCGGCTGAAAACGATACGAACATTACGCTACCATCTGCAACTAAAGCACGCATTGCAAAATCAATGGAATAATTGACGCGCATCGCAATTGGCACAATTTAAATTATTAAGGAAAAGTCATGAAAACATCAAATAAATCAATCGCATTAGCCGTAAGTGGCGTATTTTTACTCTCAGTTGGCACAGCAGCTTTTGCTACTGGCGAGAACCCATTTGCGATTAAATCACTCTCTAGCGGCTACCAAGTGGCCGACGCTGGCAAAATGAAAGACGGGAAATGTGGTACAGGCAAATGCGGCGCAAACAAAAAGAAAATGATGGAAGAAAAAGCGACTGAAGGTAAATGCAGTGCTGAAGGCAAATGCAGCGCCGAGATGAAGGCTGAGATGGGAAAAGCAGATGCTGCTGACAAAATGAAAGAAGGTACTTGCCACGGCGACATGAAAGGCAAAGAAGGTTCTTGCCACGCTGACAAAAAATAATTGATTGTAAATGGCATCCATTGACGCCATTCAAGGTGTGGGTTTGGGGTTAAAGCGCGAGCTTATTCCCCAAATCCAAAACCTGTACCAAGATTCATCTATTTCCAACATCAATTTTGTCGAAATCGCCCCAGAAAACTGGATAGGTGCTGGCGGTAAGGCCGCGGCCGATTTGGCTTGGTTTGTGGAGCGCTATCCGATTGCTTGTCATGGGCTTTGCCTCTCGCTTGGCGGGCCAGACGCGCTGAATGTGGGCTTTATCAAGCAAGTTAAAGCGTTTTTGGCGCAGCACAAAATCTCACTTTACACCGAGCATTTAAGCTACTGCAGCGATATTCAACGCGGTCAAGCAGGCTATATGTACGATTTGCTACCGATTCCATTTACCGAAGAAGCAGTGAAATACGTCGCAGCACGCATTCGCCAGACGCAGGATATTTTGGGGCAAAAAATTGCCGTTGAAAACACTTCGTTTTACGTCGCCGCGCCGATTTCTACCATGAGCGAAATTGAATTTCTGAACGCAGTATTAACCGAGGCTGACTGCAACTTACACTTAGATATCAATAACATCTACGTGAATAGCGTGAATTTTAATTTTGACGCGCACACTTTCTTAAAACAAATTCCAAAAGAAAAAATAGTCTATAGTCACATTGCGGGGCATTATCAAGAAGCGCCCAATTTACTGATAGATACGCATGGCGAGGACATTATCGACCCAGTGTGGAAATTACTGGAAAGCGCTTATCAGCTTTTTGGCAAGTTCCCCACGCTTTTAGAGCGCGATACCAACATTCCGCCTTTGCCACAATTACTGCCAGAACTCAATAAAATAGCTGCACTACAAGGCAAATCATAGAGGCATCATGCTGGATTTTCAACGTTACCAAATAGAGTTCACTTCGCACATTCGCGACCCAAAAGCGCACGCAAAACCCACAAAGGTAAACGATACACGCATGGCGGTGTATCGAGAAATTGTGTTTAACAATATTTTTGGCTCGGTTTCTGCGTGCTTTCCCGTTTGCCAGCAAGTTTTGGGGAAGCGCGCATGGCTAAAACTCACCAAACAATTTTTTGCACAGCATCAAGCCAGCACGCCAATCTTCAGAGAAATTCCACAAGAATTTTTGGCTTTTATTTCTAACTTGAACGATTTACCTGCTTATTTTCAAGCACTTGCACATTATGAATGGGTGGAGTTGGCGGTGAGCATGCTTGCCGCGGACACGCCCGAGATGAGCGCAGCCGCCGATTTTTTACACGAAAAACCTGTGCTTGCGCCAGCCAGTATGCTGCTGGAATATGATTATCCTGTGCATAAAATTTCTGCCAAATTTAAACCAAAATCAACCGAAAAAACCTATTTATTCGTGTTTAGAAACCGCGATAACCAGGTAAAATTTATTGCACTAAACCCAATGACTTATATTTTACTGAATGTTTTAGCACAAAATGAACTCACTGGAGAGCAAGCATTGGTGCGCCTCGCAGAGGGTATGCTCCACCCAAATAATAATGCCGTACTAGAATTTGGCTTGGATATTCTGCAAGATTTGGCCGCGCAGGAAGCGCTAATTGGCAGCGCCAAATAGCAAAGCCAGCGAAAGCTGGCTTTGCTACACAATGAAGATTTAATCGAAAATTGCCGCTTCTCGCTCGCTGGCTTTAGCCACAATTTTCTTTTGTTGCGCTGGTTCAAAATCCCACCACTTTTCAATTTCATCTAGCGTGCGGTAACAGCCCTGACAAAAGCCTGTTGCATCGTCCATGGTGCACACGCTAATACAGGGTGATTTTACTTCCTCTTTCGCCATTTAACCGCTTGCCTTCTAACTTAAAGTACCGTGGCACTGCTTGTATTTTTTGCCAGAACCACATGGACAAGGGTCGTTACGCCCTGTTTTTACGCCGTCGCGCACCACTGGCTCGCCGCCTGCAATTGGCTCTGCTATTGGGTTTGCAAGCTCGTCAGACTCATTGAATTCAGCATGTTGATATTGTACGTTTTCTGCATTAGCCACTGGCTCAACTTGTGGCAGCTCTTCGTGCGGGCGCACTTGCACCAGCATAGTGATTTTGGTGACTTCTGATTTCACCGTATTGAGTAGGCTTTCAAACAGCAAAAATGCCTCGCGTTTATATTCTTGCTTAGGATTCTTTTGTGCATAAGAACGCAAATGAATACCTTGTCGCAAGTGATCAAGCGCACTCAAATGATCGCGCCAATGGCTATCCAGGCTTTGCAACATCACAGAACGCTCAAACTGGCGCATGGTATCTGCGCTGGCCAATTGCTCTTTTGCCTTGTATGAGCTGTCTGCCGCTTCGAATATGCGTTCGCGCAGGGTTTCCTCGTGCAAATCTGGGTTTTCTTCCAGCCAACTTCCCACGGGCAATGTCAAACCAGTTTCTTCGGTAAGCGCTGTTTCCAAATTCGGTACGTCCCATTGCTCTTCTACGCTGCCTGGCGGAATGTTGTTGGTAAAAATGCTGTCCAGCACATCGTGGCGCATGGCGGTAATCGTCTCTCCAACATCGGCGGCCTCAAGCAGCTCATTGCGCTGCTCATAAATCACTTTGCGCTGGTCGTTTGAAACGTCGTCAAACTCGAGTAATTGTTTACGAATGTCAAAGTTACGGCCTTCTACCTTGCGCTGCGCATTTTCAATCGCACGCGTCACCATGGCATGTTCAATCGCTTCGCCTTCAGGCATTTTCAGGCGTTCCATAATCGCTGCTACACGGTCACCCGAGAAAATCCGCAGCAGTTGGTCATCTAAAGATAAGTAAAAACGGCTAGACCCTGGGTCGCCCTGACGACCTGAACGGCCGCGCAATTGGTTATCCACACGGCGAGATTCATGGCGTTCGGTACCTGCAATATGCAAGCCGCCTGCCGCAACCACTGCTTCGTGACGCTGTTTCCATGTTGCTTTAATTTCAGCAATTTGTGTTTGCTTTTCTTCCGCAGTTAAATCTTCGCGTGCTTCCACCTCAAGCACTTCAGGCTCAGGATTTCCGCCCAGCACAATATCCGTGCCGCGACCCGCCATATTAGTGGCAATAGTAATCACGCCTGGACGACCCGCTTGTACCACAATATGCGCCTCGCGTTCGTGCTGTTTTGCGTTTAAAACTTGGTGTTCGAGTTTCTCTTTATTTAGCAACTCAGAAATAATTTCAGAATTTTCTACCGTTGTCGTGCCCACCAATACTGGCTGGCCGCGCTTTTGGCAATCTTTAATGTCTTCAATCACCGCAACATATTTCTCATTCGCCGTGCGATAAACTTTATCCATTTTATCCACGCGTTGCATGGCGCGGTTGGTAGGAATAACCACTGTTTCCAAGCCATAAATTTGATTAAATTCATAGGCTTCGGTATCAGCCGTGCCCGTCATGCCGCTCAGCTTTTCATACATGCGGAAATAGTTTTGGAACGTAATCGAAGCCAACGTTTGATTTTCTTTTTCAATCGTCACGCCTTCTTTAGCCTCAACCGCTTGATGCAAGCCATCCGACCAGCGACGGCCGGGCATCGGGCGACCTTTGGATTCATCGACGATAATCACTTCGCCGTTTTGCACCACGTATTGCTGATCGCGGTGGAACAGCGTATGCGCCTTCATAGCAGAATACAAATGATGCACCAGCGTAATGTTGCTAGTGTCGTACAAACTGGCCGCACCTGTGAGCATGCCAGCCGCTTCCAGCAAGGCTTCCGCGTGCTCGTGGCCTTGCTCAGAGAGCGTCACATTTTGCGCTTTTTCGTCCACCCAATAATCACCTTCACCTTCTTCGGTGGCTTGGCGCGTGAGTTGTTTGGCGATGCCATCCATTTGCACGTACAAATCTGCACCGCCCTCAGCTTGGCCAGAAATAATCAGCGGCGTGCGCGCTTCGTCGATTAAAATCGAATCGACTTCATCGACGAGGGCGTAACTCAGGCCGCGCTGAACGCGCTCCTCGCGGCTAAACACCATGTTATCGCGCAGGTAATCGAAGCCGAATTCGTTGTTGGTGCCGTAGGTAATATCGGCGGCGTAAGCCAGTTGTTTGTCGTCGTGCGGCATTTGCGACAAGTTAATGCCAACGCTCAAACCCAAAAAGTTGTAAAGCTTGCCCATCCATTCCGCATCGCGTTTGGCGAGATAGTCGTTCACTGTGACCAAATGCACACCTTTGCCAGCAATTGCGTTCAGGTAAACCGGCAACGTCGCCACCAGTGTTTTGCCTTCGCCTGTGCGCATCTCGGCAATTCTGCCAGCGTTGAGCACCATGCCGCCAATGAGTTGCACATCAAAATGGCGCATGCCAAGTGCACGTACGCCACCCTCGCGAACAACTGCAAAGGCTTCTGGCAGCAACTTCTCTAAACTTTCACCTTCAGTAAAACGTCGTTTAAACTCATCCGTTTTTGCACGCAAAGCCTCGTCAGAAAGCGCTTGCATATTGGGTTCTAGGGCATTTATTTGCTTGACGATTTGGCCGTAACTTTTTACTAATCGATCATTACGACTGCCAAATACTTCTCTAAACAACGTGGATAACATGAAAAGACACCGATTTTCCGAAATTTCGGAAACCTCAAATTAAAATATGGGTAGATTTTACAACAGTTGGGGGGTTTATTCGCGAATTCAAGCTTACAAATCGATTATCCTGCATTCTTTTGTAAATATTGTCGCGGGTCAAGCGCATCGCCATTTAGCCGAATTTCGTAATGTAAATGCGGTCCAGTAGAGCGCCCCGTAGAGCCGACTTCTGCAATCTCTTGGCCTTTCACTACGCGCTCGCCTGCTTTCACCAGCAGTTTAGAAGCGTGGCCATAACGCGTCTCTAAGCCAGATCCGTGATCAATCCTAACCATAATGCCATAACCGCCCGATATTTCAGCCAGCGTAACAATGCCATCTGCCGCTGCGCGTATGGGCGTGCCAATGTCCGCCGAAAAATCCAAGCCTTCGTGAAACGCCTTGCCGCCCGTAAACGGATCGATGCGCCAACCGTAACTGGATGAGTTAAAGGCCGCGTTAATCGGACTGCTATTAGGCAACATGTCTTTAAGCACACTTTGCTGCAGTACTTTCGCTTCAACTTTGCCTAGGTATTCATCGCGCGCATCCACCGCTTGCGTCAGCGCCTCAATTTCCGCTTGCAACTCTGATTCCGTCATGGGTCTAGCGCCTACTAGGGGGCCGCCGCGGCCTGGTATTGGCAAATTAGGCACTGGCTTGAGTTTTTGGCTATTGATTACTTTGGTATCTTTTTCGCCTGCCAATTTTGCCAGCCGCTCGTTTTGCGCGTCCAAGCGCATCATGCGCGCTTGCAGCTCGCCCAGCGCTTTGGCATAAGCATCCAAATGCAGCTGCGTAGACTGTAGTGAGTTTTTGAGTTGTGGCGGCAGCATGGCTCTGACGCCTTGCTCTTTGATGCTGCCTTTAGGCGTAATAAATAGCAGCGTGAGCAATACTGGCGCCAGCACAAGGCCCGCAATCAGGCCAACCGTTTGCCAAACTGACAAGCTTTTTGCTTTCGCCATCTTGTTCGAAACCAAGATAATATTCACAGGCTAACCTTCATAGGATAATATTCTTTAATTAACATATTTGTTCTCTAAAATTTATGCGCAAAATTAGTACGCTGTTTAGTGCCAATAACGCCAGTACAAGCAACCGTGCGGCTGACAGCCAATTTAGCCACTTAAGCAAACAGGCGAGCGCGCACCTAAATTTACGCCAATTTTGGGAGGCTATCGCGCCCAAGATGCTCAGCCAACACAGCTTTGCAGGCAACTTAAATAACGGCCAACTCACCATTTACGCCTACAACGCCAGCGTAGCTGCAAAAATCAAGCTCACTAGCGCTAGCTTATTGACGCAATTACAAAATTTGGCAATTAGCGACCCTTTTTACAAGGAATGTAAAGTTACTGCAATTACGGTAAAAGTGCAAGTAAAATCTCAGCCTAAACCGATACTAAAAGCGCCCCGAACGCTGTCAAATCAAGCCTCTGCAAGCTTAAAAACGCTGGCCGAGCAATTAGGCGATTCGGCACTTGCTGAAAAATTAAAGCACTTGGCTAGCAAACAATAAACATGCGGCTTCCAGGGCTGTTCTGCTACAAAACCACATCACATAAAAATTAACTAAAACTATGAACAAACCCACGCACGACGGGCTTGGCTAGGTGCTTGTCGCATTTCATTATTGGTGCCATAATGCACAGTTGTTACAAATGATTTACAATTTTTTAGTACGACTAATATTAAGTAGATAATCACTAGGGAGAAGACATGTCAGTTGCAATAATAATCGCCATTGCTGCCGCAGTTTTAGCAGTGCTGTATGGCGTAGTAATGAGTAAGTGGATTACGGGTTTGCCCGCAGGCAATGCGCGCATGCAAGAAATTGCTGGCGCGATTCAACAAGGGGCAGCGGCTTATTTGGCGCGTCAGTATAAAACCATCGCCATGGTAGGTGTGGTGCTTGCTATTTTAATCGCCATTTTCTTAGGCAAATTAACCGCCATCGGCTTTGTGCTTGGCGCAGTGCTTTCTGGCGCTTGCGGTTTTATTGGCATGAACGTTTCTGTAAAAGCCAACGTGCGTACCGCACAAGCGGCTACAAAAGGCATTGGCCCAGCGCTAGATGTTGCCTTTAAAGGCGGCGCCATTACTGGCATGCTGGTCGTTGGTTTAGGCTTATTCGGCGTGGCGGGTTTTTACTGGTTTTTAGGTGCAGAAAACGCAACTGACCTGAACCCCTTGATTGGCTTGGCTTTTGGCTCATCACTTATTTCAATTTTTGCACGTTTGGGTGGCGGTATTTTCACCAAAGGCGCAGACGTCGGTGCGGATTTGGTCGGTAAAGTTGAAGCGGGCATTCCAGAAGATGACCCGCGCAATCCAGCCGTAATTGCCGATAACGTTGGCGACAACGTGGGCGATTGCGCAGGTATGGCGGCGGATTTATTTGAAACTTACGCTGTGACGCTGATTGCCACCATGGTGCTCGGCGGCTTGGTCGTGACCAATGCTGGCGCCAATGCGGTCGTTTATCCATTGATGCTTGGCGCGGTTTCTATCGTGGCTTCAATCATCGGCTGCTTTTTTGTTAAAGCTTCACCTGGTATGAAAAACGTGATGCCAGCGCTGTACAAAGGCTTGGCAGTTGCGGGCGTGTTATCACTCGCTGCGTTCTATTTTGTGACGATGAAAATGTTCCCAGAAGGCCTTGCTGCTGGCGAAATGTTGGTTTCGGCAAACGCGCTTTTTGGCGCTTGTGCGGTTGGCTTAATCTTAACAGCAGCATTGGTGTGGATTACTGAATACTACACAGGCACCGACTACGCGCCTGTGCAGCACGTTGCGCAAGCCTCCACCACTGGCCACGCGACTAACATCATCGCAGGTATCGGCATTTCAATGAAATCAACCGCTTGGCCTGTGCTTTCTGTGTGCTTGGCGATTTGGACATCATTCCACTTAGGTGGCTTGTACGGCGTAGCGATTGCAGCCACCTCTATGCTCAGCATGGCGGGCATTGTGGTGGCATTAGATGCTTACGGCCCGATTACTGATAACGCGGGTGGCATTGCAGAAATGGCAGAATTGCCAAGCAGCGTGCGCGATGTAACCGACCCGTTGGATGCAGTTGGCAACACAACAAAAGCAGTGACCAAGGGCTATGCGATTGGCTCAGCGGGCTTAGCGGCCTTGGTGTTGTTTGCCGATTACACGCACAAATTAAAACTTGCTGGCATCACCGCAAACTTTGATTTAAGCGATCCAATGGTGATTATTGGCTTGTTTATCGGCGGCTTAATTCCGTTCTTATTCGCCGCCATGGCGATGGAAGCGGTTGGCCGCGCAGCGGGCGCAGTGGTAGAAGAAGTGCGCCGTCAGTTCCGTGAAATTCCAGGCATTATGGAAGGCACATCTAAGCCAGAATACGGCAGAGCGGTAGATATGCTGACCACAGCCGCGATTAAAGAAATGATGGTCCCATCGCTTCTGCCAGTGGCTGCGCCAATTGCGGTGGGCTTGTTGCTTGGTCCTGTGGCGCTTGGTGGCTTGCTGATGGGCACGATTGTGACAGGTTTATTTGTGGCAATCTCCATGTGTACAGGCGGCGGCGCTTGGGATAACGCGAAGAAATATATCGAAGATGGCCATCACGGCGGTAAAGGTTCAGATGCGCACAAAGCAGCTGTGACTGGTGATACCGTTGGCGACCCGTACAAAGATACGGCGGGCCCTGCGGTGAATCCACTCATCAAAATCATTAACATTGTGGCTTTACTGATTGTGCCACTGTTGCACAGCTAAAGTTGCATAGTTGAATAAGTAGCCTTTTAAAAAAGCGACTTCGGTCGCTTTTTTTCATTCTAACTCGACTTACAAGTTATAATTACCTTTATGTTAAGACACTCTGAATATCATCGCTCACACCGCATTGGCTGGCTACGCGCCGCTGTTTTAGGCGCTAATGACGGCATTGTATCAACCGCCAGCTTGATTATTGGCATTGCCGCGGCACATGCCTCGCACAATACTATTTTACTTACTGGCGTTGCAGGCTTGGTTTCTGGTGCCATGTCCATGGCGGCAGGCGAGTATGTTTCCGTCAGCTCGCAATCTGACACAGAAAATGCAGACTTGGCAAAAGAAAGAAATGAGCTGGCAACTGAGCCAGAACACGAACTCAATGAACTCACAGGCATTTATATTAACCGCGGATTAACGCCAGATTTGGCGGAACAAGTGGCTATTCAACTCACCGCACACGACGCACTGGGTGCACATGCGCGCGATGAATTAGGCATTAGTGAGATTTTGACTGCGCGGCCAGTGCAGGCTGCACTAGCTTCTGCAGTCACGTTTGCAGTGGGCGCCGCGCTACCATTGGTAGTTGCGCTATTGGCACCCGAGTCACAGTTAATTTCTTATGTGGCAGCAACGTCATTAGCTTTTCTAGCCGCGCTTGGCGCTTTGGCAGCTAATGCAGGTGGTGCTAATATTTGGCTCGGCACAGCCCGTGTAGCGTTTTGGGGAGTATTAGCAATGGCTGCAACTGCTGGTGTTGGCCATTTGTTTGGCGTGGTTGCCGCCTAATTTTGGTAATAAAAAAGGCGCGACTATGTTTAGATGCGCCTAAATTAAAAAAGGCGCATTGAGCGCCTTTTTTAAAACTAAAACGCAGGCTTTACCTCTGCGCTATTGTAGCGCGCAACGCCGTCGATAATCTCTTTATGCGCCTCATCCACGCCCACCCAGCCTTCAATTTTCACCCATTTGCCTTTGTCCAAATCTTTGTAATGTTCAAAAAAGTGGGCGATCATTTCTAAGCGCCAAGGTGAAATATCCAAGTAAGTTTTTTGATAAGCATATAGGCCACAGACTTTCTCAATCGGCACCGCGAGCAGCTTCGCATCGCCGCCCGCTTCGTCCGTCATCGCCAGCATGCCCAAAGGACGACAACGCACCACAACGCCAGGCAATAAGGGTACAGGTGTTATCACCAACACATCTACAGGGTCGCCATCATCCGCTAAGGTATGTGGAATATAACCATAATTACATGGGTACTGCATCGATGTCCCCATAAAACGATCGACAAAAATCGCGCCCGATTCTTTATCCACCTCATACTTCACAGGGTCGCCCTGCATGGGAATTTCGATAATCACGTTAAAATCATGCGGGAGGTTTTTGCCAGAGGGAACTAAGTTAAGTGACATTGCTTTTCCAAATATTGATAAGTGCGCGAATTATAGCAAGACAACGCGTGAAATGTATGTCAAAAGTATGTCAAATAGGCTTATTTGCTTGCTCGCGACAGCTTTGAATAATATGTTTGGGAATGAACAACAGCGCGAGATAAAGCAAAATAGGAATAATCACCACCTCGTCCAGCTGTCCAATGATTGGTAAAAAATCTGGGATTAAATCGAACGGCATGAGCAAATAGCCAATGGCCAGCCCTAGAAAAACCTTAGCCGACACTGGCGTTTCTGGGTGCTTTAATACTAATCGATAGACTTCAAGTTCTTGTTTTAACTGCGCGGCAAGGTTTTTAAGTTTTTCAAACATCAAGCTAATTTCTTGCCCGTGAGCTTTTCAAAAGCTTCCATATATTTTTCGCTGGTACGATTCGCTACTTCATCTGGCAGCGCAGGCGCTGGTGGCGCTTTGTTCCAGTGAATGCTTTCCAGCCAATCACGCACGTATTGTTTATCGTAACTCGGCGGATTTTGGCCAATTTTATAGCTTTCCGCAGGCCAAAAACGCGACGAATCAGGCGTTAGCACCTCGTCCATCACATGCAGCACACCTTGTTCATCCAAACCAAACTCAAACTTGGTATCGGCAATAATAATGCCCTTGGTCAGCGCGTATTCAGCGGCTTCGGTGTAAAGCTGAATCGCAACTTTAGCTACCTGCGCAGTCATGTCTTTGCCAATCAGCGCTTCAACTTGCGCGATTGAAATGTTTTCATCGTGCTCGCCAACGGCGGCTTTGCTAGAAGGCGTGAATATTGGCTGGGGGAGCTGTTGTGCAAGTTGCAAACCTGCTGGCAAAGCAACATCGCAAATGGTGCCTTTTTGTTGATACTCTTTCCAGCCACTGCCC
This sequence comes from Methylophilaceae bacterium, assembly GCA_043774925.1. Taxonomy (GTDB): domain Bacteria; phylum Pseudomonadota; class Gammaproteobacteria; order Burkholderiales; family Methylophilaceae; genus JAYVSZ01. The sequence continues at coordinate 67,012 of JAYVSZ010000003.1, read as the reverse complement.
ACCAAATAGCCACGTACAATCGCCTCAATCGGCAAAGGTTTAAGTCTTTTTACTACCACTGCGCGACCTTTTAGCTGCTCGAATTCGTCTCTTGCTACCACGCTTTCAGGCGCAATCCCTGTTAAATGGTTCGGCACAACATTTTTCAATTTTTCAAACCAAAAATTCGCCATTTGCGTCAGCATTGCGCCTTTGTTGGCAATGCCTGTGGGCAAAATCACATCAAACGCAGAAAGCCTATCGGTGCTAATCAACAACATGGTTTTGTCATCAATCGCATAAATATCGCGCACCTTGCCTTGATGAATGCGCTTAAGGCTATTAATGCTGGTTTGTAGCAATGGTGCGGTCATTAAGCTGATGCTCTTTGCTGAAGAATTTCTACTGCGGGCAACGTTTTGCCTTCTAAAAACTCTAAAAAAGCGCCGCCTGCGGTAGAAATATAATCCACTTTATCTTCAATGCCATATTTTTGAATTGCCGCAATGGTGTCACCGCCACCTGCGAGGGTAAAGGCTTTGGTGCTTGCAATTGCCATGGCAATCGTTTTTGTGCCTTCGCCAAATTGGTCAAATTCAAACACGCCCACTGGACCATTCCATACCACCGTACCTGCATTTTTAATAATCTCTGCTATTTCATTAGCAGATTTCGCGCCAATGTCAAAAATCATATCATCCACTGCCACAGCAGCCGCATCTTTACTGCTTGCTGGCTCGTTTGCATCGAATTTTTTACCACATACCACATCCACCGCAATCGGCACGGCAGCGCCTCGCGCAGCCATTTTTTCTATCAAGGCTTTTGCGGTTGGCACTAAATCATTTTCACAAAGCGATTTACCCACTTCAAAACCTGCTGCTTTTAAAAAAGTATTGGCTATTCCGCCGCCAACTACGAGCTGGTCAACTTTATCGGCTAAACTTTCCAACACGCTCAATTTTGTAGACACTTTAGAGCCACCTACGATGGCCACCATCGGACGCGCTGGTGCAAGCAAAGCCTTGGTGAGCGCATCAAGTTCTTCAGTCAGTAAAATACCTGCGCAAGCAATAGGTGCATACTTGGCAATGCCGTGTGTTGTGGCCTGCGCGCGATGCGCAGTACCAAAAGCATCCATCACAAATACATCACATAACGCAGCATATTGCTTGGAAAGTGCATCATCATTTTTATTTTCGCCGACGTTAAAACGGCAATTTTCCAGCAAAATAAGTTCACCATTTTGAATGGTAAGACTGTCTTTTGGTGCATTAGGTGCCAGCCAGTTTTTAACTAATCTTACTTTTTGATTCAATAACTTAGACAGCACATCCGCCACCGGTTGAAGCGAATTTTCTTCACTAAAAACACCTTCTTCAGGACGACCAAGATGCGATGTGACCATGACTTTTGCACCTGCTTTTAATGCAAATTCAATGGTAGGCATGCTGGCGACAATGCGCGCATCGGAAGTGACTTTCCCATCTTTCACTGGCACATTCAAGTCTGCGCGAATAAAAACACGCTTTCCCTTTAAATCTAAATCAGTCATTTTGATGAAATTCATGGCAGATCCCTATTTGGATACGTGCTGTACGAGGCGAATTAGGTTGCAAGTATAGCCATACTCGTTATCATACCAGCCGACCACTTTTACAAAGGTTGAATCGAGCATAATGCTAGCATCGGCGTCAAACACGCTTGCAGCTGGGTCAGTGCGGAAATCGGTAGAAACTACTTTTTCTTCTGTGTAGCCGAGCACACCTTTTAGTTCACCATTTGCCGCCTTTTTCATGGCATCGCAAATCGCTTCATAAGTCGTTTCTTTGTTAAGCTCAACTGTTAAATCGACCACTGAAACGTCAGCAGAAGGGACGCGCATCGCCATACCAGTAAGTTTTTTGTTAAGAGATGGAATCACTTTACCCACCGCCTTAGCCGCGCCAGTGCTGGATGGGATAATGTTCTCGAATACACTGCGACCGCCGCGCCAGTCTTTTTTAGATGGACCATCAACGGTCAACTGAGATGCTGTCGCTGCATGGATTGTGGTCATCAAGCCGCGTTTAATGCCAAAATTATCATGCAACACCTTAACTAGAGGCGCTAACCCATTTGTAGTACAAGAAGCCGCGGAGATAATGGCCTCGCCTTTATAATCATTGTGGTTCACACCGTACACAAACATTGGTGTGTCGTCTTTACCGGGAGCGGATTGCACCACTTTTTTCGCGCCATGGTTAATGTGTGGTTGGCAGCTATCCAGTGTCAGAAATGCGCCTGTGGATTCGATGACGACATCCACACCAGTCTTGGCCCAGTCAATATTGTTAGGATCGCGTTCTGCAGTGAGATGAATCTTTTTGCCATTCACTTTCAAGCTACCATTATCAGCTTCTAGTTTAGCGTTAAAGCGTCCATGCACAGAATCATACTTAAGCAGGTAGATAATGTAATCAATATCGTAGGAGCTGTTAATCGCCACAACTTCAATGTCGTTGAACTCCTTCTCTTGCAATGACGCACGCAACACCATACGACCAATGCGGCCAAACCCGTTAATACCAATGCGAATAGTCATAAAAACCCTTAAAGCCAATATTCTTAAATAAAAAGAGCCTCGCGATGAGGCTCTTTTTAACCAAACCGCCTCGTGATTACAAAATAGATTTTGCCGTATTGACGACGTTTTCTACCGTAAAGCCAAAGTGTTTTTGTAACGCACCACCTGGAGCTGATTCACCGAAAGTATCAATGCCCACAACCGCGCCTTCTAAGCCCACATATTTGCGCCAAAAGTCTGGGTGCGCGCACTCAATTGCCACACGTTTAACGCCAGCAGTTAACACGCTGTCTTTGTATGCTTGGTCTTGGCGGTCAAACACGTTGGTGGATGGCATTGAAACCACGCGGATTTTTTTACCCGCTGCAGTCAATTCAGCCGCCGCTTTTACCGCCAAATCTAACTCTGAACCGTTAGCAATAAAAATCAAATCGGCTTTGCCTGCGCAATCCGAGAGTACATAAGCACCCTTGCGAATCGCCGCAAAGTCTTTTGCATCATGCTTAATGCCAGTCAAGTTTTGACGACTTAACACAAGGCTTGAAGGCCCTTCTGTACGCTCAACCGCCGCCACCCAAGCCACAGTAGTCTCGGTTGCATCGCCCGGACGCCATACATCCATACGTGGAATGTAACGCAAGCCAGAGGTGTTTTCTACTGGTTGGTGGGTTGGACCATCTTCGCCTTGGCCGATTGAATCATGCGTTAACACGTAAATCACGCGTTGGTGCATGAGTGCAGACATACGCATGCCGTTTTTCATGTAGTCAGAGAACATATGGAATGTGCCGCCGAATGGCAATAAACCGCCGTGTAGCGCCACGCCGTTCATAATCGCCGCCATGCCGAACTCACGCACGCCATAAGAGATATAGTTACCAGGTTTTTTCGCATCTACGTGCGTAAAGCTACCGCAAGATGTGAGGTTAGAACCAGTCAAATCAGCTGAACCGCCCAAAAACTCAGGCAACAATGGTGCAAGTGCGCCAATTGCATTTTGTGAGGCTTTACGGCTGGCAACGCCTTCTGCTTTTTCGTTAATTGCAGCGATAATTTTGTCGGTTTCCGCTTTCCAGTTAGCTGGCAATTCATTTGACATACGGCGTTTGAACTCTGCTGCTTCTGCTGGGAATGCTTTTGCATACGCATCAAATTTCGCGTTCCATGCAGATTCACGGGCCGCGCCTTTGTCTTTTTGGTTCCAGCCATCATAAACGTCTTGTGGAACTACAAATGGCTCATGCGCCCAGCCGATTGCTGCGCGCGTAGCCTCAACTTCATCCAAACCTAATGCAGAACCGTGGCAGTCGTGTGAGCCTGATTTGTTTGGTGAGCCTTTACCAATGATGGTTTTGCAGCAAATCAATGAAGGTTTATCTGTTACTTTTTTCGCTTCATCCATTGCTTTTTGAATCGCCGCAGAGTCATGGCCATCCACAGATTGCACGTGCCAACCGTAAGCTTTAAAGCGCGCTGCCGTGTCATCTGTGTACCAACCTTCGATATGGCCATCAATTGAGATGCCATTGTCATCCCAGAACGCGGTGAGTTTGCCCAAGCCCCAAGTGCCAGCCAGCGCACAAGCCTCGTGCGAAACGCCTTCCATCATGCAGCCGTCGCCTAAGAACACGTAAGTGTTGTGGTCAACAATGTCGTGGCCAGGTTTATTGAATTGGCTTGCCATCAATTTTTCTGCCATGGCAAAACCCACGCCGTTGGCAACACCTTGACCGAGTGGGCCAGTCGTTGTTTCAACGCCTGGTGCATAACCGTATTCTGGGTGACCAGCGCAACGTGAATGTAATTGACGGAATGATTTGATGTCGTCAATATTTAAATCGTAGCCTGTGAGGTGCAATAATGAATAAATCAACATTGAACCGTGGCCGTTAGAAAGCACAAAGCGATCGCGATTTGCCCATTTCGGATTGTTCGGATTGTGACTCATATTGTGATTCCACAATACTTCAGCAATTTCTGCCATGCCCATAGGCGCACCTGGGTGGCCAGAGTTAGCTTTTTGTACAGCGTCCATGCTCAAGGCGCGGATAGCGTTACATAAATCGGTACGAGTTGCCATTGTTTTCTCCCTATAAATTAAACTTTTGAGGATTTATTTTTATTCTAAATAAATCTTGATGAATTCTTTTTGAAAGCAGTTGGCGAAACCACTTTTCAGTTAAGGCTAAATTATTGCGCAGATAGCCATTTTCAGCAAGCCCAACATCGCATTTTGTTCGTCCGATTTACCAGTCAATTATTTGTTATTGATGTGGCTTATTCTCATAAATGTTGGCGTATAGTAATGCTTCAGATTGTTTTTCAATCACTATGCAAACAAATCTTGCTGTTATTTTAAGATACGACCACGTCGGCATTCGCGTGACGGATCGCGACATTTCGCGCGCTTTTTATCAAAAACTGGGCTTTGTTGAAACCGAATATTTACCCAATGAACAAGCCAACGAGATGGAAACGGCGAGCGGCGTGCGCATCAACCTCATTATGAACGGTGCAAAACGGCCAAATAATGCGAATATTCTGATTGACGAACCTATTAAATATGCGGGAATTACGCACCCTGCGTTTATTGTGGACGATATTGAAAATTTACAAGCTTGGCTGCAAGCCAATAAAATAGCCATTACTGAGGGGCCACGACAAATTGTGCCGCGCCGCATCACGCTTTTTATTCGCGACCCTGATGGCAATGTTTTAGAATTTAATCAACTACTTTAACCGAGGAGAATCCCCATGGCTTCATCAAATTTAAAGCTGCACGATTTAGAGCCTTCTGGCAACTGTTACAAAGTACGTTTGTTTTGCGCTTTAGCCAAAATCCCAATCGAATTAGTGTCTGTGGATTTTATGGCGGGCGAGCATAAATCGGCAAAATATTTGGCGATGAATCCGCTTGGCCAAGTGCCAATTTTGCAAGATGGCGACCTGACTTTGTGGGATTCGCAAGCGATTTTGGTTTATTTGGCGGGTAAATATGGTGGCGAGGCTTGGCTGCCTAAAGACCCCGCACATACGGCAAAAATTACGCAATGGCTTTCTACCGCGGCGAATGAAGTGCAGCATGGCCCAGGTGACGCGCGGTTGGTAGATTTATTTGGCTACAAACTGGATAAACCGACGACGATTAAAAATAGCGATGCAATTTTGCACGTATTTGAAGCGCATTTGGGTAAAAATAATTGGCTAGAAATGGGTCGCGTGACGATTGCCGATTGCGCTTGCTATCCGTATATTGCGCTATCGCATCAAGGTGGCGTTTCGCTTGAAGCTTACCCCAATATTCGCGCGTGGTGCTCCCGCATTAAGGCGTTGCCAAACTATATTCCAATGTCGGGCATTTAGCCTATAGTTACAAGCATGCCGCTGGAAGCCGCATGGATAATGGCTTGCAGCCTTATTGATTCAAGCGCATTGCAATTTGCACGCGCATCTGCAAAGCTTAAAAGTGGCGTTTTATTGTGCAAAACACAGTCACTAAAGTGCTCAATTTCTGCTTTAAAATGGTCTGCTTTTGGCAGCGTAATCGTTTCAGATTTTCCGCCCGCTTCCCAGCTGATTACTGGCTCATCACTCGGGTAAGCCCACATATTGGGGCATTTAATGGCGCCTTTATCGCCAATAATTTCGTATTCCGCTTTACGGCTTCTTTCAAAGCTTATATCAAAATGGCCAAAACGCGCGCGGCCTTGCACGTCATTTCCGAAATCTAAAACGCCGCTCATTGCAACATCTGCGCCGTGCTCGTTTAGCTTGGCTTGGGCGATGACGGATTTTGGTTCTGCGCCAAAGCACCAACGCAGCGCGTGAATGGCATAAGGGCCAATATCCCACAACGCGCCGCCACCTTGGCTCATGGCGCGATTAATGCGATACATGCGCGATGGCGGCATGAGGAATGAGAAGCTAGCGCGGCAAGACAACACATCGCCAATCAAGCCGCTTTCTATCAGTTCGCGCACTTTGGCGTGCTGCGGATGAAAGCGATACATAAAGCCTTCCATCACTTTGACTTTGTTCTTTTTCGCCGCCGCTTCAATCGCGTCAATATCCGCAACGCTAATCGCCATTGGCTTTTCTATCAACACATGCTTGCCCGCGTTAATCGCTTTAATCGCCCATTCGGCGTGCTCTTCATTCGCCATTGGGCAGTAAATTGCCTCAGCATTTTTGTCATTTATTAACGCATCTAAATCGTCATAACACGCCACATTTTGCGCATTCGGCGCATATTTTTCTAAAGTTGCTTTGGCCGCACCTGCACGACGGCTGGCAATCGCCACCAACTGCGAATTTGGCGCTTCGGTAATCGCTGGTAGTAGGCGCTCATTCACACGTGCCGCGCCGAGAATGCCCCATTTAAGCTTATTATTATTCATCTTGATTTTTTATAGCCTTAACCTCAATAGGAAATAAAGCTTCACCTTTCAGGATTTTTATAATGCCTGCCCGAATTTCATTGTTTTCTGACTCGGTATTTCCATGCGCCTCAGGCGAATACGCAGAGTTTTTAATATGTGTTTTATCAAAATCATAATCCAAAACTTTAGCCATTGAGTGTAATAATTCAACAAACAAATCTACTCTTTTTATATTCCACAGCTCAGGTGTAAGCGCCTTATTATTAAGGATGTCAAAATAACTTTTCCAAGCATTCAATACATCATTTTCTTTAGGAATTCGATTCTCAAACTCAATATCTATGCGATTCAAAGCAATAACATGATCCCATGAAATGTTATACGCTCTTGTAGCCATAAGAGTTCTAAAAAGATCTAATTTTCTCTGGCGTATTTCTTTTTTATTATCTAAATATCTTGTAAGTTGCACAGCAATAATTGGTCCAAGTAAAACTGCAAAAATCATAATCCAATCTGATAATTTCATTATTCTTACCCCTCCGGTAATGATAGCTAACATATATTACTCTCTCCATTTAATACTGCAGCCTATGCTCGCAATCTGCTCTTTTAGCCCTTGCCCGGTTTCTGCAATTTGCTTCAGCGCCTTAAACAAATCGCGCGTGCTATTTGGTGCGGTTTCTTTGCGGCTTTCGTCAAAACGGCCACGGTATTGCAGCTGGTATTGATTGTTAAAACCAAAAAAATCGGGCGTGCAAACCGCGCCATAATTTTTGGCGATTTCCTGCGTTTCATCTAACAAATATGCAAACGGAAAAGCCATTTCTTGCGCAATTTTTTGCATATTTTCAAAACTATCTTCGGGGTAATCGGCGAGGTCGTTGCTCATTATCGCCACCGTGTTTATGCCTAGCGTTTGCAGCTCGCGGCAATCGCTAATTAACCTAGTCAAAATGGCTTTTACATAAGGGCAATGGTTGCAAATAAACATCACCAAAAGGCCGCTTGCACCCATGCTTTGTTGCAAGTTGTGGCGCGTGCCATCAACATTTAGCAGCGCAAAATCTGGCGCTTGCCAATTAAAATCGCACACGGGCGGGTTAATGCTTGCCATTGCAAAATACTCCAAGTGATTTTCCAATATCATACGTCATTCCTTGCTCTGCGTGAATGCAACATTAACCGTCATACTGGCGCAGGCCAGTATCTAGACCAACCACATGCCCAGCCTTGCGGTGTTAATGAGCAACTGTAAACACCGCTTTGCCTAGATTTTCCCTTGCAGGGCGCGCTAGCATCTAAATATGCCAGCCGTTTCGCAGGCGCACAGCATGCTGTGCGAAACCCCTGCTACACCCTCCGCCAGAATGACGAACAAGGAAGTTTTCGAGATACAATGCCAGCATGAGCAATTTACGTTTTTACAGCCCCGAAAATTTAAGCGTTGGCGCCACAATTAAGCTAAGCGACAACGCTGCCACCCATGCCACGCGGGTGATGCGCTTGGACGTTGGTGATAGTTTGGCTTTGTTTTGCGGCGATGGTTTTGATTACGCTTGCGAACTCACAAGCGTTAAAAAAAGCGAAACGTTGGCACAAGTAAAAAGTAGCGTAAAAGTTGAAAATGAATCCAATTTAAACATCACCTTGCTTTTAGGAATATCGGCTGGTGACCGTATGGATATTGGCTTGCAGAAGGCCGTTGAATTAGGCGCAAATAAAATTGTGCCCATTAAAACCGAACGCAGCGTGGTAAAACTAGACGAAGAAAAAGCCAGAAAGCGCGCAGAACATTGGCAAAATGTGGTGATTGCCGCGTGCGAGCAAAGCGGCCGCGCAATTGTGCCAAGTGTTGAAACGCCAATAAACTTGGCACTTTGGTTTGCTAAAACCCCCTCGCCCTTTAAGGGAGAGGGTGGGGGAGAGGGTGAAAATTCGCCCACAATTTTGCGCGTCACCCTAGACCCACTTGCTGATAAGAAGCTGGCCGATTTAACCAAACCAAATGGCGAAATTCAATTGCTGATTGGCGCAGAAGGCGGCCTAAGCGCCAATGAAACAGCGCTTGCAGCACAACATGGCTTTATCGGCGTACAGCTTGGGCCACGTATTTTACGCACCGAAACCGCGCCATTGGCCGCAATTGCAACAATGCAAACACTTTGGGGTGATTTTTAACTTGGCAGTTATCTAAAATAATTATTTGCGTTTTATGCAAAATTATTATAATATTTTGCTAATATCACAATTTTAAGATAAAAATCATGTTCATTGGCTGTGCAATCCGCAAGCAGCGGAAATCTCTTCACGTCACACTTGCAGAACTTGCAGCGAGCGTTGGCTCTGATGCAGGCAATTTATCGCGCATTGAGCGCAATGAGCAAGGCGCGCCAGAAGCCTTGTTACGCAAGATTGCCGAGGCTTTGGCTTGCACGCCAGCTTACTTGTACACGCTGAGCGATACGCCTAAAGCATTTAACAGCCAATCAACTTACGCGCAAATCGACGCGCCACAACAAACACTCAAAGCGCGTGAGCCGCACCCGCCTAATTTGGTGAATAAGCTCGTGCCAAGTGCAGCCGATTTCGTCAATTGGTTTCGCTCCGCCACGCCTTATATTCACGCGTTTGGTGGGCGCACTTTTGTGATTGCATTTGGTGGTGAAGTCATCAACGATGCTCAATTTGCCGCGCTTTCGCACGATTTAAACTTGCTGGCCAGCTTAGAAGTTCGCTTGGTCTTAGTGCATGGCGCGCGCCCACAAATTGAAAAAAGGCTCAAGCGCGATAAGCTGAAAACCAAGCTAGTAGGCGGTTTGCGCGTGACTGACGATGCCGCGATGGAGGTTGTGAAAGAGGCCAACGGCGCGATTAGAGTTGATATTGAAGCGCAACTTTCGATGGGTTTAATCAATTCACCGATGGCGGGTGCGGATATTCGCGTGGCGAGCGGTAATTTTGTCACCGCAAAGCCGCTTGGCGTACGCGGCGGCGTGGATTTGCAACACACGGGCGAAGTGCGCAAAATCGATGCGATCGGCATACAAAAGCGGCTGGATGACAATGAGCTGGTGCTACTTTCTCCGCTTGGTTACTCGCCCACAGGCGAGGCGTTTAATTTGACTTTAGAGGATGTTGCCGTAAGCGCCGCGATTGCGCTGGATGCGGATAAGCTGATTTTCATGATGGATTCTGCTGGCGTGTACAACTTACGCGGCGAATTACTGCGCGAAATGACGGCCGATAAAGCCAAAAATTTATTGCGTAATGTGCAAAATAATGAGGCGCCGATCAATGTTTCGGAAGACGTCAATTATTACCTGCCCGCTGCCGTAAGCGCCTGCGAGCAAGGTGTGGCGCGGGTTCACCTGATTTCGCGGCATATTGATGGCGCAATTATTCAGGAGCTTTTTACGCACGGCGGCATTGGCACGATGGTGACAGAATTGCCGCTTGAAACCATGCGCCAAGCGGATATTGACGATGTTGGCGCGATTTTGCAGCTGATTGAACCGTTGGAAAGTGAAGGCGTTTTGGTGCGGCGTGGACGCGAACGTATTGAAATGGAAATTAACCATTTTTATGTGATGGAACACGATAATCGCGTGATTGGCTGTGCGGCGCTATACCCTTTTGCCAAAGAAGCCAATAAACCTCAACAGGCCGAATTTGCTTGCTTGGCGATAGACACTGCATATCGCGGCGGCGGACATGGCGATAAGCTATTTTACTACTGTGAGGGCGAAGCACGCGCGTTAGGCTTTACCTCTCTATTTTGCTTAACTACACATACCGAGCACTGGTTTTTAGAGCGCGGATTTATCGAACAAAGTGTGGATAATCTGCCTACAGAAAGGCAAATGCTTTACAACTTTCAACGTAAATCTAAAGTTTTCAGTAAAGCTTTATAGATTTTTTAGTTACAATTGTAGCAACTGAAATATTAGCCTAAATACAGGGCAAAAACCATGCTAAATAAAACAACCGCCGTACAAAAAGCGCATACGCTTGCAGAAGCGCTGCCTTACATTAAACGGTTTTTCGACAAAACCATCGTCATTAAATATGGTGGCAACGCGATGACGGATGAGCACCTAAAACACTGCTTTGCGCAAGATGTGGTGCTGCTCAAACTCGTTGGCATGAACCCCGTGGTGGTGCATGGCGGCGGCCCGCAAATTAACGAAATGCTAGATAAACTAGGCAAAAAAGGTGAGTTTATTCAAGGTATGCGGGTCACAGATGAAGAAACCATGGATGTGGTAGAAATGGTGCTGGGCGGGCAAGTCAACAAAGAAATTGTAAATCTCATCAACCGGCACGGCGGCAAAGCCGTGGGCTTAACTGGGCAAGATGGCAATTTTATTCATGCGCACAAATTGTTGATGGAAGATTTGAAAGACCCAAGCAAAATGATTGATGTCGGCCAAGTAGGTGAAATCACGGCGATTGACCCGAGTATCATCAATTTTTTAGATAGCGGCGATTTTATCCCTGTCGTCGCGCCAATTGGCGTGGGCAAAGATGGCGAAACTTACAACATCAATGCAGACGTTGTAGCAGGTAAATTAGCAGAAATTTTGAATGCAGAAAAACTCATTTTGCTCACCAATACGCCTGGTGTACTGGATGAAAATGGTCAGCTAATTACTGGCTTAACACCCAAGCAAATCGACGACATGGTGGCCGATGGGTCGCTTTCTGGCGGCATGTTGCCTAAGATTAGCTCTGCGCTTGATGCCGCTAGAAGCGGCGTGAAAAGTGTGCATATTATCGACGGGCGGGTTGAGCATGCGCTGTTGCTGGAAGTGCTCACGGACGAAGGCGTTGGTACTTTAATTAAAGCCAAATAATTACTATCAAACTTTATTGCTTTAAAAAGGCTTTGTTATTCTGAGCGTAGCGAAGAATCCATTGCGTTCTTTCAATTACTGGATTCTTCGCTACGCTCAGAATGACGGCTCAAAATAAAATCTGGATATTCGACCTCGACGACACCCTGCACAACGCATCTGCGCACATCTTCCCTGTCATGAACCGTGCCATGACGCAGTATATTCAGGATAATCTCAATTTAAACGAAACTGATGCTCACAAGCTGCGCCAACATTATTGGGGCGTTTACGGCGCCACGCTTAAAGGTTTGATGCGCCATCACGGCGTAGATGCGTTTCATTTTTTGCAACAAACGCATCGTTTGATGGATTTACCAAATATGGTGATTCAAGTCAAACGCTTGCGCAGCCTTATTAAAAGCCTGCCAGGACGAAAGTGTGTGTTTACTAACGCACCACGTGAATACGCGATTCGTGTGCTGCAATTAATGGGCATTGACGATTGTTTTGAGCTAGTGTTTAGTGTGGAAAGCGCAAAGTTTCACGCAAAACCTAGCGTGCGTGGCTTTCAAATGCTACTTAAAACGCTTAACGCAAAGGCAAGCGATTGCGTGATGTTAGAAGATAATTTGCCTGCGCTGATGACTGCCAAGCGGCTTGGTATGCGCACCATTTGGATAAGCAAAAAACTGCGAAAGCCAAATTTTGTCGATTATCGCGTGAGTAGTGTGTTAGCGCTTACTCACCTTGCGCTATAATAAAATCAATCTTTAATTGTCATTCCGCGCTTGACGCGGAATCTAGCGTATTTATAAAACTCTCTAGATTCCGACTTGTGTCGGAATGACAAACCAAAAAAATCAGGGGAAGTAATAAAATGGCAGGCGAACGTAAGCAAGAAATTTTAGAAGCTTTAGCAAAAATGCTAGAAAACCCAAAGCGCGAGAAAATTACTACTGCAGCATTAGCAGAAAAATTAGACCTGAGTGAAGCCGCGCTGTATCGCCACTTTGCCAGCAAAGCGCAAATGTTCGAAGGCTTAATCGAATTTATCGAAACTAGCATTTTTGGCGTGATTAACAAAATTACCAGCGAAGAAACTGAAGGCACAAAACAAATTCAAGCCACTATCACCATGTTACTTAAATTTGCCGAGAAAAACCCCGGCATGACGCGCGTGCTGATTGGCGACGCGCTTGTGAACGAGGACGACCGCCTGCAAGCCCGCATTAACCAACTGCACGACCGCATTGAAATGACGCTGAAACAATGTTTAAAAGTTACTGTCGCGCAAGGTGGCAAAAAAATTCTGCCTGAAGTGCAATCCAACTTGATGATGTGCTACGTGATTGGCCGCTGGCAACAGTTTGCAAAGAGTGGATTTAAGCGCAAGCCGACAGAGTTGGTGCAACAGCAAATAGCATTAATGCTGTAGAAGTTAATGTGACGGAATTACCAATTTTACAGCTTCCAACCGCGCTTCAAACACGGCTTGTTGTATCTTTTCTGGCTCGGTAAACTTTTTAGCCACCGCGCCAGCATCCAATACCAGTGCGGCTCTCAGGGCAGTCTTTACCAGTTCTGTTTCGGGTAATTCGCAGTTTTCTAAACCGGTTCTGCCGCGCGAATCACTCTCGCACGCTTTTAAAAAATCCTCAAAACGCTCTGGCTGACGAATCGCATCTAGTTCGATTAAAAATTTGAGCAAGGTATCTGGCCGCATTTTGCTGGCAGCGTGCAATTTTCCATGAAATTTAGCAACAATATGCGCAAGCTCTTTACAATCATTGGGTACACGTAAGCGCTTGCTCACCTCTTTTAACAAAGCTACGCTGCGCTCCTCGTGGCCAATGTGGCGCGGTAGAACATCCGCAGGCGTTGTACCTTTGCCAAGGTCGTGTACCAGCGCGGCAAAGCGCACAGGCAAGCTAAAGTTTTGCTTGGCGGCGTAGTCAATCACCATCATCACGTGTACGCCCGTATCAATTTCGGGGTGATGTTGCGGCGGCTGTGGCACGCCCCATAACCTATCCAGCTCGGGCAAAAGCACTTTAAGCGCGCCACACGCACGCAGCACCTCAAACATGCGGCTTGGCTTTTGCTCCATTAATCCACGCGAAAGTTCTTGCCACACACGCTCTGGCACCAGCGCATTCACCTCACCGTTTTGCACCATTTGGCGCATTAAGTCCATGGTTTCAATTGCAATGGTGAAATCTGCAAACCTTGCACAAAAACGCGCTGCACGCAGGATGCGCACGGGGTCTTCCACAAACGCATCGCTCACATGGCGGATGATTTTAGCTTGAATATCGGCTTGTCCATTAAATGGATCAATTATTACCCCCGTTAAGTCTTGTGCAATGGCGTTCATAGTGAAATCGCGGCGGCTTAAATCTTCTTCCAGCGTCACGCTTTCATCCGCGTGAACGGCAAAGCCTGTGTAGCCGCTGCCTGTTTTGCGCTCAGTGCGCGCAAGCGCATATTCATCGTGCGTTTGGGGGTGGAGAAACACGGGAAAGTCTTTGCCAACAGGCTTAAAACCTTGTGCCAGCATTTTCTCTGGCGTGCTGCCGACAACGACAAAATCTTTATCTTTTACGGGTAAACCAAGCCGCGCATCACGCACTGCACCGCCTACGCAATACACTTGCATGTTAGCGTCTTGCACTAATGGCGCGACCTGCCGCACTGCGAAAGCCATCGTAAGCAGCGCGCGGCGTTTCGTTAGTAAGATAATCGGAAATGACCACTTCGAGCGAGGTAAGATTAGGAATTAACCAGGCTGGCACTGGCTCACTGACCACGTTATCGACTTCCATAGAGCCCACATTATCGCGGGTCATGAGCTTAATAGGCATGTGTTCCAATGCAAAAGCTTGCGCATAAGAGAGTTTGTCACTAAGCCCGATAATTGGCCGTTGCTTGCCCAACACATCCATGACTTTTTGCACGACATCACGCAGACTGTAAACGCTTAGCCCGCCTAGTTCGTAGCTTTTGCCGTAGCTTGCCGTATTTTGCAGGCTATTAACAAAGGCGCTGGCCACGTCCTCTACCCAAATAGGCTGAAATTTTGCGTTGGGTTTTGCTAAAAACATCACGGGCAAAAACCTAACCAAATTTGCAAATAGATTGATAAAACTATCGCCGCGACCAAAAATAACCGAAGGCTTAAAAATCGTAATATCGAGCTTTTTGTTAAACTCGCTAATCGCCGCCTCACCCGCTGCTTTGCTGCGTAGATATTGGCTTGGCGCGTATTTGCCTGCGCGCAACGCGCTCATGTGTAGCAAGCGACTAATGCCAAGTTCATCGCACAGTTGCGCCACTTTGCGTGGCAATTGATGATGCACCGCTTCAAACGAAACTTTGCCATTTTCGTGCAAAATGCCGACAAGATTAATCACAGCATCGCTGCCTTTAAGTGCCTCTTGCAAATTAGCAAAATCGCATTCTTCCACTTGCACATTCGGCAGCAAAATCAAATGTTTAGCGCGCTCACGATGGCGCGTGAGGACTTTAACTTGGTAGCCTGCGGCATCCAATTTTGCCACAATACTGCTGCCCACAAAACCTGCGCCGCCTAATACACATACTTTCTTAATAGTCATACTTTATCTTCTTATCATTCGTTCGCCTGAACAGACTCAGGCAATGCATTCATTTCGTCTGTAGATGCGCTCAAGCCGCTTTTGCTGGGCACAATGCCTAATCTTTGTTTTAATGGAATACTTTTTAGTCCCAAGCGTTGCGCATATAAATGCGCATTGGCCAGCACTTTTTGTACATAGCTACGCGTCTCGGTAAAGGGAATGGTTTCTGCATAAATCGCGCCTTCTAGCGGAATATCAGCCGCCCATTTTTTAGCGCGACTAGGGCCCGCATTATACGCAGCGGTGGCCATGGCTTCTTGGCCGTTAAACAGCTCGAGCGTGTGGCTTAAATAATAAGTGCCGAGCGTAATATTGGTATCTAAATCGTGAATCATGCTGTTACTATAATTGCTAATACCCGCGCGAGGCGCAGCCCACTTGGCTGTGGCAGGCATCAACTGCATCAAACCCGCCGCGCCAACGCCCGATTTTGCATAGTGCATAAATCTGCTTTCTTGCCGCGTAATGCCATACACCCAAGCTTCATCCACGCCTTGCTGACCCGCTGCAGGCTTCATTAAATCGCGATATGGCGTAGGGTAGCGCAGCGCAAAATCGTGCATATCGGTGGTTTTATCGGCGGTGATAATGGCAAGATCGTGCCATTGTTTATTTGCAGCAAACTGCGCAGCGGCGAGCAATTGTGCATCGTCAAAATCCTTGGTCGCCAGCACCCATTCCGATTTCGCCTCCCAACGTAAATCCACGCGCTGCAAAGCCTCTACACGCTGAAATGCTAATGTTTGCGCGATTTGCGCTACTTCTTCGTCCGACGCTTTGTAGTTGATTGGCGCTGCCGTAATAAAACCATCTAACTCTTCTTGCGCCAGCCAGCCGTAAAAATGCCGCTCGGTAGAAAGCTTGGCAAACAAGCCACTCGCCTCCAAATTTTGTTGCTTGGCTTTAAGTGCGCGCGCTTTCCAATAGCGCCAAGCGCCTTCCGCCGCTTGGTCTGGCTCCATTTTTTCTACAGCAGCCAGCACCGTCGTCCAATTTTTTTGACGCAAAGCGCTGCGCGCATACCAAGCTTTTTGTTCTTTGTTAAGATCAGCTGCATCTGCTTTTTGAAACCACTGCACCGCCTCAGGCTCTAGGCGCAGAGCGGCTTGCAGGGCAAGCCTGCCATGAAAAAAACTTTTATCTTCGGCTTGCATTGATGTTTCAACACCTCTAAACGCGGCCAGCGCTTGTTGCGAATCTGTCTTGGCAATGCGGTTAAGCGCGAGCAAATTCACCTCGCGCCCAAAGCGCGTTTTGAACGATGCCATGCGCTTGCCCAAAAATAGCGTAGGCGACGCGTAAGCCTTATCAATCAGCTTGAATTGATTCGATTCAAAATTTTGACTGCGTTTTGCAATGGCTTTGGCCAAACTCACGCGCCCTTCAGCCGCGGCAAGGCGGAAGCGCGCCCAAATGTCGTCCTCCGTCAAAATATTGGCGGCTTGCATGCTGTTGAACAAGCTATTGCAGGTTGCAGGCTGCTCTTTTGGCTGCATCCATAGCGCCTTCGCAGATTCAAGCAAGCTGGCATCACCATTGGCTGCACTGGCTTCCGCCGCATAACAAGCCACTGCAGCATCTTCGGATTGGTAATTTGTGAATTCTTCTGCGAAGGCTGCCCAGTCTTGTTTTTTGCCTAATTTTTTAAGATATTCGCCGCGCAATCTGTCGGCAAAAGGGTATTCGCTATAGGTATTAATAAAATCGACAACGGTTTTATTATCGGCATCTTCTAAATTAAGCAGCATGCGCCAATAATCGGCGTAGGGGGCGAGAATATAGTTTTGGTTTTGCAGCTTGTCGACATATTGCGACAGCGCGATTTCATTTTTCTTGTCGTAGGCAGCGCGCGCTTGCAACAAGCCATCATCACCTGCCGCAGCAAGCGCATGGTTATTGGCTAGCAGGGCAGCTAGTAGTAAACCAAAAACGAGACGAAATGCAGAAAAATGGATCATTTTTAGCGCTTAAAAGCGAATTACCCGAGAAATTAAAAATAGCAAACCAAGTACAATCGCCAACCAACCTGCGTATTTAACGACTTGTTTGATGTAGTCTAAGTATTTTTTATTGCGCGTAAGCACAAAGGCTGCAAATAGCACAAATACCGCGATGGCCACCAACATGAGTATTAAACGGACGACTGGCATCATGAGTCCATCCTAGCTGAAGTGTGGCATGAGCTTGGGTGTGAAATGCGCAGTTTGTTCTTGAAAACCTGCTGGCGCTTCTTGCAAATTTTCAAAAGTGGCAAACTCCCAGGCACTGGCATCGGCCTGCAAGGCACGTAGTAATTGGTTGTTAAGGCCGTGGCCAGATTTATATGCGGTAAACGCGCCTAGCAAGGGGTGACCGAGCATGTATAAATCGCCAATCGCGTCCAAAACCTTGTGCTTGGCAAATTCGTCCTCGTAGCGCAAACCATCAGTGTTTAAAATGCGAAATTCATCCAGCACAATGGCGTTATCTAAACTGCCACCACGCGCTAAGCCATTGGCGCGCAGGTATTCCACCTCGTGCATAAAGCCAAAAGTTCTAGCGCGGCTGATTTCTTTAATATAATTATTATCTTTGAAGTCGATTTTGACATTTTGACCTGAATTTTCGAACACAGGATGCGCAAAATCGATGGTGAAATCCATTTTGAAGCCATGGTATGGCTCAAAACGTACCCATTTATCGCCATCTTTAACTTCCACTAGCTTTTTGATTTTAATGAATTTTTTTGCTGCATTTTGCTCTACGATTCCCGCAGATTGCAGCAAAAAAATAAATGGTCCAGAACTGCCATCCATAATCGGGATTTCGGAAGCCGAAACCTCGACAATGATGTTGTCCACGCCCAAACCAGCCAGCGCGGACATTAAGTGCTCCACAGTCGCCACACGCGCACCATTTTGCTCTAGGGCAGAGCACATGCGCGTATCTTTCACTGCAGACGGTGTTGCTTGTATTTCTGGCGTTCCGGGCAAATCGGACCGCTTGAACACAATGCCAGCGTCAATCGCAGCTGGGCGCAAAGTCAATGTGACCTTTTCCCCATTATGCAAACCAACGCCAGTCGCACTCACCACCTTTTTTAAGGTTCTTTGCTTTAGCATTTATATAAACCCAGCACTTAATTCCCACTTTTTTACAGCCAACAATATGACCGTATTTTACAGCTTTTTACTGCAAACAAGCCTTAATCTGCTTGTTTGCGCAAAAATGCGGGGATGTCATATTCCTCAACACCCGACATTTTCATTGCTTCGACCTGCGCACGGCGATTGTTTTGGCTAAACACCGCTGGCGTATCGTCTTGCTGCATGTCTTGCTCTACAAACATCGGCATATTGTCTGTACCGGTGCGCAATGTGGTCATCATGCGCAACTCTGGTTTCGCAGCACGCTTCGCAATCGCACCATTGAGGCCAGTTGCTACCATGGTCACACGCAATTTGTCACCCATCGCTTCGTCCATTACATTACCCACAATGACCGTTGCATCTTCTGCAGAAAAGGCTTTAATGGTGTTCATCACATCGTAATACTCTTTCATTTTGAAACTTGAACTTGCCGTAATGTTCACCAAAATACCACGCGCATTGGCCAAATTCACATCTTCTAGCAACGGGCTCGCTACTGCTTGCTCGGCCGCAATCACTGCGCGATTCAAGCCGCTTGCCTCGGCAGAGCCCATCATCGCCATGCCCATTTCACTCATCACCGTGCGCACATCGGCAAAATCCACGTTAACCAAGCCTGGGCAATTAATAATCTCTGCAATCCCTGAGACAGCGTTATGCAGCACATCGTTCGCAGCGCGGAATGCCTCGAGGAAAGGCACATCTTCGCCCAACACTTCCATCAACTTCTCATTTGGAATCACAATCAGCGAATCCACGTGCTGCGAAAGCTCTTCCAAGCCATCGGCCGCCACTTTGGTGCGTTTGCCTTCAAATGCAAATGGTTTTGTGACCACTGCCACCGTCAAAATGCCCATTTCTTTTGCCACTTCGGCAATAATTGGTGCCGCACCAGTGCCTGTACCGCCGCCCATACCCGCGGTGATAAACAGCATATCTGCGCCTTCAATCATTTCCGCAATGCGATCGCGGTCCTCAAGCGCAGATTCGCGGCCCACTTCTGGCCGTGCGCCTGCGCCCAAACCTTTGGTAATATCCATGCCAATTTGTAAAGTGGTCGGTGCAGAGCTCTTTTTCAGCGCCTGCACATCGGTATTGGCGCAAATAAAATCTACGCCACTTACGTTTTTACTAATCATGTGCTCAACTGCGTTGCCACCGCAGCCACCCACGCCAATCACCTTAATTACTGCCTCTTGTGAATCTCTTTCCATAATTTCAAACATCTTAAAATCTCCTTTTGCCTTAAAATTTGAACTTGCTTACGCAAGTAATGCCGCAAGTAAGTTCTGCCCTATTTCTACTTCTAAACAACTGCTTAAAAATTGCCCTGAAACCAAGCTTTCATCTTGTCTAAAACCCTTGTCACTGAATTCATTTCCATCTGCCCGCTTAGTTGGCGCTCCAACTGCTGTTTGCCCATCAACACCAAGCCCACCGCCGTGGCGTAGCGCGGATTGCTGACTACTTCAGATAATCCACCCACATAGCGCGGCATGCCTAAACGCACTGGCATGTGGAAAATTTCTTCGCCCAACTCCATCATGCCGCGCATCATCGCGGAGCCGCCTGTAATCACAATGCCAGAGGCAATCATTTCTTCCATGCCGCTACGGCGCAGCTCTTGTAACACCAACTCATAAAGCTCGACCACACGCGGCTCAATCACCTCTGCCAGCGTCTGCACGGAGAGCTGGCGCGCCTCACGGCCATCCACGCCTGGCACTTCGACGACCTCACGCGCATCAGCCAACTGGCGCAAGGCGAAGCCATATTTCACTTTAATATCTTCGGCCGATTGCGTAGGCGTGCGGAAAGCCACGGCGATATCGTTGGTCATTTGGTCGCCCGCAATCGCTATCACAGCGGTATGACGTATAGCGCCATTTTTGAATACTGCAATGTCTGTCGTGCCGCCGCCAATATCGACCAAGCAAACACCAAGCTCTTTTTCATCTTCGGTAAGCACAGCGGTGCTGGATGCAAGTGGCTGCAAAATGAGATCACTTACTTCTAAGCCGCAGCGTTTGATGCATTTCACGATATTTTGCGCAGCAGCCACAGCGCCAGTGACAATGTGCACTTTCACTTCTAGCTTCATGCCGCTCATGCCGAGTGGCTCACGCACGTCGTCTTGCCCGTCGATAATGAATTCTTGCGTCAAGATATGCAGAATCTGCTGATCCGCTGGCAACGCGATTGCACGGGCGGTTTCCACCACGCGATCCACGTCCATTTGCGAAACTTCAGCGTCTTTAATTTTCACCATACCGTGCGAATTTAGACTTTTTACATGACTACCTGCAATGCCAGTAAATACCGTTTTAATTTTGCAATCGGCCATCAGCTCGGCCTCTTCAATCGAGCGCTGAATGGCTTGCATGGTGGAGTCGATATTCACCACCACGCCTTTTTTAAGGCCGCGTGAAACATGCTGCCCAAGCCCAATCACCTTCACCGTGCCTTCTGGCAGTAGCTCCGCCACGATGGTCACAATTTTGGATGTGCCGATATCTAACCCGACAATTAGGTTTTTATCTTCACGCACTTTACTCATCATTTACTCCCTTTTTCATGCTTGCGCTTTCTTTAATGCTGGTTTATTTAAATCAGGTTTAGCCGCCTTATCTGGTGCGACTGTTGGTGTTTTTTGTGTGGCCTCTTTTAGCATCAACTCCGCTGGCTTACGCACTGCAAAGCCATTTGGATAGCGCAAATCCGCGTATTTTATGCTGGCATTCAACTGGCCAAGCGTGGATTGATAAGCCGCTGTAAATTTATTCAAGCGCGCATCCATATCCACACGACCAAGCGCAATTAACATGTCTTTATCTGTTTTAATTTCCCAAGCACGGCGCGGCGAAAGTGTCACTTGCGCGATTTTTATATCTGCCTGATTCAAAATTTTGCTGTAATTTGCATAGCTATTCGTCACCTCCAGCACACCATCACCTGGACCATAAAACACGGGCAACTCCGCATCAGAAGCCGCATGAAACAGCTCACCATGCGTGTTTACTAGCGCGATATTGCCCCAACGCGCCAATGCTTGATGTTCTTCAATCACCACGCTCAGCGTATCCGGCCAGCGGCGGCGCACGCTGACGTTGCGCGCCCATGGTAGTTTTTCAAATGCGTCACGCGCATGCTCCAAATCCAAGGTAAAAAAATTACCTTTCAAATGTTTTGCCACAATCAGTTTCACTTGCTCGCGGTTCACATGCGCCAATTGACCTTCTACCTTCACTTCGCGCAGCGGGAAAATGGGCAAATGCACCACAATAAACAACAATGCGTACAGCAATAGCACCACGAACAGCGCGTAGAGCAGATTCGCAATCCAGTTCAAAAGCCTAGGTTTATCCCACATGTTCTTTACCCAAAGTCATGCTCAAAATCTTTATCACCAACTCGTCAAAGCTTATGCCCGCAGCTTTTGCCGCCATTGGTACCAAACTGTGGTCGGTCATACCGGGGCTAGTGTTCAACTCCAAAAAGTAATGATTGCCAGCTTCATCCATCAGAAAATCCACACGCCCCCAACCATTGCAACCCACAGCACGAAAGGCTTGCAGCGCTTCTGCTTGAATCTGCGCTTCCTTCGCCGCGCTTAAGCCGCACGGGCACAAGTATTCGGTATCGTTACGCAGGTATTTTGCCTCGTAATCGTAAAATTCATTTTTTGGAACTATCCGTACAATCGGTAGCGCACTAAGTCCACTTTGTTTATCTTCTAATATACCTACGGTGTATTCACCACCGCCCACAAACTTCTCTGCAATCACCAAAGGATCTGCCTTGGCAGCCAATAGATATGCGGCTTGCAGGCAACCTGCATTTTTCACTTTTGTAATGCCAATGCTCGAACCTTCATTCGCTGGCTTCACAAACAAGGGCAAACCGAGCTTCTTTTCAATCGCCGCAAAGTCACTTTGCGCGTTGACCAGCTCAAAGTCTGGCGTTACCACGCCAGTCGCGCGCCAAAGTAATTTGGTGCGCCATTTATCCATGCCCACACTAGAAGCCATCACACCGCTGCCTGTGTATGGAATTTCCATTAAATCCAGCGCGCCTTGAATCGTGCCGTCCTCACCAAAGCGGCCATGCAGCGCAATAAACGCGCGGTCATAGGCCTTTAATTCGCTCAGTTCTTGATGTGCAGGGTCAAATGCATGCGCATCCACACCTTGCTTTTTAAGCGCAGCCAGCACCGCGCCGCCGCTATTTAGCGACACTTCGCGCTCGCCCGATTTGCCGCCGAACAGCACGGCTACTTTTCCAAATTTACGCATGACTTATTCCAATAAATCTTTCAAAAATTAAATCTGTGGGATGCAGTGCAAGGCGCACGGCGCGCAGAAACCGGAATGTACAGTTGAGTACATGAGGATTTCGAGCACCGCGCAACGCAGCAATGCGCCCAAAGGTTTTATTTTTACGCATACTCGCCAATGACCCTTACTTCCTGTTGCAACGCCACATTTTGTTTTGCCAGTACCGTGTCTTTCATGTGCCGAATCAGCAATTCAATATCCAGCGCAGTCGCATCGCCCACGTTTACAATAAAATTGGCATGTTTTGGCGAAACTTGTGCGCCGCCAATTTGGTAGCCTTTTAAATCACTTTCTTCAATCAATCGCGCGGCAAAATCTCCTGGTGGGTTTCTAAAAGTAGAACCTGCGCTCGGCAAGTTAAGCGGCTGGCTAGCCAGTCGCGTTGCCAATAGGTCTTTGATTTTTCTATTAGATTCTTCTGGGCTGCCTACTTGCAACTTAAACCACGCACCTAAAAACCACTCGTCTGGCATCGGCATTTCAACGTGGCGATAGCTGGCGATAAATTCCGATTGGTTGCGTACATGCGTGTTGCCGCTGCGATCAATCGTCAATGCTTGGTGTACGATATTCCAAGCAACGCTGCCGTAGCAGCCTGCGTTCATGGAAAGCGCGCCGCCCACTGTGCCAGGAATGCCCGCCATAAATTCTGCACCAGCTTTACTGTTGGCTGCGCTAAATCGCGCCAATTTTCCGCAAGTCACACCCGCCTCGGCATAAATATATTGGCCATCCATGCGTAAATCGCCCAAGGCTTGATGCATCACGATGACTGAGCCGCGCACGCCGCCATCGCGCACCAGCAAATTACTGCCTAAGCCAATAAAGTAAACAGGCTCTGCGTGATCTAGGCTTTTCAAAAACGTGGCCAAATCAGCTAAATTAGCTGGGGTAAACACGCGATCCGCACGCCCACCCACGCGCCAACTGGTGTAGCGCGCCATCGGTTCGTTTTTGAGTAATTTTGAATTTGTCACTTCCATATTAGTCATTCTGTTAACTCTCTTGTCTTATGTGCTACCTGTCCAATTGACCCTGCCCCCATTACAATCACCACATCGTTCGCCTGCGCAATATTTAAAATCGCTTCAGGTAATTCATCCGTGGTTTCTACAAAAATCGGCTCCACTTTGTCTAACACGCGAATCGCGCGAATCAACGTGCGCGTATCTGCTGCCACTATCGACGCTTCGCCTGCGGAATACACTTCTGTCAGCAAAACTGCATCTGCGCTGGAAAGCACGCGCACAAAATCCTCAAAACAGTCTCTAGTTCTTGTATAGCGATGCGGCTGGAAGGCAAGTACCAAGCGCCTTCTAGGGAAGGCCGCACGTGCGGCAGCGATAACGGCTTGCATCTCGACAGGATGATGTCCGTAGTCATCAATCAAGGTAAATGTGCCTTCATTTTTAGTTTTCACTTCGCCATAGCGCTCAAAGCGGCGGCCAACGCCTTTAAACTCCGCCAAGGCTTTAACAATGGCTTTATCTGGCACACTCAGCTCGCTGGCAATGGCAATCGCCGCCAGAGCGTTCAGCACATAATGGTTGCCTGGCAAGTTCAACGTCACATCAAATGTCGTCGTTTTGCCGTTTATGCGCGTCACCGTAAAGTGCATTTTGCCGTTATCGGCGCGCACCTTAGTGGCGCGAATACGCGCATCTTCAGAGAAGCCATAAGTCATCACTGGCTTGGTCACTTGCGGCAAAATTTCTCGAATGTTTGCGTCATCAATACACACCACGGCCATTCCCCAAAACGGCAACTGCTGTAAAAATTCCACAAACGCGCTTTTTAGTTTGTCAAAACTATGTTCGTAAGTTTCCATGTGGTCTTGATCGATATTGGTGACCACCGCCAAAATCGGGCTTAAATGCAAAAATGAAGCATCCGATTCATCCGCCTCCACCACAATATATTCGCCCGTGCCGAGCTTGGCGTTGGCATTGGCCGATTCTAGTTTTCCGCCAATGACATAAGTAGGATCCATGTCGGCCTCTGCCAAAATGCTGGCGATGAGGCTAGTCGTCGTGGTTTTTCCGTGCGTGCCCGCCACCGCAATGCCTTGCTTAAAGCGCATCAGCTCGGCCAACATGAGCGCGCGTGGGATGACGGGAATGTTGTGCGCGCGTGCGGCGATGACTTCTGGATTTTGCTCATTCACCGCGCTAGAAACCACGACCACATCTGCCTTGCCCAAATTAGCGGTAGCGTGGCCCTGATGCACGATTGCGCCAAAACTCACCAACCTTTTGGTGGTTGCGTTGCTGGCTAAATCCGAGCCTGAAATCGCAAAGCCCAAGTTAATCAACACTTCGGCAATGCCGCTCATGCCCGCGCCACCGATGCCCACAAAGTGTATGTTTTTAACTTTATGTTTCATTTGGCAAGCTCCATACAAATTTTTGCGACGGTTTCGGTTGCTTCTGGCTTTGCCAGCGCACGCGCTTTAACAGCCATTTTCAAGCAATGGTCACGCGTTAGATTACGCAAAATTTCGCTGGCTTTTGCCACATTAAATTCAACTTGTTGAATCAACATCGCCGCGCCGTTATCGCTCAGGTATTTTGCGTTATAAGTTTGGTGATCATCCACCGCGTGTGGAAACGGCACCAGCACGCTCGCCACGCCCACGCACGCAAGCTCAGCCACTGTCAACGCACCTGCGCGACAAATCACCACGTCCGCCCAAGCGTACATTTCGGCCATATTTTGAATGTAAGCACGCGCATCTACTGTCACAGAAGCCGCATGGTAATTGGCTCGCAGGGCATCGATATGTTTCTCACCAGCTTGGTGAATCACTTCAAATTGCATATCTTCTGCCAGCGTTGCTAACGCTTTTGGCAACACCTCATTCAGTGCCGCAGCGCCCAAGCTGCCACCGACTACGAGCAATTTCAACTTGCCAGACCGCGTTTTGTAGCGCGCTTCTGGCGCGGCACATTGGGTAATTTCTCTGCGCACGGGGTTGCCCACCAAGGCTGCGTTTTTGAGCGAATTTGGGAACGCAATCAACGCTTTATTGGCAAACAAACTCAAAGTTTTATTGGTGAGGCCAGCAATCGAATTTTGCTCGTGAATCACCAATGGTTTACCTAACAACTTAGCCATCAACCCGCCTGGGAAAGCCGCAAAACCGCCCATGCCCAGCACCACATTAGGTTTATGTTGACGAATCGCCGAGATGCTTTGCTTGAACGCAACCAATAATTTAAATGGCAACAAAAGCCAACCCAGCAGGCCTTTGCCACGCACGCCGCGCATACTCATCATGGCTTTGCTGTAGTTTTTTCCTTCAATCAAGCGATCTTCCATGCCGCCTTCTGTACATAGCCACACAATGCGCCAGCCCAGCGCGTGCAGGTAATCTGCCACCGCCATGGCTGGATACACATGGCCACCCGTGCCGCCCGCCATCACCATGAGCGTGCCTTTGCTTTGATTGGTGACTTGCGCTGAAAAAATCATGCTCATGCTGGCAGGCCTTTCTGCAAGCGGCGATTCTCAAAATCGATGCGGAGCAAAACAGCCATGGCAATACAATTCGCCAAAATGCCGCTGCCACCAAATGAAAGTAGCGGAAGCGTTAACCCTTTCGTCGGCAACACGCCCATATTCACGCCGATATTAATAATGGCTTGCACGCCCATCCACACGCCCAAACCTTGCGCCAGCAAAGCCGCAAAATAACGCTCGTTAGCAATGGATTCCTTGCCAATGCCGAAAGCACGAATGACCAGCCAAGTGAATAAGCCCAACACCGCCAGTACGCCCACAAAACCTAGCTCTTCGGCAATCACCGCGAGTAAAAAGTCAGTATGCGCTTCGGGCAAATACAGCAATTTTTCTACGCTCGCGCCCAAACCCACACCAAGCCATTCGCCGCGACCAAAGGCAATGAGTGCATGTGAGAGTTGGTAACCCTTACCGAACGGATCTGCCCAAGGATCCATAAAACCAATGACGCGCTGCATGCGGTAGGGCGAGCTGACGATGAGGCCGTAAATGGCGACTGGCAACAAGGCCAGCAAGCCTGCGAAAATTTTGGCGTTGATGCCGCCTAACCAAAGAATGGAAATGGAAATGGCCGCAACCACGGCAAAGGCGCCAAAATCTGGCTCACGTAGCAACAAAAAGCCGACCAGCACCATCACCGCCACCATCGGCAAAAAACCGCGCACGATGCTGTCCATTTGTGCAGATTTACGCACCGCATAATCCGCCACATACATCGCAGCAAAAAGCTTCATGAATTCAGAGGGTTGCAAATTAATCACAAACAAAGAAAGCCAGCGCTGACTGCCGTTGACGTTGCGCCCGATGCCAGGAATGAGCACCAACACCAACAAGCCAATCGCCGACAAAAACAAGTACGGCGACATTTTTTGCCACCAGGCGATGGGGACTTGAAATGAAACAAAGCCAGCAACGACGCCGATGAAGATGAAGATGCCTTGGCGAATTAAAAAGTAAGTGCTTTGATGGCCGACCGCTTTATCGGCCTCCGCGATTGCAATAGATGCGGAATACACCATCACCAAGCCTAAACCCAACAAAATCAGCACCGCCCACAATAAAAGCTGGTCGTAATTGGGTGCGTTCATGCGCTCGCGGCTTTGAATAACGGGGCTTAGCATGTGGCCACCTCTAAACTTTTTACCGCCTCCACAAAGACTTCTGCGCGATGCACATAATTTTTGTACATATCAAAACTGGCACACGCTGGCGACAACAATACCGCATCGCCGCTTTGTGAAACGCGTTGGGCAATCGCCACCGCTTCGCGCATATCTACTGCGTGATACATCGGTACATTGGTATCCAAAAGTGCGTTTTCAATCAAACCAGCATCACGGCCAATCAGCACCACCGCGCGCGCATTTTCGGCGACTGGCGCACGCAGTGGCGCAAAATCTTGACCTTTGCCATCGCCGCCAGCAATTAATACGACTTTTGCGACATTGTTTGAATGGCCCAGCCCTGATAATGCGGCGCAAGTCGCGCCCACATTGGTGCCTTTGCTATCATCAAAATAATCCACATCGTCAATATTGGCGACCCATTCCACGCGATGCGGCAAGCCTTTAAAGTTATACAACGCGTTTAACAATGGTGCATATTCCAAGCCAATCGCGCGGCACAGCGCTAGCGCCGCCAAGGCATTGGCAGCGTTGTGTGCGCCTTTAATATGCAGGTCATTCGCGTTAATCAACTGATGTGCGCCTTCGCACAGCCAAGTTTCATTGCCTTCGTTGATAATGCCAAAATCGTTTGCATCTGCATTCAAACCAAACGTGCGTGCGCTCAACTTTGGCCGCGCCATCACCATGCTCCAAGCGTCATCGCGGTTCAAAATTTGCTGTTTCGCGTTGTAAAAAATCCGCGCTTTGGCCGCTGCATAACTTGGCAAATCGGCGTACCTATCCATGTGGTCTTCGGTCAGGTTCAACATGGTCGCTGCGTCAATCACCAAGCTAGATGTGGTTTCTAGCTGAAAACTGGAAAGTTCTAACACATACACATCCGGCGTTTCCATCGCCAGTGCGTTTAAAACTGGCAAGCCAATATTGCCCGCGACGATGGTTTTTAAACCCGCCGCTTTGCACATTTCGTCGACCAAAGTTGTTACCGTGGTTTTGCCGTTAGCGCCAGTGATTGCGATGACTTTTGCTTTTGGGTCGCGATATTGTGCAAACAACTCCACATCACCCACCACCTGCACCCCCGCACCAATACTGGCTTGCAGGGCAGGTTCACTAAGTGCAATGCCAGGGCTGCTGACAATTAACTCTGCTTTTTTGAATATTTCCGCCTCAAACGCGCCCAAATAAATTTGCACTTCGGGCATTTCATTTTTCACCACATCCAAACCTGGCGCAGCTTCGCGCGTATCGGCGACACTTACAATTGCGCCTTGTGCGCGTAGCCAACGCAGCGCCGAAAGCCCAGTTTCACCAAGGCCTAGCACCAGCACGCGCTTATTTTTGAGTTCTATTTTATTCATCTCAACTTCAATGTAGAAAGCCCAACCAGCACCAACATCATGGTAATTATCCAAAAGCGCACCACCACTTGCGTCTCTTTCCAGCCTTTTTGCTCGTAATGATGATGCAGCGGTGCCATGAGGAAAATGCGCTGGCCAGTGCCGGTTTTATGCTTGGTGTATTTGAAATACAGCACTTGAATCGCCACCGAAAAAGTCTCCACCACAAACACGCCGCCCATAATAAACAGCACGATTTCTTGCCGCACAATTACCGCGACAATGCCCAGCGCACCACCCAGCGCCAGCGCGCCAACATCGCCCATAAACACTTCCGCAGGGTAGGCGTTAAACCACAAAAAGCCCAATCCCGCACCTGCCATCGCCGCGCAAAATACCATGAGCTCACCCGCGCCCGCCACATAAGGCACACCGAGATATTTTGAGAAATACAAATGCCCAGCAACGTAAGCAAAAATCGCCAGCGCGCTACCTACCATCACTGTTGGCATAATCGCTAAGCCATCTAAGCCATCCGTTAGATTCACCGCGTTGCTACTGCCAACCACGACCAAGTATGTGAGCACAATAAAACCAACCGCGCCCAAAGGCAGTACAAAATGTTTAAAAAATGGAAAAATGAGCGTCGTCTCTGCAGGACTGGTCGAGGTTTTATAAAGGAAAACCGCCACGCCAAAACCAATCAAACTTTGCCAAAAATATTTAGCTTTTGCCGATAAGCCTTTAGGGTTTTTATGCACGACTTTTCGGTAATCATCCACCCAGCCAACCGCGCCAAAACCCAGCGTGGTGACCAACACCACCCAAATAAAGCGGTTGTGCAAATCCGCCCACAGCAAAGTGGCTATTGCAATGGCTACCAAAATGAGCGCGCCGCCCATGGTGGGCGTGCCTGCTTTAATTAAATGCGTTTGCGGGCCATCGTCGCGCACGGCTTGGCCGACTTTATATTGCGTGAGTTTGCGAATCATCGGCGGGCCGACCATAAACGAAATGGTGAGCGCGGTAAGCGTTGCCAACACCGCACGCAAGGTAATGTAATTGAATACGTTAAATCCGCGAATATCATGTGCTAAATAGCGTGCTAGTTCGAGTAACATTAATGCGCTCCCTCAACGTTTTTATCTTTTATCATTTGACTTTTTTTTTCTCTTACTATTTCGTTTGCCACGCGCTCCATTTTCATAAAGCGCGAGCCTTTTACTAATACCGTCACCTCGTTATTCATACGACTGCGAAGCATATCCAGTAAGGCTTCCAACGTATCGAAGTGTTGTGCATTTTGGCCAAATGAAGCGGCTGCCTGCTTGCTTAATTCGCCAAAGCTAAAGAAAAAATTAATGCCTTTTTGCTTGGCATAAGTGCCAATTTCTGCGTGCATATTGGCAGCGTTTTCGCCTAATTCCGCCATGTCGCCCATGACAAAAATTTGGATGCTTTGCTGCGTGGTTTTTTGACTAGCAAGTACATCAATCGCCGCTTTCATGGAATCTGGATTCGCGTTATAGGTGTCATCAATCACCACTGCGCCATGCAGGCCTTGCAGGCGATTTAAGCGTCCTTTAACTGGGTTAAATTGTGCCAAACCTGCCGCAATATTTTCCTTACTTACACCCAGCGCAACCGCCACAGCACTGGCTGCCAGCGCGTTATGCACGTTGTGTTCGCCCAGCACATTTAGCGTGAATTTGATTTGACCATTTGGCGTTTTTAAGTTGATTTCTGAAGTATTGTGTTGCGTTTGATAAGTCGCCGAAACGTCCGCATTCGCGCTCAAACCAAAAGTGATGGTTTTTCGATTGTTGTTAAGTGATTGCCAATAATCAGCAAAATCGTCATCCGCATTAATCACAGCAATACCACTTTCTGCCAAGCCTTCAAATATCTCACCTTTGGCGCGCGCAATCGCCTCGCGCGAGCCTAGTTCGCCAATGTGCGCCGTGCCCGCGTTATTCACCACCGCCACTTGCGGTTGCGCGAGTTTGGCTAGATAACGAATTTCACCTTCATGATTCATGCCCATTTCAATCACGGCATGTGTGTGATTTTTATTCATATTTAATAGCGTCAGTGGCATACCAATGTCGTTATTCAAGTTGCCGCGTGTGGCAAGTACCTTGCCGTTTGCCGCGCCAAGAATGGCGGTAATCATCTCTTTTACCGTGGTTTTGCCGTTGCTGCCTGTGACCGCTACCAGCGGCAAATCAAACTTATTGCGCCAATAATGTGCAAGCTCACCTAATGCCAACCGTGTGTTTTCAACCAGCACGCTGGGAGCCGCATGGATATTGGCATCTGAGAGCATGGCCGCCGCTGCACCTTGCTCAATTGCGGCTACCGCATATAAATTACCATCAAAATTTTCGCCTTTAATGCCCACAAACAATTGACCCTTTGTGATGCTACGGCTGTCTGTGCCTACGCTTAATACGTTGACATCCGCTCCGCGCATGCTTGCATTCATGTTTGCATTTAAGGCCTTTACTATTTCAGAGAGCATCATCATAACAACTCCCCCGCATAGCGTTTAAGCGCCTTCTGGGCTTGTTCTATATCGCTAAAATGCTGTTTTATACCGCCAATTTCTTGGTAATCCTCGTGACCTTTTCCAGCAATCAGCACCGTGTCCTCAGGTTTTGCCGTGGATATGGCAATGGCGATGGCTTTGGCGCGATCTTCTTCCACCGCATATTTGCCGTGCATGCCATCTAAAATGGCTTGAATGATTTTTTCAGGGTCTTCATTGCGCGGGTTATCTGAAGTCACGACGACCGCATCGGCAATATCGCAAGCCACTTTGCCCATCAACTCGCGCTTACCCGCATCGCGATTGCCGCCGCAGCCAAACACGCAAATCAGCTTTCCTGCTGTTTGTTCTTTTAATGTTTTCAACACATTTTCTAGCGCGTCTGGCGTGTGTGCGTAATCCACCACCACCAAAGGCAGCGTGCCCCCGCCCAACTGCTGCATGCGACCTGCGGCAGATTCGATGTGCGAAATCGCTTCAACCGCATCTGCCAAACTGACTTTTGAAACCAACAAAGTCGCCAGCACGGCCAGCACGTTATAGACATTAAAGCGGCCGAGCAAATTGGCTTTCACTTCGGCCTGGCCATAGGGCGTGTTGACCAAAAAGCTAAAATTGCCATGCGCAAAATGAATTTTTGAGGCACGTACATCACCGCCATCAATGCCGTAAGTCATGGTCGCCACGCCTAGCGCGACTAGTTCTTGCTCTATTTTTTTGCCAAATTCGTCGTCTACATTCAACACGGCTAATTTCAAATCACTAGACACGAACAAACGACGTTTTGCCGCGGCATATTTTTCATGGCTGCCGTGATAATCCAAATGGTCGCGCGTTAAATTGCTCAGCACCGCCACATCAAAATGCACGCCATTCACACGGCCTTGATCCAGCCCGTGTGAAGAAACTTCCATCGCCACAATTTCTGCATGTGCTTTTAAGTAATCGGCCAACATGCTTTGCAACAAAAT
Source organism: Methylophilaceae bacterium (assembly GCA_043774925.1). Taxonomy (GTDB): domain Bacteria; phylum Pseudomonadota; class Gammaproteobacteria; order Burkholderiales; family Methylophilaceae; genus JAYVSZ01. The sequence continues at coordinate 34,630 of JAYVSZ010000003.1, read as the reverse complement.
CGCATCGGGCGTGGTGTTTTGCGTGGCGCTAATGTTATTCGGCAAGCCATTGCCCAATGTGCCAATCACCGCTGTCTTGCGACCAAGGTGATTGAAGCACTGGCTAAGCCATTGACTTATAGACGTTTTTCCATTGGTTCCAGTAATGCCGACTGTCCAAAGCTTTTCCGAAGGTTTGCCATAAAACTGGTCGGCAATTCTGCCCGCTTGCTGGCGCAAACTCTTAATCTGCGTATTTTCAATTTTCCAATTTGGCCGCCATGAGAAGCCTTTCGGATCCCATAAAATGGCGACCGCGCCCTTTTTAATGGCATCAGCAATGTAGTCGCGACCATCCGCAGTCTCGCCCGCATAGGCTAAAAATAGGCTACCAGCTTGTACTTGACGGCTATCAGAAGTGATGTGGGTGACCGAATTTTGAATCACGTATTTCATATCACCTCCTTCGCGTCTTCATTGGCGGCTGGAGTAGCCTCGTTTGGAATCACCACATTGGTATTTGGCGCATCTTGTGGAATCGCCAGCATGCGCAAGGTATCTGCCATTACCGTGCTAAACACGGGCGCAGCAATGGTGCCGCCATAATAATCGCCCGTGGTCGGCTCATCGATCATAATCGCCATAATCAAGCGCGGATTAGAAGCGGGCACCAAGCCGACGAATGAGCCGACATATTTATCTTCCTCGTAGCCATGCGGGCCAAGTTTATGCGCAGTACCCGTTTTTCCCGCGACGCGATAACCCGGAATCGCCGCTTTAATAGCGGTTCCGCCAGGCAACACCACTAGCTCCAACATGTCTTTCATGTCGCTTGCCACTTGCGCAGAAAACACTTGATGCCCGATTGGCGCTTCGTTTAATTTCAATAGTGAAACTGGCTTCATTTCGCCTTCGTTAGCAAATACTGTGTAAGCGCGCGCCATTTGCAGCAAAGTCACGCTAATGCCGTGCCCAAAGGCCATGGTCGCTTGCTCAATCGGCCGCCAAGTTTTGTATGGGCGCAACTTGCCGCCGACCTCGCCTGGAAAACCAATGTGCGTCGGTGCGCCAAAGCCAAGCTGATTAAAAGTACTCCATAGCTCTTCTTTTTTAAGGTTAAGCGCCATTTTAGCCGCGCCAATATTAGAGGAAACTTGTATCACTTGCGCTACCGTAATCACGCCGTGCGGATGTGAATCGTGAATGGTGGCGGGGCCAATAGACATCGCGCCTCCGCCCGTATCAATTTTGGTCGCCGGCTTGTAACCACCAAACTCCATCGCCGCAGAAACAGCCATGGGCTTCATTGTGGAGCCAGGTTCGTAAATATCGGTCAGCGTGCGGTTGCGCGTTTTGCCTTGAATGTTCACTGGATTGTTTGGGTTGTAAGTGGGGATATTGGTCATCGCCAACACTTCGCCCGTTTTCGCGTCCAGCACCACAGCCGCACCCGCTTTGGCCTTATACAAGTCCACCGCTTTGGCCAACTCTCTAAACGCTAAATATTGAATGCGGCGGTCGATGCTCAACACCAAATCGTGGCCATCTTGTGGCACTTTTACCGCTTCCAAATCCTCAACAATACGGCCTTGCCTATCCTTAATCACGCGGCGCTCGCCAGATTTACCAGAAAGCTCAGCATTTTTCGCCAACTCAAAACCTTCTTGGCCATTGTCGTTAATGCCCGTAAAGCCCACCACATGCGCGGTCACATCGCCCGCTGGGTAAAAACGCTTAAATTCATGCTCAAGAAATATGCCAGGGATTTGTAAACTCATGATTTTTGCAGCTTGCGTGGGCGACATGCGGCGCTTGAGGTACACAAATTCGCGCTCTGTATTGGCGATTTTTTTGTCGAACTCTTTAGGTTTTATCTCGAGTAATTTGGCTAGCTCAATTTTTTGTTTTGCGTCAATTTCCACATCGGGCGGGCTTGCCCATACCGATTCCACCGGGCTGCTTATCGCCAGTAATTCGCCATTTCTATCAGTAATTTTGCCTCGATGCGCTTGCAATACAAGCGTGCGGCTGTACCTAGCATCACCTTTTTGTTGTAAAAAGTCTTTATGTAAGCTTTGTAAATAAATGCCACGCAACAGCAAGCCGCCAAAGCCCGCCAACACGCCGATAAGCAGCAGGCGGCGGCGCCAAGCGGGCAGCTTAACAATGTGATGTTGTGGGTGGTTGTAGGCCATTTAGCGCACTGCCTCGGCCAATGAAATCACTTGAATGCGTTTTGCGTCGGGCACTTGCATGCGCAAATTTTTGGTGGCGAGCTCTTCCACGCGTGAGTGCATGGCCCAAGTGCTTTGCTCTAGCTGCAATTGACCATATTCTGTTTCGTATTTTTTGGCCAACTCTTCTTGCTGCTCCAGCTCAAAATACAGTTTGCGCGCCTTGTGTTGCGACGTAATCACGCCCAAACTCACGGCAATCAAAGTAAAATATAAAATGAAATTTAAGCGCGTCATGCTGTTGCCGTCCGCATTGCCACGCGCATCACAGCGCTTCGTGAGCGGGGATTGCGCTTAATTTCCGCCGCGCTGGTTTTAATCGCCTTGCCCACCGCCATTAATCTCGGTTGTGGCAAATCCGCTGCTTTTACGGGGAAGTTGCTAGGTAAGGTATCGCGATTTTGCTCGCCCGCGATAAAGCGTTTCACAATCCTATCTTCTAGCGAATGAAAGCTAATCACCACTAGCCTGCCGCCAACTGCCAAAAAATCTAAACATTGCGGCAATGCTAGCGATAACTCCTCAAGCTCCTGATTGACGAAAATCCGTAAAGCTTGAAAGGTGCGCGTTGCAGGGTTTTGCCCCGGCTCGACCTTGGGGATTGCGTCTGCCACGATCTTGGCAAGCTGTCCTGTAGTGGTGATGGCGCGCCCGTCATTGCGCTCCTTAATAATCGCCCTTGCAACCTGCTTAGCAAACCGTTCTTCACCATAGTCTTTTATCACTTTCCCTAATTGTTGTTCCGAAATTGTGGTCAACAGCTCTGCCGCCGTTTTGCCACGCGATTGATCCATGCGCATATCTAAAGGCGCATCAAACCTAAAACTAAACCCACGCCCAGCTTCGTCAATTTGTGGCGATGAAATGCCAATATCCAGCAAAATGCCATCAACGTTGCTGAGTTTGTGTTTTGTTGCCAATTGATTCAATTCTGAAAAATGCAAATGATTGATGTGAAATCGCGCATCTGTGATGGTTTTTCCTACCGCTAATGCCGCCAAATCTCGGTCAATCGCATATAACTTACCTTTACTGCCTAACTTTTCTAATATTTTTTTACTATGCCCACCGCGCCCAAAGGTGCAATCAATATACGTACCACCTGCTTGAATATTCAGCGCATCGACCGCCTCATCCAGCAACACTGTAATGTGCGACGCCTGCGCTAGAGACACTGATACTGGTGCTGTCGCGGGCGCCGATTTCGCGCCCAGCATCATAGCGAAAATCCGTCTAGCTCTGCTGGCATTTCGATGTCGCCAGTCACATTCAATAGCTGCTTGTGCCATGCTTCCATATTCCATAACTCAAAATGGCTGCCCTGACCAACCAACATCACATCTTTATCCAGTCCAGCAAACTCGCGCAGCACAGGCGATACCAACATACGACCTGCGCTATCTAGCGATAAATCTTCCGCATAACCCACCAACAAGCGCTGCAAAGCGGACGATTGTTTATCAAAACTGGATAACCCCATCATTTTGGCTTGAATTGGCTCCCACGCTGGCTGCGGATACAGCAACAAGCAACGGTGCGGGTGCGCGGTCAGTACGAGATTGCCCTCGCACTGCGCAAAAAGCGCATCGCGATGCTTGGCAGGCACAGCCAGCCGGCCTTTTGCATCCATACTTAAATTTGTCGCTCCGCGGAACATTGTTTTGTTTTATTGCCCTATAATTATTTTGTGTTAGAAAAAGTGAGGAGTTACTAACCCCCTTAGCATAGTTAGAAATTCCCCACAAAACTCCACTTTTCCCCACCAATTGGCACTATAGATAAAAAAAAAGCGCTTTGCAAGCACTTTTTAAGGTTTTTTCTATATAAGACAAGGACTTAGCGCATTTTTGTGATAAATTTAAAAGTGTTAATAATCAACAATTTACAATTTTAACTGAATGTAAAATATTAGCCTTACGGCTTATGTGATTGAATTGTATTGCAGAAGAAATCTATCAAAAAGAAAGAAAAAAGCTGGCCGATAAGCCGGGTTTTGTACGCGTTTTGCAACGCATGACAGTCATTCATCTAGGCGCACAATTGCTCATGCGCTCAAGCTATCTACCCGCTGGCAGCGCGAGCCACGCCTATTGCCAGCCTATTTGATATTGCTGCAGATGGAGGTTACCGCGTTTCACCATAACTTAATATGCTCGTCTCTGTGGCCCTATTCCTCGTCTCACGACGTACGGCCGTTAGCCGTCATCCTGCTCTATGCAGCCCGGACTTTCCTCCCCTCATTTCTGAGCAGCGACTGTCTGGCCAGCTTTTGCATATTTTAACACAGCATACCAAAGGTTTTGGTGCTACACTAACCTTTTGATTTCTAAAGAGAACCCGCATCGTATATGTCGGCTCTATCTAAATGTGTTGTTGTTGAGTTCTGCAAGCTTTGTGACTGGGCTTATGAAACGTGGCTTCACCATCGAGAACTGTTTGACAACAATCCTAGAGCGCAGGAATTGAAACAATCTTTTGCCGGGGATGAATTAGCACGCTTAAGTATCATTAGCCAAGAGTATTCGTTATTACAAATTGTAAAACTACATGACCGCGCCGTAGTAAGTGGAAAAATTACGCTAAGCCTCGAATACATTATGGACTATGGCGCTTGGAGCGACGCTACAAAACAAAAACTTGAACCTTTGTATAAAAAATTGAACGACTTCGCAAACCAACTAAGAGGCGCGCGAAATAAACTACTTTCTCACAATGACCTTGCCACGATTTTAGGCGGTGCAACCTTAGGTGCATTTACCAAAGGCGATGATGAAATTTATTTTCAAAACCTTCAGGAGTTTGTAAATATCATTCACGAAGAGATTGTAGGTGCGCCGTGGCCTGATTTCAATAATTTAGCAAAGAACGATGTGGCGGCTTTCCTCAACTTAATCTCCCTTGCCGTGCCTGAGGCTTGAGCATAGGCTGGGAGTCTTAATTCGATGAAAATTAAATTGACGCTAACACCATCAGTTCTTCTTAGCATCGCTCTTTTCTTCTTGTGTTGTCTCGGATGGTTTTTTATTGAGTATTTTAAATATATACCAAGCTGCAAAACAGGCCAGTACAATGACCGCTGATGGTACACGACCAATTAATCCAGCACTAAGCTGCACTAATATGCTGGAAATGAAACCCCCGCCCATCGCTATACCGAGAAAAATCATTATCTTTTTAAGCTCGGCGCGACCACTTTTTTTTCTGCTTGCAATAATCAATAGTACGATTGCCACGCCAATAAAAAGAATAAATACTGTTGACGAATCCATATCCAACTCTCCCCCCTATGTTTGATAATAATATACATAGCCAAGTAGGGCGCAATACGCTTCGCTATTGATGCTCCCCGATTAAAACATTCCAGGACAGGCTCTACGACCCGCATGGATATTGGCTCGTAGCGCATATTATATTAAGGTTTTACCACCAAACCATTGCTTACTGATTTCACCCCGCTCACGCCCGCAGCAATTCGCTCAGCCCGCACTTTCGCGGCTTCAGTATCCACAAAACCACTTAGCACCACGATGCCATCTTTGGTTTCTACGCTCACTTTAAAGCTTTTAATGCCTTTTTCTAGCAAGTATTTCGATTTGATTTTGGATGTAATGGTGCTGTCGCTGATGACGCGCTTGCTTTCTTTGCCTTGCACTTCAGATTTATACGCGGCATATTCATCATAATTAAGCGTGTTATTTTTGTTTTTATCTGCCTTGCTAAAGCCATCCGCAATGAATTTTTCTTTGCTTGCCTCGGCGTAAGACAGTTTGCCGTTGTCGTCCGTATCTAGCTTTTTAAAATCTGCATGGTAGCCACCTTGGTCTATCATCGTTGGCTCAGCAGCTAATATTGGCGCGGTGTTCAGGCCGATTGTCATCAACAAAAATATCGATTTATTCAGTAACTTCATCATTTTTCCTCTAGGTTGCAGGTTTAAGTTTCCAAGCAATTGTTTGTCCCGCACGCAGCGGAATAAGTTCGTCGTTACCATATTTTAGACTTGCTGGTACTTGCCAACTTTCTTTTACCAGCGTGATTTTTTCGTTATTGCGCGGCAAACCATAAAAATCTGCACCATAAAAACTGGCAAACGCTTCTAACTTATCCAATGCGTCCGCATTTTCAAAAGCTTCCGCATAGAGCTCTATCGCCGCATGCGCCGTGTACATGCCCGCGCAGCCACATGCCGCTTCTTTGCTGTGTTTGCTGTGTGGCGCGCTATCTGTGCCCAAGAAAAATTTTGAATTCCCCGACGTGGCAGCTTTTACCAAAGCCAAGCGATGCTCTTCGCGCTTTAACACTGGCAAGCAATAATGATGCGGGCGAATACCGCCCGCAAACATTTCGTTGCGATTCATCAGCAAATGATGCGCGGTAATGGTCGCCGCGACGTTATTTGGCGCGCTTGATACAAAGTCTGCTGCATCTTTGGTGGTGATGTGTTCAAAAATAATTTTTAATTGGGGATAATTTTTTAAAAGCGCGTGCATATTGCGCTCGATAAACACTTTTTCGCGGTCAAACACATCGACATCCGCATCAGCTACCTCGCCATGCGTCAGTAGCGGCAAGCCCACGTCCTGCATCGCTTCCAGCGCTTTTTCACATTTGCTTAAATCGCTTACACCAGAATCAGAATTCGTCGTCGCGCCCGCTGGGTAAAGCTTTACACCGTGCACAAATCCGCTGGCTTTGGCACGCTTTATTTCGTCCGCAGAAGTTTTATCAGTTAAATACAGCGTCATTAAAGGCTCAAATGTTGCGCCTTTTGGCAACGCCGCCAGCACCCGCGTCCTATATGCCTCTGCGAGCATGGTCGTTGTCACTGGTGGGCGCAAATTAGGCATCACGATCGCCCGCGCAAATTGCCGCGCCGTACCTGGCAACACGGCGGCAAGCACAGCGCCATCGCGCAGGTGCAAGTGCCAATCGTCTGGGCGGGTTAAAGTAATCAATTTCATGCTGTGCGCTTACTAGTCATCATGTTAGCCAAACTATTTTATTACTTCGTTTTGTTTTAAAAAATCCTCTACTAAGCGTTCTACTTTTTTCACATCTGCAACTGCATAAAATCCATCTTGTTTGGTGCGTGCATCGCCATCACTATCACGATATTGATTTGTTGCAAATAGCAAATCGCCTGAGCCATCGGGTTTTTCATTGCGCGCTAGCTGATTTACATCTTTGGGATAATACGATTCTATTTTGATATTTTTACCAAACATTAGTAGTAATAAACGTTGATTAGTGATGGCATAAACCGTGTTTTCTGCCCTGCGCTTTACCCACACTGGCGAGCTTAGACCCCAAAACCCAACCATCACAAAAGGCACAGCAAACAGCGGAAACAACGTTCCAAAAGCATCAAAGCCATTTTCAAAATTAAAGCTTGGCAATTTAAAACCGCTTGCTGCATACATCCAAAACAGTGCAAATAATGTCCAAGGAATAAAGAAAAAGTATAATTTAAAGCCTTGTTTCATCATCACATTGGGGTCGGGCTGACCTGTCCATATCGTTTTTTCATTCGCTTTTAATTCATCCCTAAGCTTTTGCTGCAAAGCGGCTGGTAAGTCCGTCATTTATTATTCCCTTTATTTTACTTTTTATATTTTACTTTTTAGACCAAGCGCCAATTCATATAAATCATTTTTCTTTAAACTGGTAATTTCAGTCGCCAATTTTACCGCTTGTTTTAGCGGCAATTCTGCCAGCAAGCATTTTAATACACGTTGCGCTTCTGCGCTGATTTCATCAGATTCTACCAGCGGCGCAGGTTCTACCAGCAACACAAACTCGCCACGTTGTTGATTGCTATCTGCCTGCAACCAAGTATTCATGCGGCTTGCAGGGCAGGTATAAATCGTCTCGAACGTTTTGGTAAGCTCACGGGCGATGGTGATTTGTCGAGTTTCGCCCAAAATTTTCGCTAAATCTTGCACGCATTCCACGATGCGATGTGGCGCTTCGTAAAACACCAAAGTGACGGTTTGCGCCTTTAATTGCTCTAAAACTTTACACCGTGCCGCGCCACTGGCTGGCAAAAAGCCAATAAATTGAAAGCCGTTTTGCGTAATGCCGCTAGCCGACAAGGCAGCAATGGCGGCGCTTGCGCCTGGAACTGGCACCACTTTAAAACCCGCCGCGCGCGCAGCAGCGACCACAATCGCGCCCGGATCGCTAATTCCTGGCGTTCCAGCGTCAGTCACCAGCGCGATGCTTTCACCCGCTTGCAGCCTTGCTACAAGCGCTTCGGCAGATTGTTGCTCGTTATGTTGATGCACGGCAATGAGTTTTTTGCTGATACCAAAGTGGCTTAACAGGCCGCTGGTATGGCGCGTATCTTCCGCCGCAATCGCATCTACGCTTTTCAAAATTTCCAGCGCGCGCAAGGTAATATCGCCCAGATTGCCGATTGGCGTGGCGACCACGTATAATATGGATTGTGACATTACCGAGATTTTAAGCCAAAGTCGCTTTAACGCCTATGAAATTGAGCAAAAACAATGCAGGGCTGGAAGCTGAGAAACTTGCTGCAACTTTTTTGGCGAACAATGGCCTTAAATTGTTGATGCAAAATTATCACTGCCGTTTTGGTGAAATAGATTTGATTATGAAAGACGCTAAAACCCTTGTTTTTGTTGAGGTGCGGCTACGTTCTAATAGAAAATTTGGCAGCGCTGGCGCTAGTATTACGCCGCAAAAACAGCAAAAATTGATTGCTGCTGCGCAGCATTATTTGCAGCAATATGGCGATTGCGAATGCCGTTTTGATGCGATATTAATGCACAAGGTAGATTTGCAACAAATTGAATGGGTGCGTAATGCTTTTGAAACACATTAGGCGTATGATGCGCAAAAAATAACTAAACTATCTTCATTCAGGGTTTTATTAGGAGTTCTTAATGCACGCACTTTCCAAGTTTAATGCGATAAAAAAATGCATATTGACTGCGGCTTTAGCCGCAACGATGACCACGCAGCTCACAGGCTGTTTTGGCGTGGTTGCTGCCGGCGTAGCCACTGGTGGCGCAATGGCGGCTGATAGGCGTAGCTCTGGCATTTATGTGGAAGATGAAAATATTGAGCTAAAAGCAGTTAAATTTATGGAAACGAACTTGGGCGAACACGCGCATGTGAATGTGACCAGCTATAACCGCAATGTGCTGATAACGGGCGAAGTGCCTGATGAAGCGGCCAAAGCCAAGGCTGAGGCGGCTGTGAAAGCGATTGCCAATGTGCGCAACGTGACGGACGAGCTGGTGGTTGGGGCAAAAAGTGGCCTGAGTTCGCGCAGTAACGACACTTATCTAACGTCAAAAGTAAAATCACAATTTGTCACTGAGAACAAGTTTTCCGCCAACTATGTGAAAGTGATCACCGAAAATAGCGTGGTTTATTTGCTCGGCCTTGTGAATAAAGCAGAAGCAGACGCTGCCACAGAAATCGCCAGCAATACCGATGGCGTGGCAAAAGTGGTTAAAGTTTTTGAATATATCAACTAAGAAAGCAATATGACGAAGAAACACGAAGAAATATTTATTCAAAGCTTAACGCGGGACGGCAAACCGTTTCGGCCGAGCGATTGGGTGGATCGCATGTGTAGCGGCTATGCCACGTTTGGCAGCGACCGAAAAATACGTTACTCGCCTTATTTAAAGCCAGAAATGATGAATGGTGTGCGTTGCTTGGCGGTCGATATGCGCCTTAAAGAGACCAGCCCAGACGGCTTTGAAGAGCTGATGCAATTTGCCAACGAAAATGGATTGAGCATTGTGAACGAAGCTGGCAAAAGCATTGAGATTGTCACTTAGCGCTACTTCTGCTTCGCGGCGCTATTTCTTTTTCACACCATTGGCCATAATGGATTCTAAATATTGCTTGGTCACCTTGCCATGCTTGGTTTTAACCAACTCACCTTTAGGATTGTAAATATAGGTGGTGGGCAACACATTTGGCTCGCCAATTTGGCTCACTACCTCGTCATCACCCAGCACAATTGGGTATGACATCAACATATCATCCACATATTCAGTCACTTCACTGACATTTGCGTAGTCAAATACCACGCCAATCACCATCGCATCTTTATTCTTGTGGCTATCGTACAAGGCCACTAAATCTGGCACTTCTTCCAAACACGGCGGGCACCAAGTTGCCCAATAGTTTACAAACACCCATTTGCCTTTGTATTGCGACAAGCTGTGCGTTTTGCCAGTGGAATCTTTTAACGTAAAGTTATTTTCGGCATGCGCAACTGTGCTCAAGCCGAATAAAAGCGCAAGCGAAAATAGTAAAAAGTGTCTTTTTTTTGACATAAAAATAATATAGCCTTTCGTCTCAATAACTAAAAAAGTGACAAATCAATCAATTAGCCTTAATATAAGCTAATTGTATGGAGTCTGTATGCCGATTAGCCTGAAGCTTCCAGTAATAGATAATAACCCAATTTTATTGGCGGAAACACGCCCCAATAAAATCAACGAGTTTATCCAAAACCTGCCATTCGGTGACCCGATTCGCGCGGCGACCGATTTGGCGGAAGAAATTCAGATTATCAATAGCCAAAAAGTGGCTTTTGCTAATCGCCTGAATGCTTTAGAGCTGTATCGCCCCGCGGCCATTCAAATTTACCAAAATTTAGTGCCGCATTTTAGCAACGCTAGCTTACCCATTTCGAAAAGTGAAATGGCTTTTGCCAAAGCCGCAGAGCAACTTTGGCAAGAGTTTGCTTATGGCTACAAATCCGCCTTGGTCGATTTGCAAAACAAAATCCTCAATCTTAACAATGACAGATCGACCGCACTAGTCGTACAGCGAGCCATTCATGCGCTTAAAGAAATCACTTTAGTGCATTACTTGGTTTACCGCACGCCCTCTGCCACGTTGTGGTCTGAAATGCATCAACTTTACTTTTGCGCGCTGCATCAAGGCGCATATAAGCTCGTTGTGGCAGACAGCCTTGCAGCTAATAACGAAAGCTCGGTCGATTCGGTGTACATACAAGTGCTTTTAATGGCGCTGGCAAATCCGCACCACCTCGCCAATCAAGATATTTTAAAAACGGAAGCTTATTTAACAAAAATTGCTGGCGATGCCGAATTACGCGCGCTGGGCATGATTGATAATCCAACGGGGATATTCCTTGTTGAGTTGGACGGCGACAAACCGCCCATGCCCTACACAAAAAATAAAGACATCCCCAATGGCGACACTGACATTCTTTTAGTCACTATTCGCTTGGCAAGGCGCATACATGCCGATTTAAAATCATTGCAAGGCGGCGTTGTTCCTAGCGATGGCAGCCTCCCCAGCGAAGCGCTTAGCCACCACTATGGCGATTTGTTAACGCAATTAATCAAACATTTTGGCAAATCACCACATCGCGTTTACTCTAGAAGCAAAAAAAGCGACGGCATGGAATTGGGCATTGGTATTCACGCCGCACATCATTTCATCCCTAAAGTCGGCAGTGATTTCAAGAATTTTATGGTGCCTAGTGGCGAGCTTAAACCTTCACGCTGGCAAATTTTAAATGCGAGCGCAGGCGGCTATGCATTGCGCAAGTTCAACTCATCTCAGGCAGAAGTGCATGTGGGCGACATTGCCGCGATTAAAAATAACAAAACCCTCGAGTGGGAATTAGGCGTGTTGCGCTGGGCTAATGTGAACGAACTAAATCAACTGGATGCCGGCCTAGAGCTTATTTCACCTAGCGTAGCGGCGATTACCATTAAAGATGAAAAAAGCACAACCAACGGCGAAGGTTTACTATTGCCAGCACTTAGCGCGCTAAAGCAGCCTGCTAGCTTTATCGCGGCACGTGGCAGCTATACCTCAGGACAAACTTTGGCACTCATTCAAGACAACAATCAGACCAAAATACTGGTGACGACCTTGATGGAACGCACGGCAACATTTGAGCGCTTTCAATACAGCTTGATATAAGCCAACAGATATTGTTATACTATCGCTAAATAATTCCGTATTTCTTACGCAGCGCTCTTTAAAAGCGCGATAAACAACCCAATATACCCACTATTAAAATAAATATTTTTTGTTGCAAACATCCAGCAATACACAACATTCCAACATTGAGGTTACCATGAGCGAACATATCACCCACCTTAGCGACGCTAGCTTTGAACTGCAAGTGCTTCAAGCACCTTTGCCAGTATTAGTTGATTATTGGGCAGAATGGTGCGGTCCATGTAAGATGATTGCGCCAATTTTGGAGGATATTTCGAAAGAATACGCTGGCCGTTTGACCGTTGCCAAATTGAATATCGATGACAACCAGCAAACACCGCCTAAATACGGCATTCGCGGCATCCCAACTTTAATGCTGTTTAAAAACGGCAATGTAGAAGCGACTAAAGTTGGCGCTTTATCTAAATCACAACTCATGGCTTTTATCGATAGTAATATATAGCGTGCTCAAGTCTGGCCTCACAACCGCGAAGCCAGACGTTTTTAGACCATTTCATATAGCAACACTTCCCTTCTAGCGAGCTCCTTCATGCATTTATCTGACCTTAAACATTTACCCGTCACCGAATTGGTGGATATGGCGATTGCCGACGAAATCGAGAATGCTAGCCGCATGCGCAAGCAAGATTTGATTTTCGCGATCCTAAAAAATAAGGCTAAAAAAGGCGATAGCATTTTTGGTGACGGCACGCTTGAGGTGCTGCAAGATGGCTTTGGCTTTTTACGCTCGCCAGATACCTCTTACCTCGCTGGGCCAGACGACATTTACGTTTCTCCTTCGCAAATTCGCCGCTTTAACCTGCATACAGGCGACAGCATTCAAGGTGAGATTCGCACACCAAAAGATGGCGAGCGTTATTTTGCCCTAGTCAAAGTAGATGAAGTGAATGCTGAAGCACCAGAAAACAGCAAAAATAAAATTTTATTCGAAAACTTAACACCCCTTTTCCCAACGATTCCGCTCACTTTAGAGCGTGATACACGCAGTGAAGAAAACATCACCAGCCGCGTCATTGACATGATTGCCCCCATTGGCCGCGGTCAGCGCGGTTTGTTGGTTGCCAGCCCAAAAAGCGGTAAAACGGTGATGATGCAAAACATTGCGCACGCGATTACGGCAAACCATCCCGACGTGATTTTAATTGTGTTATTGATTGATGAACGTCCAGAAGAAGTGACCGAAATGACGCGCTCTGTGAAGGGTGAAGTCGTCGCTTCAACCTTTGACGAGCCTGCAACACGCCACGTACAAGTGGCAGAAATGGTGCTGGAAAAGGCCAAGCGCCTAGTCGAACACAAAAAAGATGTAGTGATTTTGCTCGACTCCATCACTCGTTTAGCACGCGCTTACAACACGGTCATTCCGTCATCAGGCAAAGTGCTCACAGGCGGCGTGGACGCGAATGCGCTGCAAAAACCGAAACGTTTTTTCGGCGCAGCACGTAATATTGAAGAAGGCGGCTCACTCACTATCATCGCTACCGCCCTTGTAGATACTGGCTCGCGCATGGATGACGTGATTTACGAAGAATTTAAAGGCACGGGCAATATGGAAATTCATCTTGACCGTAAAATGGCCGAGAAGCGCCAATATCCAGCCATCAACGTCAATAAATCGGGTACCCGCCGCGAGGAATTGCTCATCGAAAAAGATGTATTGCAGAAAATTTGGGTACTACGTAAATTACTTTACCCAATGGACGACCTCGAAGCGATGGAGTTCTTGCTGGATAAAATCAAAGCCACTAAAAACAATGCTGACTTTTTTGACAGTATGCGCCGCGGCTAGCATTTAATTTTCTTGCTTTAGGTCACGTTTTAATACATAATGCGCGGCTTGATAAGTTTAATATTTTTGAAAGCACAGCAAAATGAAAGCTGATACCCATCCAAATTACGTAGAAATCAATGTTACTTGCAGCTGCGGTAACAAGTTCAAAACGCGCTCGACCAATGGCCGCGATATGAATATTGAAGTTTGCTCGCAATGCCACCCGTTTTACACTGGCAAACAAAAGATTATGGACACGGCTGGCCGTGTTGAGAAATTTAAACAAAAATACGGCATGTAATTGCTTGTTTTTGTTAAAAAAGGCAGCTTCGCTGCCTTTTTTTATGCTTAAATTAACAAGTATCCATAATATTTAAAAATAACTCTGCTTACAAAAAACTCAAAGTGCATTGCTTAAAAAATTCATATATTCGGGATGCAGTGCAAGGCGCACGGAGCGCAGAACCCGAGAAAACGTTAGTTTCAGTGCAGGCTAACTTGCAAGGCAAGTTAAGCAAAGCGACCAAAGCTACAGTACGTAGTTTTACGGCGAGGTGGCGAGCACCACGTAACTTAACCATGCGCCCGAAGAATGGATTTTAATGCGATTCGATCTAGACCACGACTGGCAAGGCAATATGTCCACCCCAAGGGCAAAAGTAGGCGTACGCGCCAAATCACATTTGCTGATTATTTTGTGCGCAGTGTGGCTGTTAATGGGCTTGCTCGGCCATAATCCTTGGAAGCCATTTGAATCACTTAGCATCAGCACCATCAAAACGATGCTTGATACTGGTAACTTTCTTGCGCCTGTTTCTGCCAGCAATAATCAAATCACCAATCCGCCACTTTATTACATAAGCGCCTCACTTACCGCAAAACTATTCGGCGATTTTTTGCCTTTGCATGACGCGGCACGCCTTGCAACGGGTTTGTGGATGATGATGACGCTGATGATGATAGGCATGACAGGGCGTGAGCTGTGGGGCATTGGTTTTGGTCGCCAAACCACCTTCGTTTTCATTGGTTCGCTCGGCTTGGTGTTAAGCGCACACACCTTAATGCCTGCCGTTTCTGCCCTTACTGGCGCCTCAATTGGTTTTTACGCGCTCGCACTGGCCAAACGACGGCCATTTAGAGCAAGCGCGCTATTGGGAATTAGTATGGGCGTAAGCTTTTTATCGACAGGCCTGTTACCACTCGCCATTATTTTGGGTACATGCCTAGCATTGCCATGCCTATTTAGTACATGGCGCACGCAAAGCTTTGCAAAAGTATTGGGCATATCTCTCGTCATTGCCAGCCCATTGCTGCTCATTTGGCTCATGTTGTGTCACCATTTTTATCCAAGACTATTTGACGCATGGTGGGCAATGTCGCTCAGCCAATTTAGCCATGCTAACCATTTGTATTTTTTAAAAACACTGCTCTGGTACGCTTGGCCAGCGCTGCCACTAGCTATGTGGGGCGTTTGGCGTTACCGCCATCAGTTATACACCAAGCCAAGACTCCAGCTGATCACCACTTTTTTTGTTGTCGCATGGGTTTTAATTGGCTTTGCAGCAGATGAAAAAGAGGTGTTTGCATTACCCCTTTTAATTCCGCTTACCGCAATGGCAGGTGGCAGCATTGAAACACTTAAACGTGGCTCTGCGGGCGCGCTCAATTGGTTTGGCTTAATATTACTTGGCTTAATGTCTGGCCTGATTTGGCTGGGCTGGGTCGCCATGATGACAGGCGATCCTGCCAAAATTAAAGCGCGCCTCACGTTTTTATCTGGCTTGCAACAATTGAATTTAAATCCAATTGCGCTAGCAATTGCATTAGCAATGAGCATTATTTGGCTATTAACCATCTTTCGCTCCAAGCACACCAACCGCGCTAGCGCCACCAATTGGGCGATAGGCATGACTTGTGTGTGGACGCTGCTGATGTCGCTTTGGTTACCCATGATTGACAATGCGCGCAGCTATCAGCCAGTATTCACCAACTTGAAGCACGCGCTGCCAAACGGTTTTTCTTGCGTAACGAGCCGCAATTTGGGTGATGCACAGCGCGATTTATTGCATTATTACGCCGATCTCAAAACACAAAGTTTTGAGATGACGCAACGTTTGGATTGTGATTTGTATTTGATTCAAGACACGCGTGACAGAGCAATCGTTGAACCTGGCCCCGACTGGATGCTGATTTGGAGCGGCAAGCGCATGACGGAACGCCGCGAGGCTTTTCGTTTATTTAAGCATGTCTAAAATAAGCTTACTACCCGCAATAACCAACACCAGCGCCAGTAGTTTTTTAATGGCTGGATTTGCAAGGCGTTTGCTGCCATATTCAGCGCCAATCAAGCCGCCCGCCACCGCTGCAACTGCCCAATAAATAAGCCCTTCGGGAAATTTTGGTGATTTTTGCATGACGCCAATCAAGCCAGCAATCGAATTAGCCAAAATAAAGCCTGCCGCAACACCAGAAACTACCCGGGTTTCTGCCCATCTAAAATAGAGCAAAATCGGGCTTAAAAATACGCCGCCGCCAATACCCGTTAAGCCAGCAAGCAAGCCCAAACCGCCGCCTAATCCCAGCAAAACTGGGGGATCAGGCGCTTTTGCAACGGTCACATTTTTATTTGCTTGGCGTAACAATGTCCACGCGCCATAAAGCAATACTGCGCCGATAATGGGTTTGTAAATTTGTGTGGGCAAGGTCATTTGCCCGCCCAAAAACGCGCAAGGCACAGACGCTATCACCAAAGGTAACAATAGTTTTTTTGAGAAAGCACCTGCTTTGTAAAACTTATACAGAGCAATGCTCGCCACAAGCACATTTAGCACCAAGGCTGCGGGCCGCATAGATGCTGGCGCTACAGCCATCAAGGCCATCACAGCTAAATAACCAGAAGCGCCACCATGACCGACAGAGGAAAATAAAAGTGCCGCTAAAAAAATAAGCGGCACGATAAGCATACTTTGATTGAACAACTCCATCATTTTTTTCTACAAGATTTAAGCTTAGTTTAATTGAATGTGCTGCTGAATCGCTTCAATCACGCGCGCATGCAAGCCCGCACCTTGATGCTCGTTCACGTATGCCGCAATTGATTTGCGCATATTTAAGTTCCAAAATTTATTGAGATGGTTTGCAATCTCTTGTCTTGCTTCTTCCTGATCGGTAAAGGCTTCATAAAAACTGCCTATTTGATTCGCCATAATAATTAATTTGTCTGCTTGCATATCACTTTTCTATTTATATTGAATACGATCTGAATGGGCATAAATCACGTGCTGGTTTTGTCGCACAAACCCCAGCAATGTCACATTAAATTCATCTGCAATTCGCACCGCAAGCCCTGTTGGCGCGGAGATTGCCGCGAGCATATTAATGCCAACGCTCGCCACTTTTTGTACCATTTCATAACTCGCGCGGCTTGTGGTTAACACAAAACCTGCTGAGTTTGGCGGATTTTTTGCCAATGCGCCAATCAGCTTATCCATCGCATTATGGCGACCCACATCTTCACGAACCAAGCTGATATTGCCTTCCACATCTGCCCAAGCACAAGCATGGGTGGCACCTGTGGCTTGTTGCAAGGTTTGTAGCGGCTGAATGTTCGCATACGCATTTTGCACACCTTGCCAATTTATGCTCAGAAGTGGCTGCTTAATAATGCTAGCAGCGGCTTGCGGCGCGCGCATTACTTGTTGTAAATTTTCTGCACCGCACAAACCGCAACCCGTGCGCCCAGCCATGCTGCGCCTGCGTTCCTTCAGCTTTTCAAAGCGCTCTGTCGCCACATTCAACTGTAGTTCTATACCATTTGTTTGCCCTACAATTTCAATAGCGTACAACTCACTTTTGTTTTGCAAAATGCCTTCTGTGAGCGAAAATCCAAGCGCAAAATCTTCCAAATCTTGCGGCGATGCCAGCATTACTGCATGCGAAACGCCATTGTACACCAGTGCAATCGGCACTTCCTCGGCCAAACAATCGTTTGCCTCGGTTAGGCTACCGTCTTTCCATTTTTTAATGGCATACGCGCTTTGCGGCGCATTTTCTTTCATACTGTTAGCTTATTGTCAGTGCTGGCTTTTTGCCAGTAAATTCAATTTGCTCTTCACTAAACGCTTGGTAATGCTTTTGCCAATCCGAGCGCTGATGCACTTTCGTCACCTGCACCGCAGTTACCTTGAATTCGGGGCAATTCGTTGCCCAATCAGAATTATCCGTGGTAATCACGTTTGCGCCAGATTCAGGGTGATGGAATGTGGTGTAAATCACGCCAGCTTGCACGCGCTCGGTCAGCTTTGCGCGCAATACCGTTTCGCCTGCGCGGCTGGCAATGCCCACCCAATCACCCTCTATAATGCCGCGATCTTCCGCATCGTGTGGATGAATCTCGACAATATCTTCATGATGCCAAGCCACATTTTGCGTGCGACGCGTTTGTGCACCCACGTTGTATTGGCTCAAAATGCGGCCAGTAGTGAGAATTAGCGGATATTTTGCATTCACTTTTTCCGTCGTCGGCACGTATTGCGTAATAAAGAACTTGCCTTTGCCGCGCACAAATTCATCAATATGCATGGTGGGTGTACCGCTTGGATTCTCGTCATCGCACGGCCATTGAATACTGCCGAGTTCGTCGAGCTTTTTAAAGCTCACGCCTTTAAATGTTGGCGTAAGCGCAGCAATTTCATCCATAATGTCACTTGCATGGCTATAATCCATCTCGTAACCCAGCGCCTTTGATAACTTAGCCGTAATTTCCCAATCTTCCATCCCAGCTTCACCATTACCGTTCTTTGGTTGCATCACGCGTCGCACGGGCGAAATACGGCGCTCAGCGTTGGTAAACGTGCCGCTTTTCTCTAAGAAGGATGCGCCGGGGAAAAATACATGCGCGTACATCGCGGTTTCGTTCAAGAACAAATCTTGCACAATCACGCATTCCATACTTTCCAGCGCGTGCGTCACGTGCTGCGTGTCGGGGTCCGATTGCGCAATATCTTCGCCTACGCAATACAGCGCTTTAAAGCTACCTTCTGCGGCCAAATCCAACATATTGGGGATGCGTAAGCCAGGATCGTTACTGAGCGGCCTGCCCCAAGCAGACTCAAATAGTTGACGTGTTGCGTCATCTGACACATGGCGATAGCCAGGATATTCATGCGGCATGCTACCCATATCGCACGAACCTTGTACGTTATTTTGGCCGCGTAGTGGGTTAATACCTACGCCTTCACGCCCCACGTTGCCTGTTGCCATCGCAAGGTTGGCAATACCCATCACCATGGTAGAACCTTGGCTATGCTCAGTCACACCCAAGCCGTAATAAATTGCGCCGTTACCGCCAGTAGCAAATAAGCGTGCGGCTTCGCGCATGGTTTTTGATGATACACCCAATTCTTTTTCCAGCGCTTCGGGTGAGTTTTCTGGCTTTGCCACAAAATCGCGCCAAGCGACGAAAGAATCCCATTCACAGCGTTCTTTTACAAAATCTTCTTTAACTAAGCCTTCTGTCACCACCACATGTGCCAATGCAGAAATCAGCGCCACGTTCGTGCCTGGGCGCAAATTAAGGTGATAATCTGCGCGGACATGCGGGCTATTTTCCACCAAATCAATCGCACGCGGGTCGGCAATAATCAACTTTGCACCTTCGCGTAGACGACGTTTCATTTGGCTGGCAAACACGGGGTGTCCGTCTGTTGGATTTGCGCCAATAATCATAATCACGTCAGATTGCATCACGGAATCAAAGGTTTGCGTGCCTGCCGATTCACCAATCGTTTGTTTTAATCCGTAGCCTGTTGGGCTGTGGCACACACGTGCGCAAGTATCCACATTATTCGTACCAAACACCGCGCGCACTAATTTTTGCGTCACGTACACTTCTTCGTTGGTGCAACGCGATGAGGTAATGCCGCCCAAGGCCTCTTTGCCATATTTAGCTTGAATGCGCTTAATCTCCGAAGCCGCGTAATTAAACGCTTCATCCCAGCTCACAACTTGCCATGCGTCGTGAATACTTTTGCGAATCATTGGCGTGGTAATGCGGTCTTTGTGCGTCGCATAACCCCAAGCAAAGCGGCCTTTGACGCAAGAATGGCCGTGATTCGCACCGCCGTTTTTATTTGGTGTCATGCGCACGACTTCTTCGCCCTTCATTTCGGCATTAAAACTACAACCCACGCCGCAGTAGGCGCATGTGGTCGTTACACTATGTTCTGGCACGCCTGCTTCAATCACGGTTTTCTCTATGAGCGTAGCCGTTGGGCAAGCTTGCACGCAAGCACCGCACGATACGCATTCTGAATCCATAAACGTAGTATTACCCGCAGACACTTTGCTGCCAAAACCACGCCCTTCAATCGTCAGCGCAAAGGTGCCTTGCGTTTCCTCGCAAGCACGCACACAGCGGCTGCACACAATACATTTGCTTGGGTCAAAGGTGAAATACGGGTTACTTTCATCTTTTTCAGCCTTCAGGTGATTTTCACCTTCGTAACCATAGCGCACCTCACGCAAACCAACTGCACCAGCCATGTCTTGCAGCTCGCAATCGCCATTAGTGGCGCAAGTTAAGCAATCTAGTGGATGGTCAGAAATGTAGAGTTCCATCGTCCCGCGGCGAATATCCGCCAATTTTGGCGTTTGCGTATGCACTTTTATGCCAGCTGCTACGGGCGTGGTGCAACTCGCTGGATAACCGCGCCTACCTTCAATTTCCACCACGCACAAACGGCACGAGCCAAATGGCTCAAGCGAATCCGTCGCGCACAATTTAGGTACATTGATACCCGCCATAATGCTGGCGCGCATAATTGATGTGCCTTCTGGCACTGTGATTTCGCGGTCGTCAATCGTTAACGTCACCAAAGTGTCGGAACTGCTAGCAGGCGTACCGTAATCAGTTTGGTCATCAAAACTAGTGCGGCTTCTGTCGTTTTCTTTGCCGTTTGCGTGTGTATATTTAATGTCGTCCATCTTCAACTCCTAATCGCGCAACATGCGATTAAACTTTAGCCTCAAAATCTTCTGCAAAGTGGTTCATCGCGCTTAATACTGGGTACGGTGTCATGCCACCCAAGGCGCATAGCGAGCCGTTAAGCATAGTATCGCTTAAATCGCGCACCAGTTTAATGTTTTTTACCACATCCACGCCTGCTGTAATTTTATCAATCACTTCTGCGCCGCGCGTGCTGCCTATGCGGCAAGGCGTGCATTTACCACAACTTTCAATCGCGCAAAACTCAAATGCATAACGTGCCATTTTTGCCATATCCACCGACTCATCAAACGCCACAATGCCGCCATGCCCAAGCACTGCCCAAATTTTGCTAAATTCTTCATAATCTAGCGGCGTATCAAACTGGCTCTCGGGCAAATAAGCGCCCAGCGGCCCGCCTACTTGCACGGCGCGAATTGGCTTGCCTGTGGCAGAGCCGCCACCAAAATCGTATAACAATTCACGCAGCGTTGCGCCAAACGCCAATTCCACCAAGCCGCCATTTTTAATGTTGCCCGCGAGCTGAATCGGCAGTGTGCCGCGTGAGCGCCCCATGCCGAAATCCGCATAAAATTGCGCGCCTTTGTGCAAAATAATCGGCACAGTTGCCAGTGATATGACATTATTCACCACAGTTGGCTTGCCAAATAGCCCTTCAATTGCTGGTAGCGGCGGCTTAAAGCGCACCAAGCCGCGCTTGCCTTCTAGGCTTTCTAGCAACGAAGTTTCCTCGCCGCAAATATACGCGCCCGCGGCGCGGCGCACTTCTATGTTAAAAGTGTGTGTAGAGCCGCAGATTTTATCGCCCAAATAACCAGCGGCTTCAGCCTTGGCAATCGCCTCATTCAAAGCTTTCAGCGCATGCGGGTACTCACTACGCAGGTAAATGTAACCTTGTGTTGCACCCACTGCAATGGCGGCAATTGTCATGCCTTCAATCAGCACAAATGGGTCATCTTCCATCACCATGCGGTCAGAATAAGTGCCACTATCGCCTTCATCGGCGTTGCAAACGATGTATTTTTGTTTGCCTTTTGCGCCCAAGACGGTATTCCACTTAATACCAGTGGGGAAAGCTGCGCCACCACGGCCGCGCAAGCCAGAATCAGTCACTATTTTAACGATTTCGGCGCTAGATAATTTCAGCGCGTTCGCTAAACCTTTGTAGCCATCATGCGCGATGTAATCATCAAGACAAACTGGGTCGATAATGCCCGCACGTGCAAAAGTGAGGCGCTGTTGTTTTTTAAGGTAGGGGATTTCTTCGGTTAAACCTAAACACAGAGTGTGGCTGCCGCCAGTCAAAAAATTTGCATCAAACAAGCTAGACACATCTTTGGGCTGCACTGGCGCATAAGCCACGCGGCCTTTGTCTGTCGCCACTTCTACCAGCGGCTCTAAATAAAACAGGCCGCGCGAGCCGTTGCGAACCAGCTCAATTTCAATGCCACGTTTTGTTGCCTCTGCCGCAATGGCTTTTGCGGTGCGCTCTGCGCCTAAACTAAGCGCGGTTGAATCGCGCGGAACATAAACTTTTACCATTATGCCGCTCTCGCTTCAGCCACAATTTCCGCTACTTTTTCAGCCGTCATGCGGCCATAAACATCATCCCCCAGCATTACATTAGGCGAGCAAGCACAATTGCCCAAACAATACACGGGTAACAAAGTCACCTCGCCATCTTTTGTGGTTTCGTGATAATCAATGCCCAGCGCGGCCTTAATGTCTTTTTCTAACTGCTCAGAGCCCATCGCCTGACAGGATTCTGCGCGACAAACCTGCAAGATATGTTTACCAACAGGATGTTGATGGAAATGGTGATAAAACGTAACGACACCATGCACTTCTGCAATCGATAAAGCCAGCGCTTTTGAAATCGGCAAATATGACTCTTCTGGAATCCAGCCAATATCGTCCTGAATGGCGTGTAGCAAGGGCAGCAGCGCGCTTTGCATCATTTCTTTAGGCATGGCTTTGTGCGCCGCAATGTGCGCTTCAATTTTCGCTAATTCTTGCTTGGATAATGCATTTACCACAAATCGCCCGCCAAAAAATGTTTAACGCGATATATTATACCTAAACGCGCACTTGTTAAAGCCAAAAAAGCGCATAGAATATAGGTTTATGACACATTTTCACCCCATAAATTCAGCATGACAACAACGCTTATCGATCAGTTTGGCAGAAAAGTCGATTATATTCGCCTTTCTATCACCGACCGTTGCGATTTTAGATGCGTTTATTGCATGGGCGAGGATATGCAATTTCTGCCGCGCGACGAGGTTTTGAGCTTAGAAGAATGCGCGCGTTTGGTAAAAATATTTGTGGGCTTGGGTGTGAGCAAAGTGCGCATTACAGGCGGCGAGCCGCTGGTGCGTAAAAATGCGCTTTGGTTGTTTGAAGAAATTGGGCAATATGTGCCAGAGTTAGTGATTACTACCAACGGCAGCCAGTTGGCGCAACAAGCGGCTTCGCTCAAAAAAGCGGGTGTTAAACGCATTAATATCTCAATCGACAGCTTGAAGCCGGAAAAATTTAAACAAATCACCCGCACTGGCCGCCTCGAGCAAGTATTAGATGGCCTGCAAGCCAGTATACATGCGGGCTTTGAGGGCATTAAACTCAACACCGTTTTAATGCGCGGTAGCAACGATGACGAAGCGATTGATTTGGTGCAGTTTGCCATTGAGCAAAGAATTGACATTAGTTTTATTGAAGAAATGCCATTAGGCGAAGTTGACCACGCGCGCGACAGCACGTTCGTAAGCAACGTACACACGCTTAAATTGCTGCAAAATACCTTTAACTTAACGCCAAGCAACGAAACAACAGGCGGCCCAGCGCGTTATTGGCGCATTGCCGAAAGTGACACTAAAATCGGGTTTATTTCACCGCATTCGCACAACTTTTGTGAGGCCTGCAACCGCGTGCGTATTAGCTGCAAAGGCGAGCTTTTCTTGTGCCTTGGCCAAGATGAAAAAGTAGAACTGATGCCGCTTTTACGTGCAAACCCAAATAACGATGCGCCAATTATTGCGGCCATTTTGAACAGCATGAAAGTGAAACCCAAAGGTCACGATTTTGATTTACAACGCGCTAAACCAGCGGTGGTACGGTTTATGTCGCATACTGGCGGATAAATCCTTTTGAAAACTAAAACTAACTTTGTTGCTACTCCTAGCCGTACAAATTCGTACTGTCTTCGGCGCGGCGCCTCGTTATTTTTAGTTTTATAAAAGGATTGGAATTGTTAGTAACAGTAATCATTCTTTCAGGCGGCCGTGCAATGCGTATGGGCGGCGTTGATAAAGGGCTAATTTCATTACAAAATAAACCATTGATTACACATGTAATTGCACGATTGCAGCCGCAAGTGGATGAAATCATCATTAACGCGAACCGTGAAATTGCGCAATATGAAGACTTTGGTTTTAAGGTGTTACAAGATGAAAATCCTGAATTTCTCGGACCACTCGCTGGTATGTTGTTAGGGTTAAAACATGCCAAACACGATTTAGTGCTGAGTGCGCCTTGTGATTCGCCGCTTTTGCCGCTAGATTTAGCAACTCGACTTTTAAACAGCATGCTGGAAAGCCGCGCGGATATTGCCGTTGCGAGCAGCGATGGCAACACGCACCCAGTATTTTGTTTGATGAGAAAAAATGTGTTGCCCAGCCTGCAAGCCTTTCTGGATGCGGGTGAGCGCAAAGTGAGCGCTTGGCAAAAAAGCTTAAAATATGTAGAAGTAGATTTTAGTGATTGCGATGAGGCTTTTAGCAATGTGAATACGCCGCAGGACTTGGCAAATTTAGAACACAAACTTTCCCCTTAACCGTCATTCCCGCGTAGGCGGGAATCCAGACGACTTACCATTTCTACTTAGTGGTTTATACGCTCAGCTTTAAATTTTAATCTTGCCTAGATTCCCGCCTACGCGGGAATGACGTAATCAGGTAATATTAACTATTCAGCGTAATAGCATTGTAATTGTATATAAAATGACCACCCCCAATTTAAACCAACTCGCGCAAGACCCAAGCTGTATGGACGATTACGACCCGAACGCGATGTCGGTAACGCAAACGCGGCAGTTTATTGCGCAGTTTTTATCGCCCGTTGCCGAGACTGAAATGCAGCCGATTCGCGAAAGTCTAAGTCGCGTACTAGGCGAAGATATTATTTCGCCCTGTAATGTACCTGCACATAATAATTCGGCGATGGATGGTATTGCGTTTAGGTTTGTCGATTCAGCTATGTCCTTAAAGCTAACAGGCACGGCCTTTGCGGGCAGGCCTTTTGCGGGCGAAATCAAACAAGGCGAATGCGTAAAAATCATGACGGGCGCGGTGATTCCATCTGGCGCAGATACGGTGGAAATGCAGGAGCGCGTGACTTGGGCGGGCGAAACCGCAGCCTTGCAACAAACGTCCCAGAGTAATATTAGGCACGGCCAGCACATTCGCCATGCGGGCGAGGATTTAGCGCTTGGGCAAACTGTCTTAGCTAAAGGACATGTCATGCAGCCTGCAGATTTAGGCTTAATCGCCTCGTTAGGCATAAGCGAAATTCGTGTTTTCCACCAGCTTAAAGTGGCGTTTTTTAGCACGGGTGATGAGCTAGTTTCTGTTGGAAAACCGCTTACAGAAGGGCAAATTTACGATAGCAATCGCTACACGCTTTTTGGTATGCTTAGCCGTTTAAATGTTGAGATTAGCGATTTAGGTAATGTGCCAGATGACCCGAAGTTACTCGAAAAAACCTTGCTAGAAGCCGCGCAGAATAACGATGTAGTGATTACTAGCGGCGGTGTTTCGGTGGGCGAGGCAGATTATATGAAAGCGCTTTTAGCCAAGCATGGCCAAGTGCTGTTTTGGAAAATCAACATGAAGCCAGGCAGACCGCTCGCTTATGGAAAGGTTGGCAATGCGCATTATTTCGGCCTGCCCGGCAACCCCGTTTCGGCCATGGTCACGTTTTACCAATTTGTGCAGCCTGCTCTACGCGCCTTATCTGGTGCGGCTGTCAGGCCGATGCCAATTTTTTGCGTTAAATGCACTTTGCCTATCAAAAAAGCCACTGGGCGCACGGAATTTCAGCGCGGGATATTGAGTCAAAGCATGAGTGGTGAGTGGATAGTTGCACCTTTGCCGAATCAAGGCTCTGGCGTGCTGAGCAGCATGAGCGCGGCCAATTGCTTTATTGTGCTGGATGAAAACGTAGGCAATTGCGAAGCGGGTACGATGGTAAAGGTACAAATTTTAGAAGGCATTATCTAGGAAGTTTTCCTATTAAAAACTATCATTCTCTGTAGTACAATCAAAGACTTAGTCAATTTTTTTAGAAAATAAAAAAGTAACTTTCAGAAATCGTCATTTTGGAACGCACAATAAAAAGCTCAAGCATTAACGAAAGCACCATTATTTGGGCGGTTATCGCCTCGATTTTGTTACATCTCTTGTTGGCGGTTGTATTGCCCAATTTTAAGCTTGATACGATAAAAAAAATTCCCGATATTTTAAGCGTGGAGTTGCAAAAACCCACGCCGCCCGCGCCAGTAGTTGTTCCCGAACCGCCAAAGCCTGAGCCTGTTAAGCAGGTTGAATCAAAACCTGTGGCAAAGCCAATTACCAAAAAAGTAGAAGCGCCGAGTCCAATCAAACAAGATGTCACACCGCCGCCAGCCGTGGTAGAAACGCCACAAAAAGTGATTGCAATCGAACCAAAAGCAGATACGCCGCCGCACGAAGTTGTGCAAGCGCCCCCGCCCATAGAAAAACCAAAACCGCCCGAGCCAAGTCCAGCGGACGTGGATAACGCTTTAGGCGAATATGGCGGCCTGCTTGGGCGCGCGATTGCTAAACACAAGTCTTACCCAAAAGTCGCACAAATGCGCGGCTGGGAAGGCGAAGTGATGCTCGACTTAAAAATTGATGGCAGCGGCAACGTGCTGACTGCCAAGGTGCGAGAAAGTAGCGGGCATGAGGTGCTAGACAATCAAGCGCTGGAAATGGTGCGCAAGGCTTCGCCTTTTCCCGCCCCGCCTGAAGCCTTACGCAGCCGCACATTTAATATCAGCGTACCCATTTCATTTAAACTGGAAGCTGCTTAACTTTCTTCTTTTATTACGAATAAATTCTTAATAAATAAGCTTGCAATAATTCCAGTTTTTAACAACAATGTTATTAACTGAAATGAATAAAACCATGTCAAATCAAACCACGCTCAACCACACTGTCACCGATTTCGAACTTCCCGCGACCAGCGGTAAAACCTTTAAGCTTTCACAGCACCACGGCAAAACCCTTGTGCTCTACTTTTATCCCAAAGATGCCACGCCTGGATGCACCACGCAAGGTATGCAATTTAGAGATTTTTATAGCGAATTTCAGTCAGAAAATACAGAGATCTACGGCATTTCGCGTGACAGCCTAAAATCGCACGAAACTTTTAAAGAAAAATTTACTTTTCCGTTTGAGTTGCTGGCAGATACCGAGGAGCTAGCGTGTAATATTTTCGCTGTCATCAAAATGAAGAATATGTATGGTAAACAGGTAAGAGGGATTGAACGTAGCACCTTTGTCATCGATAAAAATGGCGTGCTGATTAAAGAATGGCGCGGTGTTAAAGTGGATGGACATGTGCAGGAAGTAATTGATTTTATTAGAACTATTTAAATTAGACAGAAAGATATGACCAAAAAACAATCTGCAGCAACCAAACTCTTCGTACTCGATACCAACGTTTTAATGCACGACCCTTCAAGCCTATTTCGTTTTGAAGAGCACGATATTTTTCTGCCGATGGTGACACTGGAAGAGCTCGATAATAATAAAAAAGGCCTCACTGAAGTGGCTCGCAATGCACGCCAAGCCAGTCGTTATTTGGAAGAAATCGTCGGTACCGATCTCACCAATTTAGAACTCGGCAGCCCACTCGCCATCAAGGGAAACAAACACCTGAGCGGTCGTTTGTTTATGCAAACTAATCACGTTAACCTTGAGTTGCCGGGTTTAGCGGGCAGTAAGGCTGATAATCAAATCATCAGCGTGGTGCTGGATTTACAAAAACGCAACCCAACGCGCCAGGTCATTCTCGTCAGTAAAGATATTAATATCCGCATTAAAGCGCGCGCCATGGGCGTGCCAGCAGAAGATTATTTTAATGACAAAGTGCTGGAAGACAGCGATTTGCTCTATAACGGGATTGTGGAGTTACCGCAGGATTTTTGGGACAAACACAGTAAAGACATGGCTTCTTGGCAGGACGCTGGGCGTATGTTTTATCGCATTTCTGGTCCATTGGTAAAAACATTTTTAATTAACGAATTTGTTTATTATGAATTTGAAAAGCCATTTCACGCCATTGTGCGCAAGATTGAAGACAACACTGCAACTCTAGAGGTGGTGCAAGATCACTCCAACCCTAAGCACAATGTTTGGGGCATTATGGCGCGCAACCGCGAGCAAAATTTTGCGCTTAATTTACTGATGGACCCAGATGTTGACTTTGTGACGCTACTCGGACAAGCAGGCACGGGCAAAACGCTGCTCACATTGGCTGCGGCATTGACACAAACTTTAGACAAAAAAATCTATTCCGAAATTATTATGACACGCGTCACCGTGCCTGTTGGCGAAGATATTGGCTTTTTGCCTGGCACCGAAGAAGAGAAAATGGCACCTTGGATGGGCGCGTTGGAAGATAATTTGGACGTGTTGAATAAAACCGACGAAGATGCGGGTGAGTGGGGACGTGCCGCAACGCAAGATTTAATCCGTACGCGGATTAAAGTGAAATCGCTCAACTTTATGCGCGGCCGTACTTTTTTGCATAAATTTTTGATTATCGATGAAGCGCAAAACTTAACACCAAAACAAATGAAAACGCTCATCACCCGCGCCGGGCCGGGCACTAAGGTGGTTTGCCTTGGTAATATTGGGCAAATTGATACGCCATACCTTACCGAAGGCAGCTCTGGTTTAACCTATGTAGTTGACCGCTTTAAAGGCTGGGAGCACAACGGTCACGTCACGCTGGTGCGCGGCGAGCGCTCACGTTTGGCCGACTTTGCCGCTGAGGCGCTTTAAGCTTTGAACTTGGCTACCACCGAATGGTAAAGGGCTTTTACACCTTACTCATCGCGCAGTTTTTATCTGCCGTCGCCGACAACGCCTTACTCTTTGCCTGCATCGCCTTACTTGGCGAGCTCAGCGCACCCAGTTGGCACGAGCCACTTTTACGAGAGTTTTTTGTATTCTCATATATCGTATTAGCGCCATTTGTAGGGCCATTTGCCGATGCTTTGCCAAAAGGTAAGGTCATGTTTCTCAGCAACGGCATTAAGTTTTTTGGTTGCGTACTTGCACTATTTGGCCTGCCGCCGTTGTATGTTTACGGCATTGTGGGCATTGGCGCTGCGGCTTATTCGCCCGCCAAATACGGCATTTTAACAGAGATGTTACCACCGCATTTGTTGATTAAAGCCAATGCTTGGATGGAGGGTACGACGGTAGCGGCCATTATTCTTGGCCCCGTGTTTGGCGCGATGATTGCAGCGCGCACTACTTACGCCAATATGATGAGTGCCAACCTCAATATCGGCTTGACATTAAATGCAGCTTACGCGCCGTATTACGGCATCGCTATCATCACCTGCTTGTACCTCATGGCAGCGGTTTTTAATATATACATCCCTAAAGTGCCTAAAGACCATAGCATTCCAAGGCGTGATCTGAGCTTTATTTTTCATGATTTTTGGCACGCCTTTACAACACTGTGGCGCGATCCGCAAGGCAGAGTCTCGCTCGCTGTCACCACTTTGTTTTGGGGCGCAGGTGCAACCTTGCAATTTGTTGTGCTACGCTGGGCGGGGCTTAAATTGGGCTTGAGCGAGCAGGATGCCACTAAACTCATCGCCATTTTAGCAGTAGGCATTGCAGCAGGCTCTATTTGCGCTTCAATATTTGTAAAGTTAGAAAATGCCACACGCGTGTTACCTGCAGGAATTTTGATGGGCATGCTCGTCATTGGGATGATATTTGTAGAATCGCGGGAAGTGGCCGCGGTCATGCTGTTTTCAATCGGCGTATTGGCGGGTTATTTTTTAGTACCGCTCAACTCACTATTGCAGCATCGCGGACACACGCTGCTTGGTGCAGGCCACTCCATCGCTGTGCAAAATTTTAATGAGAATATTGGCATTCTCATTTTGCTTGGTATATACACTTCGATGGTGCATCAAGCACTGCCTATCAACACCATCATCATCATTTTTGGCGGCTTTGTTAGTATCACCATGGCCTTTATTTATAAGCTTTACAGGCCATTATCTAATGCGGATTAGTGCAATTTTACTTTCGCCTCAGTACGACGCGATATCAAGCGCGCGATTCCCTGCAATAGCACAGAAAACACACCATGCAGCGTCATTAAGTGCATTTGATACAGTGAACGATACATAAAGCGCGCAAACAAGCCTTCAATATACATACTTCCGCCAGAAATCGCGCCCATTAAGCTACCAACTGTTGAGTAGCGCCCCAAGTTGACCAAAGAGCCATAATCACGATAAACGTATTCTGGCAACTTGGTGTTGCCCGCTACTCTGCGTTTCATGGTTTGATACAACAACGAAGCCTGCTGATGCGCGGCCTGCGCGCGCGGAGGCACGTTGCCTGTGTGTCCAATCCAAGGACAAGCAGCGCAATCACCAAACGCGAAAATATGCTCGTCAGTAAGAGATTGCAAGTTTTGTTTAACCACAATTTGATTAATTTTATTAACTTCCAAACCATCGAGTTCGCGCAAAAAATCTGGTGCTTTAATGCCCGCCGCCCATACCACAAGCGCCGATTGAATAAAGCGGCCGCTGTGAGTTTGCACGCCGATACCCGACACCTCAGTAACCCGCTCACCCGTGAGCACTTGAACATTCAGCTTTTTTAATTCTAATTCCACAGCATGAGATAACTTGACTGGAAGCGCGGGTAGCACGCGATCACTTGCCTCAATAAGTGAAATTTTTACATCGCGATCTGCATCAATTTTATCCAAGCCATAAGCGGCTAGCTCACGCGTGGTGTTATGTAGCTCCGCCGCCAGCTCTACGCCTGTGGCCCCTGCACCCACAATCACCACTTCAAGCTGCCCCGCTTGCAGCGGCGTAGTTTGGGTTTGTGCGCGCACTAAGGCATTATGTAGTTTGCGATGAAATTTCTCGGCCTGCTCTTGTGTATCTAGTGCAATTGAATACTCAAGTGCACCTTTAATACCAAAATCATTGGTCGTGCTGCCAATCGCAATGACCAATGTATCGTAATTAAATGTACGCCGCGCGATAACCTCAACACCATCCTCATCTAAAAATGGAGTAATGGTAATCTCTTTTTTTGCACGATTCAGACCATCCATGCGCCCTAAACGAAAATTAAAATGATGCCAATGCGCTTGCGCGAAATACTCTAGCTCATGCTTCTCGGGATTCATGCTACCCGCTGCAATTTCATGCAACAGCGGCTTCCACACGTGTGTTCTAGTGGCATCAATCAGCGTAATTTTCGCCTGCTGCTTTTTGCCTAAAGAGTCGCCTAAGCGCGTTGCCAGCTCTAGCCCACCTGCGCCACCGCCCACTATCACAATATGGTGTAAATTATTATCGCTCATGTTATCCAATTTTCTCACAACTTAAAATAAAAACGCGCTTGCTGATGGTCTCAGCAAGCGCGCTAAAATAAATACAAAACTACTCGTTACCAGTCACGGTACCCATGCTACGAATCCAAGCGATTACTTGCAGAATCTCATCTGGCTTAACACCATCTTCAGGCGTGCTTGGGTTCATTAAACCTAAGCCTTTAGCACCCATGCCGCCATTTGTACCGTGCCAAATGGTTTCAAACATCCCTTTGTTGGTCGCATTTTTAGGGTATTTGAATGTTGGGCCAACTAAACCAGGACCAACTTGACCTTTACCTTCTGGACCATGGCATTGCGTGCATGAATATAAGCCAAAAATTCTTTTACCTTTTTTAATCTCTTCTTCATTACCCACGTAAGGATTTTTACCT
This sequence comes from Methylophilaceae bacterium, assembly GCA_043774925.1. Lineage (GTDB taxonomy): Bacteria > Pseudomonadota > Gammaproteobacteria > Burkholderiales > Methylophilaceae > JAYVSZ01. The sequence continues at coordinate 2,584 of JAYVSZ010000003.1, read as the reverse complement.
GTTGCCAAAAACTCCTTGGCGGCTGGCGTATCAAACAATTTGGCATCAATCAGCAATGGCTTACCTTCTTGCGTATCTACAAACGCAATGGCATTACCTGCTGCGGCTGGCGCTGCTGAAGTCGCTGAGCCATCGGCAGCTGGTGCGCCTTGTTTACCACAAGCGGCTAGTGCGGCTATAAGCGCCAATAAAATAGCGCTTAATTTTAATCGATTCATGCTTAACTCCCATAATATTTGTTCTGTAAAAAACTTCCCCTCAACACACCTACAGATAGACGTGCTGTTTATGACCATATTTTACCTGTAATTTCAAAATTATCAAAAAAAAACGACCACACCTTTCAGTATGGTCGTTCATTTATTACTAATTTTGCCTTAAATGGTAACGATTACTTACCTATTCAAAACTTAAGCTATTATTTTAGCCAAGTTTTTTCGCCATCGCCTTTGTACTGTGTACGGATATAAGCAACTGCCTTCAAAATTTCATCTGTAGATAAACCGTCGCCTACATGACCATCTAATGACTTATGCCAAGTTGACATGACGCCACCAGACGTGCCGGGCGTGCCGCCAGAAACAGTTTCAAACATACCTTTGTCTGTCGCATTTTTGGCATAAACCCATTTTGTATCAAAAGCGCCTGTACCGCCGTTTTTAACCAATGAAGGTGCCATTAAGCCGCCTAAATTACCACCATGACAACCTGTACAACCATTAAATGACAGCACTTTCTTACCTGCTTTTGCAGCTTCAGCATCTGCAGCGAATTTTGCTGTGTATGGGTTTTTACAAGTATCCAAAAATGTTTTTGCTTCTGCTGAGTCTGCAGCATCGGCTTTAACGGCTAATGGGCTACCATCTTTTGTTGAAACAAAACTACAAGCAGCGCTTGCTTGAAATGAAACCGCTGCAAATGCCAACATAGAAACAAATAATGCTGACTTTAAAAATTTATTGCCTAACATGTTATCTCCCTTAATCTACCTAAAAAAATGAGCTACGTTCAGTTTATGCTAAACGCACTGGCTTTACGTATGCTTAATTTAACGAACAAATATTTATTTGGTTGACACAATTTTTTAATATGCTTGCCACAAATAAGCACGGTATTCTACTGAATTTATTCAGTTCCGTCACCACTATTTTTAGCTTTAGTATTGTCTTCTTTGTTGTCCTTTTGAGTACTGCTTCCACGAGCCACTGAACCGCGTTTTATATCTTCTTTATAAACCTTTACTACGCTATCACCATCTACAACTGGCACATGTGGAATGCCGAAATCATCTAAAATTTTCATAATTGCAACTTGGTTACGGTCTATTGCCTCTTGAATTAACGCCATGCGTTCTTTATCTTTTTTTCGCACGCCCACTGAGATATTCCAGAACTCCTTGCCCTTTACATTTTCTCTTTCATACTCTGGAATGCTAACAACAACCATGGGCACTTTTGAAAGCTTGGCATAATAGCCACCAATTGGACCCCATTGGATAGCAATATCAATATCCCCTTTAGCCAAATCATCCGTCATAAAACTTGGTGGTAAATTCAAATCGCGTTGCATACGATACGGCCGCGCATTACCCATTAGATTATGGTCGTTAAGCGGAATAGTGGCTGGACTTTGGCCAATGATACCAATCACACCTTTGCGTAAATCTGGAGAATCCCAGTCTTTAATATTGTAATTACTGTCCTTACGCCACATAAACACATGGCCAGCGCGGTAGTAGGGCTTAGAGGTGCGCATTGCATCGTTATCTGGCGGCGTGCCCATGACGATATCACAACGATTTGCATTGAGCGTGTTTCTTAAAAAACCTTGGCGATTATAAGCGTAAGTAAAAGTCAGTGGCTTTCCCAAATCTTTAGCTAATAGCTCAGCAATTTTATCTTCAAAGCCTTCTTTCTTAACATTCGAATATGGCATGTTATCCGGATCTGCACATACTTTAAACTCATCAAATGTAGGCACACGACGCAATTCGCCAATGCGACCTTCGTCTGGATTAAGCGTTGGAATATCTGCATCTTTCACTCTGTCAGCCATGGCGCTATTGGCTGTTAAAGCCAAACACGCAATGAGTGCTAGCTGTTTTACTTGATTTAACATCTTTGCTTCCTTATTAAAATCACGACTACCCTGTCGTGTTACTACTGTAGAGTACCGCTAAAAATAAAAGTTCTCTGCAAATAAATTAACAACGCATTTTAACTAATTTCTATTTTTAGAGATACTCATCTGACTACCTAATCTAACTTATTGTTTAGCATAAAAAAACACCCCACCGAAGTGGGGTGCTTATAGAACTTAATGTTAGCTTCTAATTTAGCGAACTAAATTAAAGTGCGAACACTGTTAAACCACCGCCGCCAGGAGCAGCGTTGTATTTAACCAACTCAGCATAACCACCAGCAGCACCTAAAGCGTCTGTTGGGTTAGTCATACCTAAGTTCATTGCAACACCAGCCCAACCACCGATACCAGACAACACACCAACGTGTTGTTTGCCAGCGTGGCCGTATGTGAATGCATTACCAATCACGCCAGAACCTACTTGGAATTTCCAAAGTTCTTT
>JAYVSZ010000002.1:0-10936 GCA_043774925.1 Methylophilaceae bacterium | reverse complement strand
ATTAAGCGCAAGCTTAATTTTTTGCATTAATTTGCGCCTTGGTGGTCGCTTTCACGTCATTACGCGCATACTCGATTAGCACATTTTGTCCTTGAAACTGCCGCACAATGGCTGAGAGTTCTTCAGGTTTTTGCAACACCACATCGCCGATTTTTAACAAATTATCCCCACGCAACAAATTGGCTTTTGCGGCAGGCGAGTCTTTAATCACCGCCAAAATTTTCAAACCATCTTCAGCCTTTGCATCAATCGGTTTCAGCTTAACCACATGCACGCCTAGCAAGGGCGCGGGCAGTTTGGCCCAATAACTGGCAAAGTATTTATACTGCTCTTCGTCCGCTTTTAGCACGCTCGCATCAACTTCATGTGTGGTTTTAGCGGCTTCTTTAATCGCTTGAATTTTTGAAATGGAAGATTGCTTAGAAGCGTACTTGCTGTAAACCAGCACACTATCTGCCTTAATGCTTTTTGCATGCTGCAAGGCAAGCGCTGGTGCCACGTCCCCCGCCTCAAAGCCGCTGCTGCCCATCAGGTCATAGCCATCTTCTAGCATGCTAATATTATCGTCATCCTTGTGGTTGCTCACATACATTTTGGTATCGGGATTCGCCTGCAATGACGCTAATCCACCAGAGTTTTGTGCCTGATAGTTTTTTTCGTATGGATTTTCGCCCGCATGCGCCAGCTGCGTGGCAAGTAATAAACCCAAAACCAGACATTTTTTAATCATTCCGCAAACCCCATATTTTTGTCATGTTATGATTAATGACACGCAAGTACGCAAACAATTCAAATCATGACACAAAATTTAAAAATCGGCCTCGTTTCCATCAGCGACAGAGCATCGCAAGGCGTTTACGCAGACAAAGGCATTCCCGCGCTTAGCGATTGGCTTGGCCGCGCGCTTATCACGCCATTTGCGCTAGAAACGCGCTTAATAGCGGATGAGCAAGACGAAATAGAACAGACTTTAATTGACTTGGTCGATTATCAAGGCTGCCACTTAATCCTCACCACAGGCGGCACTGGACCTGCGCTACGCGATGTTACGCCAGAAGCGACGTTGAACATTGGCGAGAAAGAAATGCCCGGTTTTGGCGAGCAAATGCGTCAAATTAGCCTACATTTTGTACCAACCGCGATACTGTCGCGCCAAGTCGCGGTGATTCGCAAGCAATGTTTAATTATCAATTTACCTGGCCAACCAAAAGCCATCGCACAAACGCTGGAAGGCCTGAAAGACGTGGCTGGCAGCCAAGTGGTGCATGGTATTTTTGCCGCTGTTCCGTACTGTTTAGATCTAATCGGCGCGGCTGACAATCCAAACCCATTTGTTGAAACGAATGAAACCATTTGCAAAGCGTTTCGGCCTAAGAAATAGGCTTAAAATTTTATGTCTTCCGAGTTCGACCTCATTAAAAAATACTTCACGCGCGCCGCGCCAAATACAGACTTGGGTATTGGTGACGATGCCGCGCTCATCCAATGTAGAAGCGGCTTCCAGCTTGCCATTTCAACCGATATGCTGGTGGCTGGCACGCATTTTTTTGCCGATGCTGCACCGTATGACATTGGCTGGAAGGCGCTTGCTGTCAACGTTTCCGATATGGCGGCGATGGGCGCGCAACCAAAATGGGCGACGCTAGCCATTGCGCTACCGGAAGTTTCCCCCTCTCCCCAACCCTCTCCCACAAGGGGCGAGGGAGTTATTTCTGAGGCTTGGCTGGCCGAATTTTCGCGTGGTTTCTTTGCTTGCGCAGATGCGTTTAACGTCGCATTAATCGGCGGCGATACGACCAAAGGCGCGCTGAATATGAGCGTAACGATTATAGGCGAAGTGCCAACTGGTAAAGCTTTGCGCCGTGATGGTGCAAAAATTGGCGACGACATTTGGGTGAGCGGCAGCTTGGGCGATGCGGCTGTTGGCTTAGCGCATTTGCAAGGTAAGCTACACAGAAAATTTAAGCTAGATGACGGCTATATAGAGTATTGCCTCAATGCCCTACACCGTCCGCAACCGCGTGTTTGCTTGGGTTTGACGCTAATCGATTTGGCGCATGGCGCGATAGATATTTCGGATGGGCTTTTATCGGACTTGGGGCATATTACAAAAGCCTCGAATGTCGGCGCAACCATACAATTAAACAAACTGCCCTGCTCACTTTTTATCAGCAAACATCTCAACGAAAAACAGATTCAACAATGTTTGCTTGCAGGCGGAGACGATTACGAATTATGCTTTACCGCGCCGCAAAAACTACGCGCAAAAATTGAAAAAATGAGCGCAGAATTACATTTGCCCATTGCCCTGATAGGCAATATCCATGCGGGTTCTGGCTTGGTTGTATTAGACCAAAATAAACAAAAAATTACACTTGAAAAAACCGGTTATGACCACTTTGCCTAACAATCAACCAAGCTTTAAATTTCTATTTCAGCACTCTGCGCATTTTTTTGCGCTTGGCTTTGGCAGCGGCTTGGCGAAAAAAGCACCCGGCACGTTTGGTTCGCTGGTAGGTTTGCCGCTATTTTGGCTAATTTCTGGCCAACCTTCGACCATGCAATTAGCAATGATTGCGCTACTTTTTGTTGTTGGCATTTACTTTTGCAATGTCGCGGGCAAAAACCTTGGTGTGGCCGATCACGGTAGTATCGTGTGGGATGAAATTGTGGCGATGCTGCTGGTGCTAGTATTTACGCCGCTCTCAGCCATGTTTTGGCTTATTGCGTTCTTGCTTTTTCGGCTGTTCGATATTTGGAAACCGTTTCCTATTCGCCAATTTGACGCAAAACTTAAAAACGGCTTTGGCGTAATGTTTGATGATTTGCTGGCGGCGATTTATGCGATTTTAAGTTTGATGGCGATTCAATGGGCGATCTCGCACTTTTAGCCGCCGAATTAGGCGCAGCCTTAAAAACGCGCGGCTTGATGCTGACGTTGGCAGAATCGTGCACTGGCGGCCTTGTTAGCGCGACCATCACAGAAATCTCTGGTAGCTCGGCTTGGTTTGAGCGCGGATTTGTGACTTATAGCAATGCGGCAAAAATGGAAATGCTCGACGTTTCTGCTGAAACTTTAGAAAAATTTGGCGCAGTAAGCGAGGAAACAGCCTGCGAAATGGCACTTGGCGCACTCAAACATTCGCATGCAAATGTCGCCATTAGCATCACGGGAATCGCGGGGCCAAATGGCGGCACGCAAGAAAAGCCCGTCGGCACAGTGTGTTTTGCTTGGGCAGGACTTAGTTTTCCACTTACAAGCACCAGCAAAAAACTAAGCGGCAACCGCCAACAGATTCGTCATCTGTCGGTAGTTACCGCTTTTAGTGAGTTGCTAAAACTATTAGCCGCTAATTAATCGTCGTCATCGTCGCCGTGATGACGCCAGTGATGTTCTTCATGATCATCATCGTGCCGTCTATGACCACCCCAGCCGTTATTCCAGCCGAATGAAGCTTGCGGGTAGTAATAAACAGGCGGCGCAGACCGATAGTAAACAGGCGGTGCGCCATAATAATAGGCTGGTGGCGTTGGGTAATAACGCACAGCAGGCGGCTGATATTGCTCGACGTAATAAGGCGAACCAAAGTTAAGCCCAAGGCTAAATGAATCGCGCGCTTGCGCAGCAGGCATGCTAGCGACTCCAATCGCCAGCGTTGCAAAAACTAAACGTAAAACTTTCATCTTCTTCTCCTCCTATCAAAAAAATTTGTAGGTAGTGGTTCAACGTCTGGATACATGAATGGTTTACCTTTTTCACTCATGATTTTCATTAAAATATAAGCCCTGCGGCGCTTACCTTAAACCCCAATTTATGGAATAATTACACCCTTGAATTAAGTACCTAAAACTAAAGGCAAATCACATGGATGACAATAAAAGCAAAGCACTCGCCGCAGCGTTAGCGCAAATCGAAAAACAGTTCGGCAAAGGCTCCATTATGCGCATGGGCGATGGCGATATTGGCGAGGACATTCAATCGGTTTCCACTGGTTCGCTTGGTTTAGATATTGCGCTTGGCATTGGCGGCTTGCCGCGCGGGCGTGTCATTGAGATTTACGGCCCAGAATCCTCTGGCAAAACCACGCTGACACTTTCTGTGATTGCAGAAATGCAAAAATTGGGCGGCGTAGCGGCGTTTATTGATGCGGAACACGCGCTAGATCCGCAATACGCGGCCAAATTGGGCGTTAACGTGCCTGAGTTACTCATTAGCCAGCCTGACACGGGCGAGCAAGCGCTAGAAATAGTCGACATGCTGGTGCGCAGCGGCTCTGTGGATATTGTCGTTATCGACTCTGTGGCTGCGCTTACTCCGCGCGCCGAAATTGAAGGCGAAATGGGCGACAGTCACATGGGCTTACAAGCACGCTTAATGTCTCAAGCTTTGCGCAAACTCACTGGTAACATCAAACGCACCAACACCATGGTGATTTTTATTAACCAAATCCGCATGAAAATTGGCGTCATGTTTGGCAATCCAGAAACCACTACCGGCGGCAACGCGCTTAAATTCTACGCCTCTGTGCGCTTAGATATTCGCCGCACTGGCGCGATTAAAAAGGGTGACGAAGTGATTGGCAGCGAGACCCGCGTTAAAGTGATTAAAAACAAAGTTGCACCGCCGTTCAGACAGGCTGAATTTGATATTTTGTATGGCGAAGGCATCTCGCGTTTGGGCGAAATTATCGAACTGGGCTCAAATCTAAAGTTTGTAGAAAAAGCAGGGTCTTGGTATAGCTATAATGGCGAGAAAATTGGACAAGGCAAAGACAATGCGCGCGAATTTTTGAAAGAAAACCCAGCAATTGCCAATGAAATTGATGCGAAAATTCGCGCCAACTCTAAAGTATTGGTCGAAGCCATGGTCGCGCCACGGAGTGAAGACGAATAAAAAGCTCTCAGCCAAAATCGTTGCGCCAGCGCGCGCTAGAGTATTTAGGAAAGCGCGAATATTCATACGTTGAGCTAGGCCAAAAACTTAAAGCCTACGCCGAGGAAAGTGACGATATTGGCGCAATTTTAGAAGATTTTAAAACGCGTGGCTGGCTTTCTGACAAGCGCTTTACCGACCAATTGGTGCATGCAAGACAAGTAAAATTTGGTAGCGCGAAAGTCGCCAATGAATTGCGGCAAAAAGGCGTGGCAGATGATTTAATTAGCGACGCCTTGGTCAACTTAAAAGAGAATGAATTAGAAAACGCGACAGAAGTGTGGCGCAAAAAGTTTAAAAAAACCGCCAGCAACCGTGACGAATGGGCGAAACAAGCAAGATTTTTACAAAGCCGAGGATTTGGCTTTGACATCATTAAAAAAGTATTGAATAGTAAGCATGATAGCAACGATGAATAACACCCATCACCGTCATTCCCGCGAAAGCGGGAATCCATTCTAAGGTTTTGGTTTTAAAAAAGTGATTTGAAGTATTGATATACAAGAATTGAAAATGAATATTAAGTTAAGCAAAACCCCTTCCTGCAACGAGATTCGCCAAGCGTTTCTCGATTTTTTTGCCTCTAAAGGCCACGAAATCGTGGCCTCCAGCTCGCTCGTGCCGCATGGCGACCCAACGCTGCTATTCACCAACGCAGGTATGAATCAGTTTAAAGATGTATTTTTAGGCTTTGATAAACGAAACTATACTCGTGCTGCATCCTCGCAAAAATGTGTACGTGCAGGCGGCAAACATAACGATTTAGAAAATGTCGGCTACACCGCTCGCCATCACACTTTTTTCGAGATGCTCGGCAACTTTAGCTTTGGTGATTACTTTAAAGAGGACGCCATTAGCTACGCATGGGAATTGCTCACCAATGTTTTCAAACTACCAAAAGACAAACTCACTGTTACCGTATATGCAGATGACGACGAAGCTTATGACATTTGGCATAAAAAAATAGGTGTGCCAGCCGAACGTATTATCCGCATTGGCGACAACAAAGGTGCGCGCTACGCATCGGACAACTTCTGGATGATGGGCGACACTGGCCCTTGCGGCCCTTGCACCGAGATTTTTTATGACCATGGCGACCATATTCCAGGCGGCCCGCCAGGCAGCCCAGATGAAGACGGCGACCGCTTTATCGAAATCTGGAACAACGTGTTTATGCAGTTTAACCGCGACGAAGCGGGTGTGATGCATAAACTGCCTAAACCTAGCGTAGATACTGGCATGGGGCTAGAGCGTATATCTGCTGTATTGCAGCACGTACATGCCAATTACGAAATTGATATTTTTACCACCTTAATCGCCGCTGCTGCGCGCGAAGTTGGTGACGCAAGAATAGGTGGTTTATTTGCCATAGGCAGTCCTGGAGGTGTTTTGGCTCCAATCACTGATTTTGATAACCCTTCACTCAAAGCTATCGCGGATCATATTCGTGCATGCAGTTTTTTGATTTCTGATGGTGTAATTCCAGGTAACGAAGGCCGCGGCTACGTGCTGCGCCGCATCATCCGCCGCGCGATACGCCATGGTTACAAAAGGGGGGCACACAAACCATTTTTCCACAAAATCGTACCGGATTTAGTCAAGGTAATGGGAGATGCTTACCCCGACCTGAAAACCAACCAAGCGCGTGTAATGGACGTATTGAAGCAGGAAGAAGAACGTTTTTTCAGAACCATCCAAGATGGGATGTCTAAGCTAGAGTTTGCTTTTGGCTGGATTGACGCAACCAAGGCAGATGCAGTTTTAGATGGGGAAACCGCATTTGAACTACACGATACTTTTGGCTTCCCACTTGATTTAACCGCAGATATTTGTCGTGAACGCGGCGTAACTGTCGATACCGCAGGCTTCGATGCCGCGATGGCGCGTCAAAAAGCGCAAGCCCGCGCAGCCGGCAAGTTTAAAATGGCAGCCAACCTTGAATACAGTGGTGTAGAGACTGATTTTAAAGGTTATGAAACCTTAGAAGCTAGCGCAAAAGTGCTGGCGCTTTACAAAGATGGGACGCCTGTGAGCCGCTTAAATGAAGGCGATTTAGGTATTGTAGTATTAGACACTACGCCGTTTTACGCAGAATCTGGTGGCCAAATTGGTGATTGTGGCGAGCTAAAGGGCGTGGATGGAATTTTTGCCGTGGAAGATACGCAGAAAATTCAGGCGGCCGTTTTCGGCCATCATGGCATGCTAAAAACCGGCACGCTCAATGTGGGCGATGCCGTGAAAGCCAATGTGGATATGGCTTCCAGAGCATCTACTATGCGCAACCACTCTGCCACGCATTTAATGCACCAAGCGCTGCGCGATGTTTTGGGCGACCATGTGCAACAAAAAGGTAGCTTGGTAGATACCGAAAAAACACGTTTTGACTTTGTGCATAATGCGCCGATAAGTGATGCAGACATTGCAAAAGTTGAACAAATAGTGAATGCGGAGATTCTCACCAATGCGGCCACGCAAGCGCGCATTATGAGCATTGACGATGCCAAACAAACTGGCGCAATGATGTTATTTGGCGAAAAATATGGCGACGAAGTACGTGTGTTGGATATTGGCACTACGCGTGAGCTTTGCGGTGGCACGCATGTAAGCCGAACGGGCGATATTGGTTTATTTAAAGTCATCTCAGAAAGCGGCGTAGCGGCTGGCGTACGCCGTGTAGAGGCGACTACTGGCGAATGCGCGCTGAGATTGATTCAAAGCCAACAGACGCTTTTAAATACGCTGGCAAGCGAATTTAAAGCACCAGTTGGCGAAATTGTGAACAAAGTAGCGCAATTGAGCGAACACGCAAAAAGTTTAGAAAAAGAATTAGCGCGTCTAAAATCAAAACTTGCCTCATCGCAAGGCGATGATTTGGCTGCAAGCGCCGTGGATATTGGCGGAGCGAAGGTTTTAGCTGCCATGTTAGAAGGCGCTGATGCAAACGCTCTACGCGAGACCATGGACAAACTGAAAGATAAACTAAAGTCAGCTGCGATAGTCTTAGCAAGCACCAACGATGGCAAAGTAAGCTTGGCGGCGGGCGTGACGCCAGATTTAATCGCCAAAATTAAAGCGGGCGATTTAGTGAATTTTGTGGCGCAACAAGTGGGCGGCAAAGGCGGCGGCAAGCCAGATATAGCAATGGCGGGCGGCACAGATGCGAGCGCGCTTCCAAAGGCGTTGGCGAGCGTGAATGACTATGTTAAAAACAAAATCTAATTAACCGCCGATAAACGCAGATAAAAAGACGATAAAAACGGATAACTACACAAGCAATATAAAAACATATTTTAGATTGTGTGAATTAACGCTAATTGCTTACGCTTTTGATAATTAAATAACGGCGTGTATCTGCGTTTATCGGCGGTTTAAACTTGCTTTTAAAGATTTTAAGGAAAGTTGAATGGCATTAATTGTACAAAAATATGGTGGCACTTCAGTTGCGGCCCCTGAGCGAATTAAAAATGTGGCGCGTCGCGTCGCGCGCTACAAGGCGCTAGGGCATCAAATCGTGGTGGTGGTTTCCGCGATGTCTGGTGAGACGAATAAATTAGTCGCGCTGGCAAAAGAAGTGATGGCTGAGCCAGACCCGCGTGAGATGGACGTGATTTTAGCGACTGGCGAGCAAGTGACCATTGGCTTAACCGCGCTGGCGTTGATGGAGCTGGGCATTAAAGCCAAAAGCTACACTGGCGCGCAGGTGCGGATTTTGACCAATGATGCGCACGGCAAAGCGCGCATTTTGGATATTGACGAGCACAATATTAAGCAAGATTTGAATGATGGTTATGTGGTCGTCGTGGCGGGCTTTCAAGGCGCAGACGAGTTTGGCAACATCACCACACTTGGTCGTGGCGGCTCAGACACCACTGGCGTGGCGCTGGCAGCAGCACTAAAGGCCGAGGAATGCCAGATTTATACAGACGTTGACGGCGTTTACACAACCGACCCGCGTGTAGTGCCAGAAGCGCGCCGCTTAGATAAAATTACCTTTGAGGAAATGCTAGAGCTTGCCAGCCAAGGCAGCAAAGTGCTGCAAATACGCTCAGTAGAATTTGCTGGTAAATATAAAGTTAAATTACGTGTGCTTTCCAGTTTTGAAGACGAAGGCGATGGCACGCTGATTACATTTGAAGATGATGACAAGGATGATAGTATGGAAGAACCCATTATTTCTGGCATCGCGTTTAATCGCGACGAGGCCAAAATCACAGTACTTGGCGTGGCAGATAAACCAGGTATTGCCTACCAAATTTTAGGGCCAATCGCAGATGCGAACATTGATGTGGACATGATTATTCAAAATCAAGGCGCAGACGGCTCCACTGATTTTACGTTTACTGTGCATAAAAATGAAATGAACAAAGCCTTAGGTATCTTGCACGATAAAGTACAAGGGCATATTCAAGCAAGAGAAATTAGCGGCAATGATAAAATCGCCAAGGTTTCCGTGGTTGGCGTTGGTATGCGCTCGCACGTGGGCATTGCCAGCCAAATGTTTCGCACACTGGCCGAGGAAGGCATTAACATTCAAATGATTTCTACTAGCGAAATTAAAATTGCCGTGGTGATAGAAGAAAAATATATGGAACTTGCAGTAAGAGTACTGCACAAAGCATTTGAGCTGGATGCCGCATAGCCTTTTAGCAATTGATTCTCAGAGTTTTAATTGATTTTTAAGGCACTTTCGCGTAGTATCGCGCCCTTGTATTTGCAGTATGTTAGCGCAACAAAACGGAGAGCTGGCCGAGTGGTCGAAGGCACTTCCCTGCTAAGGAAGCATACGGGCTTAAATCTGTATCGAGGGTTCGAATCCCTCGCTCTCCGCCAAGGGCTTGTTTTTACCGTTCTTTTTAGTCCTTTCCCGTTCTCGCGAATTCAACATAAACAATAGGTTAGAATATAATTCGTTCAAACTTACACGTTTTCGTGCGTTTGCATCCATAACATTCATGTTGAATCCCCCCGACATTTAAGGAGCGCTTTAATCATGAGAGAATATGAAGATGACAAAAGCCAAACCCCAATACTCCCCAGAAGTCAAAGAACGCGCCATCCGCATGGTGCTAGAACATCAGCACCAATATACCTCACCATGGTCCGCCATAGAAAGCATTGCCCCTAAAATAGGCTGCGCAGCCGCCACCTTGCACGAATGGGTGAAGCGTCACCAAATAGATACAGGCAAGCGTGATGGCATCAGCACCGATGAACGAGATCGCATTAAAAAGCTAGAACAAGAGAACAAAGAACTGCGCCGTGCCAATGAGATACTCAAGCTGGCTAGTGCTTTTTTTGCCCAAGCGGAACTCGACCGCAAACTCAAATAAGCTATCAATTTGTAGATGCCCATAAAAATACCTACGGGGTCGAGTCAATCTGCAAGCAGATGCAGATTGCCCCATCAGGCTATTGGAATCATGCAGCTAGGTGCAGGCAGCCAAGCTTACGATGTGAACGCGCTAAACGTGATGAGCGCCTGAAGACTGAAATACAGCGCGTGCATGTGACACACTTTAGCGTCTACGGTGTAGTAAAAGTGTGGAAGCAGCTACACAGAGAAGGCATAGAAGTCGCACGTTGCACCGTGGAGAGGCTCATGAAACAGTTGGATATACAAGGCGCCAGGCGTGGCAAACGCATTCGCACCACAATCTCTGACAGCAAAATAACTTGCCCTAGCGACAAGGTCAATTGTAATGGTCTAGTTTAACGCGACACTTTCTTAGAGGTTATAATCAACTTTAAGAGGTGTAAAAATGAGCAGAGTAAGAAATCAATTCACAACAGAATTTGAAGCTTGTAGTGTGTCAATTTAGTATTGAATCAAGGCTACACAATTAGCCAAGCAGCTAACGCTATGCACGTTGGCTTATCCTCTATGCAACGCTGGGTTGGGCAATATAAGCAAGAACTGCGTGGGGTCACGCCACAAGCTCGCGCATTAACGCCTGAACAACAGCGCATTCAAGCGCTGGAATCCGAAGTTAAACAACTCAGACG
>JAYVSZ010000001.1:0-31342 GCA_043774925.1 Methylophilaceae bacterium | reverse complement strand
TGGGTTCAGAATGACGGATGTGATAAGAGTGACCATTTTTTCATACAGAAAGGTTTATCAATTCCTCAACATTGCAATAACTGGCGCTGTTTCTGGCCGCACGTCACGCCAAATATAAAACGCTTCTGCCGCTTGCTCTACCAACATGCCTAAGCCATCAGAAACTTGAGCCCCTGCCGCGCGCGCTTGCGCCATAAAAGGCGTTTCGCGGCCGTACATCATGTCGTAAGCTAGGCCATTTTTTTTGAAAACCGAGTCAGGAATCGGCAGTTTTGTATCGGTCAGCCCTGTGGAAGTACTGTTAATCACCAAATCAAAAGCCTCGTCACCAAGCTGATCAAAAGGTTTGGCAACACACAATGTGCCTCCACTGGTATCGACCAAATTGGACAAAATCTTCGCCGCCTCTTCGGCCTTGGATATCGTTCGGTTAGAAATCACGATATTGCTCGGCTTTGCATTCGCCAATGGTTGTAACACGCCAAATGCCGCACCTCCAGCGCCCAATAGCAAAATTCGCTTGCCTTGAATTGGAAATCCGAGATTATGCTCAATATCGCTCACCAAACCAACCCCATCGGTATTGTCACCAATGATGCTCTCATCTTCAAAAATCAAAGTATTTACTGCGCGCGCTTTATCAGCAAGTGGATTTATTGCCCCACGTTGAGCGGCAAACAGCAGCGCTTTAAATTTAAACGGCACGGTCACATTCGCGCCTTTATAGCCTTGTTTAATCAGCTCGCGCACCTTCGCTTCAAAGCCATCTAACGGCGCCAATATTGCCTCGTAACTTATATCTTGGTTGGTTTGCTTGGCGAAGGCGGCGTGAATTTGCGGTGATTTGCTGTGCGCAATCGGGTTGCCAATGACGGCGTATTTATCTGTCATAAAACTCAATTACTCCAAGGCAAGCCAGCGTGTTTCCAGCCGTTAATCAATGTGCGCTGGCGCTCCGCATTTGCCTCGCCTTCAAAACCTTCTAGCATATTGTAAGCCTCGGTAAAACCTAGTTTAGCCGCGGTAACGGCGGCATTGTGGCTACGCCCACCTGTTCGACACATAAAAATCACTAGTGCTTCTTTATCAATTTGCATATCCAAATGCGTCGCGAAATCAGGGTTAGCCACCATGCCAGGATAAAATGCCCACTCAATATGCGCGGCTTCTGGCACTTTGCCAACCAACTCCAACTCAGCCGTGGTACGCACATCCACCATTTTTGCATGCGGCGTTAATTGCAATAATTCATACGCCTCTACTGGCGTAAGCGCGCCTGCATAAGGCAAGCCAGCTTCTTCAGCACGTTTTTTTGCACGCTCAAGTATTTTGCTCATCGTTTCCATCTCAACTCCTAAGCAGTCTAAACTGCAAATTTAAGTATAACTATTTTACGCCTCTATTGCGCCGCGTGGTATATGCACTATATTGGTGCAATATTAAAGCGGTTGCACAACTTTGGCACATCTCAATTTACAGTTTTTTGCTAAGTTGTTGCATAAACGGCTATTTTAGCTATTTTTCACTGGCACAGTTCCTGCTAATATATCGCACTAAGCTTTTTGTTGATAATTCATAATTTCCACCGTTTAGGCACTCAAATATTAGGAGAGAGTAATGTCTGTAGCAAAAGTAATGAAAATGGTTAAAGATAACGACATCAAATTTGTCGATTTCCGTTTTACCGATACGCGCGGTAAAGAACAACACGTCACTGTGCCTGTTTCTGCCTTTAACGAAGAAAAGTTTACTGAAGGCCACGCTTTTGACGGCTCTTCAATTGCTGGCTGGAAGGGGATTCAAGCCTCCGACATGCAGTTGATGCCTGATCCATCAACAGCCAATATCGATCCATTTATGGACGAACCAACGCTCATTTTATCTTGCGACGTGGTTGATCCTACTGACGGTAAAGGCTACGACCGTTGCCCACGCAGCTTGGCAAAACGTGCTGAAGCTTACCTTAAAGCCAGCGGTTTAGGCGATACCGCTTATTTTGGTCCAGAACCAGAATTCTTCATTTTCGACTCAATCAACTGGAACGTTGAAATGAGCGGCTGTGGCGTTAAAATTAATTCAGAAGAAGGCGCTTGGGCATCTGGCGAAAAATTTGAAGGCGGCAACACTGGCCATCGTCCGGGCATTAAAGGCGGCTATTTCCCAGTGCCACCAGTCGATTCATTGCAAGATGTTCGCTCTGCCATGTGTATCGCGCTTGAGGAAATGGGTGTGCCAGTTGAAGTGCATCACCATGAAGTGGCGACTGCTGGCCAATGCGAAATTGGTACTAAATTCAGCACCTTAACGCAACGCGCTGACTGGACTCAAATCCTTAAATACGTGGTGTTGAACACTGCACACGCTTACGGTAAAACAGCGACATTTATGCCAAAACCAATGTTTGGCGATAACGGTAGCGGCATGCACGTGCATCAATCTATTTGGAAAGATGGCAAAAACCTGTTCGCAGGCAATGGCTACGCGGGTTTAAGCGAGTTTGCATTGTTCTACATCGGCGGCATTATTAAACATGCGCGCGCTTTAAACGCCATAACCAACCCAGGTACCAACTCATACAAACGCCTAGTGCCACATTACGAGGCGCCAGTTAAATTGGCTTACTCTGCTAAAAACCGCTCTGCTGCCATTCGTATTCCATTTGTGCATGGTGAGAAGGCACGCCGTGTTGAAGCGCGCTTCCCAGATCCAATTGCTAACCCATACTTGGCATTCTCTGCCTTAATGATGGCGGGCTTGGACGGCGTACAAAACAAAATTCACCCCGGCGAGCCAGCAACAAAAGATTTGTACCATCTTTCTCCAGAAGAAGATGCAACCATTCCAACCGTGTGTTCTTCACTAGAGCAAGCGCTGGAATATTTGGATAAAGACCGCGAGTTCTTAACCAAAGGTGGCGTATTCTCTGACGATTGGATTGATGCTTACATTGGCTTAAAAATGGAAGAAGTCACTAAATTGCGTCAAACACCGCATCCAGTTGAGTTCTCTTTATACTACTCATGTTAAATTAGTTTAGCTTTATGCACCAAAAAAGAGCGGCCGAGGCCGCTCTTTTCTTTTTGTCAGCTCAGTTCTGGCCGCTCTTTTTCATTTTACAAAAAGTTGTATAAATAACACTTATTAGATTTAGGCATAATATAGTCAACCATAATAGCCAATACTTCGTTGCTAACTGTAACACTCTCATCTAAACTATTGGTATGCATAAACAAATTATTTCTTTAGGCTTTATTTTTACGGCGCTTGCGCTATCTTTTTCTGCGCAGGCGGAGATATATAAAAACGTGGACGCGGAAGGTCATGTCACCTATTCAAATGTAAAAATGAAAGGTGCAAAAAAATTAGAGTTAGAGCCTACCGATACCAGCTTTGGCAACGATGTAAAAGAGTCTCCAAAGCGCGCTGCGACTAAAACAGCCACGCCAGCCAGCTTTCCGAAAGTAGATTCTGAAACACAAAAGCAACGCGACGGATCACGTAAAGATATTTTAAAATCGGAACTTGAAGCAGAGAAAAAAGCGTTAGAAGACGCGAAAAAAGCTTATGCAGAGGGCGAATCTAACCCCGAAGTATTTCAAAAGAAAAATGCGGATGGCAGCTCTAGCACCTTCCGCAACGTCAACAAATTTCAAGAAAAAATGAAAACTTTGCAGGCGGATATTGATGCGCATCAACGCAATATTGAGCTTTTAGAAAAAGAAATTAGCGCAACAAACTAGCCTCCCAAGCCAGTAGAAAAGCTGGCTCAGCTTTTGCTTAATCTAAACCTTAGTTCATACAACAATTCAATTGCTGTATTATTTTAGCTGGGGTTTAAATTCTTTAATGATCCAACACATTCCTTCAGACTTTATCGGTTTAGAGCATCTCGCCACCGCGGTGATGTTGCTTAACGATGCGCATCAAGTGGTTTATGCCAACCCCAGCGCTGAAGTACTATTCGCGCTAAGCGCCAATCAAATCGCCAATAGCCACATTTCCGAGGTGTTTTTGCATTGCGAAATTTTGCAATTGGCGATTGAAAACGCGGTTAAAAATAATAGTCCTTATCGCGAGCACGAGTTTGCCATTACCACGGTGCGTCAGCAATCCTTTGCGGTTACTTGCACGGTAACGCCTGTAGAGATGCGCCAAGCCAGTTTGTTGCTAGAGTTTCAGCAAATGGATCAGCAGCTACGCATAGCGCGTGAAGAACGCATGCTCATTCAGCAGCAAGCTAATTCGGAGCTTTTGCGTAATCTTGCGCACGAAATTCGCAACCCGTTGGGCGGCTTGCGTGGCGCAGCGCAGCTATTAGAGCACGAGCTGCCACAAGCCAGTTTGCGCGAATACACGCAAGTGATTATTAAAGAGGCTGACCGCTTGCAAAGCCTGATGGATAGGCTTTTGGTGCCGCATCGTGTGCCAAAATACGAGCCGACGAATATTCACGAAGTGCTAGAACGCGTGCGCAGCTTACTGCTGGCCGAATCACCCAATAATATCAAGGTGCGCCGCGATTACGACACCAGCCTGCCCGATCTAATTGGTGATCGCGAGAAATTGATACAAACCGTGCTAAATATCGCGCGCAACGCCGTACAAGCGATGCAATCGGGGGGCACACAGAACGCCGAAGTCGTGCTGAGAACGCGGGCGGAGCGGCAGGTGACGCTTTCCAAAAAACGCTATCGCGTTGCCATTAAATTGCAAATTATCGATAACGGCCCAGGCATTCCCGCCGAAATTCGCGATAAGATTTTTTACCCGCTGGTAAGCGGTCACGAGGGCGGAAGCGGCTTAGGACTTGCTTTGGCGCAGACATTTGTTACGCAACATCACGGCATGATTGATTGCGAAAGCCAGCCTGGCAACACCTGTTTTACCATTTTATTGCCTGTTGAAAGCAGTGTGATTAAACAAGCCATTATTGCGCAGTAGCTTGGTAGGAGCGCTTGTAGGAGCTATCTTTAGATAGCGAACCATTCGCGATTTAAAAATCGCTCCTACCAAACATGAAATTTTTAGATTAATTTAAGAGAAAACAATGAAGCCAATTTGGATTTTAGACGACGATAAATCAATCCGCTGGGTGTTTGAAAAAGCACTTGCGCGCACCGATTTAGAGTTCAAAACATTCTCTTCTGTGCCAGAGGCGCTGACAGCGCTGAACCATGAGCAACCGCAAGTGGTGGTGAGTGATATCCGCATGCCTAATGGCTCTGGGCTGGATTTTTTGGCCGAAATCAAACAAAAATATCCTGATATTCCAGTGATTATCATGACTGCATATTCCGATTTAGAGAGCGCAGTGGCCGCGTTTCAAGGCGGCGCATTTGAATACTTAGCCAAACCGTTTGATGTGGACCAAGCGATTGACGTGATTAAACGTGCGGTGGACGAAAGCATGCGCCAAGCGGTAGACAATGTTGCGCTAGAAGAAACGCCGGAAATTATCGGCCAAGCGCCCGCCATGCAAGAAGTTTTTCGCGCCATCGGCCGTTTAAGCCGCTCACACGCCACCGTGCTGATAAATGGCGAATCTGGCAGCGGCAAAGAGCTGGTCGCCAGCGCGTTGCACCGCCACAGCCCGCGCGCCGAAAAGCCATTTATTGCCATTAATACGGCGGCGATTCCTAAAGATTTATTAGAATCCGAGCTTTTTGGCCACGAGCGTGGCGCATTTACTGGCGCGCAAGCCGCGCGGCGCGGGCGTTTTGAGCAAGCAGATACTGGGACTTTATTCCTCGACGAGATTGGCGATATGCCTGCCGATTTGCAAACGCGGCTTTTGCGCGTGCTAAGCGATGGCCAGTTTTACCGTGTGGGCGGTCACCAGCCCATTAAAGTAAATGTACGTGTGATTGCCGCCACGCACCAAGATTTAGAAGAGCGCGTTAAACTTGGGCTATTTCGCGAGGATTTATTTCACCGCCTAAACGTCATTCGCCTGCGTTTGCCTGCGTTAAGAGAGCGTCGTGAGGACATTCCCTTGCTGACCAAGCATTTTCTCGCGCATAGCGCGCTAGAGCTAGGCGTAGAGGCAAAACAACTCTCGCCAGCAGCGCTAAAATATTTAACTGCAGTCAATTGGAGCGGCAATGTGCGCCAGTTGGAAAACGTATGTCATTGGCTCACCGTCATGGCGCCAGGGCAAAATGTGGATGTCGCCGATTTACCACCAGAACTAAAAGAGGACAGCGCAACCAAATCAAGCAATGCTAACTCTTGGCAAGAAGCGCTGGCGCAAGAAGTCGCTGATGCGCTTAACCGCGGCGAGCAAAATGTGCTGGATGCGCGCACCAAAGATTTTGAACGTGTGATGATTACCAAAGCCTTGCAACACACCGATGGCAGGCGTATTGAAGCGGCAAATCAGCTTGGCATGGGGCGCAATACGCTTACGAGGAAGATTCAGGAGCTAGGAATAGAAGAGTAAAGCATTGCATTGCCTCAAGAGCCGCATGGATATTGGCTTGCAGAGCATCGCCTTCATGCGCGATTCACATTTAACACATGCTGCAACAGAAGTTGCGCTTCAAGCGTCGCTTCTTCTGTGTTTAAAAGCGACGCGCCAGAGGTGAGCGTGGTTTTAACGGTTGGGGGATTTGTCATTAAAGCGATGATAACAGCTTGGTTTTAGATTTTGTAGGGCGTCAATAGCGAAGCGTATTGCGCCCTACGAGCTACAAGAAAAAATTACAGGTTCGAGAATACTTTTTATATTTAAGCGTGTTCATTTTAAGATATTTTTCACGTTTTTCATTTGGTAGTTTTGAATAATCGTCAGCCGCTTTTTTAAGCTCATCTATGTAATGAATCGCAAGTTCCCAAAAAATGTTATTGCGCTCATCATTGGTTATATGTGGTTGAATTTTCTGAACAAACCATCCAAACATATAAACTTGTACTGTTGCAGGAACGGCTCCATGGGATGTTAAGTAAGCTATTTTTTCAACATCGCCTAAGAATCGATTTAGTTTTTTTTCTGATTCTTCGTCATCTATATTTCTTTTGTAGATATTTGCCTCAAAAGCTTTAATATTCGTCATGATAAACGCGTCTTTTTCGAAGAGTTTGTCGTGCGCATCAAAGTATCTTTTTAGGTTTTCGATACGTCTATTGCGAAAAAGAAAGTATGAATTTGTAACGTAAGTTATAACTGCAACAAATAGCGCAAGAATTGTTGCTACATCTTTCCAGTCAGCTAATGTCATACATTCTCCCATATTTTAGAATCGTTAATTATCCTCACCCAAACTCGCGAGCAAATCCGCCTGATGCTCCGCCGCTAGCGCTCCAATCAGTTCATCCATATCACCTTCGGTAATCGCATCAATTTTGTACAGTGTGAGGTTGATGCGGTGGTCAGTGATGCGGCCTTGCGGGTAGTTGTAGGTTCTAATTCTCTCGCTACGGTCACCGGAGCCAATGAGGTTTCGGCGCTCGCTCGCTATTTTGCTATTTTGTTCGTCCACTTGTTTAGCTTTGATGCGTGCTGCAAGCACCATCATGGCCTGCGCTTTGTTGGCGTGCTGGCTGCGGCCGTCTTGGCATTCCACCACAATCCCTGTAGGAAAATGCGTAATGCGCACGGCAGAATCGGTTTTGTTAATGTGCTGGCCACCCGCGCCGCTGGCTCTAAACGTATCTAAGCGAATATCGGCGGGGTTAATCACCACGTCACTCACTTCATCTACCTCTGGCAAAATAGCCACCGTGCACGCGCTGGTGTGAATGCGGCCTTGTGTTTCGGTATCTGGCACGCGTTGCACGCGATGTCCGCCGCTCTCGAACTTCATTTTAGAATACGCGCCTTGCCCTTCTATTTTAGCGATGATTTCTTTGTAGCCACCTACTTCGCCTTGGTTAGATGAAAGCACCTCAATTTTCCAGCGTTGGCGCTCTACATAGCGGCTGTACATTCTAAATAAATCGCCTGCGAATAAGCCAGATTCATCACCACCCGTGCCTGCGCGAATTTCTAAAATAATATTTTTTTCGTCATTTGGGTCTTTTGGCAACAGCAGTTTTTGCAGTTCAATATCAATTTCATCGTGCTTGGTTTTGGCAGCTTCAATTTCCTCCTGCGCAAATTCCTTCATCTCGGGGTCGCTCAGCATTTTTTGCGCTTCTACCATATCGGCCTCGGTTTGCGCATAAGCCCGGTATTGCTGGACGATAGGAGTGATTTCCGCATGCTCTTTGGTGAGCTTGAGGTAGTTTTCCATATTGTCGGTAATGCCTTCACTCGACATCAATCGGTCAATTTCGTCTAGGCGCTCGCTTAAATTGGCGAGCTTATTTAACATGCTTGGTTTCATTTAGTTTTTAATTTTTGATTTGGTAAATATGGCGGAGAAGTTGTTCTAATCTTGCGTGTTCATCGCCCTGCGCTTGGTTGAGCACGTGGCTGGGTGCGTGTAAGAATTTGTTGGTAAGCGCGTTGCTCAAGGTTTCCAGCACTTTTTCGGGCGATTCGCCTTTTTGAATCAATTTGAGCGCTTTTTCTAGCTCAGTTTTCCGCGTTTCTTCGGCCTGTTCACGCAGCGCTTTAATGGTTGGCACAGCTTCACGCTTTTTAAGCCATTGCATAAAGCTCTCAACGCGCGCTTGCACAATGGTTTCTGCGTCCAACGCGGCAGCTTGACGGTTTTCCATGCCGTCGGCCACTACTTGCGCGAGGTCATCCACCGTGTATAAAAATACGTCGTCCAGTTGCGCTACCTCAGGTTCGACGTCTCTTGGAACTGCTAAATCGACCATAAACATGGGGCGATGTTTACGCGCTTTAATAGCGCGCTCTACCATGCCAAGGCCAACAATGGGCAATTGGCTGGCGGTGCTGGTAATCACAATATCGAAGTCTGCAAAATGGTCGGGCAAATCTTGTAAAAGTATGGATTTTCCGTCAATTTTTTCTGCAAGCTCAGTACCGCGTTCCAATGTTCTATTGGCCACAGTCATAGATTTTGGTTTTTGCGCAGCAAAATGATCGGCGCACAGCGCTATCATCTCGCCCGCGCCAATAAACAATACTTTTTGATCTTTAATATCGCCAAAAATGCGTTGCGCGAGCTTGACTGCGGCAGCAGCCATGGAAATCGAACTGCCGCCAATATCGGTATTGGTGCGCACTTCTTTAGCAACTTCAAAAGTGCGCTGAAAAAGCTTGTGTAAATTAGTGCCCAGCGTGCCCGCTTCTTGCGCGATTTTGACCGATTGCTTGAATTGGCCGAGAATTTGCGGCTCGCCAAGCACCATAGAATCCAAACCAGAAGCGACGCGAAAGGCGTGTTTAACCGCCTCGTCGTTAGCAAGCGTGTAGGTATACGGCTGCACATTGGCAAGTTTAAGCTTGTGATAAGCTGCCAGCCAATCCACAATTGGCTCGGCGTGGCTTGAGTGCACGTAAATTTCGGTGCGATTACAAGTCGATAAAATTGCAGCTTCCGTCGCACTTTGCGCGGTTAAATCGCTTAGCGCGTGGCGCAAATTGTCGTCGTTAAAGGCGACATTTTCGCGAATGGCGATGGGTGCGGTAGTGTGATTAACGCCTATGGTAAAAAGATGCATGGCGCTATTTTACCAATGGATTGCGTATAAAGGTATGAATTACAAGCTTAAATGTCATCTGGTTAGTGTAAAAAGGCTAAAACGCGCTAAAATAGCGGAATACCATTGATAAATCAAAACTGACAGTGTTGGTTTCGCCTTGTCTTACTAATTGTACTGTCTGCGGCTCACCGCCTTGCCATTTTCGATTTAGCAATAGTATTTGATGAATTTATGGAGAAATGCAATGAGTAAAACTTTTAGAATCGCCCCCAGTATCCTTTCTGCCAACTTTGCCAAGCTCGGCCAAGAGATTGAAGATGTGATTTTATCCGGCACGGATCTTGTTCACTTTGATGTAATGGATAATCATTTTGTGCCGAATTTAACTATCGGACCTTTAGTTTGCGAAGCAATTCGTGAAATTGCGGGTAAAGTGGGCGGCGTTATCGACGTGCATTTAATGGTTGAACCTGTGGATCGCATTATCCCCGACTTTGCAAAAGCGGGCGCAAATATCATTACTTTTCACCCAGAAGCGTCTAAACATATCGACCGCAGCCTTGCCATGGTGCGCGATTTGGGCTGTAAATCTGGCTTGGTGTTTAATCCGCATACGCCGCTGCATTATTTGGATTATGTGATGGATAAAGTCGATATGATTTTATTGATGTCGGTGAACCCAGGTTTTGGCGGGCAAAAATTTATCCCATCTACCTTGCAAAAATTGAAACAAGCGCGCGCGCGCATTGATGCTTACACCAAAGAAACTGGTCGCGAAATTTGGCTTGAGGTAGATGGCGGCGTAAACGCGATGAACATTGCAGAAATAGCCAAAGCGGGTGCAGATACATTTGTGGCAGGTAACGCGATTTTTACCAAAGGTTTAGATACCGATAAAAACCGCTACAACACGGTGGTATCTGAAATCCGCGCTTCACTCGCTACAGTTTAACTTTCTTAAAAATGCATTATTTGGGATGCAGTACAAGGCGCACGGAGCGCAGTAGCCGAGATAGTACGCATTATGTACAGCGAGGTTGCGAGCACCGCGCAACGAAGTTAATGCGCCCAAGGAGTGTGTTTTAGATGAAGTTTGCGGTAAAAGCGGTGATGATCGACTTAGACGGCACTTTGCTGCACACCGCGCCAGAGATTGCGGCGGCGGCGAATGAGATGTTAAAAGCGCTGGATTTTGCGCCTTTGCATTTGGAGCTGGTGGAAAGCTTTATCGGTGAAGGCGCGCCAATGCTGGTAAAACGTTGTTTAACTACAACACTTGGCGCGGCGCTGGATGCGGATTTATTCGAGCGTGCGGAGCAGCTTTTTTTTGAGCATTACGCGAATAATGCGCATGAAAGCAAACCGTACTTTGGCGTGCAAGATGGTCTGCAAGCCTTATCTGATGCGGGTTACAGACTGGCATGTGTAACCAATAAACCTGAAAAATTCACGCTGCCTTTGCTCAAAAAGAGCGGGTTGCACGATTTTTTTGAGATAATAGTTTCTGGCGACACTTTGGCAAAAAAGAAGCCAGACCCTATACAATTGCAGCATATTTGTGCAAAATTCGATGTGCTGACGGCGGAGGCAATGCTGGTGGGCGATTCTGCCACGGATATTGCGGCGGCGCATGCGGCAGGTTGCTTTATCGTCACCGTGCCGTATGGCTATAACCAAGGCAAGGTGTTGGATACGAGCAAAGTCGATGCAACCATTAATGATTTAACCGATTTAACCGAACTTTTAATTTAAAAAACATGATGGATATTCTTAAAAATAATTTTCTGAGCTGGCGCCCTTGGCGCAGCTAAAACTGTTTGCCACATGCGGGCAGACCCAATAAACACGCGGCTTGCAAGGCAGCACATACAGAAAATATTTTAGGAAAAATGATGTTTACCACGATTAACAAAACCGAATTTAATGCGCTGGCCGCACAAGGCTACAATCGAATTCCACTGGTGCTAGAGACCTTCGCAGACCTCGATACGCCGCTTTCGCTTTACCTCAAACTTGCTAATGCGCCTTTCAGTTATTTGCTGGAAAGCGTGCAAGGTGGCGAGCGTTTTGGCCGTTATTCCATCATCGGCTTGCCAGCCAAAACACGCATTGTTGCTAATAACTTTAATGTGCAGGTTTTGCAAGGCGAAAAAGTACTGGAAACGCACGAAAATACCAATCCGCTAGACTTTGTAAAAGCGTTTCAAGCGCGTTTTAAAACGCCACCTTACCATGGCGCCCCGCGTTTTACCGGCGGGTTGACAGGTTATTTTGGCTACGAGACGATTCGCTATATTGAGAAAAAGTTAGCGAAAACCAATAAGCCCGACGCGATTAATACGCCAGACGTTTTGCTGATGGTGAGCGAAGAAATCGCCGTGGTAGATAATTTAAGCGGTAAATTGTATTTTATTGTTTACGCAAATCCAGAAGAAGCGCAAGCCTACGAGCAAGCATCCATGCGCCTCACAGCCTTGGTGGATATGTTACGAAAATCGGTAGAAATTCCAAAAGCGCAAGCTTTGCCAATCACCACCGCGAGCTCGGAATTTGGCGAAGAAAACTTCAAGGCAGCCGTCAAAAAATCGCAGCAATACATTTTAGAAGGCGACATCATGCAAGTCGTGCTTTCGCAACGCATGTCGCAAGATTTCGCCGCGCCGCCGCTTTCTCTGTACCGCGCGCTACGCAGCCTCAATCCATCGCCGTATATGTTTTATTACGATATGGGCGATCACCACGTGGTGGGTGCCTCGCCAGAGATTTTGGTGCGGCTAGAAAACGGCACGGTGACCTCGCGGCCGATTGCTGGCACACGGCCGCGCGGCAAAACCCGCGAGCAAGACTTGGCATTAGCCGACGAGCTACTCGCCGACCCGAAAGAGCGTGCAGAGCACGTGCAATTGATGGATTTAGGTCGCAACGACGTAGGCCGTGTGGCGCAAACTGGCACGGTAAAAGTGACGGATAATATGATGATTGAGCGTTACAGCCACGTGATGCACATTGTGAGCAATGTGGAAGGCAAGCTGAAACCCAATATGGACGCGGTGGATGTGTTAAAAGCGACCTTTCCTGCAGGCACGGTTTCTGGCGCGCCAAAAGTGCGTGCGATGGAAATTATTGACGAATTGGAGCCGATCAAACGCGGCATTTATGCAGGTGCGGTGGGCTATTTGGGCTTTAATGGCGATATGGACGTGGCGATTGCGATAAGAACTGGCGTGATTAAAAACAAAAAGCTCTACGTGCAAGCAGGCGCGGGTATCGTGGCCGATTCAGTGCCACAATCCGAATGGGAAGAAACACAAAATAAAGCCAAAGCGGTGATTCGTGCGGCCGAAATGGTACAAACTGGGCTAGATAGTAAAGGAGCAGAATAATGTTGCTGATGATTGATAATTACGACTCCTTCACCTACAACCTCGTGCAGTATTTTGGCGAGCTGGGGCAAGACGTACAGGTTTACAGAAATGATGAAATTGACTTGCAAAAAGTGGCAGAATTAAAACCGCGCTACATCGTTATTTCGCCAGGTCCTTGCACGCCGAACGAAGCGGGAATTTCTGTACCTTTAATTCACGAATTTGCAGGCAAAAT
Source organism: Methylophilaceae bacterium (assembly GCA_043774925.1). Classification (GTDB taxonomy): domain Bacteria; phylum Pseudomonadota; class Gammaproteobacteria; order Burkholderiales; family Methylophilaceae; genus JAYVSZ01. Next base: position 18,184 of record JAYVSZ010000001.1, on the reverse strand, counting down.
TCCGCTGCTCGGCGTGTGTTTGGGGCATCAAAGTATCGGCCAAGCGTTTGGTGGAAAAATCATCAAAGCCAAAACGCTGATGCATGGCAAAACTTCGCAAATTCACCACAAAAATATCGGCGTGTTTAAAGATATTCCTAATCCCTACACGGCCACGCGCTACCATTCGTTGGTCATTGAGCGGGAGAGTATTCCCGATTGTTTGGAAATTACGGCGTGGACAGACGATGGCGAGATTATGGGCGTGAGACACAAAACTTTGGCGGTAGAAGGTGTGCAATTTCATCCTGAATCTGTGCTGACGGAATACGGCCATGCGCTTTTGGATAACTTCCTAAAAGCCAATTAGCCCCTCGCCCTTGAGGGGAGAGGGGTTGGGGTGAGGGTGGAAAAACAAAGTGGGTTTATTGCAAAATGCTAAAAACTTGCGTCGCAACCTAACGCCGCATGAGCAAATGTTGTGGCAAAATCTGCGTAATGGGCGTTTGCAAAACGTTTAAATTTAAACGCCAGCAACCGCTTGGCAGTTATATTGTAGATTTTGTGTGTTTTGAGGCAAAATTGGTAATTGAATTGGATGGCAGTCAGCACGCAAATACGCGCGCTGCGGATGCCGTGCCTGATGCGTGGTTAAATACAGAAGGTTATACAGTGTTGCGATTTTGGAACAACGAATTAACAGAAAATTTGGAGGGTGTGTTGGAAGCAATTTTGATACATTTAAGTCACCCTCTCCCCAACCCCTCTCCCCTCAAGGGCGAGGGGCAATAACTATGGCTTATTCGCAAATATTAAATCAACTTTTGAATCGACAAGATTTACCGTCCGAGCAAATGCTTGCTACCATGCGCCAAGTCATGGGCGGCGAGCTCACGTCTGTGCAAATTTCAGCATTTTTGATTGCGCTACGTTGCAAAGGCGAAACCGTGGAAGAAATCGCCGCCGCCGCAACCGTGATGCGCGCGCTTTCTACCAAAGTTGAGATAAAAAATACTGAGCATTTGGTAGATACCTGCGGCACGGGCGGTGATGGCATTCAAACCTTTAACGTTTCCACGGTTTCTGCTTTTGTGGCAGCCGCGGCGGGCGCAAAAGTGGCCAAGCATGGCGGGCGTTCGGTTTCTAGCACCTGCGGTAGCGCAGATGTGTTGGAAGCGCTAGGGGTGAATGTGAATCAAGCGCCAGAGCAAGTCGCGAAAAGTGTGGATGAAATCGGCATCGGTTTTATGTTTGCACCGAATCATCACAGCGCCATGAAACACGCTGCGCCCGTGCGCAAAGAGCTGGGTGTGCGCACATTGTTTAATCTGCTCGGCCCGCTCACAAACCCCGCCAATGCTAAGCGGCAAGTGATGGGCGTGTTCGAAAAAACTTTAACGGGCAAGCTGGCGCAGGTGTTGCAAAAGCTCGGATCCGAGCATGTTTTAGTGGTGCATGGCGCGGACGGCATGGACGAAATTTCGTTTACAGGCGATACGTTTGTTGCTGAATTGAAAAACGGAAAAATTACAGAATATGTGCTGAATCCTGCGCAATTCGGCCTGAAAATTCATTCGTTAAAAAGCATTCGCGTGGAAAACGCAGCGCAATCTAAAGCGATGATTTTAGACGTGTTGGACGGCAAATCCAGCGCGGGCACGCAAAGCGCGGCACGCGATATTGTGTTGCTCAACGCGGGTGCTGCGATTTATGTGGCTGGCCTGCAACCAAGTATCCATGCGGGTATTGAGCATGCCGCTAAAATGATTGATAGCGGCGAAGCGGCCAAAAAATTGCAACAACTCATTCAAATGTCGAATAATGGCTAGCCGCACACCTGCCGAAACGCGCGCCTACGCCGAGCCTAACTTGGACAAGTTTTTCAACTCGGTTTCGCCCGAGTTGAAAGCGCATGTGGTTTCGCTGCCGCAGCGCATTGGCAAAATGAATGCGCGCCCAGTGATTAAGTTGGTGGAGGTGCTGAATACGGCAGATAATATTTTTGACCATGCGGGTAAATTTGCCGCTTGCGCCCGTGGTTGTGGGCATTGCTGTCATGTTTCGGTGCCGATTTCTGCGTTTGAAGCGCACTATATGGGCGACAAGCTTGGTATTAAGCCGCTTGAAGTGACGCAAAGCAAGCGCCCCGATTTAAAAGCGTTTGGCAGCGATACGCCGTGCCCATTTTTAAAGCAAGGTGAATGCTCGATTTACGAGGTGCGCCCGCTCACTTGCAGGATGCATATGAATTTTGATAAAGACAATTATTGGTGTTTGCACGAAAATTGGCAAAAGGCCGAGGCGGAAATTCCGCGACCGACAATTGAGTCGCTGGAACAGGCTTATCATCAATTGATGAGCCAAACCAAACAACAAATTGTAGCGGATATTCGCGATTTTTTTCCCAATGGCAAGGGCGCATAAATGTTGCAAAGAGTCATTTTAATTTTATTCATTGCCTTGCTTTGCACAAGCTGCAAACAAAGCGTAAGTCAATTTCAAACCACGCCAGAAGCAAGTGTAGATGCGGCTTCGCAGCCAGTTAATGTGGCAATTGAACAAGCTTTTAAGCAGCGCAAAAGCAACGTACAAGTTGAAGGCAAGGGCATTGTGACGAAGATTTTGGCGGACGATAATAGCGGATTAAAGCATCAAAAATTTTTGGTAAAAATTTCGCCAGAACAGACTTTACTTTTTGCGCATAATATTGATTTGGCGCCACGCATTAGCCAACTTGCGATTGGTGATACGATTGAGTTTAAGGGCGAGTACGTGTACAACCCCAAGGGCGGCATTGTGCATTGGACGCACAAAGACCCGCAAGGGCATCACGAAGCAGGTTGGATAAAACATAACGGTAAAGTGTATGAGTGATATTTTAAATAAAATTTTAGAAACTAAAAAAGTGGAGGTTGCCGCAGCGCAAGCATCCATGCGCCTCGCAGACATGCAGGCTTTGGCAGAAAGTGCGCCAAAAACGCGCGATTTTGTTGGCAGTATTCGTGCAAAAATTGCAGCTGGCAAAGCCGCTGTAATTGCAGAAATTAAAAAAGCCAGCCCTTCAAAAGGCGTGATTCGTGCTGATTTTAAACCCGCAGAAATTGCTGCAAGCTATGAGCAAGGCGGCGCAGCGTGTTTGTCAGTACTTACTGACGTTAAGTATTTTCAAGGCTCGGCTGACTATTTAAAACAAGCGCGTGCCGCTTGCAGCCTGCCTGTGTTGCGCAAAGATTTTATGATTGACGCTTACCAAGTGTACGAGGCGCGCGCCATGGGTGCGGATTGCATTTTGCTGATTGCCGCGGCGATAGATTTGGCCAAAATGCGTGAGCTGGAAAGCGTTGCGCGCAAACTAGGCATGGCGGTGCTGGTGGAGGTGCATAATGGCGAAGAACTCGATTTGGCGCTGCAACTGGAGACCACGCTACTCGGCATTAATAATCGCAATTTGCGCACTTTTGATGTCACGCTGCAAACCACGCTGGACTTGCTTGCGCGTATTCCAGCCGGCAAAATCGTAGTGACAGAAAGCGGTATTTTTACTTCTGACGATGTAAAATTAATGCGGCAAAATCATGTGCACACATTCTTGGTCGGCGAGGCGTTTATGCGCCAAGATGACCCAGGGTTGGAGTTGGCAAAAATCTTTTTTAATTAACCGCCGATAAACGCAGATACATGCCGATTTAAATACTAAAATAAATACTAAAATAAAGACTGAAATTAATGTTTTTCTGTCATTAAAACTAAGTCACGAATAATTACTTTTTTATAGATTGACTTAAGTTTATCTGTTTTTATCGGCATGTATCTGCGTTTATCGGCGGTTAATGCTGTTTTTGAAAGGCTCTTATGACCAACCAATTTTTACCTATTCGCCCACGCCGCATGCGTAAAGATGAGTTCTCACGCCGTTTAATGCGCGAAAACGTGCTGACGACGAATGATTTAATCTACCCCGTGTTTGTGCTCGAAGGCGAAAATAAAACTGAGGACGTGAAATCTATGCCTGGCGTGCAACGCCAAAGCATCGATGTATTGCTAAAAACCGCTGCAGAATGCGTTAAATTGGGCATTCCTGCGTTGGCGCTTTTTCCTGTCGTGCCGCAAGAATTTAAAAGCTTAGATGCAAAAGAAGCTTTTAATATCAACGGCTTGGTTCCACGCACTGTTAAAGCCCTAAAAATGGCTTTTCCCGAGCTGGGCGTAATTACCGATGTCGCGCTTGACCCTTACACTACGCACGGGCAAGACGGGCTGATCGACGACACAGGTTATGTGATGAACGATGAAACCGTGGCGGTGTTGGTACAGCAAGCGCTTTGCCATGCCGAAGCGGGCGCGGATATTGTCGCGCCGTCAGACATGATGGATGGCCGCATTGGCGCGATTCGCGATGCGTTGGAAGAAAACGGCTTTATTCACACCAAAATTTTGGCGTATTCGGCCAAATATGCCAGCGCATTTTATGGGCCTTTCCGCGATGCAGTCGGTTCATCCGCTAATTTAGGCGCGGGTAACAAATACAATTACCAAATGGATCCCGCCAATTCAGACGAAGCGATTAAAGAAGTCGCGCTGGATATCGAAGAAGGCGCGGACATGTTTATGGTCAAGCCAGGCATGCCGTATTTGGACATTGTGCGCCGCGTGAAGCAGGAGTTTGGCGTGCCGACGTTTGCTTACCAAGTGAGCGGCGAATATGCGATGCTAAAGGCCGCCGCGCAAAACGGTTGGTTGGATGAGAAAGCGTGTGTGTTAGAGAGTTTGTTGGCGTTCAAACGTGCAGGGGCAGATGGGGTATTGACGTATTTTGCGATGGATGTGGCACGGTGGTTGAGATAGCCAAACTCTCATGGAAACTACCGAGTTAGCTAAAGATTACACAATAGCCAATTACCGTCAGTTAAAGGCCGACAAAGAAAAAGAGTCTATTGCTGACTTAATCTATCAACGCTTTTATGAACGATATATCAAGCCTTTTGAAGGCAATTCTAATCGTCATGGTTTCAGCATGATGGCAGTCAGTTGTTTAATGATAGAAGCCTTGCAATCTTTTAAGGAAGGAAAAGAAAATACAAAGGGTATATCAAAGCAAACTTTTGAGAAGTTTTTTGCAAATTCAAATTATTTCAAGGAATTTTTAGCGACTAATTTCTATGATGAAATTCGTTGCGGCATATTACATCAAGCTGAGACTCGAGGCGGCTGGAGAATATGGCAGGTTGGTAAATTACTCGATAACCCAAATAAAATTATCAATGCGCTATGTTTTCTTGAAACCCTTGAGAAAGAGCTGGAAAGTTACAGAGATGAGTTGAAGACTCTGCCATTTGATTCTCAAGTCTGGGATTATGCAATCTTAAAACTTGACTATATTTGTGCAATATCATGTCAAAAATAGCAGTATTATTTCGCCTCTAGGCGAGTTCCTTTCTTTTGTTCGTGCAAAAGAAAGGAACCAAAGAAAATCACGCCCCGCTGCCGCTTATTTCTTTCGGTCTTAGCGCCGCATCTGCGTGTTGGCTGCGGAACTCGTGCTTTCAGCACTCAAACAGTCCTCGCCACCTTGCATCTGCCGCTCAAGCCTCAGGCGCGGCAAGGGGTTTGAAAGTCAAAACCATGCGGAGTTTTATCCGAACAGATGCCCTGCGAGCCAATATCCATGCGCCTTCCAGAGCATGTCATTCTGAGCCCAAGGTTTTATTTGGGCGAAGAATCCAGTGTCGCGCGACGCGCGGCTTTTTTTATAAGCTGGATCCTTCGCCAAGGTAAAACTTTGTCTCAGGATGACGGAGTTTGAATTAATTTCTATTTAAGTAAGGCTTGAGCGCCAGCTAAATCAAGCCTACCCGCATTTTCGCCATTTGCCGCACTTTTGGTGGCCACGCGCAAATCATCCACATCGAATACGCTGAGTTTAATATAGCCATATTCGGTTTCTAGCGTAAAAACCAGCACGGTTTTGCGGACTTTTTCTTTTTTTTCTTTGCTTGGTTTGTCTGAGAGGCGATAAGATTTTTCGCTGCTTTCATACGGAATTTGTTGGTTAAGCAGAAACATTTCCACTTCTTTGGCGCTATCGGCAAACAGGTGAATGTCAGTTTGTGCGAATTTTCCTGCGCTGCCATCCAAAACAGAGCCCGTTAAATGCGGGTTAAAGCGCGCGAACAGTTGCATGGTGGCAAGTGCGGCTTGGCGCAATTTTGCTAGCTCTACAGGCTGTTCGTCGGCATTATAAATTTGGTGATAAAGCCGAATTTCCTCTTCAATTTCGGCATTGGTTGGCAGCACGCTATTCTCGCTTACACCAAGTTGGCGCCCCGCTTTTTTTTTGGCATAAGCAAAATCATGCACGCCGTCTTCCGCCATCATGCGCGCGGCCTGCTGGGCAATCATTTGCCTAAGTTGGTCTAAGTTCTCTCTCGCCATAAAACATTAGCGGCCAGAAGGGTTGAGAATGCCAGCAGCAGCATCGACGCCACTTGGCGCTTCGTCGCGGCTTGCGCGCGGTAGCGCATTGCTATTCTGCTGCTCATCGGATGGCGGCGGCGCAGGCTGTAGCGGGTTATTAATCATGCTGTCTGGGGGGAAATCCGCGTCCGTCGGATCTAGCAACGGCGGCAGTACATACTCTACCGAAGGCGGTGGATTTTCTTGGTAGAAGTACTCGTAAATGCCTTCTTCATCTTCATTAATCAGCGTGCCTAAAGTCGGGTCAATTTTCACTTTAATGACGCCATCAGGTACGCTGTAAGGCACATCTGGTGTGCCTTGCAGGGCAACACCCATGTAGTGAATCCAAATGGGCAGCGCGGCTTTTGCGCCCGTTTCATCCTTGCCTAATGTGCGCGGCTGGTCGTAACCTATCCAAGCCACCGCCACTTGCCCAGGCGTAAAGCCAGCAAACCAAGCGTCCACCAAGTTGTTCGTGGTGCCCGTTTTGCCTGCCAAATCTTGGCGGCCGAGTGCCTTGGCGCGCGTGGCCGTGCCCAATTGCACCACGTCGTGCATCATGGAGGTCATTAAAAATGCGTTGCGTGCATCAATCACGCGCGGCGCGGTTTCCCTTGCGCGCGGATATTTTCGCTCTTCAATAATGTTGCCATTGCTATCGGTGATTTTGCTAATTAAATGTGGCTCAATTTTAAACCCACCATTGGCAAATACCGCGTAACCTGTGGCCATGCCCCAAGGCGTGGCTTGGCCCGCACCCAGCGCCATGGTTAAGTAGGCGGGATGATCTTTGCGCGAAAAACCAAATTTGGTGATGTAATCTTGCGCATAACGTGCGCCAATTCTTTTAAGCACGCGAATAGATACCATGTTTTTGGATTTTGTCAGCGCGGTACGTAGCCTGATTGGTCCGCTATAATGGTCGTCAAAGTTTTTAGGCTGCCAAACTTTACTGCTGCCATTTTCTGCAGCCGAGATTGTGAGCGGCTCATCTTCCACAATGCTGGCGGGAGTGAAACCTTTTTCTAGCGCGGCAGAATACACAAAAGGCTTAAAGCTGGAACCTGGCTGACGCCAAGCTTGTGTAACATGATTAAATTTATTTTGGTTAAAATCAAAACCGCCTACCAAAGCCGTCACAGCGCCATCCATCGGATTCAGCGAAATGAGCGCAGACTCCACTTCGGGCAATTGCACAATGTTCCATTGGCCTTGACTTTTGATAATGCGCACCACGGAACCTGCTTTAATTTTGTCGTTTGTTGGGTCTTTATCCAACAAGTTTTTTTGCAATAAGCTTAAACCAACGCCGGCAATCTCTAGCTTCTCGCCATTTTTTGCAAAGACTTTGACCGATTTAGCAGAAACGTCAGTCACAATTGCAGGCATCAGTCCATTGTATGTTTCAATATCATCCAAAGCCATTTGCAAGCCCACGTTTAAATCGGTCGATTTAAGTTGGGTCAAATCAATCGTTTTCTCGGCTTTTGTATAGCCTTGGCGACGTTGATACTCTAAAATGCCTTGCAATACCGCGCTGTTAGCCGCGACCTGATTGGCTTTAATAATAGTGGTATAAACTTTTAAACCGCTGCTGTAAATGCCTTCTTGATAGCGCTCATAGAGCATTTGCCGCACCAATTCCGCCACGTAATCTGCGCTTAAATCACGCGATTGCTTGGCAGTTTTATATTTCAAGACTTGTTGCATGGCCTCATTAAATTTTGCATCGTCAATCATGCCGTAGCGGTGCATGTCACGCAAAACATCGTGCTGGCGCTGCATTGCGCGCTTTGGATTAATAAATGGATTGTAGCCAGAAGGCGCTTTAGGCAAGCCTGCCAGCATCGCCGATTCGGCCAGCGTAAGCTTTTGTAATGGCTTGCCAAAATACACTTGGCTGGCCGCCGCAAAGCCGTAGGAGCGCTGCCCAAGGTAAATTTGATTGAGGTAAAGCTCTAAGATTTGATCTTTACTTAAGGTTTTTTCAATTTTAATCGCTAGCAAAGCTTCTTTGATTTTAGTCACCAAGTTGCGTTTTATGCTTGGGCCAGTAAAAAAGTTTTTGGCCACTTGCATGGTAATGGTGCTGGCACCTTCATGGCTTTTACCCGTTATATTATTTCTAATGGCGCGAATAATACCCGTGGTATCAATGCCGTGGTGCTCATAAAAGCGCCTGTCCTCAATGGCCAGCACTGCATCTTTTAAATTTTTTGGCACATCAGTAATTTTGATAAAGGCGCGGCGCTCTTCGCCAAATTCGCCAATTAAATAATTATCGGCCGAATAAACGCGCAGCGGCTGCTTGGGGTTGTAATGAGTGAGCGTATCCAGCGAGGGTAGCGTAGGATAAATTAGGGTAATTGCCAACGCTGTGAGTGCAGAAAGCGCTAAACCGCTCACCAACACAAACAGAATGAGAAATTGCCACCACTTTTTTGGACTCATAAAGAAATTTCTATCATTCAAATCAATATAACAGTATATAAGGTTATACCCATTAACCAAAACCATCCTCATAATTTCTAGTTATTAGGCTGTCGTATAAACAACACATTTGTTGTAATTAGGATGACACAAGCAATATAAAATAAAAATTTGCTTTACAGGGCGTAAAGTTGTTGCTAGGATTTAATGTAAATTATCACTATTGTGTCTAACTAACGAATCTAGAAAGAGAATTTTAAATTTGAAATTCGATTTTTTTAATGAAAGTACACCACCGCTTATCGGCGTGGACATCAGTACTTCAGCGGTCAAGATGGTCGAGCTATCTAATAGCGGCAAGGGGTCTTATCGCCTAGAAGGTTATTCTATGGCGGCGATTCCTAAAGACGCTATTACAGATGGCAATGTTGCATCTTTGGATCAAGTCTCTGATGCAGTGAAGTTGGCATGGAAGCTTTTGGGCTCACGTGAAAAGCGCGCTGCGCTTGCCTTGCCTTCATCTGCGGTGATTACAAAAAAAGTAATGTTTTCGAATGATTTGCGTGAAGAGGACATGGAAGTACAAGTGGAAGCTGAAGCGAATCAGTACATTCCGTTCCCTTTGGAAGAAGTCAATATCGACTTTCAGGTGATTGGTGCAGCGCCAAACAGCCCTGATGAAGTCGAAGTATTGATTGCCGCAGCACGTAAAGAAAAAATTGAAGACCGCGTGGCTGCCGCTGAAGATGCAGGCCTAAAGGTGAGCGTGATGGATGTGGATACCTATGCCACAGAAGCCGCATATACGCTTATTGCCAGCCAATTGCCAAATTCTGGCAAAGATCAAACGGTGATGATTGTCGACATGGGCGCAGCGATGATGCACATTAACGTATTAAACGATAACAAATCAGTTTACGTGCGCGAACAAGCTTTTGGTGGCGGCCAACTCACGCAAGAAATTCAACGTCGCTTTGGTCTTTCGGCAGAAGAGGCCGAAATTGCAAAACGCAAAGGCGGCCTGCCAGAGAGCTACGAGACCGAAGTGCTGCAACCATTTATGCACTCACTTTCCACCGAAGTGGCGCGCGCACTGCAGTTTTTTACCAGCTCAACCGCTTTTAACCGCGTTGATCATATCGTGTTGGCGGGCGGTTGTGCGGCCATTCCAACGATTGATGTGCTGGTGCAAGATCGCACACAAGTGAATACCATTGTTGCAAATCCATTTCACGGCATGTCATTAGGTGCGCGCATTAAGCAACAACAAGTTGCCATTGATGCCCCCGCATTAATGGTGGCATGCGGCCTTGCAATGCGCGGGGTAGATTAATGATGATGCGCATTAACTTACTACCACATCGCCAAGTTAAACGTGCCGAAAAGCAGCGCCAATTCGGCTTAATGGCCTTGCTTTCTGCGGTTGCCGCAGCGGCTATCGTATTTGCTGGCTGGACCTACCTTGGCGCTAAAAAAACAGCGCAAATCGAACGAACTACTCGCTTAGAACAAGCGATTGTTAAGCTGGATGCAGAGATTAAAGACATTAAAGATTTGAAAGATCAAATCTCAAATGTTTTAGACAGAAAGCAAGTGGTCGAGAATTTACAATCCAATCGCAGTCAAGCGGTTGTGGTGCTAGATGAGCTGACACGCCAATTGCCAGAAGGCTTGTATTTGAGGAGCATCAAACAGACTGGCAATACCATTACCTTAGAGGGTGTGGCAGATACCAATGCGCGCGTCGCCACTTTGGTGCGTAACTTAAGTGTTTCTAATTGGTTGGAATCGCCCAATTTGGTGGAAATTAAAACTTCTACGCTGAACAATATTAAACAAAATGACTTTACCTTGACCGTGAACCTTAAAGTACAAAAAGCGGAAGAAACATCTGATAAGAAAAAACCGATCGGTGCCAAGCCATGAAATTAGATGATTTTAATAATATAGATTTTAAAAATATGGGCAATTTGCCCATGCCAGTTAAGCTGGTGATTTTGGCTTTCTTGGCTTTAATTTTAATTGGTTTAGGCTACTGGTTTATGTGGAGCCCAGAAATCGGCGAATATGACCAAGCTGTAGCAAAAGAAGCTGACCTTAGGCAGACTTTTTTAACTAAAAAGAGCCAAGCCGTTAAGGTGGAAGCTTATAAACAGCAAATGATTGATATTGAAAAGACATTTGGTGCTTTATTAAAACAGTTACCAGATAAATCGCAAATGGATGGCTTATTAACCGATATTAATCAGGCAGGTTTGGGGCGTGGTTTGGAATTTGAGTTGTTTAAGCCAGGCCAAGAAACGACGGCAGATTTTTATGCTGAAATGCCGATTCAGATCAAAATTAAAGGTAATTACCATGATATTGGCGCGTTTGCGACGGATGTTTCCAAGTTGTCGCGCATTGTCACTTTGAACGATTTAGCCATTACGCCCGCAAATAAAGACGCCAAAGATAACATGCTCGCCATGGAAGCGACTGCAAAAACTTATCGTTATTTAGACTCGTCAGAGCTTGCCAGCAAAAAAGCAGCCGAGAATGAGAAGAAAAAAGGTGAGAAGAAATGATGGCCTTGAATAATACAAAGTTCAGCCTCATTTTGATTGCTGCCTTAACAAGCTTGCTGATTGGCTGCGGCAGCGGTGAAGGTGATGACCTTGACCAATTTATGAAAAGCGCTGGAAACGATATGAGCAAAGGCGTAGAGCCCTTGCCAGAGGTACTGCCCTATATTCCGCTGCAATATAACGCAGATGGCACGCTTAGCGACCCTTTTAAAGCGCGTAAAGCGATTGGAAAATCTGGTTCGTTACAGCCTAATACCAATCGCCCGAAAGAGGCGATGGAGAATTTTCCATTAGAAAGTTTGAAATATGTGGGGACATTAAGTAAAAATAAACTGACGTATGCCTTGATTAAAACGCCCGACAACACGATTCAACAAGTGAAAGTGGGTAATTATTTAGGGCCTAATTTTGGCTTAATCACAGCCATCAACGAGAATGCGTTAGATATAAAAGAAATTATCCAAGATGACCTCACTGGTGACTGGGTAGAACGTAATGCAAGTATTAATCTGCAAGAATAATGGACGGGAATGAACATGATTAAAATGATGAAAATAACTGCACTGACGCTGCTGATGAGTTTAGGCTTGTTTGGTCATGCTATCGCTGCTGCTGCAGTTGACGAAAGCCTACTTAGCAATAAAATTGAGAATATAGATTTCTCGGCGCTTTCGGGTGGACGCGTGAGCATTCGTATCAAAATGAAAGATGCGCTAGCCAACCCGCCAGCAGGCTTTACGCTTAACAACCCTGCTAGAATCGCATTGGATTTCCCTGCCACTGCCAATGGTCTTGCTAAAACGAATATTCCAAGCGACCAAGGCGCCCTTAAAAGCATCACCTTAGCGCAAGCAAAAGACCGCACACGCATGGTGCTTAATTTATCTAAGGCAGTGAGTTACAACACCGCACTCAATGGCAATGACGTCATTATTACGCTGCAAGGCAATGAAGCTGCAGCGGTCAACACATCAGCTGAGACGCGCTTTGCTGAATCTAAAGCAACCAATGTAGAGCATGCGATTACCAATGTTGACTTTGCCCGTGGGAAAAATGGCGAGGGCCGCATCATGATTGACTTATCGGATGCAAATACTGGCATTAACATCAAACAAAAAGGCAAACAAATCATTGTCGATTTCGTGAATACCGACGTGCCTACCGAGTTGCAACGTCGCCTGAACGTGATTAATTTTAATACGCCAGTGTTATACGTAGACACCATGAAACAAGGCAAAAATGGTCGCATGATTATTGAGCCAAAGGGTAACTGGGAGCAATCTGCATATCAAGCCGATAAGAAATTTATTATCGATGTGCGCCAAGTGATTGAAGACCCAAATAAGCTCGTGAAAGGCTCAAAACCTGGCTACGCGGGAGAAAAACTCTCACTTAATTTCCAAAATATAGAAGTGCGCTCAGTGCTGCAAGTAATTGCCGACTTTACTGGCTTAAACATCATCACGAGCGACACCGTAACGGGCAGTTTAACCTTGCGACTCAAAGATGTGCCGTGGGATCAAGCCATGGACATCATTATGCAAAACAAAGGCCTTAGTATGCGTAAAACAGGTAACGTGATAATGGTGGCGCCAGCTGAAGAAGTGGCTGCTAAAGACAAGGCGCAGCTTGAGGCAAACAAAGCAATATCAGATTTAGAACCGCTAGTAACACAAGCTTTTACACTTAGATACCAAAAAGCGGAAGCCTTTAGAACGATTCTTGCAGGAGCAGGTGGCTCTAGTGGTGCAGGTGGTGCTGAACAAACCAATACTAGAAGCATACTTTCTAAACGCGGCAGCGCGGTGGTGGATCCAAGAACAAACACACTTTTCATACAAGACACAGCAAAAAAACTTGTAGAAATAGAGGAAATTATTAATAAAACAGACATCCCTGTAAAACAAGTGATGATTGAATCGCGATTAGTGCTTGCAACCGATAAATTTTCAAAAGCGCTTGGTGCTAGGTTTGGCGTAACGCAGACGAGCAAATCAGGGTTAACACGTCTTACTACAAGTGGCACATTGGGCAATAGACCTACTGCGACAACAGCCACCACTATTACACAAGGTAATCACAATGGCTCAATTCAAACAGCCGACCTAGGCAGCACGCTAACCAGCTCGGACGGATTGCCTGATTTAATGTCAAATTTACCCGTAAGTAATGCTGCTGGTAGCCTAGCTTTTAGTTTATTAAGATTGCCCGCAGGCTTGCTACTCAATTTGGAACTTTCTGCCATGGAATCTGATAGTAAAGGTAAGATTGTATCAAGCCCAAGAGTCACGACTGCCAATCAGCAAAAAGCAAAAATTGCGCAGGGGGTTGAGATTCCTTACACTACAAGTTCAAGTAGCGGGGCTACAACTGTTGAATTTAAACAAGCATCCCTAAGTTTAGAGGTCACGCCGCAAATTACACCTGACGATAAAATTATTATGGATTTGGACGTTAGAAAAGATGCGCTAGGACAATTAATTAACACGCCAACTGGCACTATTCCATCAATCGATACGCAAAGTGTGCAAACTCAGGTCTTGGTATCAAATGGTGAGACAGCGGTATTGGGCGGGATATATGAGCAAACACAAAGTACAACAGTTGATAAAGTACCATTCTTTGGCGATTTGCCTATTATTGGCAATGCGTTTAAACGCAGGGCTAAACAAGATGATAAATCAGAGTTGCTGATTTTCATCACACCAAAAATTATGGATGAAAGCTTAGGCTTGCATTAAGTCAGTAAGCCAAACAAGACAGAACGCTTGCTTTGCCTTAAAATGCCTATCATTAAAGTGATGGGCATTTTTTATTGTGGTAACTATTTTGAGTCATGCAAAAAACAATATTTTTTTTATCGGATTGATGGGCGCGGGTAAAACCACCATCGGCAAACAGCTTGCCAAGCAGCTCGGCAAGACTTTTTATGATACTGATCATGAAATTGAAAAACGCACTGGCGTAAAAATCCCGATAATTTTCGAACTGGAAGGCGAAGCAGGTTTCCGCAAGCGAGAAACCGCGGTTATTCAAGCGCTTACTCAGCTTGATAATATCGTGCTGGCAACGGGCGGCGGCGCTGTTATTGAATCTGAGAATCGTGAATTGCTAAAAAATAATGGTTGCGTGATTTATCTGCGTGCCAACCCAAACGACCTTTGGCATAGAATGCGCCACGACAAACAGCGGCCGCTTTTGCAAAATGTAGATATTCGCGCCAAGCTGGAACAACTTTATAGCGAGCGCCACCCCTTGTACATGGCCACCGCAAAACTTATTGTGGATACTGGCCACCAGCCAGCTACCATGGTCATTAACCAAATTGAGCAATCACTTTTAGCGCTGTAAAATAAAATCATGATGCAAACCCTTCAAGTCGCCCTCGGCAATCGCAGTTATCCCATTCATATTGGTACGGGATTAATTTCGCAATCCGCTTTAATTTTGCCGCATCTCAAACGCAAACAAGTAGCAATTGTGACTAACACCACAGTTGCGCCATTGTATTTGCAAAAACTTGCACAGCCCTTGCGCGATGCGGGCGTCAGCGTCATAGAGATTACTCTGCCCGATGGCGAAGCTTACAAAAATAGCGAAACTTTAAACAAAATATACGATGCTTTGCTACAAAGTCGTTGCGAGCGCACCACCACGCTGATTGCGCTTGGTGGCGGTGTAATTGGCGATTTAACAGGTTATGCAGCGGCCACCTACTTGCGCGGCGTGCCATTTATTCAAATCCCCACCACGCTGCTTTCACAGGTCGATTCTAGCGTAGGCGGCAAAACGGGCATCAATCATCCGCAAGGAAAAAATATGATTGGTGCGTTTTACCAGCCTAAACTGGTGCTGGCGGATATTGATACACTGAAAACGCTTCCACAACGCGAGCTATCGGCAGGCATTGCAGAGGTGATTAAATACGGACTAATTCGCGATGCGGACTTTTTTGATTGGCTAGAAACCAATATGAGCAAGCTTTTAAGCCTAGACGAAGCGGTAACCAGCTACGCCATTTATCGCTCGTGCAAAAATAAAGCAGAAGTCGTCGCCGTAGACGAGCATGAAGCTGGCGAGCGCGCCCTGCTTAACTTGGGACACACTTTTGGCCATGCCATTGAGAACGCCATGGGTTACGGCGTTTGGCTGCATGGCGAGGCAGTGGCAGCTGGCACCATGCTGGCGGCCGATTTATCGCAACGCTTAGGCTGGCTTACAGTAGAAGAGGTACAACGCATATCCGCCCTGTTAGCCGCATCCAGCTTGCCTGTGCAGGCACCTGCGTTGGGCGTGGATAAATATTTAGACTTAATGGGTTTAGACAAAAAAGTGCAAGATGGCAAAATCCGCCTCGTGCTGCAGCAAGGCATAGGCAAGGCAGTCATTACCAGCGATTACGACGCCGATAAACTCAAAGCAACCTTGCTGTCATGCTCAGTTGTGTAGGAGCGATTTTTAAATCGCGATAGGGGGTTTGGTTCGCTATCTAAAGATAGCTCCTACATAGCCCTACAAACCTCTAAAGGGAATTGTAAAAAATTATGCACCAACTCGCACCTTACGCAGCAAATCCTGACCAATCCATCGGCCGTCACCACGACGAGCCAAACTCTCCATTAAGAAACGCCTTTCAGCGCGATCGCGACCGCATTATTCATTCCACCGCTTTTCGCCGCTTAGAATATAAAACGCAAGTGTTTGTCAATCACGAAGGCGATTTATTTCGCACACGTCTCACGCACAGCCTAGAGGTGGCGCAACTCGCGCGCGGCATTGCGCGTACGCTTAATCTACATGAGGATTTAACCGAAGCCATTGCGCTTGCGCACGATCTTGGCCACACGCCGTTTGGCCATGCGGGGCAAGATGCGCTTAACGCCTGCATGAAGGACTACGGCGGTTTTGAACACAACCTGCAGTCGCTGCGCGTAGTAGATAAGCTTGAGCAGCGTTACGCCGAGTTTGATGGTTTAAACCTTACATTTGAGCTGCGCGAAGGCATT
Source organism: Methylophilaceae bacterium (assembly GCA_043774925.1). Taxonomy (GTDB): domain Bacteria; phylum Pseudomonadota; class Gammaproteobacteria; order Burkholderiales; family Methylophilaceae; genus JAYVSZ01. The sequence goes on along the minus strand of JAYVSZ010000001.1, from coordinate 1,746 downwards.
CTAAAACATTGCTCGATTAAAAATGCAAAAGCACTTGGCAATATTGGCGAACGATTTATGAACAAAACCAGCCCAAGTTTAGAGGCGCAAGTCACTAATTTTGCTGATGAAATTGCCTACAACAACCACGATATTGACGATGGCTTACGTTCTGGATTAATTACAATAGCGCAATTGAGCGAGGTCGCGCTATTTGCAGATAATTTAAAAATTGTGAAAGAAAAATATCCAAAACTAGAACAACGGCGCCTGATTCACGAAACGATTCGCCGCATGATTAACCTACTAGTGGTGGATTTATGCGAAACATCCGCAGCAAAAATCGCAAAAATTCAACCAAAAAGCATACAAGATATTCGCCAAGCGCCTTATTTGGTGGGCTTTAGCGAGGTGATGCAGGCAAAAAACCAAGCGCTCAAACAGTTTTTGCGCAAAAACTTATATCACCACTACAAAGTCAACCGCATGAGCGCCAAGGCAGAACGCATTATTCGCGAGCTTTTTACCGTGTTTTTTGCTGACATCACCTTAATGCCGCCCGAATATCAACAGCACGCCAAGCAAGACCAAGCGCGCGCTGTGGCCGATTACATTGCTGGCATGACGGATCGATTTGCCATTCGCGAACATCGCAGATTGTTTGCAGTAGAAGAGTATTTGTAGGAGCTATCTTTAGATAGCGAACCTTAAACCGCACAACCAAATCGCGATTTAAAAATCGCTCCTACACAAACACAACAATATACCCAAACGTTATATGCAACCATGTTGCACAATTACAACATTGCGACAAAACCGCACGCAAAAACCACAAAACACTTGCCTGCAACTGTCTAGCTTTGTCATAATCCTTATACCTTCTTATGTAAATAAACGTTAATTTAATTAACATGAGTTTTAGTAGGGAAGTTCGCGAACTTTCTCGTTTACTTAATCAAGCAATTGCTTATATAAACGAGGGTATTTTAAGCAGTAAGAACTTTTAATTAAGTTTTTTTGAAGAAGTAAAATTTTAGGAGAATTATATGAACAAGAAATTAAGTTTAGCAGTTGCTTCAGCTTTATTGGCTGCAGCTTCAAGCGCAAATGCTGGCATCATGATTCCAGCTGGCGATTGGACATTAGACATCGGCGGTGTTGTAAACGCTTACTACACATCAACACGTCATAGCGGTGGTGGTACAGGTTTAGCACTTGGCAACTCAACTGGTAACGGTACAGAGTCAAACATCACGACTGGCTTGCTTCCTAACTATCTATCAGTTTCTGGTAAAACGCGCCAAAACGATTTAGATGTTGGTTTCACTATCAGCATTAACCCAGGTGCTTCAACTACACATTCTGGTATTCAAGGTGCTAATGGTGCTCCAGCTGGTGGCGGTACTTTAGGTAGCCCAGGTAACCAAGAAAATCGTCAAGCATTCTTAACATTCGGCGACAAATCATGGGGTTCTATCAAATTAGGTAAAGACTTAGGCATTTTTGCTTCTGACGCTATTTTGAATGATATGACATTGTTAGGTGTTGGTTCTGGTGCTGGTGGTTTAGCTGGTAACACAACTACATTAGGTCGTATTGGTACTGGTTTTGTTTATGCTGACTGGAAATCACAAGTGGCTTACTCATCACCAAACTGGAATGGCTTTAGTTTTACAGGCGGTGTAACACAAGCTTGGAATGCAGTTGACGCAATAGGTGGTTCATCTGGCTCAACTCAACGCGGCGGTGCATCACCAGCATTCGAAG